>DCLA01000118.1:63719-192065 GCA_002320815.1 Myxococcales bacterium UBA1660
CTGCAGGGCGGCGTCAGCGGCCCGCCGAGCCGACTCCCGGATCGCGGCCGTGTCCTTCGCGATGCGCGCGGCGCTCACCGCAACCGACAGGATCGCGAGCATCACCAAGAGGGCCAAGGCCGCGTCGACGAAGGCGAGCGCAAGGAGGATCTCTGCGTTGTTCATGCCCCAGGGTGCTCGCTGAGCCTCTGGGCGTACCTACCTCGATCGGCGTACGGCGCCGCGCGGTCGCCCGGCTACGCTCCGCGCATGAGCGACGACGTATCGGTCCCCCTCACCATCCCCCAGGACGTTCCCGGCGAGGTCGTGGTCAAGGCACTTGAGATGGCCGCGAAGGGAACCCTCATGCCCAAGGGGCTCGGGTCCCGAGAGGTTCTGCGCCGGGTGACGGAGAACGCGCGATTCATCATCGCTGAGCTCTACGGCTACAGGGACTAAGGCCCGACGCGGGAGCTCGGCTCGCTGGTGCTGAGCTGCCCGAAGTAGTCGCCGACGTAGCCATACTCGCGCTGAGCGGCCGTCGCGATCTGGTGGAGCGGGAGCTCGAGGGTCCAGGTGCTCGAGGAGAACGACGGGAGCGGGCATTGGAAGGCGATGGAGATCGCCCCCGGACCGAACAGCGGCGCCGTCACGGCGGTGACCTTGCCGCGGTACACGCGGCCGTTCGTCGCCCATTCGGTGAGCGTCACCTCGTCGTCGGCGAAGAAGAATCCCGCATCTGAGGTGCCCTCCGGCCCGTACTCGCGCGCGGCGGTCGCCAGCGTGAACTCCGTCGTTCCGCCGGTGAGGCTCCACCCGGTGACCTTTGCGCTCGGCGCGTAGGACCCGAAGTCTTCCAGCGTGCGGAACAGGGTGAGCTGGCCGCCCGGGGCGGATGGGTTCCACTTCCGGCCCACCACGAGGGCGAGGGCGTTGTCGATGCCGCGGCGCCCGTCGTCGGGGAGCTGGGGAGTGCTGAACCTGACGGTGTCGCCGACGAGGACCGGATACGCCGACCGCATCACCGGCAGGGTGATCACCTGGAAGGGCTGCCCAAGGATCGCGATGTAAGGGCTCGCGATCCGCTGGGCGTCCTGCCGGGTGATCGTCGAGCTCGAGACGATGGGCGTGGCGATGTCCATCTGCCGGCGGATGCGCGAGCGCGACTGCGACCGGGTCTCGTGGATGCGGAACTGGTCGCCCTTGAACTCGCCCTTCCCGTCCTCGTCGACCACGTAGCCGGTGCGGATCTCCACCACGTTGACGACGTCGGTGGAGAGGTCCACCGCGCCGAACCCCTCGTCGGTCCGCCGGTCGATGGCGGCTGTGATGTCGTGGTCCGGGTTCACGGGAGCGGCGAGCCGCTTCGCGCCGAGCTTCCAGTCGGCCGTCAGGTAGAGGTAGGCGCCGTGCAAGCGGAGCTCGTGGGTCAGGAGCTCGCGGAGAGTGATCGACTCGTGGAACGCGTAGGACCGCGCTTGGAGGTACGGCGCCTCACCAGCGATGGCGGCGGTGATGGCCTCGAAGGTGGCGACGTCGAAGTCATCGTCACGTAGGAAGGGGATCCCCGGCTCGCCGGTGCGGTCCAGGCTCTGAGCCACGAGCGCCGACATGAAGCCGCCGAGGTTCGTCTCCCCGCCGATGATGGAGGTGATCCGCAGGTCGGGGACCTGGTCGCCCGACCACACCCGCGGCTCGACGTCCGACGGGAGCTGGAGCGCTCCATCCGCGAAGCCGCTGTGAGCCCGCACGCGGCCCTCCGCCGGGTCCACCTCGGTGATCTCGAAGGCGTGACCCTGGATGCTCAGGGAGTCGCCGGCAAGCGCCTCCTCGGCGCCGTAGAGGTACAGGTCCGACCCGAGGTGACTGGGGGCGTCGTTTCCGAAGCGCGGCGCGTTGGCGAAGGCGCTCTCCCACGAGGCGTCAGAGAGGCGATTCGCGCTGTGCAGCCGCTGGGTCCACGAGTGCCGCGGGACGCGCCGGAGGTGCTCGGAGCCCTCGACGATCCATCCGAGCTGGAACGTGTCGGCGGTCGTGATCGTCGCCCGGAACGTCCCGGTTTGGCCGACCATCCCCTGCGCCTCGCCGTCCACGTCCGAAATGGCGTAGGCCTCGGGGTAGCGAACGGCGGAGCCGGTGCGGGCCTGGATGGTCCAGCGGCCGGCGGGAGTCCCAACCGCCTCGAACTCCGTTTCCCACCCGGAGGTAGCCACGTCGATGTAGGCCTGAAGCGCGGTGAGAAACTCGCTCTGCGTATCCCAGTGCCCGAAGAGCTGGATCGCGGCGTCATGCTCGATGGCGCCGTCGGTGTCGTTCGTGTCGCGCTGCCGGAGGAGGATCTTGAGCCCCCCACCCTCGCGCCCGTAGGTGATGCCGCGGAGGCGGATCTCGCCGGTGCTGACCGCGAGGTCCTGGTCGAGGATCTTCGTCATCGCGTCGACGGGGATCGACCACTGGCCGGGGCTCGACTCGCGGGGTTCCTTCCCCACCACGCCCTTGTATACGAGCGTCCCGAGCTCGGAGACGGCGGACTCCCCGGCGCCGTGGGCGTAGACCCAGACGCGGCGCCCCATGGTCGACACGGCGACGTTCGTTGCCTCGACCTCGATCAGGTCCTCGCCGACGGTGCGAGCGTGGCGCACCGGCTGCGTGTCCCAGATGCCCCGGTCGACGGTGACAACGCGACCGGACGCGCCGGTGATCCGCATGGCCTCCGCGCCAACGTGAAGGGTGTCGCCGAGGTTGAGCCCGCCGACGGTGGAGAGGGTGAAGCTCGTGTCCGTCCGCTCGATGACCGCCTGATCGACGTAGCCGACGAACGAGGGCCGCTTGGTGAACAGCAGCGTGGCCCATTCCTCGACCACGTTCGCGGTGTCGCGCAGCGCGAGCCGGAAGCCCGTCACCTTGCCCACCGGATCCACCAGGTGGGTTCGTTCCTCCCAGGCGATCGTAGACCGGTCGAGGCCCCAGACACGCACCCGGCCGTCGGCCTGAGTGCCCGGCTCGAGGCCCTCGGTGCAGAAGATGAGGGGCAGGCCCTCGATCACGACTCGGAAGTCGAGGGGGCCGCTCCCGAGCGACTGGACAACGTCCCAGGTCATGGCTCAGAAGCCCCCGCCAGCGGACTCGGGTGAGACACTGGCGGGGGCCCGAGACGGATCCCGAGTCGGAGAACTCATGCCCCAGGGCGGCAGAGGCGCCGCCCGAAGTCGATAGCGCTGCGCTCCCTCCGGCCCGCCAAGCCCTGGCCGACCGGAGGGAGGATTGCAGCCCCGCGCCACATCACCGGACCGCGGGCTTGGGAGGGCTCGCGGACCCGCCCGAAGAGTATCGGCCCCCTGCCCCGACACGCCGCCCAGGCAGCCGGAGCGGGGGGCCTGGTGGAGGTCGGGCACCATTGCCTGACCGCCGAACGTCATCGGCCCCGCTTCGCGATCTTCGCGGCCGCGTTGCGAATGCACAGCCGGCCCACCGCCTCGAGCTCGGAGGCGCTGACCTTCTGGCTTCGGACCAGCGTGGGCCAGTCGCCGAAGTCGCCCCGGATGAGAGCCTCCGCGGGACGGTGCGACTGCCGGAGGAGTCCGGCGGCCCGCGCACCAAAGAGGTCGTCGACCGCGGCCCGGACCTCGTCGCGTTGCATGAGTCGACGGGCTTCGCCGAACGTGAGCTCCGGGCTGTCGGCAAGGTCCCGGAAGAGCTCCAAGCACTTCGCGGCGGCGACGCGCTCCTGGGCGGAGAGGGTGGGCGTCGGGCGCTGCGCCTGCCGGGTGACCACCTGACCGGAGCCGCCGGCCTGGCCGCTGCGCTGTGCCTTCGGGCTCCGCGCTTCGATCTCGCGGTCCAGGGCGCGGGCGGCGCCGGGGTCGTGCTTCCCCATCTCCTCGATGAGCTGCGCCCGTACGGCCGGGGTCGCCTTCCAAATGGCCCGCCAGGCCTTCCCGGTGGCCGCGTTGGCGCGCTTGCCGCCCTCGACGGCAATGGACTCGTGCGTGAGCTGAGCGAACCCGATGGTGCCGTCCTCGGCCTCCGAGAGGGTCCCAGCGGCCCGCCGCATCGCCGAGTGCAGATCCTTTTGATGCTGGTGGTGGCGAGCGCCCCGCACCTTGGCGGCGACGAGGCGGGACCGCTTGGCCTTGTTCCGCTCGCCCCGGTCCTGCAGCTCGAGGTCCGCGTCGATGAAGTCCTCGTCAGCCTCGTGGGGCTCGAAGTCCTCCTCGCTCAGAACCGACGCTTGCTGGGTCCGGGTGTCGGCCTCGAAGGCGCGAGCGACGTCGAGGAGCGCCATCCGGTCATCCAGAGTGGTCCGGCGAGCCAGCTCCGCATCGGCGAGCTTCTTGCGGGCCTGCGCCTCGGGTGAGAGGTCCGCGTATCGGCTGGGGTCGCGCGCCGCGTCGCTCATGGTGCGGACCTTGGCCTGTGCCTCGCGGTGGGTCCGCATGGCCTGCTCGATGTCGGGACGGTCGTCGTTCGCCATGACTCTAAGCGTTCCGATTCAGTCGCCCGAGTGCAATGCGAGTCTTTGTCCCTTTAGGGTCCATTGTGGAGAAAATGACCATCAGAACAGGCCCTTCGGCGACCGATGACCAAAGAGGGCGCCAATCATCGACGCCGACTCGGCCCGCGCCGGGTTCCGAGTGCACGACGCGCCAGCCTCCGAGGTGGGCATCGACGCGGCGTGGACGGCCAAAGCGAGCGCCCAGGCCCGGTCGGCGTGGCCCGCGGGGCCCTCGTCGGCCTCGTACACCACGTTGCCCGCTCCGGTGAGCCGGCGGCGCAGTGAGGCGAGGTCGGAGAGCAACTCGCGGTCGAAGGGAAGCCGCAATCGACCCGTCTCGAGAGCCAGCTTGAGACCGGTGGCAATCTCGGCTTTGAGCGGCGCGGTGAACATGAAGCCGCGAGCCTTGCCGGGAAAGCGCTTCTCGAGCGCCTCGGCGGACGCCATGCCCACCCCGGTCGCGTCGATGTGGCACCGCTGGGCGCCGGCCACGATGGCGGCGCCGATGGCGTCCTCCTGCACGCTGAACTCGGTGCCCTTCATGGTCTCCACCGGGAGCGCGAAGAGCATGTCACCGCTCCGCTGCACCTTGGCGATGGCTGTCCGGTGTCGGCGGCGCCCGATGTCGACTCCGGCGAACGTGCGGCCCGTGTCGGCGGCGCGCGCCTCGGCGAGCTCGCTGGGTTCGTAGCGGCAGCGGTTCAGGAGCTCGAAGCTCAGGAGCTGGCCCTCACCGGACCCCCACTTGAGCTGGTACTCGCGGAGGAAGGTCTCATCGTCGGCGGTCTCGTCGCGGAGCTGCTCGACGTAGGCGGCCTGCTCCTCAGGCGTCATGGAGCGGGGGAAGCCCTGCGCCACCGCGTCGGTGAGACTGGTGTGGAAGCGAGCCCAGCGGCGGTAGGCGTCCCGGTCGCTCCCGTCGCCCTGGCACATCCGATGGGCGAGGCTGCCTTCCGACCACGGCGTGGTGACCACCGTCACCCGGTAGCCCTCGGGCCGCTTGAGCGTCGCATCGGTGACGGCCTTCACGGCGCCCCACATCGCCGCGGCGTCACGGCTGAAGGCGAACTCGTCGAGGGTCACGTCCCCAGCGGCGCCGCGCGCTGCACGCGGGTTGTCGGCGTAGCTGCGGAGCTCCACCCCGTTGGCCAGGCGCACGGTGGTGTTCAGCACGTCGACCACCCGGGAGTCGGGGTCCGGGTCGAGCCGGTCGAGCACCTCGAGATGGGTGGCGGCCATGGCCAGGAGGTCGGCAGCCTGGTCGGCGCTGGCGCTGAAGATGTGCTGAGGGATGCCCTTCCGGGCCCGCAGGGCGGCGCGCAGGCCCACCGCGAACGAGCCACCGATGCGACGGCCCTTCTCGAAGGCCACGAACCGGGCGGGGCACTGGACGATAGGAATCTGATAGGGCGCGAGGATGCTCATCGGTCGCCCTCCTCGCCGGCCTCGGCCTCGACGGGGGCGCTCAGACCGTACGCCTCGAGGGCCAACCGGCTCATGGTCTGCTTGGCCTCCAACATCTTCGCCTCGCGCAGCTCAGGCGGCGCGCTGACGGCGTTGGCGAAGAGGACCTGCACCGGCGACGCTCCGGGGCCCTGGGGCGTCTCTGGGGCCCGCTGAGGGGCGAAGCGCTCGTGAGCCCACTGGATGGCCTTGAGCCGGACCTCGGGCGGCGTGTCGGGGCTCTCGACCATGGCGACGAGCGCGTCGGTGAAGGCCGGGAGCTTGGCCGCGAGGGCGGCGTTGCTCAGGCTGCCCAGGGTCTCGAGTCCCTCACGGTGCGCCGCGATGCGGAGCTGGAACTCGGGGGTGCGGCTCCAGTCGTACGCGGTGCGTCGGGGGACACCGGCGGCCTCGGCGGCCTTCGGGATGCTGAGCCCCTCGGCGATGAGGCGGGCCACCTCGTCGCGTGTCTCGTCGGGATGGTTGGTCCGCACGGGGTGCGAATCGCTCATGGGTGCTGTCCAGGCTGGGCGGCGTGGGGTGCTGGGGAGCGTTGGGCGGGTTGGATGCCCGCAGGCTTTCCGCGGAATCGTTCACGAATACTGGCCAGGTGGGCGGCTGGGTCAGCCGCGGGTGCGTTCTGCCACCCGGATGGAGGGGGGGCAGGCGCAAAGAGTGACCGTGTGGTCACGAATGCAGGAGCGGAGAGGGTAGGTGCTGGGTCCGACGCTTCAACGTCTCTTGCCGGGTCTGCTCTGGGTCTACTGGTCTGGGTCCCCCTATAGGGGACGGGACCCAGGACCCAGGACACGTGGAGGTGGGTCCGATACCCAGCCGGGACCCAGTCGGACCCACGGACCCCAGGCTCACGAGAGCACCAGCTTCCAGGCCTTGCGCTCGCCCTCCTCGCCCACGTTCACCACCTCGCCCGAGAGCATCATCAGCTTGAGCGCCTTCGTCACCGCGGGCTTCCCATGGGGGGCCAGGTCGACCACGGTTCCCTTCGTGCACTCGGGGTTGGCTGAGATGATCTTGCGGATCGCCTGCTTGATGGGCCGCAGCTTCTCGGCCTCCGCTTCTGCGGCTCGCTCCGCCCGCACCTCGGGGTCGATGGCGCGAATGAAGCCGTACTCGCCATCCCGCCGCTCGAGCGGGATCGGCTCGCCACCCGGCGGCACGTAGTTGCCTTTGCTCAGCTTCAACGCGAGATCGTCTTCGCCCTTCCCGAGGAGCTGGGCTTCCCAGCGGGCGGCGTCGTGGAGGCCGGTCACACCGCGGTTCATGCCCGGACCACCCTCGGAGCCCGTCTTGCGGCTCTCCTTGTTGGAGTGATGGCAGACGATCACGGTCGGGTGACCTGGCCCCTTGGTGAGCTCCTCGACCACCTGGACGGCAGCGGTGGCCGCGGCGTTGTTGCTCTCGACGTCGGGAGCGAAGCGGGCCAGAGGGTCGAGCACCACGAGGCGGTAGTCGTCTCGCCCGAGCTGCTCGCGCAGGGCGTGGAACGCGGCCGTCGGACCGACCGACCGGTTCTCGCCTTCGACGAGGCCCACGGGCGTCCCTCGCAGCGGCAAGGGGACGATGTTCGCCGCCGCCGCGTCGGCTTCCTCGTCGGTGAGCTTCATCGCCCGAGCGGCCCAGTAGAGGCGCCGCCAGATCTCGTGTCCGTCCTCCTCGGCGAGAGCGAGGAGCACCCGGCCAGGGCGCACCACCTCGAAGTAGTCGAGCCAGTCGCGGCCGGTCGCCACGCTCAGCGCGAGCTGGCACAGCAGCCACGACTTGCCGCGCCCTCCGGGGCCGACGAGCATCCCCACCGCCCCCTGGTTCAGGGCGCCGCGGCCCTCGCGCATGAGAAGGTGATCGCGGTCGGGCGGTCGACACCGAAGCCAGTCGTCGCCGGCCTCGCCGATCGTGCGGAGCGGCCTCCGTAGGATGTCGGGCACCGGGGAGAGATTGCCGCCCGTGTGGAGGTCACGAGTCATCTCCGGCCCCACCGGCTCGTCTCGCTCAACGGCCTCGGCCACGCGTTCGAGCGCCTTGAGCCGACGGCGGCGATCTAGACTCGCCACCGGCTCAGAGTCCACCGGCTGCCCGGGCTCCCGCTGGTCATGGTCGCCCATCAGGCCACCTCTCTCGTCTTGGTGACGTGCAGGTCGACGCGGGCGCCCAGGGTCTCGACGACCGCTCGCGCCATCCGCTGGCCCGCCTCGTTGTAGTCGGGATCGAGCAGCACCCGGGCGCCGTCGGGGATGGCGTCGGCGTGAGCCTTCGACCACGTGCCCGAGTAGTAGGCGAAGCACGCGGGCTCGGACTCGAACGCGCCACCCCAGTTGGTCGCCCAGGCGAGCCAGCTCGGAGTGCCCTCGGTGATGACCACGCCAGCGTGGGCCACGTAGTCGCGGGTGAACTCGTCGCCCCGGAGGAGATCCACCCCGATCGCGTTCGCCATCGCGGTCCCCCGGACCTGGTAGCCCCGAGGCCCGAACTGCTTGGGGCAGTTCCCGGCCGCTCGGCCCGCCCGGGCGTGCAGGGTCACGATCTCGCCGCGGTGGTCCCGGAGCGGAATCACGACTCGGTGGCCGGTGCGCCGCCACCAGTCGCCCCACGGCGGCAAGGCCACGTCGTCGGGGAGGTAGCGAACCAGGTCGCCGACGCGCCGGGCGTCGATGTTGGGCCGGGGCTTCCCGGAGAGCTCGGCCAGCACCTCAAGGGGCACCGGCTTGCAGTGCTCCCAGAGATAGCGGACCTCGCCTCGGGGCGGCCGCTTGGCCTCGTCGCGGTGTTCGGTCGCCTTCATGTTCTCGATGCGCCTCCGAAGGGCTGCGAAGTCGATGGGGGCCGCCCCCGGGTCGACGTGAAGAGCAGGCAGGCGGGCCCGGCTGTCGCCGATGCGCCGTTCCGCGCTGCGAAGGGTTGCCCGCGCCTCGCGGGGCGGGAGTCCGGCCGCACCGGCGGCCTCGAGCAGCGCCGCCCGCACCTCGTCGCGACTGAGCTCGGAGGGCATGGCGTTGGAGAGCTCGAAGCAGCGGCAACCGGACCTATGCAGGGTCGTGTTGCGGCCGCCACGCCCGGCGACGTGGGCGGCTTCGACCTCCGCGTCGAACGCCCGGCGGACGTACCGTCGGTTGCGGTCCTCGGGGCTCACACCGACACCTCGCCGATGCGGGCTCGGTACCACCGGAGCGTCTCGAAGTGCCGCTCGATCAACGCTGCCTCGCGGTGCATTCCGAGCTCGCGCAGCGTCCGCGCCGCGCGGGTGATGTCGAGCGCTTCGCCGCAGCGGGCTTGCAGAGCGGGGGAGAGAGGGCTAGTGTTCATGGGTTCGTTCCTCGTGATGGGGGTTCGGATAGAAGGAACGCCTCGGGTCTGGTCGCCCGGGGCGTTCGGCGTTTCAGGCGGCAGCCTCCGCGAGGCCACGCGCGATCAGGTCGGCGGCAACGGGCGCGGAGACCATCACGGTCTCGCCCGGATAGACCTGGCGACCGCCGCCGGCCGGGGCGGGGTGCGCGAGCACGGTCGACGCGAGGATCGTCACCTCGACGTCGCGGGGGCACTCCTCACGCTGAACCAGCGGGTGCGGGTTCTCGGGGTCGTGGAAGCACATCATCGGGGGGTGAAACTTGCGGTAGGGCATCGGAGTCCTTTCGCCGCTCAGGCGGCCTCGTCGGGGACAGGGGCGTCCCAAAGGCGATCGGGGATGGACCACGCCGGCCATCCGCGGCGGTGCTCCACCGCGCCGCGGGCCACGTAGGCGTCGATGGCTCGCCGCAGCCGCTCGCCCGGAACGAGGCGGCCGGCGATCAGCATCTCGACGGTGATCAGCCCCACGGGGCAGCCGGACCGCGTGAGCTGCTGTCGGAGCCCCTCCGCGTCCAGACCGTCGGCCTGCAGACATCGGGCGAGGAGTAGGTGCGCGCGGGTCACGCGGCCTCCCCGGTGGGGATCTCGATGTGGTCGGGGACCGGGTCCCACTCCGCCACCCGGAGCGGGCCCTCGGGCCACGCCGCGCTGACTCGCTCGATACGAGAGGCGAGAGCCCTGCCGGGCTTGTGGCTTCCCCGAGCCATCATCGTGATGAACGAGGGAGAGCAGGAGAGGGCGGATCCGAGGCGGCGGACGGACCAGCCGGTCCATTCAACCCATTCGGCGAATCGGAGGTGGGAGGCCATATGTCCAGCCTAGCTCAGCTGGTCGCACTTGGCAACGATGCCCAGTGCGTCCTGAATCGCGCCTGGTCTCAAGGTCGGCGGTCAGCTACGCTTCGGTATGGACGACTCAGAGCAGGCCCGAGCCCACCGTACCCGCCGTTACCTTGAGCTCGTCGACGCGCTCGGCGAAGAACTCGGCGGCGGGTACGGATGGAAAGCCAAGGTCGCGCGGGTGCTGGGGATCAGTCGCAGCTACCTGTCCCGACTGATGAAGGGCAACCGCCAGGTGGGCAGTGATGCGATCACGCTGGCCATGTCTCGGCTCAAGCTGCAGCCCGGCTTCTTTGAGGCCGATTCCGGCGACTACCTCGATCAGCTGGGAACCCACCGTGCGTTGTGGGAGCCCAACGATCCCGAAGCTTTCAAGGCTCCCAAAGCCGGCGAGGGCCGATGGGTCGACACTCGTTACCCCAGCAAGCCCGAATGGGATGACGAGGAGCTGCTAGACGCTGCCTTGGCATTCCTCCGCGCCAAGGGGGAGGGGGCGAGCGACGAGCAGATCGGCAACGTGGCGCGCACCTTCATCCGCGTCTCGCTCGCCCATCCTCTGTACCGGGAACCCCATCGTATCCGGGAGCAGATCCGTTCAGAGGATGCCGGAGCCCGGGAGGAAGCGTTGAGGCGGGCGGAGTGGCTGGCTGGGTACGTAGCGAAGCGGGCGGGGTTGAAGGCAACGGATATTTGAGACTAAGTGTTGACAGGCGCTGCACGCACAGCTAGGTCTGTGGTGTCCCATCGAGTCCTAACGGGACACAGGAGACCTCACCATGACCGCCGAACGACCCCAAACGACCAACGACACCCTCGACACCGCCCCGGCCATCTTCGACCTCACCGACAATGGCCGCTGCGCCGAGGTGATGCGCGAGGCGATGGCCAACGTCATCGCCTCCGAGACCCCGGAGCCGGCCACCGCCACGACGACCACGACGGCGGCCATCACCGCCGACTGGTTCGCCGACGAGCTGACCTGGATCTGCGAGAACATCGGCCACCCGACCGCGGAGCTCTTCCGCGAGTACATCGACGCCCGCGGCCACGACCTCGTCGCCGGCCACGTCGCCCTGCAGACGGTCGAGGACAGCGACATCGGCGACACCCTCGAGTGCATCCTCCGCTTCACCTGGAGCGCCCTCGAATCCGGCGGCCTCGACTCCGAATGCAGCGCCGTCCAGACGCTCGCCATCTGCGAAGCGTTCCTCGCCCGGGAGGGCAACGAGGCGCTGCGCAACGTGATCGGCGACTACCACACGCGCGAGAGCGACCAGGGCGGCTCGGCCGCCGGGACCTTCGCCGGGCTCGTGCTCGGTGCCACCTGTGAGCGGATGACCTACCCCGGCGCGTGGCGCGAGCTGTGGGTCGTGAGCGTCGCCGACCTGGTTCGCCAGCTCGCTTGGTTCCGGGCCTCCCACGTGGAAGGCCTCGACTTCACCGACGCCGTCGCCGACGTTTCCGCTCGCCTCTGCGCCGCGCTGAACGAGGTGACCCGATGACCGACCGTCGCCGTGCGGCGGAGTCCAGCCAACCCAACAACCAGAGAGGCATCATGAAGACGACCAAGAACTACGAAGCCACCGCCAAGAACCTCGCCCGCGAAGCCAACGTGGACTACTTCGAGAGCCGGGGCGGCACGATCAGCATGGACGGCGGGGAGGTCGCGCTCTTCGACAACCACCCCATGGTCAACGAGCCGATGGAAGCTCGGATCCCCCTCATGACGGCGGCCGCGGAGGCCGCGGGCGGGACCGTGCTTGCCGTGGCCAGCTACCCCGAGTCCGGTCCGAGCGCCGGCTACACGGTGGTGGTCATCATCAGCGGCGCCGATTTCTCGCAGCTCTGCGATGGGTACCGAGACGACGTTCGTGGCCGCCCCCTACCCGCTGGTAAGGCGTCATGACCTACGACGCGAAGCTGACCGATTTGGCCACCCGGTTCGAGGTGGCCGCGCTGAAGAAGTTGACGGCGGCGGGCCTGCAGGAACTCGCCGCTCGCATCGAGGGCATCCGCGAGCCCATGCGGAGCATCGCTCAGGTGGCGAAGGAGCTCGGTGTCGGGCGGAAGGTCGTCACCGCCTTCATCAACTCCGGGGAGCTCCGCGCGTCGCGGGTGGGGCACCAGTGGCGGGTTCGCCGCGAGGACCTGGACGCCTTCATCAACGCGAACGCGAACCGGGAGGCGAGCTGATGGCCCGCCGGTACCCCGGAACCCGCAAGGTCGGCGACACCTGGTTCGCCTACATCAAGATCGACGGCCGCCAGTACGAGACGGCGGTCGAGGGCGGCCAGCGTGAGGCGACCCGTCTCCGCCGGCAGTGGGAGCGCGACCGCGACGCGGGGACGTTCGTCCCTCCGAAGCAGCGCCAGCGCGTCCAGCGGCTCACGGTCGCGATGTTCGTCGCCATGTGGCTCGATGGGCGCGCCGAGTCGCGCAACCCGCCCAAGAGCCTCCGCGACGAGCGCCAGCGCCTCGAGCAGCACTTCGTTCCTGACCTCGGCGACATCGAGATCACCGACCTGACCGCCGACCAGGTGCGCGGGTGGATCCGGTCGCTCGACACTCGCCGGAGCGAGAGCACCGGGAAGGCGCTCAGCGCGAACACCGTCTTCAACATCTACGCGGTGGCCGCCCAGTGCATGCGCGGCGCTGAGAAGCACCTCAGCCGGGAGCTCGGCCACCACTGGCGGTCGCCCTTCCGGGACCTCGACTCGCGCGACGTCCCCAAGAAGGTGAAGCGTCCTCGCCCGCACTGGCGCCGCGACGAGGCGCGGGCCCTCTGCACCGACAACCGGATCGCGGCACACGATCAGATCTTCTACGTGGTGGCGTTCCACACCGGGGCCCGCGTCGACGAAATCGGAGCGCTCCGCTGGTCCGACTTCGACTGGAAGGCCGAGCCCACGCCGCGGCTGACCATCTCGAAGCAGCTCAGCGGCACGTTGAAGGAAGACAAGGATGGCGTCGGCCTGCAGCGGGCGATCCCCGTTCACCGCGACCTCGCCGCCGCCGTCGAGCGCTGGCGCCGCGAAGGGTTCCCTGCCCTCTATGGCCGGGCTCCTCGAGCGGACGACTACCTGATCCCCTCCGCCGTCGACGCCCGGCGGGCACGGTCGCAGGAGACGACGCGGAGGCAGATCAAGCGGGACGCCCGCATGGTCGGCGCCCGGGTGCTGACCACCCACTGCACTCGCTCGACGTTCATCACCCTGATCGTCGAGGACGCCCCCGAGTACGTCGACGCCGTCCAGGCGATGACCCACTCCGCGAAGCAGCGGGGGGCGTTCAGCGGGTACCTGCGGACCCTCTGGGCGACCCAGTGCAAGGCGATGGAGCGCTACGACCTGAAGCTCACCGAGTGGGCCGAGGTGGTGTCGATTCCCGTCGCTTCGAACGGTGGACCGGCTGGGGAACCCGCTGGACCGGCCGCCGGGCCGTCAGTTTCCCCCGCAAACGTAGGGGTCTCCGAGCGCGAGGGCGGGAGAGAGAGCCGCCCTCATGCGAGAAAGGCGCGCCCCAGCGGGCGCGCCTTTCGTTTTCCGTCGGGCCGCTTTCTGCGAGCGTCAGCCCTCGGCGCTGGGCCGAAGCGCCTCGTCCATGGCGGGCTCGTCGCTGGGTCCCTCGGCGCGCCCCTCCAGGACCAGCACCGGCACCGGGTTCTGGATCTCGTAGAAGTACCCGCGCGAGTCGGCGCTGACGTCGGCGGTCTTGCCGGCGTGGCGGATCACCCGATGGAAGCGGACCTCCTCGTTGCCGTGGCGGACGTGCTGCCGGTGGGCGACGAGGTGGCCCGCCAGCCGCACGGCGAGGTGGTTGTAGAGGCGATGGCAACCGTGACTCGAGCCGTGGGTGATCGAGTGGTAGCTCACCGAGCCGTGGCTCCGGATGCCCTGGTCGAGGTAGTCGGTGGTGCTCTCCCCGTCCTCGCCGTCGACCTGTCGGGGCTTCTCGTGGATGATCATCGCGAGGCCGTAGGCGGACTCGTAGCCGGGACCGATCAGGTCGTGGTTGGGCCGCCAGTTGGAGCCCTGGCCGAGGGTCAGGACCTCGTCGGGGGTCGAGGGGGGCGCGAGCCACGCCGGGCTGGCGACGACGTCCTTCCAGACGAAGCGCCCCGTGGGCGAGGGGAAGTGACGGGTGACGTTGTGGCCGGCGGAGTTCTTGGCTTCCTTGAAGCCACCCACGGTGGTGGGCCAACGAATCAACGCCACCGGGTCGTCGCCGTCCATCGTCCAGAGGGTGACCACCGGCCGAACCGCCTCCCCCGACCCGGCGTCGTAGCGGCGCGCGGGATCCCCGGTGTGGACCTCGGCCCACAGGATCTGGTCGCCGTTTTCGGTGCGGTACTCGGGCACCTCGGGGAGCGGGAGCGCGACGCGCTCGGGCAGGTCGGCGAGTCGCTCCCGGGCAGCCTCCGGGCTGGTGAGTCCGAGGGCGCGCGCGGCGGCCTCGGTGGCCGCGGAGATGCGGTCGGGCGCGCCGTTCGGCGCCGCCGGCTGCCGGCTGGTGAAGCGCATCTCGGGGGGATCGAGCTGCCGGCCGAGGACCCGGCCGTACTCGTGGCTGGCGCTGCCGTCCTCGATGAGGCCGGTGGCGTCGACCACGCGCTCGCGGAGCATCCGGAGCACGGCGCGGAAGTCCTGCTCCCGGCTGTCCATGGCGAGGGCGGCGGCGGTCTCGGGATCGAGGTGGCCGCGGCCGACGATCATCTCCTTGCGCTGGAAGGCGCGGAGCGCGCGCATGGTGGGGCCGTCGAGGGCGCCCTCTTCGAAGTGACCCTCCTCGAGGAGCCCATCGCATTCGAGGTGCCGCTGGGTGGTACGCAGGGCTTCGTAGGCGTTCCGGGAGCTCACGTAGCGCTCGTAGAAGTCGTCGTACTCGGGGTGCTCCGCCAGGTCGGCCGGCTCGTCGAGGTCGTCCTCGCTCTCCAAGATGCGCTCGAGGTGAGCTTCGCGACGCTCGTGGCGACGGGCGAAGCGACCGCGCATCTCCGGGTCCCAGCGGAAGCGGATGGTGCTGTCGAAGCCCTCGAGGGCCGAGTCGTCGATCGCGTCGTGGCAGGCGTGGCGCTCGTCGTCGCCCAGGCGCGCCGCGAGGAGGCTCGGGGTGGGAAAGATCCCGTAGAGCTCGAGATAGCGGCGCTCGCTGTTGGGATCGTTCATCTCGTCGAAGCGCTCGTTGGCCAGGGCGAGGTAGGTCTCGCGGTAGGGCTGCCGGCCCCGCGCGCCGAGGCTCGGGTCCTCGTCGAAGAGCTGCGGCGTCCACTCGTCGCTCAGCGAGACCGGGGTGAAGCTCTCGCTCTCCGCGCAGACGCTGGCCTCGGTGCGCGCGCCATCGGCGAAGACCGGAAGGTCGCCCTCGCAATCGGCGACGACCTCGGGCTCGGCGGGCTCGCGGGCCTCGTTGCCGCGGCCCTTGGGCGAGACCTCGTCGGCGCTGGGCTCGACGGCGCTGGGCTCGACGGCGCTGGGCTCGACGGCGCTGGGAGCGGCGGTGCCTTCGGAGCGGACGGCGCCGCTGCAGGCCGAGAGCGGGGCGAGCGCGGCGACCAGGGTGAGGGAGCGAGCGATCATGCCGCTGGAGAGAGCAAATCGCTTGCCAAAGACTCCAAAAATGCCGCTGAGACGGTGAACACGACATTCTCGACCCTCGCCGTGGCGAGATGGGGACAGCCGCGCGCGGGGGTGCGTCGGCCCGCCCCGGGGCGGGCTTTCCGGCCGCCGAGGCGCCCTGCCCCGGTGACGATGCCGGGCCGACGGGTTCGTGGTATTCCCCGGAGATGCCCGGCGCACCGCTCGTGTGGATGGATCTGGAGATGACCGGTCTGGATCCCGACAAGGAACGAATCATCGAGATCGCGGTCCTGGTCACCGATGGCGAGCTGAACGTGATCGCCGAGGGGCCCGACCTGGTGGTCCATCAGAGCGACGAGCTGCTGGCGGGCATGGACGAGTGGAACACCCGCCACCACGGCGAGTCCGGGCTCACCGACCGCGTGCGCGCCTCCACCGTCAGCGAGGCCGAGGCGGAGACGCAGATCATGGCGTTCCTCCAGGAGCACTGCGAGATCGGCCAGTCGCCGCTGTGCGGCAACTCGGTCCACCAGGACCGGCGCTTCCTCTGCCGCTACATGCCCAAGGTCGACGAGTTCCTCCACTACCGGCTGGTCGACGTCTCGACGGTCAAGGAGCTCTGCCGCCGCTGGACCCCGGAGTCCTACGCGAAGCGTCCGGCGAAGCACGGGAACCACCGCGCCATGGACGACGTGCGCGAGTCGGTGGAGGAGCTGCGCTTCTACCGCCAGGCGTGCTTCTCGGCCGAGGCCCAGCCGACCCCTTGAGCGCTCCCGGCGCGCCGGCGTCGCCCCATCGGTTTCGTCTGGGTCCGCGCATCGGCGCCGGGGCCTTCGGTGAGGTGGTCCGCGCCTACGACCGCCAGCGCGACCGTTGGGTCGCGCTGAAGCGGGTCCGCACCGGTCCCGAAGCCCTGGCGCGGGAGTTCGGGGCGCTCTCGGCGGTGGACCATCCGCGCGTCGTGGGGGCCGGGGTGTGGGTCGAGGGAGACGGCTGGTGGGGCTACTCCATGGACCTCGCGGAGGGACCCGACGCGCGCACCTGGGTTCGTGGTCCCACGCCGGTGCGCGACGAGACCACACCTCGCCGGAACCTCCCCATGGCCTTCGGCCAGCCGCTCCGCGACGTCGGCGACTCGGCGTACGGGATGCCGGACGAGCGGGGCCTCGGGCGACTGCGACAGCTCCTCCGGGAGCTCGCCGAGGGTCTCGAGGCCTGCCACGCCGCCGGTTGGCTCCACCTCGACGTGACCCCGGAGAACGTCCACGTGGTCGAGGGCCACGCGGTGCTCCTGGACCTGGGCCTCGCCGTGGAGCGCGGCGGCGCGCTGGGACGGGACGCCTATCTGGGCAGCGCGGCCTACGCCGCGCCGGAGCTCGGCGCGCGGCCCCCGACGACCGCCTGCGATTGGTATTCGCTGGGCGTGGTCGCCTTCGAGCTCCTCCTGGGCGACCGACCCTTCGAGGGCGGCGGGCCCGAGGTCCTGGTGCGCAAGCAGAGTCTGGCGGCCACGCCGCCCAGGGAGCTGGTCCCCGAGGTCCCGCGTGACCTCGATTCGGTCTGCGCCGGGCTCCTCGAGCGCTCGCCCGGTCGTCGTTGGGACGGCCGCCGGGTCTACGAGGAGCTGGGTCCGGTCCGGTAGGGGATCTCGAGCACCTCGCTCTGGCAGGTCCCGCCGATGCAGGTCCCCGAGCTGCAGTCGGGCGGCATGCGGGTCTGGAAGCGCAGGAAGACGTCGGTGTTCGCCGGGACCCCGGTGGAGTCGAAGAAGGGGTTGGGCACCGAGACGTCGATGATGCCGTCGCCGGCCACCGCGTCGCCGTCGGTCTCGCCGTCGTCGCGGAGCTGGAGCAGCGTGACCAACGACGCGCCGGCGCCCTCGTCGTCGCCACCGACCCGGACCACGAGCGGCACCGAGTGGGCCCGCGGAGCGGCGTCGCATTTGTCGAAGACCACCCGGATGGAGAGCTCCTCGCCCAGCGCGTCCAGGGGCAGCCGCTCCGGGGTGACCTCGGCGGAGACGATCTCGGCGTACTCGTAGGGGAGACAGTTCGGCACCGTCTCGCCGGCGCAGCTCTGCTCGAGGGTGGTGCCGTCGCTGCCGCAGCCGAGGACGACGGCGAGGGCCAGGATCAGTAGAGGCTTCAACGTCGTCTCCGGGGGTTCTCGTAGATGGTCACGATGGGGACCCCATCGTAGGTCAAGACGTGGACCGGCGCCGTC
Organism: Myxococcales bacterium UBA1660; assembly: GCA_002320815.1. GTDB lineage: Bacteria > Myxococcota_A > Polyangia > Polyangiales > Houyiibacteriaceae > UBA1660. Next base: position 81,635 of record DCLA01000118.1, read on the forward strand.
GACTCGAAGGCGACCCAGGCCTGGTGCTCGACCTCGGCGAAGTGGTGCTCGTGGTGCACGAGCACGTAGTCGGCCCGCGCGAGGTCGGCGGTGGGCCGTAGGTTGTCGGGGATCCGCCCGTCGCGCTTCAGCATCTGCCAGGCGTCGTAGGTGGTGTCGTTCAGGTAGACCGTGCCGCCGCCGGGCATCTTCTCCACCAAGAAGTCGAGGACGCTCCCGGTCGTGAAGCCCCAGAACTGCCGGTTCATCCCGTGGTCCGCCGCCCCGGGGACGCCGCCGGCCGCGAAGGTGTAGTGGCTCAGGCCGAAGGGGTGGCTGTGGATAGTCTCCAGCGCCGAGGGCGCGAGGAGCAGGGCGGCGGCCACGACCGGCGCCGAGTAGCCCGGGAGCGGGAGCTTCCGGCCCAACCGTTGACGGAAGATCCCCACCACGCGCCAGAACCCGAGGCCGGCGTAGAGGCAGAGGAAAGGATAGGCGGTGATCCAGTGCTTGGTGCCGCCGAAGATGGGCGAGCTGGGGAGCGCGATGACCACCAGCGGCGCCAGCAGCGCGCCCACGAGGAGCACGTCGGTCCGCGAGGTGTCCGGCGCCACGTCGCTCTCGGGCGCGATGCGCTCGGCGAGGCGCCAGGGGAGGAGCGCCAGCGACCGCTGCTTCAGCCCGATGCCCGCCAGCACCAAGGTGGCCAGGGGCACCGTGAAGAGGGTCATCACGAAGGGGAACGAGACCGGGAACGGCGGCCGGAAGTAGTTCCGGCCGAAGTAGGCCATGTTGTAGTAGTCGTGGCTGGTGTGGAACCGGATGTACCAGCCGATGCGCGGGAGCGTGTCGTGCCACAGCCAGGGCCACGTGCCGATAAAGATCAGCGGGCCCAGGAGCGCCATGGAGATCATCCACCACGGGCGGACCGAGACCCGACTGGAGACCCGGCGGCCGCGCTTGCGGTCCACGCGGATACCGAGGCTCATCCAGGCGAAGTGGATCAGGAAGATGCCCGGGAGCACCCACGCGTTGTGCTTCGTCGCCAGCGCGAGCCCGTAGACGACCCCGAAGATCACGGTCCACCACGCGCTCCGGAGGCCCCGCCAGTAGGTGTAGACGCAGAGGGTGACCATCAGGACGATGGGCACGTCGAAGGCGTCGAGGTGCGCGTGGTAGAAGACCCGCGGCACCAGGGCGAACGCCAGGGCCGCGAAGACGCCGGCGCGCCGCCCGAAGACCCGGGCGCCGAAGATGTAGATGAGCCAGAGCAGCAGCCCGGCCATGACCATGGCGGGGAAGCGGAAGGCCATGGAGTCGGTGGGGAAGACGTCCCACTTCTCCTGAGCGATCCACGAGAGCGCGAAGAGGGATTTGATCAGCGCGGGGTGCTCGTGGTTGTACTCCCAGCGGGCGTCGATGAAGGCGGGGTCCAGGGCCTCGCTCGAGTCCTCGAAGAGCGTCGTGAACCACGCGGCATAGGACTCGCCGGCGCGGACGTAGAAGCCCTCGTCCCGGGCCATGGCCAGGTCGCCGGCGGTGGCCCAGAGCAAGATCACGTACGCCAGCCCGAGCACGAGGCCCAGGGTGTGGTCGCGCCAGCCGATGCGCGGTCTCATCGGCGCTCTCCGGCGCGGGTGGTCGCCGCCCAGCAGAGGGTGCGCAGGTGCGGCTCGGCGGCCTCGACGACGATGGACACGTCGCCGCGTTCGCGCTCGGGCATCGCCGCTTCGATGCGCTTCCATCCGTCGCCGTCCCGGTGGGTCATCTGGCCCACCGGTTCCCCGTCTACCTCGACGCGCACCTGGACCGGCGGGTGCTCCTCCATCCGCTCGTGCTCGCTGTAGAGCCCGGCATAAAGGACCAGCCGGTCTCCCAGCGGGATGTCTTCGTAGGTGGTGCGCACCGGCATCCCGGCGACCGGGTGCTGCCACACGCAGTGCCTCGGCTGGAGCTCCAGGTCCTCGTTGACGGTCTCACCGACGAAGAGCCAGGGCTGGGGCCCGCAGTGGTGGCGGCCCTTGGGCATCAAGGGACCCCGGCCGAGGCCGCCGCCGGTGGGTGGACTGGTGCGCCAGTCGCAGGGGCGCTCGCCCTGGAAGACCTTCGCGTCACGCACGTGGGCGGTGAGGTCGTAGCGGACCGGGCTGGGTCCGAGGTCGAAGCGACGGACGGTGAGGCGCCCTACCCGCTCCTCGAAGGCCGGATCCATGTCCACCGGGCGCCACGGGCTGGCCACGCCGCGCAGGCTGACCTCCCAGAGGCGCTCGAAGGGCGCCAGGTCGCTCTTGCCGGCGTCGGCCAGACCGATGTGCTCGCCGAAGTGCAGGCGCAGCAGGGGGTCGGCCCAATCGGGCCCGACGGCCAGGGTGTCGCCGGGCTGGAAGTGCTCGTCGACGAGCGCCGCCGCGTGCTCCCAGTCGCTGGGCTCCGGGACGCGCGCCTGGATCAGACCGTGGCCGACGAGCTCCATCAGCGCGACGGCGACCACGAGCCACCAGGGCCACGAACGGCGCAGCGAGGGCCGCGCGGGGTCGGTGGTCTGGTTCGGATCCACGTGCCGCTCGCGGCCGGGTCCCGGCGCCGGGGTCTTCGCGGGCACGGTCGGCGGCGATGGTAGGCGGATCGGGCCCCAGGTCAACGCGGCGGGGGCTCAGATCACCGAGCCGCTGCCGGTCCACGGCGGCGGCGCCGCTTCCTCCGGCTCGTCCTCGGGCTCGTCGGTCCCGGGCCCGTCGAAGGGGGGCACGGTCCAGTCGATGCCGTCGCTGCCGGCCGGCTGCGCCCGCGGCGCGGGCTGCGGTTGGCGGCTGGGCGTCGAGGGAGCGGAGCGCGTCGAAGGCCGCTGGGCGACCGAGGACGCGCGGCCGACCACCCGGAGATCGACGTCGTGGGTCTGGGGCTCGCCCTCGGTGGGCTCGAAGACGAAGCGGACGGTGTAGGTCCCGGTGCTGCCGAAGCTGTAGCTGGCGACCCAACGACGGGACTGATCCAGCCGGAGCGCGGGGACGGTGCGGAGCCGCCGGCGACCGCGGCGGATCTCGAAGCGGGCCTCGCCGTCCCGGGGACCCCCGGGCTCCACCACGCCGACGAAGGTCGCGGCCTGCCCGCGGACGGCCTCTTCGGGCTCCACGTGGACCCCGGCCGGAGCGCGGGCGGCGCGCTGCTCGCTCTCGACCTCGGCCAGGGCCGTCCGGGCGTCGCGGTCGGCGGGCAGGAAGGCCAGGACCCGCAGGAGCTCGGTCTCGGCCCCGTCGAGGTCCCCGCTCGCGCGGGCGGCGCTCGCCCGGGCGCGCAGGCGCTCGACGGCCTCGCCGCGGATGCGGAGGGCCTGGGCGTTGCCCGGATCCTCGGCCAACACCGCGGTGGTCAGGGCTTCCACGTTGTCCCGCGGCGGACTGTCGAAGTGGCCCGCGGCCAGCGCTGCTTCGGCGCTGGCCAGGGTCTCGGCGTGGGGATCCACCTCGCGCTCCTCGGTCAACGCGTCCCGGAGCACCAGGGCGCCGCCGGTCACCGCGCCCGCTCCGAGGACGAACGCCAACCCCAGGGCCAGCGGGCTGGGCCCCTTCTTCTTCGGCAGGCGCAGGTGGGGCGCCGGGTGCCCGGTGAGCGAGGCCGTCCCGTACGAGGCGCTGGCTTCGGGGACCAGGCTCCAGGTCCGGCGTGCCACCGGCAGGGTGACGTTGGCGTGCTGGGCCGCCAGGGTGAGCGCGCTGGCCAACTGGCTGGCGTCGTCCCAGCGCTGGTCCGGTCGCTTCTCCAGGCAGCGCATGATCACGTCGGCGATCTCTGCCGGCACCTGGGCCCCGACGCCCATCCGGCGCAGGTCCGGCGGGGCCTCGTGGATGTGCTTCATCAGCATGGCCACCGGCGTCGAGGCCTCGAAGGGCGTGACCCCGGTGAGGAGCTGATAGGCCAGGACCCCGATGGAGTAGACGTCGCTGCGCGCGTCGGTGGGTTCGCCCGAGGCGCCCTCGGGCGAGATGTAGCGGGCGGTCCCGAAGATGACGCCGGACTGGGTCAGCGCGGTGTGCTCGCCCCAGAGGAGCCGGGCGATGCCGAAGTCCAAGACCTTCACGAAGTCGGGGTCTCCGTGGCGGTTGATGACCACCAGGTTCTCCGGCTTCACGTCCCGGTGGACGATGCCCTGGGCGTGGGCGACGCCGATGGCCGCCGAGATCTGCAGGACGTAGTGGAGCGCGCGGGAGACCGGCAGCGGGCCCTCCTCGCGCATCACGTCCACCAGGGAGCGCCCGTCGAGGTACTCCATGGCCAGGTAGAGCCCGCCATCGGGGAGGTCGGCGGTCCGGGGGAGCTCACCGAAGAGGAAGACCCGCACCAGGTTGGGGTGCTCGAGGCTGGTGGCGACCTTGGCCTCGCGATGGAAGCGCCGGACCGCGTCGGGGTTCCGGGCGAGCTCCGGGTGGAGGATCTTGATGGCGACGTCGCGGTTCAGCGAGGTCTGCCGGGCCCGGTAGACGGTCCCCATGCCGCCGGCGCCGATGGGCTCCTCGATGCGGAACTGCCCCAGGAGCATCTTGCCCAGGTAGGGGTCGGCCTCGCCCTCGCTGGTGAGCCGGGCGCCGTCCTTCTGACAGAAGGTCGCCGCCGGGTCGTAGCGGACGCCGCAGATGGGGCAGAGCTTGGCGGGGGAGGCCATCGAGGAGGGGCCCGGCGCGCGCGCGACGGACGTCGGTATCGATCGTGGCCCCGATTCGGGGTCACGCCAAGGAATCGATGTGACTTCGGCGGGTCGACGGCTCAACTTCGGGGCTCCGACGGGCGGCGCACCGAAAAGATTTGCCGTCGATGCCCGCCGGCGAGCTCAGCGGCGGGCGCGGCGGCCGTCGATGCGACCCCGGACCTCTTCGCCCCGCACCAGGTTGCGGACCCCGCTGGAGCGCAGGAAGTCGTGGGGGAAGCCCAGCGAGGGGCGGCTGACCTCGTCGAGCTTGGCCAGGTGCGCCTCGCTGAGGTCCACCTTCGCGGCGCCCAGGGTGTCCTCGATCTGCGCCACCTTCCGGGCGCCCACGATGGGGATGCAGCCGTAGCCCTGGGCCAGCACCCAGGCCGTCGCCACCTGCGCCGAGGTGACCCCCAGGTCGTCGGCGACCTCGTCGACGGCCTGCGCGATGGCCAGCTTCTCGTCGCTGGTGCGGCCCCGCTGCTCGTTGCTCTCCTTGCGGAGGGAGTCCACGTCGCCGGAGCCCCGGGTGTACTTGCCGGTGAGCACGCCCGCGCCGAGCGGCGCCCAGCCGACCACCGAGAGCCCGAAGTGCTCCGCCATGGGCAAGAGATCCCGCTCCGGGGTCCGCTCGATGAGCGAGTATTCGATCTGGATCCCCGCGTACGCGGCCCAGCCGCGGAGCTCGGCGAGCATCTGGGACGCCGAGACCACCCAGGCCGGGGTGTCGCTCACGCCGATGTAGAGCACCTTGCCCGAGCGCACGACGTCCTCGAGGCCGCGCATGGTCTCTTCGAAGGGCGTGAAGTCGTCCCAGGCGTGGACCCAGAGCAGATCGATGTAGTCGGTCCCCAGGCGCTCCAGGCTGGCCTCGACGGACCGCGCGAGGTTCTTCCGATGGTTGCCCGACGCGTTGGGGTCGGTGTGGTCCATCGAGAGGGTGTACTTGGTGGCGACCACCATCGAGTCCCGGCGCTCCGGGAGCCACTTGCCCACGATCTCCTCGGTCTGGCCGCCGTGGTACTTGTTGGCGGTGTCCAGGAAGTTCCCGCCGGCCTCGGCGTAGGCGTCGAGGACCCGGTGGCTGGTCTCCTCGTCGGCGCCGAAGCCCCAGTGGTCGCCGAAGGACATGGTGCCGAGGCAGATCTCGGAGACCCGCAGGCCGGTGGGTCCGAGGAGACGGTAGCGGAGGAAGGGGGCGTCGCTCATGGCTCATCTGAAGAGCCAGGAGCCACCGATGTCAATGGAGGCGCTCAGCTCCCGCGGAGTCGGTTCCGCAGGGCGCGGATGGCCTTCTTGGCGAACTTCTCGTTCTCACCCGCGACCACCGAGTCCGGCGCGGGGATCTGAGGGTCCGCAGCCAGGGTGAAGGTGACCCGGGTGCGGGACTCGCTGACCGCCTCGACCTCCCAGCGCGCCAGGAAGGCGTCCATGTTCCCGCGCATCATGCGGGCCTCGATGGTGTGCTTCCCGTTCTCTTCGCGGGCCCGGATGGCCACCTGCGCCCAGAGGGTCGCGGCGCCGTGGAGGACCTCGACCTGGAGGTAGACCAGGGCCCGGTCACCGCGCTCGCCGAGAACCCGGGACTGGCGGAAATGGGGCAAGTAGTCGTCGTAGCTCGCGTAGTCCCGGACCTGCTCGAGGACGCGGGCGATGGGCGCGTCGACGGTGGTCGTGGCCTCGCCGCCGCGGACCTCGATCCCTCGCTCCGCGACCTGCCGCCAGGTGATCCCCTCGTAGGACGAGGCGTCCTGGGCGGCGACCGGCGTTGCAGCGCAGAGGAGGAGAAGCGGGAGAAGTCGACGTTTCATGGTCATACGAGCCTTTTCTGGGGGCCGTGGGCTGGGACGCGACGGCGGGGGCGCGCATTCAAGATGGCAGCCCCCCATCGAGACGCCCACCCGGTGTCGAACGTGACGACACCCCCCTGCCGGTGTAGAACCCGCCCCATGCGGAACTCTTCCTTCCTGCGCGCGAGCCTCGCGCTGCTGGCTCTCGCGATGGCGGCGACCACCGCCGAGGCGCAGCTCGAGCGCGGCGTGGTGCTGGACTTCTCCGGGCGCGGCTCGGGAGGCGCGCGCAACGCGGTGGTCCGGGCCGCCAGCGAGAAGCTGGACCTCCAGCGGAGCTCGGACGCCGAGGACGCGGCGCGGAACATCGGCGCCGACCTGAGCCAGCCGGCGGGCATCGCCGCCGTGGCGCAGGACCAGGGGCTGACCCTGGTGATCACTGGCGAGGTCACCGGCCGAGGCCGGAGGGCCCGGACCCACATCCACGTCTACGACGACCAGGGCAACGAGGTCGCCTACCGGGAAGCTGGGCGACCCACCGGCCGCGCCAACCAGCGGCGCATCTCCGCCGCCGCCGTCGAGGCCATCGACCAGGCCCTGGGCGCGGTGCAGCAGCGCCGCCAGGAAGAGGCCCTGGCGCGGCAACGCGCGGAAGAAGAGGACCGGCGCCGCATGGCGGCCCTCGCCGCCGAGCACGACGCCCGCCAGGCCGAGGAGGAGGAGGACGAGGTGCCCGAGAACGCCCTCCCCTTGATCAGCGCCTTCATCGGAATCGACGGCCGGAACCGCAACGCCGAGGCGACCTTCACCTCCGGCGGCGGCCGGGGCTACGACCTGGGCTTGTACCCCGAGCTCTCCCTGCGCCTGGAGAGCTTCCCCTTGGGGCGCTCGGCCAGCGCGGCCCGCGGCATCTACGCTCAGGTGGACCTGGCCTTCGCCCTGGCGCTCAGCAGTCAGGAGCTCCAGGCCGACGGGACCCCGGGCCCGGAGATCGACACCAGCGCGTGGCGCATGTTGATCCAGGCCGGCTATCAGTACCCGCTCGACGACGACTCGTTCCGGATCGGCGCCCTCCTGGGCTTCGGGATCGAATCTTTCACCATCGGCGACAACTCGGTGCTCGCGTCGACCCGGTACAGCTTCCTCCGCCTCGGCGTGGTCGGTGACGCCCGCCTCTACGAGCAGCTCCTCCGGCTGCGGGTGGACTTCGGCTACCGCATCGTCTTCGGGGTCGGCGACATCGCGGATCCGGCGGCCGATCCCAACGCCCTGGGCTCCGAGGCCAGCGGCGGCGCCTTCGACGTGGGCGCCTCGCTGGGGGGCCACCTCGCCATGGGGCTGGCCTACGGCCTGCGCTTCGGCTTCACCCGCTACTCCTTCGACTTCAGCGGCGACGCTGGCGATCCCGAGGCGGTCGGCTCGAGCTTCACCGACAAGGGGATCAACCTGTCGGTTCAGATCGGCTACGCCTACTGAAGGGCTCCTTCGGCCAGGGGCCCCAGCGGCGGGTCATCAACTCGGTGGCCACTCCGAGGCCGATGCCCACCCCGACGCCCAGGGCGAAGGTGCCCAGGGCGGTGACCGCGATCACCCAGCGGCGGCGGCGGTCGGCCTCGCGCATGGCCGGGACGTCGATGAGCGAGATGACCCCGGCGGTGACCACCGCCGCCAGGATGGCGGTGGGCATGGGCGCCAGGAGCGGACTGCCCACGAGCAGGACCAGGACCACCACGCCCGACGAGACCACGCCCGCCCAGCGGGTCTGGGCGCCGGAGTTGGCGTTCACGGCGGTCCGCGAGAGGCCACCCGAGACGGGGTAGCCGCGAGCGAACGAGGCCGCGAGGTTGGCCGCGCCCAGGGCGACCAGCTCCCGGCCGGGGCGCAGCTCCTGGGGCCGTGCGGCGGAGGCGCCGATGCCCTCGATGAAACTGAGCAGGGCGATGAGCGCGGCGGGGGCCGCCAGGGGCGCCAGGCTCGCGAACTCGACCCCTTCGCCGGCCCAGGGGAGCGCCGGCATGGGCAGGCCCGCGGGGATGCGGCCGATGGTGGGCGTGTCCCAGGCGAAGAAGAAGCAGAGGACCGTGTAGCCGATCATCACCGCCACGGTGCGCAGGGCCTTGAAGGGCTCCAGCTTCGCGGGGAGCGGCAGCATCAGGAGCACCACCGCCGACAGGCCGATGCCCGCCGTGGGGATGTGGAAGGCGCCCCGGTGGGTCGCCAGGTGCTCGAGCTGGGTGAGGACGATGCGGACCGCCGCGCCGGCCAGGAAGCCCACCAGGACCACCGGCGTGATGTACTTGGCGAGCCGGTGGAGCCGCACGGTGGCCGCCACGAGCTGCACCACGCCCACCAGACCGGCGAGGAGCGCGGCGTGGGCGAGGAGGACCGGGAGGTCGTCCATGCCGGCCAGGGCCTGGCCCACCAGGAGCGAGCTGATGGCGGTGGGGCCCGCGGCGAGCACCACCGAGCGCCCGATGGCCGCGTAGAGCAGCGGCGCGACCAGTGCGGCGTAGAGGCCGGCGGTGGGAGGGAGCCCGGCGAGGGCGCTGTAGGCCACCGCCTGCGCGACGAGGACCACGCCGGTGGTGGTGCCGGCTACGAGGTCCTTGGTCACCGGATCAGACGACCCCGGGCTCGGTGGGCTCGTCTTCGAGGATGGCTTCGTCCTCGAGCTCGGTCGCGCCCTCGGGCGGCGTCGAGCGGGCCGGGGGCGCGCCCACCACGTCCATCACGTCGGCGTCCGCGGTCACGTCGGCCTCGGTGAGGGTCGCGGCGCTCTCCAGGTCGTCGAGGAGGCGCTCCTCGCTGTGGAGCTCGTGGGTCTCCGGGGCGGAGCCGAGCTCGTCGCCCATGGTGCACTTGCCCTCGAAGACCACGCCGCGGTCGATGAAGATCTGGGGCGTCACGATGTCGCCGACGACCTTGCCCGGTGCGTGGAGCTCGACGAGCTCCCGGGCGTGGATGCGGCCCTCGAGGTGGCCGCCGAGGACGATGAGGGTGCCCACGTCGATCTCGCCCTTCACCTGGGCGGAGTCGCCCACGATGAGGGTGCCGCTGCTGAAGATCTCGCCGTCGAAGGTGCCGTCGATGCGGACCCGGCCCTCGAAGGTGAGCTTGCCGGCATAGGCCGTCCCGCGCCCGAGCAGGGCGTGGATCTCACCAGGTGCGCTGACGTCCTCGGGCATCGCGGGTGCTCATAGTGCACGAGCCGCCCGCTGAAAAGCGGCCGGCTCGGCGAGGGCCCCGAAAGGACTCAGGGCTGGCAGGAGTAGTGCCGCTCCGGGTGGGTCCGGAAGTCTTCGTCGTTGATCTCGGGGCAGGCGTCGCGCATCGCGTTCTTGAGGTCGTCGACCTCGCTCCAGGTCAGGGCCATGGCGTCGAAGACGATGGGGAAGGAGTCGGTGCCCTCGGTCACGTCGGCCATCAGATCGGCGTAGAGCCCCTCGGCGCGGCCGGTCTCCCAGAGGGTCTCGAAGTTGGCCGCGTAGCGACCCACGACGTCGGCGTAGGGCGTGCCGCTCAGGAGGACCACATTCTCCAGGGTGTCGAACTCGGCGTTCGCGGAGAGGTTGTAGCTGCCGGTGAGCACGGCGTCGTCGACCACCAGGTACTTGTGGTGCATCTGCTCGGCGTAGCTGTAGTGCCAGCGGTAGCTGTAGTACTTGAAGCGCACGTCGACCCCCGCCGAAGCCAGCTCGTAGGCGTAGAGGAAGCCGTAGTCGAGGCAGTCGGCGGTGCGGGTCGCGGAGCCGGCCGCGTCGGCCAGGCAGTCTTCGCGGTCGGCCACCTGCTCCTGGTGGTACCACTCGCTCAGGAACTCCTGGGCGTCGAGGTAGACCCGCACGTCGAGGGTCGGGTCCGCGGCGACCTTGGCCAGGAGGGCCTCGGCGACCGGCCGCGAGCGGAGGTGACCGGAGGCGACGTAGATGCGCTCCCGGGCGCCCTCGATGAGCTCGACGATGCGGTCGGCGACGACCTGGGTGCCGCGGACGCGGCTGAAGGTCCAGCCGTAGCGGGAGGACTCGTAGGTGCGGAAGTTGGCGCTGGTGAAGTGCGCCTCGAGCTGGGGGTCGTCCGCCGCGGCGACGGTGGCGTCGGCGATGGGCGCGGCGGTGACGGGCGCGAACTCGCGCCAGGCGAGGTCCCGGCTGTGGTCCCAGAGGAGATCGAACTCGCGCTGGTAGCGGAGGGACATCTCCGCGTGGTCCGTCAAGACCAGGGTGTTCTCGTCGTACTTGGTGCCCGCGCTGTAGGACCAGTTGGCGCTGCCGGTCATGATCACCCCGCCGGCGGTCAGCCCGTCGCGGGGGCCGTCGATGACCATGGCCTTGTGGTGCATGATCTTGTTCACGTAGCGGACGTCGATGCCCGCCTCCTCGAGGCGCGCGCTGGTCGTGCCCGCGGGGTCGCGCTGATCCTCGAGGGCCGAGTGGAAGATCATCCGCACGCTCACGCCGCGGCCCGCCGCGCGCTCGAGGGCGTCCTGGATGGCGCTGTCGCGGAAGCTGTACATCATCACGTCCACGCTCCGCTCGGCGGCGTCGACGAGCTCGGCGGCGCGGGCGAGGTGGCTGCGCTCGTAGGGCTGCGGGGAGAAGAAGACCTCGACCGAGCTCGGGGCCGGCGCGACGCAGAGATCGGCGACGATGGCCACGAGCTGCTCCATGGCCACCGGGCCCACGTAGTAGACGGCGTCGACCTCGAAGACGTCGTCGAAGAGGTCGTCGTCGTCGGTGCCGAAGACTCCGTCCGGACCATCCCGGTGGGCCACCAGGTTGGTCGCCGCGCGGCTGTGGAGTCCGTCGGCGCGCAGGCCGTCGGCGGTGGTCGCCGGATCGTTGAGGTGCGCGACCACCGTCTCGAGCTCGCACTCGGTCCACCCGGCCTCGTCGGCCTTGCCGCCCGCGAAGACCACCGCGTCCTCGGCGTCCGGCGACGCGGCCGGGGGCTGGGTGCCGCAGGCGGCCAGGAGCAAGGCCAAGGTGGTGGCGTGTCGCATGGAGTCCGCCATGTGCAACATTGGATCCACCCGACGGAGTCAGGGAATCATTGCGCTTTGCGGTTCGAGACGCCGGCCCGCGGGCCTCCGGTCTCGCCACCCCGGTGGCTTCTGCTCTAGCCACCTCCGGGAACCGGGCCGACCGACGTTGCCCCGGTGCCGCACTCGTGGGAAGGCTCGCTCATGCGCATCCACCATCTGAGCTGCGGCACCTTCTGCCCGCGTCTGCGGCGCTTCCTCTACGGGAGCGGGGGCGTCCTCGCGCGCGCCGAGATGCCCTGCCACTGCCTCCTGGTGGAGACCGACGCGCACGGGTTGGTCTTGGTGGACACCGGCCTCGGAATCCAGGAGATGCGCAACCCGGTCGAGCGCATCGGCGCCGCGCGCTACGTGATGGCCCCGGTCCTCGACGAGAGCCTCACGGCGATCCGCCAGGTGGAGGCCCTCGGGTTCCGCCGTGAGGACGTCCGGCACATCGTGCTGACCCACCTGGACTTCGATCACGCCGGAGGCCTGGGGGACTTCCCCGAGGCGAAGGTGCATCTGCTCGCCGCCGAGAAGAACGCCGCGATGGCCCCGGCGACCCGGCTGGAGAAGAACCGCTACAAGGAGTTCCAGTGGGACCACGATCCCCTGTGGCGGCCCTACGAGCCCACCGGGGAGCCCTGGCGGGGCTTCGCCGCCGTGCGCGAGCTCGAAGACCTCCCACCCGAGATCCTGATGTTCCCGCTGCCCGGCCACACCCGCGGCCACGCCGGCGTGGCCATCCAGGACGGCGACGAGTGGCTGGTCCACGCGGGCGACTCCTATTTCTATCGGGGCGAGATGGAGCAACCGCTCCGCACCACCCGCGGGATCGACATCTACCAGAGGATGGTCGCCGTCGACTGGAACCAGCGGCTCGAGAACCTCGAGCGCCTGCGCGCCCTGCGCCACGGCCACGACGACGTCCAGGTCTTCTGCGCCCACGATCTCGACGAGCTCCGGGCGCTCCAGTCCCTGGCCCCATGAGAGGCATCCAGACGCGCTCCACGGGGGACGTCGACGACCCCCGGGTGCTCTTCGTCCTGGACCTGGCCAAGGCGCTCCACGCCTACGGCATGCCCGCCCACCGGCTGGACACCATGCTCGCGGTCATGGGCGAGCGGTTGGATCTGCCGGTCCACGTCTTCACCACGCCCACGGTGATCATCGCCGCCTTCGGCGATCCGCCCGACCAGCGGACCTACATGGTCACGCCCGAGCAGGGCGAGGTGGATCTCGGTCGACTCGCCGCCCTCGACGAGCTGGTCCAGGACGTCGCCGAAGGTCGGCTGACCCCCGCGGAGGGATCCCGGGGCGTCTTCGAGGTCCTCCGGGAGCCGCCGCGCTATCCCCGGAGCGCGCGGCTGGCGGGCCACGCGATGCTGGCCTTCACCGTCAGCTTCCTGCTCGGAGGTCGGCTGGTCGACGCCGCCCTCGCGGCGGCGGTGGGTCTGGCGGTCGGCGTCCTGGAGTGGCTCTCGGCGAAATCGGACCCGCTCACGCGGCTGATGCTCCCGGCCGGCGCATTCCTGGCGGCGGCCATGGCGGCGCTCGGGACCCTGGTGGAGCCCACCCTGGCGACCTCGGTGGTGGGCATCGCCGGGATCATCCTGCTCTTCCCCGGGCTCACCTTGACGGTGGCCATGACGGAGATCGCCTCCGGCCACCTGGTCAGCGGCACCGCGCGCCTCTCCAAGGCGGTGATCGCCTTCCTGCTCCTCGGCTTCGGGGCCGCCCTGGGCGGCGAGCTGGCCGGCTTGGTGCCGGGGGTCACCGCCGGCGTGGCCGAGACCGACCAACCGGCCGCCTGGGTGAGCTGGGCGGCCATCGCCGCCTCGATCCCCACCCTGCTGGTCCTCCTGGAGGCGCGGATCCAGGACATCGGCTGGATCGCCAGCGCCGTCCTCCTGGCCTACGCGGCGGGCCACGCCGGCACCGAGCTCGCCGGTGCGGAGATGGGCGCCGGGGTGGCCACCCTGGCCCTGGGCGTGGCCGGCAACGCCTTCGCGCGCTTCCGCAATCGGCCGGCCGCGTTGCTGATCACGCCGGGCATCTTGCTCTTGGTGCCCGGCTCGCTGGGTTTCCGCTCGGTCATCAGCTTCGTCGACGAGAACCTCTTGGTGGCTCTCTCGTCGGCCTTCGACGTGGCCCTCATCGCCATCGCGCTGGTCTCCGGGCTCCTGGTGGCCAACCTGGCCCTGCCCCCGCGCAAGGCGCTCTGAGGGCTTTCGCGAAAAGGTCGAACTCCCCGTCCGGGGTCGGGTAGTGTCTCCGGTCCATGCGGGTCAACGCCGATCGTCTCGGGGCCGAGGGCTTTCGCCTCGAGCTCGACTCCGCCCACGGGGCGTCCCCCAACGTCATCGAGTTGGGTCCGTCCAAGGGCATCTCCGGGATCTACGTGCACGGCCTCGAGACCCTGGAGGTCCGCCGGGTCCGCGGCGTCGAGCTCGACCTCCAGGCCTTCGAGTGGCACTTCTCGACCGGCACCGTGCACCTCGATGGGGCGGCCACCCTGCGCGAGGTGCTCGTCGACCTGACCATCGACCGCACCCGCGAAGACAGCGGGCTCTCGGGCACGGTGTCCATCGGCGGCGGCGAGATCGGCCGGGCGGTGATGGACTTCGGCGCCTACCAGGTCGCCGCCAACGTGCGCGTGGGCGGCTTCGAGTGGTCCGCCGCGCCGAACGGCGAGATCCTGCTGCAGGCCGCGACCATCGAGCTCCTGGACACCACCGTGCGCTGGGAAGGCGGCTCGGTGGACATCGGCGCGCTGGACTTCAAGCACGCCCAGCTCCGGCTCCATGGCGAGAACCGGACCCTGGAGCTGCACACCGCGACCATCGGCGCGGTGAAGGCGGTGATCGGCGGCGTCATGGCCGAGATCCACGGCGGCGCGATCCCGCGCGGGCTCCGCTGGACCCAGACCCTCGACGACGGCGCGCCCCTCTCGCAGGTGGAGCTCGGCGAGCTCCTGGCCGAGCGGATCGTCATCGACATCCCCGACGTGGCCGGCACCGCGCCCGAGCCGCCGCCCATGCCGGCCGGACCGCGCACCGACTCGCCCCAGCGGCGGGGCACCGCGCCCATCGATCTGCACTTCCTCGATGGACTCCACGGCCAGATGGACGTGGACCTGCGCATCGTGACCGACATCGCGGTCATCGGTCGGCGGGACAAGACCCACCAGTTCCGCATCCCGGTGCGGCGCGGCGAGATCAACTACCGCTCGCTGGAGCGCGACCTCGGGACCCTCGAGGACGCGTTCATCGACATCGAGGTCCGGGACGGGAAGCTCTCCATCGAGAACGACATCCCGCTCCTGCCCTTCTACTACCGCTCGCTGGTGCTCTTCCGGATCCCGCCCGAGGACGTGGTCAAGGCCGAGAGCGAACGGCTGGTTAAGCTGCGGACCTTCGCCGAGTGGGAGCTCCCCGAGCCGAGTTCGAAGAAGAAGCGCAGCCCCAAGAAGAAGAAGGACTCCAGCGGCCCGGTCGAGATCGTGGCCCTGGACGCGGAGAACATCGACGTGGCCCTCGGGCTCGATCGCGAGGCGCTCATCGATCTCGGCCCCACCGGCAAGCTCCGGCTCGGTGGACCGGAGACCCCGCCCCTGGGCGCGTTCACGCTCCGCGGCGCCGTGCGCCACCGGCCCGGCGGCGAGCCCCAGCCGGGCGAGCTCATCGCCTCGGTGGACGGGGTGGCCTTCGGGCTCGAGGCCATGCGCCTCGGGTCCCAGCTCCTGACCATCGCGTCGGCGCGGCTGGAGGCCATCGAGTCCGCGCGCCAGGAGCTCCTGGGTACGAAGCCGGGTCGCCTCCGGGTCGAAGCCCGGGGCCTCGACCTGGACGGGCTCTCGCTCCGCGAGTCGCCCGCGCCTCAGCGCGGGTGAGCCGCGAAGAACTCCAGGGCGGCGGCCGTCGCCGAGATGTCGTCGGTCTTGTGCCCCAGGAAGGGTAGCGAGTCGCCGCCGGGCCACTGGTGGCCGCCGCCGTCAACCGTGCAGAGGCGGACGGTCGCGCCGTCGGTGCAGCCGGTCCACTCCTCGCAGGTGACGTCGCCGTTCTCGTAGGTGACGGCGCTCGTCTCGCCGCAGCCGTTCCGCTCCACCCAGTCGGCCATCGTGTCGGGGACCGAGTCGATCCCGGCGAAGCCGCCGTTGTAAGGCACGAGGTTGTCGCTGGTGCCGTGGAAGTGGATCACCGGCACGGCGCGGCTCGGCGAGCAGCTGGGGATGCCCATGGTGCCGGCCACCGGGGCGATGGAGGCGATGCGGTCGGAGAGCTCGCAGGCCAGCCGGTGGGAGAGCATGCCGCCGTTGCTCAGGCCGGTCGCGTGGACGCGATCGGCGTCGACGCACCAACCGGCCTCCAGCCGATCGAGGATGGCGCTCACGAAGCCCACGTCGTCCAGGCGCTGGGTCGACGCCGGGTCACAGCACGATCCAGCGTTCCAGGTCGCGCCGATCCCCTCCGGGTGCACGCTGATGAAGCCCGCGGCGTCCGCCCCCTCGTTCATGTGCGAGAGCGACTCCTGGGAGGTCGCGTTGAGGGTCCGGCCGTGGAACCCCAGGACCACGGGGAAGGCCGTGGTGCCGTCGTAGCTCGGCGGCAGGTGGACGAGGAACGAGCGGTTGCGGCCGTCGTGCATGAGCTCGACCCGCAGGTCCCGTTCGCCCACCGGCTGCCCGCAAGCGCCGCCGGCCGGACCGAGGTCCGGGTCCGGCGAGGCGGCATCGACGGCGCCCGCGTCCTCGGCCGCCGCGGCGTCGACCCCGCCGTCCGTCGCGGTCGCGCCGCCGTCGGTGGGCCCGGCGTCCGCCAGGGGCTCGTCGGTCACTCCATCGTCGTCGCCGCAGGCCAGGAGGAGCACACAACCGAGGAGGAGGGTCCGCATCGGGCTGGTGTGGCCCCGGGACCCCGCGGCCGTCAACCGGGACGCCTTTCGCTTGGCGCACGGACCGGCGGTCCCCGAGGAGTCGAGGCTCGCGGACCCACCGCGACGGCAACGCGATGAAACGCTGTGTTCCCTCGGCGAGGGCGGGGCGCGAGCCCTAGACCCCCGGTCCGATGACCTGTCCCCCCGCCCTCGCCGAGGCCCTCCGATGAAGTACCTCTTCGCCATCCTGGCCGGCCTGCTGAACACCGTGCAGTCCGGCGCCAACGCCACCCTCGAGGGCGAGCTGAAGGCCGGGCCGACCGTCCCCGCGCTGGTCGTCTATGCCGGCGGCATCCTGGACATCCTGGTGGCCAGCCCCTTCCTCGGCTGGTCGGTGGGCGACGTGAGCCGCAACGCCGCCGAGGTCCCCTGGTGGGCCTGGCTGGGCGGCCTGATGGCCTCGGTCTACGTGGTCGCCACCCTGACCATCGCCGCCGACATGGGCGCCGCGACCTTCACGGCCGTCACCGTCACGGCGTCCGTGGTGGCCTCGCTGGTGATGGACCACTTCGGGCTGGTGGGCTTCGATGTACGCGAGATCTCTTGGGGCCGGGTCGCGGGCGGGCTGATGATGATCGGGGGCGTCGCGCTGGTGGCGCGCACCTGATGGCCGGGGACCGACCCGACGGACAGCCGGACCTCGACCGGCTCACGCCGGGCACGACGCCGATCGCCGACCACGCGCTGATCGGTGACACCCACACCACCGCGCTGGTCACCCGCGCGGGGTCGGTGGACTGGCTCTGCTGGGGTCGCCACGACGCGCCGGCGCTCTTCTGCCGACTCCTCGACCTGCCCCGCGGTGGCTTCGCCGATCTGCGGCTCGGCGGCGAGGCGGTGGCGCGGCGCTACCTGCCGGGGACCAATGTGCTGGAGACGACGTTCGAGACCCCGACGGGCCGAGCGGTGCTCTTCGACTTCATGGCCCTCCACCCCGCCGAAGCACGGAGCGAGGGTCCCGACGGCGACACCGGCCATCGCCTGGTGCGGATCCTCCGCTGCGAGCACGGCACCGTCCGAGGTGCCTTCCGCGCGCGCTTCACGCCGAACTTCGGGCGCGAGCGCGCATGCGTCGAAGCGAGGGACCGTAGCGCGCGGGTCACCTGTCGTGCGTGGACCCTCGAAGCCCGCGCCGGTGGCGCGATGCGCGAGACCGAGGAAGGGCTCGAGGCCGCAGTCAGCCTGCGCGAGGGCGAGAGCACCTTCTTCGTGCTCCAGGAAGCCGACGCCGCGACCGGCGTCCGCGAGCTCGCCGACGCCGAGCGCGACCTCGAGCTCACCTCCCGCTACTGGACCGGGTGGTCCGCAGGGATCGACTACGACGGCCCCTGGCGCGACGCGGTCCATCGGAGCGCCCTGGTCCTGAAGCTGCTCACCTACGCACCGACCGGGGCGATCGTGGCGGCCCCGACGACCAGCCTGCCCGAGGCCGTCCCCGGCGAGCGCAACTACGACTACCGCTACAGCTGGATCCGCGACGCGAGCTTCACCGTGACCGCCTTCTGCAACCTGGGGCTCGCCCGGGAGGCTCAGGAGTACGTGCGCTTCCTCTGCGAAGTGGACCCCAGCGGAGGTCGCGAGCTCCGGCTCCTCTATGGCATCGACGGGTCCACCGCGGAGGAGGAGATCCTCGAGCACCTGCCCGGCTGGGGTGGGGTCGGCCCGGTGCGCATCGGCAACGCCGCCCAGGGCCAGGACCAGCACGATATCTACGGAGAGCTCCTGGTCGCGCTCCACGCCTACCTGGACGCCACCGGCTATGACCCGCCCCTGGACCTGCGGGAGCGGATCGCCACGATGGTCGAGAACCTGGCCCGGCACTGCGTGGACCACCAGGACGACCCCGACGAGGGCATCTGGGAGCTACGCGATGGGCAGCAGCACCTGCAGCACACCAAGGCGCTGCTCTGGGTGGGTCTCGACCGGGCCTGGCGCACCGCCGAGCACCTGGCGGGCTTCGACCCGGCGGAGATCACTCGCTGGAGAGAGACGGCCGACGCGCTCCGCGCCGAGTACGAAGAGAAGGCCTGGAACGATGAGGTCCAGGCCCATACCCAGGCCTACGGCTCGACCCTCATGGACGCGTCGGTGCTCCGCACGATGCTCTTCGGGGCCCTCGACCCGGCGTCCGCGCGGGCCCGGAGCACCCTCGCCGCGGTCGAGCGCGAGCTCACCGTGAACGACCTGGTCTACCGCTACCGCACCGAGGACGGTCTCGAGGGCGACGAGGCGACCTTCACCGCGTGTTCCTTCTGGCGCGGCGGCGTCTACGCCCTCGCGGGCGACACGGCGGAGGCCCAGCGGATCTACGAGAAGCTCATCGGCTTCGGCAATGACCTGCACCTCTTCGCCGAGGAGCTCAGCCCCGATGGGGGCGTGCACCTGGGCAACTTCCCCCAGGCTTTCACGCACATGTGCGTCATCAATCACGCCGTGCGCTATCGTGAGTGCGTGAAGAATTTTGGAGTCGCCCGGAGCCCCGAGTGAAAGACGACGTTCGTTGCTTCGTCGAGATCGTCCGCCAGGGCAGCTACGCGGCGGCGTCGAAGGAGCTCGGCGTGTCCGCCGCCACCTTGACCCGCCGCATCACCGGCCTCGAGGAGCGCCTCGGCGTTCGGCTCCTGGACCGGACCCCGCGCCTCTGTCGCCCGACCGCCGACGGCGAGGTCTTCTACGAGCGCTGCGAGGCCATCCTGGACGACATGGGGGCCGCCGAGGAGGAGATGCGGGTCCGGGGCGGGCGGCCGGTGGGCCGGCTGCGCGTGGCCGCGCCCATCTCCTTCGGGCGCCGTCACCTCGCCCCGCTCATCGGGGAGTTCCACTCGCTGCACCCGGAGGTGCAGGTCGAGCTGGAGCTCACCGACGAGACCGATCTCCTGCGCCAGGAGAGCTACGACGTCTCGGTGGAGATCGGTCGCCCCGACCGCGGCGACACCATCAGTCGCCTCCTCCTCGAGTCCCCGCGCGTGGTCTGCGCATCCCCCGGGTATCTGGAGCGCCATGGGCGACCCGAGCGCCCGGCGGACCTCCTGGAGCATCGATGTCTCCACCTGATCCGCGATGGCCGACGCCTGGACCACTGGATGTTCCAGGTCGATGGCGTCGTCGAGACGGTGGCCTCCAAGGGCTACCTGGCGAGCAACAGCGGCGACGTGCTCCACGAGTGGGCGCTCGCCGGCCGAGGGATCGGGCTCAAGGCGCACTGGGACATCGAGGAGGCCCTCACCTCCGGCGCGCTGGTTCCCTTGCTGGAGGACTTCGCGGTCGAGCGCGCGGACGTGTTCGTGCTCTATGCCGACCGGCGCCATCTGCCCAACCGGGTCCGCGCGTTTCTCGACTTCCTCTACGAACGCATGGGGCCGCTCGACTTGGAACGGCGACCGTAGGCGGAGCGTTTCGGAATGGAGCGTTTCGCTCGCGCGGGGTCGCTCACCATGGAGGGTGCCTCTAGCCATGGTCCATGCACGATGACACTCCGCCGAACACACCGACCCGCCGCCGCTTCCTCGAACAGACCTTCGCGGGGCTGGGCGTGGGCCTGATCGCCTGCACCGGCCGAGCCCAGCAGAGCCGGGTGGTCGCGCCCGGGACCGGCTACCAGGCGAGTGAGAACCTCCCGGAGGGGCCCGTCGGACGTCCCGAGCCGGAGCACGATCAGGAGCTGCCCCAGGACGCCAGCGAGCAGCTCGGCTGGGCCGTCGCCGGGCTCGGGCACTTCGCGCAGAACTACGCCATCCCGGGGATCGCCCGAGCGCGCCGCGCCAAGCTCACCGGGCTCGTCTCGGGCAACGCCACCAAAGCCCAGCGCGTCGCGCGCTCCTACGGGCTCGGCAACGACGCCATCTACGACTACGGCACGATGGACCGCTTGGCCGATGACGACGACGTCGACGTGGTTTACGTGATCACTCCGAACTCGGTGCACCCCGAGCTCGTCGTGAAGGCCTTCGAGGCGGGCAAGCACGTGATGTGCGAGAAGCCGATGGCCAACTCGCCCGCCGAATGTCAGCGGATGATCGACGCCGCCCGCGCCGCGGGGCGCAAGCTGATGGTCGCCTACCGGGCGCACTTCGAGCCGCACAACGTCGCCGCCAAGCGGCTCTTCGACGCCGGCGAGCTCGGCGACGTGTGGTTCGCGATGAGCGATCACCACCGGCCGCTGAACCCCGACCACGAGCGCGACCAGTGGCGGATGCAGAAGCCCATCGCCGGCGGCGGCTCGCTGGTGGACATCGGCATTTACGCCCTGAACGGGATCATCTGGCTCTTCGGGGAGACCCCCTCGCGGATCCTCGCCAGCATCAACAGTCCCCCGGACGACGTCCGCTTCACGGAGGTGGAGGCGTTTTCACGAGTGCAGCTCGAGTTCCCCTCGGGCCGCGCCGCCGCGCTGACCTCCGGCTACACCGGGTCCAAGAAGCGCATCGACCTGGTGGGCTCGAAGGGCACCGCGACCTTGGACCCGGCCACCGAGTACCGGGGCGACCGGTTGGTGATCCACACGCCGGAGGGGGCGGACGAGGTCCATCCCGACAAGGAGTCGGACGCCCAGTTCACCGACGAAATCGATCACCTCTGCCAGGCCATCCAGGAGGGCACGGAGATCCGCACCCCGGGCGAGATGGGTCTGCGCGACGTCCGACTGATCGAGGCCATCTACCGCTCCGCGGAGCTCGGCCGCTGGGTCGACGTCGCGCCGGACGGTTCCCTGCGCGACGCCTGACCCCGGCACCTCAGCCGATGGGCTGACAGCCGCCCGGCGTGCAGAGTTCGCCGGCGGCGCAGCACTCGCAGGACGAGAGACACGTCGTCGTCCCCGGCGCGCAGACGAGGGGCTCGCAGCTACCGAGCACGCAGGCCTCGCAGAGCCCGCAGCTGGGCACGCAGCTGCTGGGCTCGCACTCATAGTCGCCGGGATCCGCCGGAGCGGGCCGCTCGGCGCACACGAAGCCGGGGTCGCAGGTGCCGATGCACTCGCCGCCGCAGCCGTCGGCTTCGCCGCAGGCGCGCCCCTCGCAGGAAGGCGTACAGGTGCACGAGAGTGGCGAGCCGGTGCAGCTCTCGCCGGTCCCGGTGCAGCGGGTTCCCGGCGCGCAGAGGCCGCCGCAGCCGTTCGAGGGTCGGTCCCCGCAAGCCCGGGTGGAGGGCGCGGTGCACGTGGGGGTGCAGCAGCCGGAGCCGGTGCAGGAGGCGCCCGCGGGGCACATCGTCCCGTTCGGACACGCGGGGCAGCCGGCGGGCTCGGCGGGGTCGGTCCCGCAGGCCAGCGACGCGGCCGGGTCGCACGCGGGGCAACAGGAGCCGCCCATGCAGCTCGTGCCACCGCTGCACATCGTGCCCGTACCGCAGCTCCGGCAGACGTTCCCGTCGGAGTCCACCTGGTCGGGGATGGCCACGCCGCAGGCCACGCTCGACCGAGCGGGACACGAGGGACAGCACGCCCCGCCACGACAGTCGGAGCCCGAGGGGCACATGGTGCCGGTGCCGCAGTTGCGACAGACGCTCCCGCCGGCGACGACGTCGGGGATGTCCTCGCCGCAGGCCACGCTGCTCGCGCCCGCGCAGCCACCGCAGCACACGCGATTGGCCGCGCCGCTGGTCCCGGGGGGGTTGCGGCAGGAGGTGCCGCTCGGACAGCGGTTGCCGTAGCCGTTGCACTCGCGACAGGAGAGATCGGGGATCTCCTCGCCGCAGTCGACGTCGCGGGCGGCGTCGCAGTTGTCGCAGCACATGCCCGAGGCGCCGCCGGTGCAGCTCGTGCCGCTCCCGCAGCCCATCGTGCCGTAGCCGGTGCACTCGCGGCAGACGTTGCCCGCCGCGTCGCGGACGTCGGGGATCGCCGTGCCGCAGGGGACCGAGGAGGCCGCCGGGCAGGCGTCGCAGCAGACGCGGTCGGTCGGGGCTCCGCCCCCCGGCGGGTCCACGCAGTCCAGACCGCCAGGACAGCTGTTGCCCACCCCGCCACAGCTCCGGCAGACCGCTCCGTCGGCGTTCGTCTGGTCCATCCGTGGCTCGCCGCAGGCGATGGAGCCGAGCCCGGGGCAGCGCGGACAGCACGACCCGTCGCGGCAGTCCTCGCCCCTCGGACAGAGGGTGCCGGTGCCGGCGCAGGTCGTCCCGCCCATGCAGGTGTCGGGCACGTCGACGCCGCACTCGACCATCCCCTCGGGGACGCACGTGTCGGTACAGGTGCACACCCCCTCGACGCACGCGCGGTCGTCGGCGCAGGGGCCGTCACAGAGCCCGCCGCAGCCATCGGACGCGCCGCAGGCGGCGTCCTCGGGGCACTCGGGGATGCACTCGCAGAGGCCGGTGTCGGGGTTGCACTCCTCGTTCGCGCCCGGACACTCGGCCACGCAGAAGCCGCCGCAGCCATCGGGCTCGCCGCAGGCACCACCGGCCGAACAATGGGGGACGCAGACGCAGCGGTTCGCGATGCAACGCTCGGGCGGAGCGCAGGCCGGGTCGCAGTCACAGGTCTCGACGCAGCTCCCGTTCTGGCAGACCTCCCCCGGGTCGCACTCGACCCCGAAGCAGGGGTTCTCGAGGCACTCGCCGGCCCGGCAGAACTCGCCCTCGGCACAGGTCACGCCCTCGCAGGCCGACCGCGGCGTGCAGGTGAAGTGGCAGGCCGCGTCGTCCCCGCAGCTCGCGGCGCAGGGGTCGATGTCGGCGCAGGCCCCGCGGGAGGGGTCGCAGTACTGACCGTCGGGACACGCCACGCCTTCGCAGGCGACCGGGAGACATCCCGCGAAGCACTCGCCGGCGACGCAGGTCTCGTCCGCAGCACAGATGACGTCGGCGCAGGGGTCCACCAGGTCGACGCAGACCGCGCGGCAGCGGTCGTCGGGGTCTTCGCAGGGGTTGTCCGTCGCGCAGGGATCGGGCTGACAGACGCCCCCGAAGCAGAGGAGGCCCGCGGGGCAGTCGAGGTCCGAACCGCAGGTCGGCGGTCCGCCGTCCCGGGGGGCCGCGTCGGCGTCCACCGGCGGACTGGCGTCCGTGGTGGCGTCGACCTCGCCGCCGCCGCCGTCCGCGGGCATGACGTCGTCACCCCCGCAGTCGCACGCCGAGAACACCAGGAGAGAGGAGACCAGGACCCACCGATTCATACCCACGAGTCACCATCGCTCGGATCGGCCTTTCATGAACGACGTTCGTAGTTGGGGACCCCTTTTGTTACACGTTGGACACGCGAATTACGGGTTCTGGCGCTCTTCTACAGCATGAGCGAAAACTCACTCCGTCCCCGTGTGGTGCACCGCAGCAATCGTGGCTCGCGCCCGGTCCCGCAGCGCGTCCAGCGAGCCCTCCACGAGCTCGGCCTCGTGGACCCGGGGGACCCCGTCGACCCACACCGTCCGGACGTCCTCCCGGCCGGCACCGTAGAGCAGCCAGGCGGTGGGATCCTCGCCGAGGCCCAGTGCCGGGAAGTCGGCGCCATCGAGGAGGACCAGGTCCGCGCGTTTGCCCACGGCGAGGGAGCCGGTCTCGGCCGCCCAGCCGAGCGCGCGGGCACCACCCAGGGTTGCCAGCTCGAGGACCTCCCGCGGCCGCAGCGAGAGTTCGCCGGTATCGGCGACCTGAACCGAGTGGAAGAGCCGCATCACGGCGAACATGTCCGGCTCGCCGCCCAGGGCGCCGTCGGTACCGAGGCCGATGCGATCGCCGGCGAGCGCGTAGTGCGCGGCGCGGGTGAGACCGAAGCCGACCCGGTGCTCGGTGATGGGGGTGAGCGAGAGGGCGGCGCCCGACGCCGCGATGGCGCGCAGCTCGTCGGGCTGGGCGCGGGTCGCGTGGACCACCTCCATGTCGCGCCCGAGGAGGTCCCGGGCGATGAGCGCGCGGAGCTGCGCCGGGCCGTTGTCGCCGCTCACGTGGGTGGCGATGGGGATCCCCATCTCCCGGGCGCGTCCGAGTTCCGTGAGGGCCACCTGCCAGGCGGCAGGGTCGTCGGCGGAGGGCGTCCGCCAGCCGAGCCCGACCTCGACCGGGGCGGACGCGACGAGGCTCGCAACCGCGTCCATGTCGATGGCGTCGGTGGCCGCCATGCCGTCGTGGGGTCCGTAGAGATAGCGCGCCCGGAGCCCGCTCTCGGCGAGCGCCGCCACCGCCGCCTCGGCGTCCGCGAGGCGCTGCACGTTGTCCGAGTGCGCGACCGAGCCCGTGATGCCGCCGAGGAGCTGCAGGGCCGCACCGTAGGCGGTTCCCACGCCCATGTCCTCGGGTCGATAGGCCGCGCCGAGGGTCTCGGTGAGCGGGAAGTAGCGGCTGGCCTCGCCGCGCCCGAAGAGGCCCAGCATGGGCATGAGCCAGAGGTGGGCGTGGGTGTCCACGAAGCCCGGGAGGAGCACTTGGCCTCGGGCGTCGACCACGGTGGCCCCGGCGGGCGGCGCGAGCCGTCGGCCGATCGCCGCGATGCGCCCGTCCTGAACCACCACCTCGCCGTCGGGCACGTCGGGGGCGCCGGGTTCGAGGGGGAGCACGTAGGCGCCCCGGACGTGGAAGGTCCCAGTAGGTACGGCGCCGCGCGGCGGCACGCCGGAGCCCGCCGGTGGGGCCGGGCGCGCGCCCGCACCGCAGCCGAGGGCCGCGGCGCCCAGCCCGCCCAGGAAGCGACGGCGACCGAAGGTCATCCGCCCGTGATGGCGTCGACGGCCCGGCGCTCCTCGTCGGTGAGCTCCCAGCTCGCCGCCTTGGCGTTGCCGTGGATCTGCTCCGGCTTGGTCGCGCCGGCGATCACCGAAGCCACCGCCGGGTGCGCCAGGAGCCAGGAGAAGGCCAGCTCGAGGATGGTGTGGTCCCGCTCCTCCGCGAAGGCGATCAGCTTCTCGACGATGTCGAGGTTCTCGTCGGTGAGCAGCGAGTCCCCCATACCGGCGAACTTGCTGTCCTTCCCCGCGTTCAGGCGGGACCCCTCGGGGACCTTCCCCTTGCGGTACTTGCCGGTCAGCAGACCACTCTTCAGCGGGAAGTAGGGCACGAAGGCGATGTCGAGCTCCTGGCAGGCAGCGAGCACGCCCTCCTTCTCCGGCGCGCGGTGGAGCAGGCTGTACTCGTTCTGGACCGCGACGAAGCGCGACCCCGAGTCCACCTTCTCGGCCTCCGCGAGCTGGGCCGCGGAGAAGTTCGAGCAGGCGATCTCGCGGACCTTGCCGGCGGCGACCAGCTCGCTCAGCAGCCCGAGGGTGTCGGCGATGGGCGTGCTGGGGTCCGGCTGGTGCAGGTAGTAGAGGTCGATGCGGTCGGTGCCGAGGCGCTTCAAGCTGCCCTCGATCTGCTCGCGGAGGTAGGCGGGCGCGCCGCCGCCCTCGTCGATGCCCATCCCGGCCTTGGAGGCGATGAGGATCTGATCGCGGCGATCGCCGAGGGCCTTGCCGAGCATGGTCTCGCTCTCGCCCTCGCCGTAGACGTCGGCGGTGTCGAAGAGGGTGATGCCGGCGTCGAGGGCGGCGTCGACGACCTTCTGGGTCTGGGCCTGGTCGATGTGCCAGCCGAAGTTGTTGCAGCCGAGTCCGACGGCGGAGACGGAGAGGGAACCGATCGTGTTGGTCTTCATGGGTCTTCTACTTCTTCTGATTCTCGGGGTCGGGGGGAGTGGGGGTCAGGCGGGGGTCGGCGCGTCGGCGTGCATCAACCCCTCGGCGCGGAGATCGCTCCAGAAGGCCTCGGGGATGGCGACGTCCATGGACGCGCGGTTCTTGCGCACCTGGTCGGCGTTCCGGGCGCCGGGGATGGTCGCGAAGACCACGTCGGGGGCGGTGGTGAACTGCAGGGACGCGGTGCGGAGATCCACCGAGTGGCGCGCGGCGACGGCGTTCAGGCGCTCACGCCTCTGCGCGATGGCCGCGGGGACCGTCTCACCGTAGAGCCAGTGTTCGGTGCCCGCGAGGTAGCCGGCGCCGAGCGGCGCGCCGACGATGACGCCGACCTCCTTCTCCCGGCAAACCGGGAAGAGCCGCTGGAGGGCGTCCTCGTGCTCCATCAGCGAGTACTGGCAGGCCTGGAGGATCACGTCGGGGTCGGCGTTCTCCATCGCGGCCAGCGCCGGCTCGATGTCGTTGACGCCCATGCCCCAGCCGCGGATGAGGCCTTCCTCGCGGAGACGGGTGAGCTCGGGCATCGCGCCGTCCATGGCCACGCGGAGCTGAGCCTCGTAGTCGTCCAGGTCGGTGTTGCTGGGGGCCAGGTCGTGGATCAGGACGATGTCGATCTTGGGCACGCCCAGGCGCTGCAGGCTGTCCTCGATGGACTTGCGGACCCCCTCGGCGGTGTAGTCGTAGCGGTGGCCGAAGTGGTTCTCGTCCATCCAGATGCCGATCTGCCCGGCATCGGCGTCGGGGTAGAGGACCCGGCCGACCTTGGTGGAGAGCAGGTATTCGGAGGGGTCCTTGTCATCGAGGAAGTTCCCGAGCCGCCGCTCGCTCAGACCGAGCCCATACCAGGGCGAGGTGTCGAAGTAGCGGACCCCCGCCTCCCAGGCGGCCTCGAGCATCCCGTAGGCGGTCTCGTCGGAGGTGGCCTGGAAGACGCTGCCGAGCTGGGTGCCGCCCACCCCGAGCTTCTGGCCCGGCGGGTCCAGCGGCGCGCTCCCGGCGCGGCCGATGGCGAGCGGACGCTCGGGCGGCGCGGCGGCCGGAGTCGAGCTCGAGGTCGAGGTCGGCGCCGGGGTGGTGGTCGCCGGGGGCGTGGAGCCGGCGCAGGCGGCCAGAGGCGCCGCGGCCATGGCGGCGCTCGAGCGGAGGAGGAAGGAGCGGCGATTGGAGGAAGTCATCGGGGGGCTTTCTGGGCGCTCGGGGGCGCGCTGGTGGAGTCGCGGACGACGAGCTCGGTCGCGAGGAGGAAGTCCTCCGGAGCGCCGTCGCCGCAGAGTTCGTGGAGGGTCGCCATCGCGCGGCGGCCGAGCTCCCGGGCGTCCTGACGCACGGTGGTGAGCGGCGGCACGAGCAGGCGCGCGATGGGCAGGTCGTCGAAGCCGGTGACGCTCAGATCGCCGGGCACTTCGATGTCGAGGTCCCGGGCGGCCAGGAGCACACCGGTGGCGGTGGAGTCGTTGTAGGCCACGATGGCCGTGGCCCCATCGCGAACCAGCCCGGGGAGGAGCCGGCGGGCCTCCGCGAGGTCGGAGCCGGCCACGCTCGCGTCCGGGGCCTCGAGCTCGCCGTGCGCGGTGCGGGCCTCGAGACCCGCGGCGCTCATGGCGTCCCGGTAGCCGAGCTCGCGCGCAGCGTCGGTCGCCGGGCGGCTCCGGACCCCGAGGTACACGATGTGTCGATGCCCGAGCTCGATGAGGTGTTCGGTGGCGACCCGGGCGCCCGCGCGGTTGTCCACGGCGATGGTCGGCAGCCCCAGGGGCCCCTCGGCCTCGGGGTTGACCAGGACGGTGGGGAGGCCTTCGAGGGCGTGCCGGGTCCCGGGATCCATCGCCGTCGACGCCAACGCGACCCCATCGACCTGGTAGCCGCGGAAGAGATCCACCGCGCCCCGTTCGCGCTCCGGGCGCCGATGGCTCGAGCTGAGGAGCACCGTGAGCCCCAGCCGCTCGGCCTCGGTCTCGAAGCCGCGGATGAGACGCGCGAAGTAGGGATCCCCGAAGGACGCGACCACGAAGGCCACGGTGTGGGTCCGCTGGGCCCGGAGCCCCCGCGCGAGCGTGTTGGGCCGGTAGCCCATCTCCTCGGCGAGCGCCTTCACTCGCGCTCGCGTCTCCGCGCTGATCACCGGGTTGTCCCGGAGCGCCCGCGAGACGGTCGAGTGCGCCAAGCCGGCGCGTCGGGCGATGTCTTTGATGGAGGGCGGCATGGAGGCGTCGATGGGCTGATGTCCCTGATGGACACGTGTGCATGACGCCTCGAGGCACCCTACCGTTACCTCGGTTGGCCCGCCGCGCAGAGGGATCGGACCGTTGCTCCCAGGCTCCGGCCCACACCGGGGGCACGCGCCGGCCCCGGTGTGTCCGGCGACCTCCCCGGCGATCGATCAGGGGCAGTTGCCCGAGGTCACCGTGTCGCCCGCGGTGGGGCGGCCGACCTCGGAGAACGTGAGCTGGATCGTCTGGCAGTAGATCTCCGTCGGGCAGTCGCCGCGGAGCTCTTGGTGCAGGTGCGGTCCCGTCGAGTAGCCGGTGGAGCCCGAGTGCCCGATGAGCTGACCGCGCGCCACGGCCTGGCCGACGGCGACGTCCACCGCGTTCAGGTGCTTGTACGCGGTGGTGTTCCCGTCGGCGTGCTGGAGGATGATCCAGTTGGCGTAGGGACCACAGGTCGATCCGCCGCCGTCGTAGCAATCGTCGCCGGGGCGGGTGTCGGCGCGGATGGCGGTGACCAGCCCCGCTCGCATCGCGTGGACGGGGGTGTTCAGGGCCACGCCGAAGTCGTAGGCGTACATCGTGCGGCCCGTGTGACTCAGGGAGCCACCGGGCGCCTGGGTCACCCGAGCGGAGAAGCCGCACGCGAAGGGTAGATAGTAGCCGAGGTCCGGCGGCGAGAGCGGCTCGGTGGTGCACTCCGCGTAGTCGGCGTGGACGTAGCCCTCCCCGGCCGCGACCCGGACCTGGTACCAGCGGTCGCTGGTCCCGACGGTCTCACCGCTCACGACGTCCGAGACCTCCAGCACCATCCCGTCGAAGACGCGGCCGATGGGCTCCATCGAGGTCGTCGCGTCGGGCCGGACGTTGAGGAAGAGACCGGGCATCACCCGGACCTGGACCCGCGCGCAGTCCGTCGTCCCCACGGGCGGCCCGCCATCCGGCGACCCGGCGTCGGGCGACCCGGCGTCGGAGCTCCCACCGTCCACCGGGCCGATGGCCCCGTCGTCCATCGGCGCGGCGTCCGGGGTCTCCATGGAGGCGGCCCCATCCCGACGTCGACTCTCGAGGGCCGTCTCCTCGCAGCCCGCCGAGGCGAGCGCGAGGGCCAGCACGGAAAGGAGCATGGAGCGCATGCCCCCAGGATGAGCCACCCGAAACACGAACGAAAGACTCGGGCCCCTCCTTTCTGGGGGCCTTGCCATCCATGGCATGCTCCACGGCATACGCTTCTTCTGCGCCATCGGAATCCTCCTCGCTGCCTGTAGCGACCCGAGTCCCGCCACCGACGCGGCGGTCGATGCCTCCGTCGACCCGGCGGACGAGGGCACGACCGACGGCGGTGCCCCTCCGCTCCCCGCGCTCCTGAGCGAGACCAGTCTGTTCGCCGCCGGCGTCGACGGTCCTTACGCCGCGGGCGTGCTGACGTACTCCGTGCGCCATCCGCTCTGGACCGACGGCGCCGAGAAGCAACGCCACCTTCGACTCCCGCCCGGCGGGACGATCGACACGTCGGAGCCCGACCACTGGGCCTTTCCCGAGGGGACCCGGGTCTACAAGGAGTTCCTGGTGGACGGAGTCCCGGTAGAGACCCGCCTGCTCTGGAAGACCGGCCCCACCGTCGACGATTGGGTCTATGTCTCCTATCGCTACCGTCCAGACGGGAGCGACGCGGACCCGGTCCCCGATGGCGAAGCCGACGTGCGCGGCACCACCCACGACGTGCCGGACCAGGCGGGCTGCTTCGATTGCCACCGGGGCGGCGGCGACTTCGTGCTGGGGATCGGCGCGCTCCAGCTCGACCGGGTCACCTTCGACCGCTGGGTCGGCGAGGGTGTCCTGCCCCCCGAGGCGCCGTGGGAGGAGCCGCCCGGCGACGAGACCGAACGGGCCGCGCTGGGATACCTCCACGGAAACTGCGGCCACTGTCACGGCGAGGTCCACCCCTTGGCCCGCATGCGGCAGATGCGGCTGCGGCTCCCCGTCGGTCTGGCCGATGCCGACGCTGCCCCCGCCCGGACCACCACGGTCGGCCAGGGCGCCCAGCACCTGATCGAGGGCACCGACACCCTGGTGGTGGCCGGCGAGCCCGACCGGTCCCAGGTCTACGTGCGGATGGGCCTCCGGGACATCCTCCAGATGCCCACCCGAGGCACCGAAGAGGTCGACGACGCGGGCCGCGCGGCGGTGGCGGCCTGGATCCTCGCCGGACCCTGAGAGCGGATTTTTTCGACGCTCAGGGCGCGAGACATTCTTTTACATTTCGCGACATGCTACGCTCGCTCCGTAGCCGACGGGGATCGATGGGTCATTTGGCCCCAGTTTCGGCGGGGAGGGCGCAAAATGCAGAATGTCACGAAACGTCATCGGCCAGCTCACGTCTCACTCGCCATGGGCAGTCGACACTCCGGCGGATACCTCCTCGTCATCGCAGCGGTCCTGATCCTGGTGGCCAACGTGCTGCAGTACTTCTCGGGCAGCGACCAGGCCGAGTCGGGCGCCGAGCCGCCGCGCATGGCCGCCAACGCCAACCCCTGATCCGTTCCCTTCGGGCCGCTGGGGTCCGATCCCTCCGACGGAGCGAAACCCGCCGCCCCGGCGAGCCCGGGCGGCGTGTTTCCATTCCAGAGACCCGGTTCCGACGCCCGGGCCCGGACCCGACCGGGTCCTCTCGCTGGACGAGCGCTCGGTGCTCACACCCCAAGGGTCGGCACCGGGAGGTCGCTCTCGCCCATGAGGTGCTCGTCGACCGCCCGGGCGGCCG
The DNA here is from genome assembly GCA_002320815.1 of Myxococcales bacterium UBA1660. Classification (GTDB taxonomy): domain Bacteria; phylum Myxococcota_A; class Polyangia; order Polyangiales; family Houyiibacteriaceae; genus UBA1660. Next base: position 112,616 of record DCLA01000118.1, read on the forward strand.
CCCGGCCCTCCGCGATGGCCCAGACCACCAGGGACTGACCCCGTCGACAGTCGCCCGCGGCGAACAAGCCGGGCACGCTGGTCGCGAAGCGGGTGAGGTCGGCGGCGAAGTTCGAGCGGCCGTCCTGCTCCACCTCCAGCTCGCCGAGGACCCCCGGCTCGGGCCCTAGGAAGCCCATGGCCAGGAGGACCAGGTCGGCCTCGTAGCGCTGGGCGCTGCCCTCGACCTCTTCCAACTTCATGCGGCCCTCGTCGCCGGGGACCCAGCGGACCCGGACGGTCTCCAGCGCCTGCACGTGGCCCTCGCCGACGAAGCGCTTGGTCATCACCGTGAACTCCCGCGGGTCCGCGCCGTAGGTCTCGCGGGCCTCTTCGTGGCCGTAGTCGACCCGGAGGATCTGCGGCCACTGGGGCCACGGGTTGGTCTCCGCTCGGTCCGCCGGGGGCTCGGCCATGATCTCGAAGGCCGTCACCGACTCGGCGCCCTGGCGGGTCGCGGTGGCGATGCAGTCGGTGCCGGTGTCGCCGCCCCCGATCACGATGACCTTCTTGCCCTTCGCGTCGATGGGCGCCTGGGTCGTGTCGCCGTCCAAGAGCGCCTTGGTCGCGCCGGTGAGGTACTCCATGGCGAAGTGGATCCCGCCGAGATCGCGGCCTTCGACGGGTAGGTCTCGCGGGACCGTCGCGCCGGTCGCCAGGAGCACCGCGTCGTGCCGCTCGCGGAGCTCGTCGAGGCTCACGTCGGTGCCTACGGCCACGCCGGTCTCGAACACGACGCCCTCGGCGCGCATCTGCTCCAGGCGCTTCTCCAGGAGCCCCTTGTCGAGCTTCATGTTGGGGATGCCGTAGACCAGGAGCCCACCGACGCGGTCCTCCCGCTCGTACACCGTGACCCGGTGCCCGACGCGCCGAAGCTGTTGCGCGGCGGCGAGGCCCGCGGGGCCCGAGCCGACCACGGCCACCGACTTGTCGGTCTCCTGCTCCGGCGGCTCGGGGACGATCCAGCCTTCGGTGAAGCCGCGATCGACGATCGCCTGCTCGATGTTCTTGATGGTCACCGGCGGCTCGTGGATGCCGAGCACGCAGGCGCCCTCGCAGGGCGCCGGGCACACGCGGCCGGTGACCTCGGGGAAGTTGTTCGTCGCGTGGAGCCGGTCGAGGGCTTCGCGCCAGTGGCCGCCGTAGACCAGGTCGTTCCACTCGGGGATCAGGTTGTCGACGGGGCACCCCGTCGCGCTCTGGCAGAAGGGGACCCCGCAATCCATGCAGCGGGCGCCCTGGTCGCGGAGGTGCTCCTCGGTCCAGGGACCGGTGATCTCGTCCCAGGTCTTCAGCCGCACCTTGGTGTCCACGTAGGGCACCGGCGACCGCGGAAACTCCATGAACCCGGTGGGCTTACCCATGGGACACCTCGCAATGGGCAGGGAAGAGACGAGGGACGAGCGAGTTCGGTTCGAGAGGCCAGCCCATCAGGCGACTCCTTGTCGTTGCTGGGCCTCGGCTTCTTCGCGTTCGCGCAGGACCCGGGCGTACTCGTTGGGCAGGACCTTCACGAACTGCTGGATGGCGAAGTCCCAGGTGTCCAGGATGCGTCGGGCGACCTCGCTGCCGGTGTAGTCCAGGTGCCGCTGGATCATCCGTCGGATCTCCTGGCGCTCGGCGGGCGCCTCGACCCGGTGGAGACCCACCATGTCCGTGTTGCAGCGCGCCTCGAAGCCGCCGCTGACGTCCCAGACGTAGGCGATGCCGCCGCTCATGCCGGCGGCGAAGTTGCGGCCGGTGGGCCCGAGCACGATCACCCGGCCGCCGGTCATGTACTCGCAGCCGTGGTCGCCCACGCCCTCGACGACGGCGTTGGCGCCGCTGTTTCGGACGGCGAAGCGCTCGGCCGCCCGGCCCCGGAAGAAGGCCTCGCCCTGGGTGGCTCCGTAGAGGACCACGTTGCCGACCAGGATGTTGTCCTCGGCCACGAAGCCGGAGCTCCGGTCGGGGTAGATCACCAGCTTGCCGCCGCTGAGGCCCTTGCCGACGTAGTCGTTGGCGTCGCCCTCGAGCTCCAGCGAGACGCCCCGGGCCAGCCAGGCGCCGAAGCTCTGCCCCGCGCTGCCGCGGAACTTGAAGCGGATGGTCTCGTCCGGGAGGTCGATGCGCGACTTGGCGATCTGATGCGAGAGCATCGTGCCCACGGTGCGGTGGATGTTGAGGATGGGCAGGGTCGCCTCGACGGGCGTGCCCTCCTCGAGGGCGGGCGCGGCGAGCTCGATGAGGCGGTTGTCGAGCGCCTTCTCCAGCCCGTGGTCCTGACCCATGGTGCAGCGCACCTGGACGTTCGGCCGCGGCGAGGTCGCCGGGGTCAACACCGGGGTGAGATCGAGACCCTGAGCCTTCCAGTGGTGGATGGCGTCGTCGGTCTCCAGGACCTCCACGCGGCCGATCATCTCGTCGATGGAGCTGAAGCCCAGCGACGCCATGATCTCCCGGGCCTCCTCGGCGACCATGAAGAGATAGTTGATGACGTGCTCCGGCTGACCCTGGAACTTCTTGCGGAGCTCCGGGTCCTGGGTGGCCACGCCCACCGGGCAGGTGTTGAGGTGGCACTTGCGCATCATGATGCAGCCCAAGGTGATCAGCGGCGCGGTGCTGAAGCCGTACTCCTCGGCACCGAGGAGCGCGGCGATGACCACGTCGCGACCGGTCTTGAGACCGCCGTCGGTCTGGACCACCACCCGGCTGCGCAGGTCGTTCATCACCAGGGTCTGATGGGCCTCGGCGAGCCCGAGCTCCCAGGGGAGCCCGGCGTGCTTCACGCTGGTGATGGGGCTCGCGCCGGTGCCGCCGTCGTGACCGCTGATCAGGATGTGCTCGGCGTGGGCCTTGGCGACGCCGGCGGCGACGGTCCCCACGCCGACCTCGGCCACCAGCTTCACGCTGATGCGCGCGCGGGGGTTGGCGTTCTTCAGGTCGTGGATCAGCTGAGCCAGATCCTCGATGGAGTAGATGTCGTGGTGCGGCGGCGGGGAGATCAGCCCGACGCCCGGGGTCGAGTGACGGACCTCGGCGATGACCCCGTCGACCTTGCGACCGGGCAGCTCGCCGCCCTCCCCGGGCTTGGCGCCCTGGGCCATCTTGATCTGCAGCTCGTCGGCGTTGGTGAGGTAGTCGATGGTCACCCCGAAGCGGCCGGAGGCGATCTGCTTGATCGCGCTGCGGCGCGGGTTGCCGCGGCCGTCCATGAGGGGCTGGTAGCGCTCGGCGGCCTCGCCGCCCTCGCCGGTGTTCGACTTTCCGCCCAGCGCGTTCATCGCGATGGCCAGGCTCGAGTGGGCCTCGTAGCTGATCGAGCCGAAGCTCATCGCGCCGGTCACGAAGCGCTTCACGATGTCCTTGGCCGGCTCGACCTCCTGGATGGGGATCGGCGTGGTCGGCCGGAAGCGCAGGAGCCCGCGGAGACTGCAGCGGGTCCGCTCGCCGTGGTTGATGTGCTCCGAGAAGCGCCGATAGGCGTCCTGGTCACCGGCCCGCGCGGCCTGCTGGAGCTCGGCGATGCTCTTCGGGTCCCAGGTGTGCTTCTCGCCACCCGCGCGCCAGTGCATTTGGCCGTCGTTGGGTAGGGTCGGCAGCCGCCGGACACCGTGACCCGACGCGCCGCCGGTGGGGTAGCCCAGCTCGTGGCGACGCACGGCCTCCTCGGCGAGCACGTCGAAGCCGACGCCCTCGATTCGGCAGGGGGTCCCCGCGAAGCACTGGTCGACCACCGCGCGCTTCAGGCCCACCGCCTCGAAGATCTGCGCGCCCTTGTAGGAGTGCAGGGTGCTGATGCCCATCTTGGCCATCACCTTCAGCATCCCCTTGCCCACCGCCTTGCGGTAGCCCTTCACCAGGGCCTTGTCGGCGTCCAGCCAGGTCCCCGCGAAGGCGCCGTCGCGGCGCATCTGCCAGAGGGTCTCGAAGGCCAGGTAGGGGTTGATGGCGTCGGCGCCGAAGCCGATGAGGCAGCAGTGGTGATGGACCTCGCGGGCCTCGCCGCTCTCCACCAGGAGCCCGACCTGGGTCCGCTTGGACCGGCGACAGAGGTGCTGATGCACCGCGCCCACGGCGAGCAAGCTGCTGATGGGCACCCGGTCCGCGCCGGTGGCGCGGTCGCTGAGCACGATGAGCGCGTAGCCCTCGTCGACCGCCTGCTCGGCTTCCTGCGCGATCCGCCGCAGCGACGAGTCGAGGCCCGCGGCGCCACGGACGCGCGGCCAGGTGATGTCGATGACCTTGGTGCGCCACCCGCGGTGCTCGGTGGCGATGAGCGCGTCCATCTCCTCGTTGGTGAGGATCGGATGCGGGAGTCGGAGCCGGCGCGCGTGCTGCGGCGTAGGCACCAGGAGGTTGTGCTCGGGACCGCAGTAGGCCTCGAGGCTCATGATCACCTCTTCGCGGATCGAGTCGATCGGCGGGTTGGTGACCTGGGCGAAGAGCTGCTTGAAGTAGTCGTAGAGCAGCCGCGGCTCGTCGCTCAGACAGGCGAGCGCCGCGTCGTTGCCCATGGAACCGACCGGATCGCGCTTCTGCTCGACCATCGGCTTCAGGAAGAACTGCAGGGTCTCCGTCGTGTACCCGAAGGCCTGCATCCGCGGGAGGATCGTCTCCGGGTCGAAGGCCTGCTGGGGCACGCCGCCCTCGTGGGCCTCGACCACGTCCTCGAGGGTGATGCGGTTGTCCTCGACCCACTTCGCGTAGGGCCGGCGGGTGGCGATGAGGTGCTTCACCTCTTCGTCGGGGATCAGGCGGCCAGCCTCGAAGTCGACCAGGAACATCTTGCCGGGCTGCAGGCGCCCCTTGGCCTTCACGCGGCCGGGGTCGATGGGCAGCACGCCGGTCTCGCTGGCCATCACGACCATGTCGTCGTGGGTGAGCCAGTAGCGGCTCGGCCGGAGCCCGTTGCGGTCCAGCACCGCGCCGATGTAGCGGCCGTCAGTGAAGGCGATGGAGGCCGGCCCGTCCCAGGGCTCCATCATGCAGGACGAGTACTCGTAGAAGGCGCGCTTCTCCGGGTTCATCCGGCCGTCCTTCTCCCAGGCCTCGGGGATCATCATCATGACCGCCTCGGGCAGGGAGCGGCCGCCCATGAGGAGGAGCTCCAGGACGTTGTCGAAGTTGCCCGAGTCGCTCTGGAAGGGCTCCGCGATGGGGAAGCACTTCTGCAGATCGTCGCCGAAGGCCGGGTGCTCGAGGATGCCCTCGCGATCGTCCATGGAGCCGACGTTGCCGCGGAGCGTGTTGATCTCTCCGTTGTGGCTCATCATCCGAAGCGGCTGGGCGCGGCTCCAGGTGGGGAAGGTGTTCGTGCTGAAACGCGAGTGCACCATCGCCAGGTGGCTCTTGTACTCCCAGTGCTGCAGGTCGGGGTAGAAGGGCAGGAGCTGGGAGGGCGTGAGCATACCCTTGTAGACGATGAGCCGCGGCGAGAGCGTGCAGACGTAGACCTGGTCCGCCTGCCGGAGCCGGGCGTCGCTGCGCAGCGCGGTGCCGGCGCGCTTCCGGATGACGTAGAGCTGACGCTCGAAGGTGGCCTCGTCGCAGTCCTCGCCGGCCTCGACGAAGAGCTGCTCGATGGCCGGGAGCGAAGCCAGGGCCGTCGGTCCGAGATCGGCCGCTTCGGGGTCGGTGGGGACCACCCGCCAACCGAGCACCCGCTGACCCTGCTCGAGCGCGATGCGCTCGAAGGTCCGCTTGCAGTGGGCCCGCTCGCGCGGATCCGAGGGGAGGAAGACGTTGCCCACAGCATAGCGCCCCGGCTCGGGGAGCTCCTCGCCCATCGCCTCCCGAGCGACCCGCTCGAGGAAGGTGTGGGGCAGCGCGGTGAGGATCCCGGCGCCGTCGCCGGTGTTCACCTCACAGCCGCTGGCGCCGCGGTGCGCCATGTTGCGGAGCACTTCGTCGGCGTCGAGGACGATCTGGTGCGAGGCCCGTCCCCGCACGTGCGCCACGAAGCCGACGCCGCAGGCGTCGTGTTCGAAGCGAGGATCGTAGAGCCCGTAGGCGGCGGGCTTCCATTCCATGGGCAGAGACCTCCGCGGCGCCGCCGCCGCGCTCACCGCCGCGATGCGAACGGCTCCCGCGTGGGGCCCGACTTGCGTGAACGCCGCTCGAACGCGACGAACCGTGGGTTGAGAGGCCGCTTCACCGACGAAACATTAGGCTGCGCACCTCGGGGGGCTAATGTATAGTCGCAATGACGCGCCGTGTCAACGTTTGCCCCGTAGTTCGCGGGGTCAGGCGCGCTTGCGGCGGCGGCGCGGGGGGTCCTCGTCGGGGACCTCCAGGGGCAGCGGGATCCGCTCCGTCCGAGTCGAGAGGATGACCATCGTCTCGGTGCCGTCGACGCCCTCGAGGGCCCGGATGCTGCTGATGAGCTTCTCCAGGGCCGCGGTGTTCCGCGCCCGCACCTTGAGCAGCAGCGTGTGACCCCCGGTCACGTGGTGGCACTCGAGGATCTCCGTGGTCTCGTCCACGTAGGTCTCGAAGGCCCGCAGATGCTTGGGATCCCCGATGGCGACGCCGATGAAGGCGGCCACGTCGAGACCCACCTTTCGGGCGTCCACCTGGGCGTGGTAGCCGCGGATCACGCCAGATTGCTCCATCTTCCGCAGCCGCTCCATGACCGCCGGAGCGCTCAGGCCCACGCGCTCGCCAACGTTCTTCAGCGAGATCTTGGCGTCGTGCTGGAGCTCCTGCAGCAGCCGGGTATCGATGGCATCGAGGGGGTAGGTCTCGTCTCCCATGCGGCGCGGAACTTGGCGGGCCCCGCCCGGCCTGTCAACGCCCGTGCGACGAACGCACGAGCCGTAGTTGTCATCTCGACCGACGATTGGTTAGCGTCCCGGTGTGTAAGGGGGTGCTCCATGATGGGTCGATTCACACCATGCCTGGGTCTGCTCCTGGCCCTTTCGCTCGCCGCGGGGTGCGGCAGCGACGAGCCGGAGCACACCTACGAGACCGGTATCCAGCCCACCAGCGGGGGGGAGGGCCAGGCCGACACCGGGCCGGGCATCGACGAGGCCGAGGCCACGAACATCGCCCTCACCCTCGCCGAGCAGGAGGGCCACGACATCGCCGCGTACAGCGACGTCGTGGTCCACGCGAACGAGGACGGCGACTGGGTGGTCCAGCTCCGGCGGCCGCGGATCATCCGTTTCCTCGAGGTCGTGGTGGACAAGGACTCCGGCCACGCGGACCTCTCGGTGCGTTCCGCCGGCGCCGACGGCTGAGCACTCCGAACCGGCTGATGCGCGCGGCAGGTCCTGATATCCTCCGGCCATGCTTCGCTCGGCCGGTCTCGCTCTCGTCTGTGTTCTGACCCTCGCCGCCTGCGGCGACGACGACGGGGACGGCGGGGGAGACGGCGACGGCACCACGGCCGACGCCGGTCCGATGACCTGGACGCCGCCCGCCCACTGCACCGACGGCCCCTTGGACGCGCCCATCGCGGGCTGCTCGCCGACCGCCGCACCCAGTTCCGGGGACCTGGCGCAAGACTGCGTCGATCGGATCAACCAGTTCCGCGCCGAGTGCCAATGCCTGCCCCCCCTGGCCCGCTGGGAAGACGGCGAGGAGTGCGCCGACGAGCAGGCCGAGTACGACAGCACCCGGGAGCCCCACGCCGGTTTCCGGGACGGCATCTGCGACAGCGGCTTCGGTCAGAACGAGTGTCCCGGTTGGGGTTCGACCGAGAGCGTGATCACCGGGTGCCTCCAGGCGATGTGGGACGAGGGCCCCGGCGAGGACTTCCAGGCCCATGGTCACTACATCAACATGACCAACCCCAGCTTCACCAAGGTCGCCTGCGGCTTCTACGACGCCGACGGCTCCACCTGGGCCGTCCAGAACTTCCGCTGAAGACCTACTCCGCGGCGAGGGCCGCGAGGTGCTCGCGGAGCGCGGCCAGCGCCGCCGCTCGGTCCTCGAAGAGGTTCGAGTCGGCTTCGCCGAGCTCAGCCGAAGAGGCCGCGGACCTTCTGGAAGAAGCGGCCGAGGGGCGACCCCAGGCGAGCGCCCTCGGCGTCGGCTTCGCCGGTGTAGGACCCCTGGCCCTGCTGGGCTTCGGTGGCGGAGTGGTCGCGGGCGACGTGCACCTCGAGCGGGGACCCGGTGATCCCGTCCCGGGCGGAGACCGAGAGCACCGCCTGCTCGTCGAGCTGGAGCTCGATGTCGATGGCGCGCCCCGCTTCGCGGGCGGTGATCCCCTCGACGATCAGCGTGCCCAGGTACTCGTTCTGCATCGCGTCGCGCCGCTCCCCTTGGTAGAGGGGCAGCTCGTACCGGGTCTGGAGATCCTGGGTGGTCTGCACCACGAAGCTCTTGCTGGCCGGCAGCGGCGTGTTCCGGGGAACGAGCCTCAGGAACCGTCGGCCCTCGACAGCGATGCCGATGCTCAGGGGCAGCACGTCGAGGAGGCGGACCTCGCGGATGCGCGACGCCAGGAGCCCCGCGCCGATCGCCACGGCTTCGTCCGGGTTCAGGCGCCGGTCCGCCCGCCGCGAGAAGAGCTCCTCGACCTGCGAGTGGACCAGCGGCATCCGGCTCATGCCGCCGACCAGGAGCAGCTCGTGGACGTCCTGGGGTACGAGGCCCGCCGCGGCGACGGTCTCCCGGGTGATCTGCAGCAAGCGCTCGATGAAGGGCGCCGCGAGGCCTTCGAGCACCGACCGGCTGACGGTGACGTTGAGATCGAAGGGCCGGCCCTCGTGGGTGGTGAAGTGCTTGGCGGACACCGCGAAGGTCTCCTGGACCGAGAGCCCGCGCTTGCACTCCTCGGCCATCTCCCGGAGCCGCGCGAGCTGCTGCGCCGTCGGGTCCACCCGGGTGCGGAGCTCCCGGTGGAGCTCCTCCAGCAGGTAGTTGGCGATCATGTCGTCGACGTCGATGCCGCCGAGGAAGGGATCGCCGCCGATGGCCAGCACCTGGAACTCCCCGTCCTGTGCGCGCATCACCGAGACGTCGAAGGTGCCGCCGCCGAGATCGAAGACCACGTAGTTGCCCGGCTGGGTCTGGCTGTACCCGTGGGCCAAGGCGGCCGCGGTGGGCTCGGGGACGAGCTGATCCACCATGAGCCGCGCGGCGCGGGCGGCGCGCTTCACGGCCTCCCGCTGGACCTCGGTGAAGTACGCCGGGACCGTGATCACCGCCCGATCGATGGGCCCGCCGAGATGTCGACTCGCCACGTCGCGGACCTCTTCCAGGAGCGCCGTGGCGACCTCCTCGAACGAGACCACGTCGTTGTCGATCGCGGCGCCGAAGTGGTGGTCGCGGGTCTCCGCCAGCCGGTAGGCGAAGTAGGGCTGGTAGTCGAAGGCCAGCTCCTCGGTGTAGGCCCGGCCGACCAGCCGCTTGCTCCCGTAGATGGTCTCTCGAGGATCGAGGACCATGCGCTTCACCGCGGGTTCACCCACCAGCACCCGGTGCCCCACCCGGGCGTACACCGAAGGCACCGTGTGGGTGCCGTAGCGGGTCGGGATCACCTTGGGGACCCCATCGCTGACGATGGACGCGCAGGTGTTGCTGGTGCCCAGATCGATGCCGATGGCGAACCCTTCGGTGGCCCCCCGGCCCCGGGTCCGCGTCGCCACCTGAGCCACCGTCGCCTCGGCGGCGACCATCTCCCCCACCGGCGGCTCCGAAATCGGCCGAGGCGGCGGATCGCTGGCCGACACCTGCGCGTCGTAGGTCTCGAACTCCGGCTCCGGTGGCTGGGAGATCCCCGGCGGGAACCCGGGCGGCGCCGACGGGGGCCCGAGGTCGGGCAACCCGAAGGCCGCGCCTCCATCGGGCGGGAGCTCGAAGTCGTCGAGGGAAGGAAGCCCGGCGTCGTCGGGGACCTCGACCTGGGTCGCGAGGGGCGAGGCCGCCGGCAAGGGGCTCAGCGGCGAGGGAGGGAGATCGGGGATGGGGCTCGGCGGCGGATCGTCCCCGAAGGACGAGCGTCCCGCCAGACCGTGACCCCACTCCGCGGCGGGATCGGGCGACTCCAGATCCAGGTCGCCGATGTCGGGGAGATCCGGCGCGGGCGGCGGAGACGAGGAGAAGACCGCGTCGACCGACGGAGGCGCGGGCGGCTGGAAGCTGGAGGGCTTCGCCGCCGACCCCGGCGCCGGCGGCCGGTAGCTCGCGGGCGGCGTGGGGTAGTCGGACGACGGGCGCCGAGTCGGCGGGCGCGGCTCGGCGAGGGGGGTGGGCTCGCCGCGATAGGGCGGCCGCGCGGTCGCCGGCTGCTCCGGCGGCGAGGCCGCGGGCCGCACGCTCTCGGGCGGCGGCCGCACGCTGGCCGGCGGGGTGGGAAAATCCGAGGAACGGCGCGCGCGCCCCGAGGATCGCGGCTTCCGAAAATGCGAGCTCGGCGGCGCCGGCTCGTAGTCGGGCTCCCGCGGCGTGGAGCTGGAGATGGCCTCGCTCGGACCGACCGCGCGCCGCAGCTCGAGCCCGGCGCCGACGCCCTCGCGGACGAAGACCACTCGGCAGACCCCACGCCGATCCACGACGCCGTCGGCGCGGCGGACCTCGAAGACCCCCCGGGTCCCCGCCTCGGGGGGCTCGGCGAGGAAGGCGAAGGCCGCGCGGACGCTGACCGAACGCACCTCGACCTCCGTCCAGGGAGACTCGTCGGAGCTCCCCGGCCGCCAGCGAATCCACATCGTGGAGAGGTCCGACACCGGAGACGCATGGTAGAGAGGTCGGCCCTCGAAGAGGAAGGGCGAAGATCGTCAGTCGTGCTGGTAGAGGTGGTACCGCCACGGCGCGACATCGAGATGGATGTGGTCGTGGTGACGCGGCCGGGGCGGGCCGACGATCCCGCGGAAGACATCGGTCCGCTGGGCGAGGGTGTCCACGAGCCGGTGCAGGAACTCGGCGTGGATCGCATCCCGCTCCCGTCGGGGGTCCCAGTGCTGGCCCACCGACACGCTGAAGCGCCATCGGAGGCGTCGATGCACCCCCTCCGGGAGCTCCGCGTCGCGCGGGAGGGGACCGAACTCGAGCCCCTTCAGGTCCAGCGCGTTGCCCAGCGCGTGCTCGCTGATCCGCGTGGATCGACCCCGGCTCCGGCGACACGCATAGGTGCCCGAGTGGAGGATCCGGCGCGGCTCCCGGCCGTAGGTCTCGATGGCCACTTCGCGGACGATCTCCTCGAAGGCCTCCAGCCGAGGCACCAGCGCGCGGTGGACCCGGATGGATCCCCCGCCGTAGCGCAGGTGGGTGCCGCGATAGCGCACCAGCTCGTCGGTCGGGCAGTCCACCCGCTCCCCGGGGGTCACGTGGCGCGCCACCGAGTCCAGCTCGTAGGTGGGCCCGACGTCCCAGCCCCAGCGGGCGGAGCGAGCGCGGGTCGCGCCGCGGTCGGCGCGGTGGCTCATGAAGCGCTCGAGGAGCTCGCGCCAACCTTCGTCGGCGCGGACGCCGGCGGGGAGGAGCACGCTGAGCGCGAGGAGGAAGGGAGCGAGACGACGGATGGACACCATGGGTTCAACGTCCCCGGACACGGGGTATTCGCTGCCCACGATGAGTCGGCGATCCACGACCGAAACCGCCAACGCGCTCTCGCCGTGGGGATCCGCACGCCGAGCTCAGGCCGCGGGCCCCCATCGCTTGGCGCAGCAGAGCTTGGTCATCGCCGCCCGGTAGCCGAAGAGGAAGCGCAGCGCGGGCGCGCTCATGAACGCGCGGGTGAAGACGCCGCGGGCGCCGCTCGGGTGGGCGTACTCGACACGATCGCGCACCTGGGTCCGGCCGTCGGGGAGCGGCTCGATCTCGTGACGATGGACCCACTCGGCCATCGGCCCCTGCACCTGTTCGTCGGTAAAGGCTCGGTCGCCCACGTCCCGGTGCCGCGCCCGCCAGTGGAGGGGGAGCGGACCGAACCAGAGGGTGAAGTCGGCGACCATGCCCTCGGTCACCGCCCCACCCTCGTGCACCCGCGCGATCATCGGCGGCGGCGTGAGCCAGGGGATGGCGGCGGTCGATCCATGGAACCGCCGCACCACGTCGAAGGGAGCGTCCACGGCGAAGCTTCGTTGAAAGACGGCCATCGGTACCTCCTGGCCATGGGGCCGCCGGGAGCCGACGCCCAGTCCCCGGACCAAGTTGACACCTGGTGCCACTTTGCTATTCGAAGAGCGTCGCGAGCCGGAACCGGCCGCGCAGGAGGTGTGGTCATGGGGATGCCGAAGCAGCGGAAGAGCCGCGAAGAGGTCCTGGGGCTCTTGCGGGAAGCCAAGAAGGACGACCTGCCCATCGGCGACGGGCGGTCGTTCGGGTACATCTACTCGGCCGGCGAAGCCGTCGACGAAGTAAAGAAGGCCGCCATGGTCGCGGCCCTCGGCGCCAACGGCCTGGATCCCACCGTCTGGCCCAGTCTCCGGCAGATGGAGAACGAGATCATCGCCATGGCCCGGGAACACCTCCACGGCGATGAGTCGGTGGTGGGTTCGTTCACCAGCGGGGGCACCGAGAGCCTGCTGCTCGCGGTGAAGACCGCCCGCGACCACGCCCGCGCCACCAAGCCGCCGCTCCCCGCCGGGACCCGGCCCACCATGCTCCTCCCCGAGACGGCCCACGCGAGCTTCCAGAAGGCGGCTGCGTATTTCGACGTCGAGCCCGTCATGGTCCGCGTGGATCCGGAGACCTTCGTCACCGACGTGGACGACATGCGCGCGAAGATCGACGAGCGCACGATCCTCTTGGTCGGGTCCTCCCCCGGCTACGCCCACGGGGTCATGGATCCCATCGAGGCCATCGGCGCGCTGGCGGTGGATCGCGAGCTCCTCTTCCACGTCGACGGCTGCATCGGCGCGTTCCTCCTGCCGCACCTCGAGCGGCTGGGCGCCGAGGTGCCGCCCTTCGACTTCCGCGTGCCCGGTGTCACCAGCATGTCGATGGACCTGCACAAGTACGCCTACGCACCCAAGGGGTCCTCGGTGCTCCTGTATCGGAGCGCCGCCCTGCGGCACCATCAGTACTTCGCCTGCGCCGCGTGGAGCGGCTACTCGATGGTCAACGCCACCTTCCAGAGCACCAAGAGCGCGGCGCCCCTCGCGGGCGCCTGGGCGGTGATGCACTTCCTGGGCGACGAGGGCTACCTCGAGCTGGCCGAGGGGATCCACCGGAGCACCCGCGAGCTCATCGACGGCCTCCGGGACATCGAGGGGCTCCGGGTCCTGGGGGATCCCATCATGGGCCTGGTGGCGGTCACCGCCGCCGAGGGCGTCCAGCTCCCCATCTTCCGCTTGGCCGACGCGATGAGCGCCCGCGGCTGGTACGTCCAGCCCCAGCTCGGCTACGGGTCCAGCCCGCGGAACCTCCACTTCCAGATCGAGCCCTCCAACACCACCAAGGTCGGCGAGATGCTCGAGGCCCTGCGCGAGGAGACCGCGAAGCTCCTCGGTCAGCCCGACGCCGCTCCGGCGCCGCTGCTGCAGATGGTCGCGACGCTGACGCCCGAGGACGCCCGCACCAAGTTCGGCGAGCTCATGGCCATGGCCGGCTCCGGGGGCCCCGGAGACCTCCCCAACGCCCGGGCCCTGGTGAACGAGGTGATGGACGCGCTCCCCGCGGAGACGCGGCAGGAGCTCCTCAAGGCCTTCATGGGCCAGATCTACACGCCACCCACCGGAGCCTGACCATGCGGATCGGCATCGCGCGACTGAACAACGAGACCAACGCCTTCTCTCCGGAGCGCATCGGCCTCGACGCCTTCGAGCGCTTCCACCTGCTGGACGCCGCGGGCCTCGGTCGCGCGACCGGCCGCTTCCGGCCGGAGATCCCGGGCATCGCTTGGAACGCCGAGCTCTCCGGAGCCCGGCGCGCCATCGAGCGCGCCGGCGCCGAGGCCGTCCCGCTGACCAGCGCCTGGGCGTTGCCCTCGGGACCGCTGAGCGCCGAGACCGAAGACGCGCTCCGGGACCAGCTCGTCGAGGCCATCGACCGGGCCGGGCCCCTCGACGGTCTCTACCTCGCGCTCCACGGAGCCATGGGGAGCGCGCGCGGCGGCGAACCCGAGGAGCGGATCCTGCGCGCGGTCCGCGACCGCATCGGGTCCATCCCGCTCGGGGTCAGCTACGACCTCCACGGGCAGATGACGGCCCCCAAGGTCGAGATCCCCGATCTGGTCACCGCCTACCGCACGAACCCGCACCGGGATCTGCGCGCGGTCGGCGCCCGCACCGCCGAGTTGGTGGTGCGCGCGGGTCGCGGCGACGTCCGGCCGACGACCGCCTGGCGCACGCTCCCGTTGGTCTTCGGCGGCGGCTCCACCCTGGACTTCACCCGGCCCATGCGCCGGGTCTTCCGCCGCTTGAAGCAGATGGAGAAGGACCCCCGGGTCCTCTTCGCCAGCGTCTTCACGGTGCACATCTGGAACGACTCCCCCGACCTCGGCTGGAGCGCGGTGGTGGTCACCGACGGAGACCCGGCGCTCGCCGATCGCCTCGCCGACGAAGCCGCCGACCTCCTCTGGTCGGTGCGCGACGCGCCCATCCCCACCCTCCACGAACCGGCGGAAGCCTTCGCCATCGCGAAGCGCGCGCGGTGGGCCCGGAAGACCGGCGCGGTCTTCATGGCCGACACCGGCGACGTCGTGGGCGCCGGCGCGGTCGGCGAGAGCACGCACCTGATCCGCGAGGCCCTACGGCACGACCTGCGCACCTACGTCCCCGTGCGCGACGCCGAGGTCGTGGCGGCCCACGCCGACGCCCCCCTGGGTTCGCGGATCCGGGGCGAGGTGGGCGGAAAGATGGCCCCCGAGGTCCACCCGCCCCTGGCCATCGAGGGCGAGCTGATCCACCGCGGTCACACCGAGCCCTTCGGGCGACACCTCACCGTGGCCGTGGGTCCGGTCCGGCTGGTGATCACCGAGCGTGCCCCCTACACGCTCAAGCCCTCGTTCTGGCGCGACGCCGGCCTCTCGCCCTGGGACGCCGACGTGATCGTGGTCAAGAGCCTCTTCCACTTCCGCATCTTCCACGCGCACCTGGCGCGCCGAGTGCTCGGGGTGCGCTCCGGGGGGACCACCGACTTCGGCGCGTTCCGTCGGGTCGCCTTCCGCGAGAAGGTACACCCGGTGGACTCGGTCCCCGACTGGCGACCCGCCGACCAGCGGCGCCGAATGACGTAGGCCCTTCTCCAAAGCACAGGTCGACGGGGGTCGCGCGGATGCGGTTGCTCCCTCAGTCGGCGCGCTCGACGATGTAGCCCGCCTCGCGGAGCTTCTCGAGGAGGCCGTCCTCGCCGATGAGGTGCCCCAGGCCGACGGCGATGAAGGCGTTGCCCTCGTCGATGTGCCCGCGCAGCGGCTCCAGCCAGGCCCGGTTGCGCGCGACGATGAGCTTCTCGTGGAACTCCGGCGTCTCGGTCGCCTCCTGCATCTCCTCGAGGACCCCGGTGACCCGGTCGTAGTCGCCGGAGCGGTAGGCCTCAAGGAGCCCTTGGAGATCCTCCAGGCCCTCGCCGCCCTGCAGCGTCTGGGTGATCATCTGCGCGATGGTCGCGTCGTCGATGCTGGCCAGCGCGTCCACTTGCTGCTCGGTGGTCTCCAGCGCCGCGAGGGACACGCCGGCCTCCCGGCTGAGCTGGGCCAGCGCCATGTCCATCCCCGGCGCAGCAGGGCCATCGTGGAGCTCCTTCACCAGCGACTGGAGCACCAGCATCATCGTGAACCAGGGCCGCATGCGCTTCAGCCGGTTCTCGTCGATGCTGTCGATGACCGAGTTGGAGATCTGGTGCCACACCGAGAGCGGGTAGAAGCTCTCCTGGGTGGTCTCCTCGGGCATCTGAGCCCGCGCGAGGAGCACCTGGGGGTCGATCTGAGCCGGGTCGATCTCCAGCACGATCACCCGCGCCGCGCGCGCTTCGGCCAGGAGCGACTCGGGCAGCGCCACCTCCAGCGGCACGCCCACGTGCACGGTGCCCATCAGGTACGAGGTCCGCCGGTACCGGCTCACCTTCCAGACGAAGGGGTGCTCCGTGACCCCGGGCAGCGCCTCGCCCTCCTCGTCCGCGCGAACGACCGGTGCGGAGGACCCCTCGTCGTCGTCGTAGGTCGGGGGCCGGAGGTCCCGCGAGCTGCAGCCGAGACCGAGGAGCGCGAGGAGGAGAGCGAGCGAGCGACGCATGGCGCCCGATGCTGGCCGACCCGGTCGGCCAGGGCAACACCCGGCTACGGGTCGTCGGCGTATTCGGCCGCGGCCGCTTCCAGCACGGTCTTGGCCACGTCGTACGAGAAGCCCGCGCGCGCCAGGGCGGCGAGTTCCTTCTGCCAGCGCTCCGGGTCACGGCCGAATCGACGCCGCCGCACCAGGGCCTCGGCGGCTTCTCGCTCGGCGCCGCGCGCTTCGCCCTCCAGCGCGTCGTCGGCGAGGTCCCGGGCGATCCCCTTCTCGGCGAGCTTGGCCTCGATCTTTCGCCGCGACGCCCCCCGGCGCCGCATGGCCTTCGCCTTGTCCCGAGCGTACTTCGCGTCGTCGAGGTAGCCCCAGCCCTCCATCTTGCCGAGGACCTCCTCGATCCACTCCTCGGCGGCGGGGTCGGGGTCCACCTCCCGGCGGCGGGCGTCGCGCTCGACCCGTCGCTTCAGCGCGCGGGCGAGCTGGGCCCGACTCGCGCCCCGCTGGCTCAGATAGCGGAGCGCCGCAGCTTCCAGGCTGCGGCGGTCGACGGGCCTCGCGCGCTTGGGCACGACCTCAGGCGTTCAGGAGCTTGCGGAGCTGATCGACGAGCTGGGTCTCGGCCTTCTGGGCCTCGCCGTCGACGGCGGCGGCGCGCTCCACGGCGGCCAGGAGCTGCGAGCGGGCCTCCGGCGAGAGGGCCTCGACCCGCTCGGCCACCGGGCTGTCGACGTCGATCCCGCGCAGCGCTTCCTTGCGCGCGTCGCCTTCGAGGCCGAGCTCGTCCATCACCCGCTCGAGGTGATCGCGCTCGGCGTCTCCGAGGATCCCGTCGCTGATCAGCACCTGCCCGACGATCTGTACGAAGCGCTTCTGGTCTTCCGGAGTCATGCCGCCGCGGATCCTGGCAGGGCGTCGCCGCGCTTTCAAGGGTGGCGGATTTGATGCACGGGCAGCACGGTGCGAAGCTCGTCGCCATGGACGTCGTCCGCGAAGGGTTCACCGCGACCAGCCCCCGGATCCGCTACTGGCAGGCCGGCACCGGTGGTCCGCGAGTGCTGCTGATCATGGGCTTCGGGATGCAGGGCGAGATCTGGCGGCCCCAGGTCGACGACCTGAGCCGCGACCACCAGGTGGCCTTCTTCGACAACCGGGGCATCGGCGAGAGCGAGACCGACAAGCGCCTCTGGACCATGGCCGACATGGCCCGGGACGCGGTGCGCGTGGCCGAGCAGCTCGGCTGGGACGACTTCCACCTGGCCGGGGTCTCGATGGGCGGCATGGTAGCCCAGGAGCTGGCCTGCAATCACCCCGAGCGGGTGAAGAGCCTGACCCTCATCGCCACCCACGAGGGCGGCGCCAACCTCCAATGGCTCCCGTCGGTGCGAGCGCTCAACGTGTTCCTGCGCGCCAACAGCGGCCCCCGGGAGCAGCGCCTCGACGCCCTCCGGGAGCTCCTCTACCCCAGCGCGTTCCTGGCCTCGGTGGACCCGGAGGCGATGCAGCAGCGCATGAGCGCTCAGCTCGGCAAGCCCGCCCCGAAGAGCACGATCCTCGGGCAGCTCCACGCGATCCTACGCCACTCCACCGGCCCGCGGTTGGCCGCGTTCCGCGCGCCCACGCTCATCATCAAGCCGGGCCAGGACATCCTGATCCCCCCGCGCAACAGCGATCGGCTGCGTCGCCGCCTCGCCCACGCGCGGCTGCTCGAGATCGAAGACGCCGGGCACGGCGCGGTCTTCCAGAGCGCTCCGGCGATCAACCGCGCGCTCCGGGAGCACATCGGCGCCGCCGAGCCGCGCCGAGCGACGGACGAGAAACGGGAGCTGCGCTGAGCGCGGCTCCCGTCATCGACCGCTCGATCGACCGCTGGGTCGACCGCTCGCGGCGAACTCAGATGGACTGGTAGTCGTACTTCTGGCCGTCGAGCGAGGCTTCGGCCATCAGGCCGTTCTCGTTGTCGACGATCACCGCGACGCCGGACTCGAAGCTCAGCCGCGCCGAGGCACCCATGTCCAGCGCGGTCGCCGAGGCATCGGTGGAGAACTCGAAGTCGTCGCGCTGGAAGTCGGTCAGCGCTGCCTGGGTCTGGAAAATGATCACCTGCGAGTAGCTCTGGCCGCCGATCTGCGCGCCGATCGAGCCCCCGCGCATCTCCACGTTGCCCATCGGGTTGCCGGCTGCGTCGTAGACGATGCCCACGCCGCTGGTCACGCCGGCGATGAAGGCGCCTTCACCGATCTTCGGGAACACCGCGTACCCCGCGGAGCTGGCGAGCACATCCTGTAGGGAGGGGTCCTTGGCCTTCATCTGGTCCAGGGTCGCTTCGACCTCGAGCTGTAGGGCATCCTGCTCGGGCTGGTTCTCTGGCGCCGAGGCACAGGCGATGCCCAGAGTCAGGGCGAGAAAGGTGGCTGCGTTGCGGATGGCCGCGTTCATCGAGATCTCCTTGGTTGGTTCCCGGAAGCCCCTGCTCCCGGTCGCCGCACCACTAAGCACGAACGATGCCGACCTACACACATGTGGGTGTGGGGACCACTCGGGGCATCGCGCCACGCGTCGTCAGATCCCCACGCTGCGCCTCAGCGTGGAGACGCCGCGATGTTCCCGCCGTCCACGGTGACCACGCTGCCGGTGGTGCTCTGCGCCAGGGCCAAGCCCAGGAAGGCCTCGGCCACGTCGTCCGCGCGGACCTCGCGGCCCAGGAGGTTGGAGCGGAAGTAGGCATCGGCGTCGAGCCCCCGCGCCTTGGCGCGCTGCTCCACGAAGTCGGGCGGCAGGAGCCCGGTGCGGATCCGGTCGGCGTTCAGGGCGTTGGCGCGGATCCCCTGGTCGCCGTTCTCCAGCGCGAGCTGCTTGGTCAGGGCCACGACCGCGGCCTTGGGGATCGCGTAGGGCCCGAAGTCCTTGCCCGGGTTGAAGGCGGCCTTCGACGCGTTGAAGAGCAAGAAGCCGCCGAGCCCCTGGGTCCGCATCACGCGCACGGCCTCCTGCGCGACCACGTGGTGCGCGAAGAAGTTCACCGCGAAGCTCTGCTCGAGCACCTCGTCTTCCAGCTCGTGCAGGGCTCCCTGGGGCGCGAAGCCCGCGTTGGAGACCACGCCATCGACGCCGCCGAGGATCCGCACGCACTGGCCCATCGCCTCCCGGAGCGCCGCGGCGTCGGCCACGTCGACGACTGCGTGGGCCGCGCCGAGCTCGGCGGCGACGCGCCCGAGGGCCTTCGGGTCCCGATCCATCAAGAAGAGGGTCGCGCCCGCTCCGGCGAAGCGCCGCGCGGTGGCCTCGCCGATCCCGCCCGCGGCGCCGGTGATCACCACCACCTGCCCATCGAGGGGTCGGGGGCTCTTCTTGCCCAGCTTGGCCTGCTCCAGGCTCCAGTATTCCATGTCGAAGACGTCGCCGAGGGGCAGGACCTCATAGGTGCCCACGGCCTCGGCGTCCTCGATGACCTGCATCGTGTGCTCGTGGAGGTCGGCCGCCACGCGCGCGGCCTTGGGGTTCACGCCGACGGTGACCAGGCCGACCCCGGGGACGAGCACGACCCGGGGATCGGGATCGAGCGCCCGGACCTCGCGTCCCTTCTGGCCCGCTTCCGCCTCCACGTAGGCCCGGTACTCCTGCCGGTAGCGGCTCAGGGCCGTCGCGATCGCCCTCGCCAGGGCCGCGTCGTCCATCCCCGGATCCAGCTCGAGGAGCAGCGGGACCCGCTTGGTGCGGATCACGTGATCGGGCGTGGGGGTCCCGCGCTGGGACACCGACGCCAGGTCCGTCCGCGCCAGGTAGCCCTCGATGGCCGGCCCCGAGCGCCGCTGGAGCACGTAGTGGGTCCGCCGGTCTCCGTCGCGACCCAGGGCGCCCCGGAGGATCGGCGCGATGCGGCGCCAGTCGAGCGCGGGTCGCTCGAGCCGGGGCACCTGCACCGACGCGCGGCGCTCGGCGATGTACGTCTCGGCCGCGTCGACCACGGCCACGTGCCGCTCGTAGCTCTCCCGCGCGGTGGCGCCGAAGGTGAATAGCCCATGCTTCAGGAGGACCAGCCCCTCTGCCTCGGGGTGGGCCTCGGCCACCTCGGCCGCCAACTTCGCCAGCGCGAACCCGGGCATCACGTAGGGCACCAACGCCAGCCGGTCGCCGTAGAGCTCACGGCAGATGCGCTCGCCGTCGGGCTGGTCGACCAGGGCCAGCACCGCGTCGGCGTGGGAGTGGTCGATGTACTTCGCCGGGAGGAAGGCATGCAGCAGGGTCTCCACCGACGGATTCGGCGCCGACGCGTCCAGCAACCGGGTCCGCTGCGCGTTCACCATCGCCTCGTCGCTCAGCGAAGCCCGCGCCCGGAGCCGGCCCAGGCTCTCCAGCCGCACCGCCGGCAGCCCGGCGGGCTCGATGTCGCCGAGGTCCCAGCCGCTGCCCTTCACGCAGAGCACGTCCACCTCTTCCCCGGTGTCGTCCCGGAGCCGGGTCTTCACCGAGGTGTTCCCGCCGCCGTGCAGGACCAGCGTGGGCTCCCGTCCGATCAGGCGCGACGAATACACCCGCAGCGCCAGGGCCTCGTCGACCGTATCCCCGTTCGCCCAGCGCTCGACCGCCGCTCGGGCGTCCGCCTCGACCCACTTGCTCTCCATGCGCGGGAGCATGAACGGCGGTCCCCCCCTCGCGCCAGCCACGCTCGGCCCTATGGACGCCAGAGCACCTCCCGGTGCGGTGTAGGATCCTCGAGAGCATGGCCGACTCCCAGCGCAAGCCCGTTCAGATCATCGTCTTCGGCGCCACGGGCGACCTCGCGCGGCGGAAGCTCTATCCGGCGCTGGCCCACCTGGCCGAAGACGGTCACCTCCGCGGGGCCACCCTGGTGGGGGTCTCCCGAAGCGAGCGCAGCGACGACGAGTTCGCGGCCAAGGTCCGCGAATCCGCCGGCGACCTGGCTCCCCATTTCGAGGGGACCAGCATGGCCTACGTCTCCGCCGACGTGAAGGACGCCGACTCGCTGGCGCGCCTGAAGGCCCGCCTCGACGAGCTCCCCGGCGGGGAAGAAGCCGGTCGCCTCTTCTATCTGTCCCTCGCGCCGAGCCTCTTCGGACCCACCGTCGCCGGGCTCGCCGGGGCCGGTCTGGTCCACCAGCACGAAGAAGAGCGCTCCGCCTGGCGCCGGGTGATCGTCGAGAAGCCCTTCGGCCACGACCTGCCCAGCGCGCGCGCCCTCAACGCCGAGCTCCACGAGCACCTGCGCGAGTCGCAGCTCTATCGGATCGACCACTACCTCGGGAAGGAGACCGTGCAGAACCTGCTCGGCTTCCGCTTCCACAACGCGATCTTCGAGCCGCTCTGGAACCGGCACCACGTCGAGCTGGTGCAGATCACCGCCGCCGAGCCCCTGGGCATGGAAGGTCGGGGTCGCTTCTACGAGGAGGTCGGGGCCCTGCGCGACGTGATGCAGAACCACCTGCTCCAGGTGCTCTCGCTGGTCGCGATGGAGCCGCCGGTCTCCCTCGAGCCCGAGGCCATCCGTGGTCAGAAGGTCGACGTGCTCCGGGCCCTGCGCGTCCTGACCCCCAAGGAGGTCGCTCGGGACACGGTGCGCGGCCAGTACGTCGCGGCGACCGTGGACGGCGAGGAGGCCCCCGGCTACCTCGAGGAAGACGGCGTCGCCGGCGACTCCCAGACCGAGACCTACGTCGCCGTGCGCGCCCAGATCGACTCCTGGCGCTGGAGCGGGGTCCCCTTCCTGCTCCGCCACGGCAAGCGGATGCCCAAGAAGCTCACCGAGGTGCAGATCCAGTTCCGCACCCCGCCGCTGCAGCTCTTCAACCGCCCCGAGGGCATGAGCCCCAGTGAGCTCCGCCGAAAGCTCGACGCCGGCGAGCTCTGCGCCCGCCGCCCCAACGTCCTGACCCTGGGCATCCAGCCCAAGGAGGGCATCCAGCTCAGCTTCGGCGTGAAGCAGCCGGGGGCGGCGATGACCATGCAGCCGGCGCACCTCGACTTCGACTACGAGGAGGCCTTCGGAAAGCAGGTGGCGCCCGCCTACGAGCGGCTGATTCTCGACGCCATGCGCGGCGATCCCACCCTCTTCCTCCGCGCCGACGAGGCGGAAGCCGCTTGGGAGTGGACCGACGCCATCCGCGATGGCTGGGCGACCGGTGCCAGCCCCCTGCGGACCTATCCGGCGGGAACCTGGGGTCCCAGCGGCAACGACGAGCTCTTCCGGGGCTGCGAAGGGGGATGGTCCAAGGGGTGATGATCACCAGCCAACCCAAGCCCTGGGACGTGGAGCTCCGCGTGACCCGGGACCCCCTCGGGGAAGCGACCGAGGCCCTGGTCCGTGCCCTCCGGGAGGCCGACGAGGCCCGCGGCGCGGCCCGATTGGCGGTCGCCGGAGGCAGCGCCGCGGCCGCGATCCGGCCCACCCGCGAAGACCTCGGCGAGGTGTGGCGCCGAGTGCGGCTCACCTGGACCGACGAGCGCTGCGTCCCCTTCGAAGCCCAGGACTCCAACCGGGGCTCGGCCCATCGCGACGGCTCGCTGATGCCCGGCCAACCCCCGGCGCTCGAGCTGCCCCTCTACCTCTCCGGCGAGAAGCCCCCCGAGGCCGTGCGCCGCGTCTCCGAAGCGCTCGGCCGCGACTTCGACGCCGGCCTCGACGTGTTGCTCTTGGGCATGGGCGGCGATGGGCACATCGCGTCCCTCTTTCCGCTCCGGGAACCCGTCGACGGCTTGGTCGCCTTCGTGCCCGACAGCCCGAAGCCGCCGGCGGAGCGGATCACCCTGACCCTGAAGCTCCTGTCCACCGCGCGGACCCCGATCCTCCTGGCCACCGGCGAGGGGAAGCGCGAGGCGCTCTCCCGGCTCCTGGCCGGCGACGCGACCCTGCCGGCGACGCACCTGCGCGGATTGAAGATCTTCACCGATCAAGACGTGCGGCACTGACCCCCTTGCGATTTCGCGGTTGCCGCCTTAGAGTGGGTACCAAGAGCACGCGCGCGTGACGGTGCGGTGGTTCTTCTTCGCGTCCCTCGAGGACGACGTCAGTAGAACGGGCCGCAGCTCACGCTTCGGGAAATGCGCGTCGCGGTCGACAGCGCGACGTGACCCCGGGCGGGCAGAGGAGCTCCGTAGCTCTTCCCCTGGTGCGTGACTCGCCGCGCGGGATATCCCCGCGCGCGATCATTCGAAAGGAGAAACATTGGGACGACGATTCCGAGGAAAGGTCCGGCCTGAGGCCCCCGAACACCGCGTCAACGGACGCATTCGATTTCCGCAGATCCGCGTGATCTCGCCCGAGGGTGAAGCCCTCGGCGTGATGAGCCCCGACGAAGGACGCGCCGCAGCGCGCCAGCATGGGCTCGATCTGGTGGAGGTCTCGCCTCACGCACGCCCCCCCGTCTGCCGCATCATGGACTACGGTCGGTTCAAGTACGACCGCAAGAAGCAGAAATCGGCTGCCAAGAGCAACCAGCCGAGCATGAAGACGGTCCAGATGCGCCCCAAGACCGACGATCACGATCTCGAGACCAAGCTCTCGCGCGCCCGGAAATTCCTGGAGCGCGGAGACAAGGTGAAGATCGTCATGCGCATGCGCGGACGAGAACGGGCCTACCCGGAACGATGGATCGAGATGATGCGCGAGCACTTCCACGACACGCTCGCCAACTTCGGTCGCATCGCCTCGAAGCCGTCCCAGCAGGGACGCGTCATCTCGATGGTGGTCGAACCGGCCTGACGCGCCGCTCGATCGAACGAAGCCCTCGCTACCTCGGGTAGCGGGGGCTTCGTCGTTCCGTCCGTGATTCGAGGCTCGAGGCGGTCAGCGGTCGCACTCGCCGTCGCACTCGTGCGGGACCGCCAGCGCGCTCAGCAGCTCGTCCACGGTGTGCTCGGCCTCGAGGGGATGATGTAGCGGGTGCCCATGGACCAGGACGTAGTGGTTCCGGCGACCTCGTCGCTCGGCCCGAACGACCCCAGCGTCTCGCAGTTCGTTGACCAGCTGTTGGGCGGCGCGGGGGGTAACGCCGACCAGGTCTGCGATGTCTCTCAAGCGAACGTCGGGGTCGCGCGCGATGCAGATCAGCGCCTGCGCGTGCCGGGACAGGAAGGTCCACGATGGGGCGAGCGTTTCCGACATGTAAGAAGCATGAAACATGTGTTGACATTCGTCAATGGTGTTGCATGCTTGGTTGCTCATGAACGCTGCGTCACACGAGATGCCGGCGCTCGACGAGCTCGACGAGGCCGCGGCGGCGATGTACGAGGACGGCGTCGAGGGCCTGGACGCCGTCGCCCGGGCGGCCCGCGACCGGGGCCTCGATGCTCGCGTATTCGCGGCGCCCCTCGGGGCGGTGCTGACCTCCCTCGACGGTCGGCCGGTGTTGATCCGCGATGGCCGCGGCAGCCTCGTCGCCCTCGAGGCGCGCACGCGCGCGCGCGTGGCGGTACGCTCGGCTTCCGGCGAGCGGGAGTGGGTCTCTCGCGAGGAGCTCATCGAGCGGCTCATGCTCCGCTCCGAGTCCGAAGAGGCGCGCTTCGTCAGCCTCGACGAGCGGCCGGATCCCGGCGTCGGACACCCCGGCAAGCACTCGCCCTGGCGCCTCGTCGGGGATCTGCTGCGGCCGGAGAAGCCCGACATCGGCGTGGTGGTCATCTACGCGGTGGGCATCGGTTTGCTCTCGCTCACCTTGCCGATCGCGGTGCAGGTCCTCGTCAACACCGTGGCCTTCGGCACCCTGCTGCAGCCCATCCTGGTGCTCTCGGCGCTGGTGGGCGCCGGTTTGGTCTTCGCTGCGGGTCTCCGAGCGCTGCAGACCTGGGTCGTCGAAGTGATCCAGCGCCGCATGTTCGTGCGCATGACCTCCGCCCTGGCGGAGCGGCTCCCGCGGGTCGAGATCACCGCCTTCGAGACCGGTCGCGGCCCGGATCTCATGAACCGCTTCTTCGACATCTTCACCGCCCAGAAGGCCACCAGCGTGATCCTGGTCGAGGGCTTCGAGGCGCTGCTCACCAGCTTCGTCGGTCTGCTGGTCCTCGCCTTCTATCACCCGCTGCTCCTGGGCTTCGGCGCGGCGCTGATCCTGGCCGTCGTCTTCGTGGTCTTCGTGATGGGCCGGAACGCCGCCCAGACCTCGGTGGACGAGTCCTACGCCAAGTACGCGGTGGCCGGCTGGCTCGAGGAGATGGTCCGCCACCTCTTCGTGCTCAAGACCACCGGCGGCGCCGAGATGGCCGCCAGCCGCCTCGACGGTCTGGCCGCCACCTGGCTCCGGTCCCGGGACGTCCACTTCCGGATTTTCTTCCGGCAGTTCATCGGCACCCTGGCCATCCAGGTGCTGGTCAGCGTCGCGCTCCTGGCGGTCGGCGGCTGGCTGGTCGTCGAGCGCGAGCTCACCATCGGTCAGCTCGTCGCGGCGGAGCTCATCGTCAGCGCCGTGGTCGCCTCGATCAGCAAGCTCGGCACCAAGCTGGAGACCATGTACGACCTGGTCGCCGCCGCCGACAAGCTGGGCACCCTGCTCTCGCTCCCGGTGGAGCGGAGCCACGGCGAGCGCGCCCTGCCCCCCTCCGGCCCCCTGGCCGTCCGCCTGGAGAGCGTCCGCTCCCACTCCGGGGTCCTCCACGGGACCAGCCTGAACATCCCGGCCGGCTCGGCCGTGCTCCTGCGGGCCGATGCGCACAAGCGCGCCGCGCTCGTCGACCTCCTCTTCGCCCTCGAGGAGCCCGAAGAGGGCGTGGTCCGCGTCGGTGGCGAGGACCTCCGCGACATCGACCTGACCAGCGCGCGGGCGCGCACCGCCGTCGTGCGCGATGCGGAGATCATCCCCGGCACCATCGCCGAGAACGTCCGCATCTTCGCGCCCCAGCTCACCGCCTCCGAGGTCTGGGCCGTGCTCGACTCGGTCGGCCTGGCCGACGTGGTCCGCGCGCTCCCGGAAGGCCTCCGCACCCAGCTCCCGCCCAGCGGGCTGCCGCTGGAGCCCCTCGACCGGATCCGCCTGACCCTCGCGCGCGCAGTCGCCGCCCGCCCCGGCCTGCTGGTGATGGACGGGGTGCTGAGCCGCTTCCCGCTGAGCGACGCCCGGGAGCTCGCCCGCCAGCTCGCCGACGAACGCACCCTATTGATGCTGGACCACGTGGAGACCCCCGATCCCGAAGTGCCCGGCCTCGTGCAGCGGGGGATGGCGGCGTGAAGCGTCTTCGTTCGTGGTTCGGTGGCGACGACTTCGACCACCAGTCCTTCCTCCCCTCGGCGCGACTCGTCCCCACGCCGCGCGCGCCGCGCCGCATCGCCCGCCGGGTCGCGCTGGCGCTGGTCGCGCTGCTGATCTTCGGCGCCGCCGCGCCCTGGCGGCAGAACCTCTCCGGCGAGGGGCAGGTCATCGCCTTCACGCCCGACGACCGCCCGCAGGTGCTCCAGGCGACCATCTCCGGTCGGATCCTCCGGTGGCACGTGGTCGAGGGTCAGCACGTCGAGGAGGGTCAGCTCCTGGTCGAACTCAACGACAACGACCCCGACCGGATGGAGCGACTCCAGCGCGAGCTGGACGCGTACGAGGCGCGCCTGGAAGCCTACGGCGACGCCGCCGCCGCCTACCGGGACCGCGTGGAGAGCCTCCGCGAGTCCCAGCGGGCGCAGATCGAGGCCGCCCGGGCCAAGGTGCGGGTGGCGCGGCAGAAGCTGCGCGCCGCGGAGGAAAAGGTGGAGGCCGCCCGCGCCGCCTCCGTCATCGCCGATCGCCAGGAGACCCGGATCCAGGAGCTCGCCGCCGAAGGGCTGGCCTCCACCCGGGACCGGGAGGTCGCCGAGGCCGACGCCACCAAGGCCCGCGCGGACCTCCAGGTCGCCGAGGCGCAGCTCCGCGCGGCGCGCGACGAGCTCCAGATGGAGCGCGCCGCTCTCGAAGAGACCCGCGCGAGCACCGCGGCCTCCCTGGAGTCGGCCCGGGCCTCGCTGCGCTCCGCCGAGAGCGACGTGGCCAGCACCCAGGCCTCGCTGACCTCGGTGGAGAGCCGGGTGGCCCAGCAGGCCGCGCAGCGGATCCACGCGCCCCGCGCCGGCACCGTGCAGCGCGTGTTGGTGCAGCAGGGCGGCATGCAGGTCTCCCGGGGCCAGACCCTGGCCTACCTGGTGCCGGAGACCGAGAGCCGCGCCGTGGCCCTCTACGTGGACGGCAACGACGCCGCGTTGATCACCGAAGGGCGCCCGGTGCGCCTCCAGTTCGAGGGGTGGCCCGCGGTGCAGTTCGCCGGGTGGCCCAGCGTCGCGGTGGGTACCTTCGGGGGCCGCGTGGCCTTCGTGGACCCGGCCGACGATGGCGCCGGCGACTTCCGAGTGGTGGTCATCCCGGACACCGAGGACGAGCCCTGGCCCTCGGCACGGTTCCTCCGCCAGGGCGTCCGCGCCAAGGGCTGGGTCCTCCTCGAGGAGGTCTCGGTGGGCTTCGAGATCTGGCGCCAGCTCAACGGCTTCCCGCCCCGCTACCGCGAGGCGCCCCCCGGAGCCTACGGCAGCCACGGCACCAGCTCCTACGGGGCGAGCGACGAGGGCGGCAAGTGAGGGCGTCGGGGGTTCTCGCGGCGCTACTCCTCACGAGCAGCGCCGCGGCGCAGGACGGTCTCCGCCTGGACACCGTCCTCCAGTCGGCGCGGCGTCACCACCCCCGGGTCGAGGCCGCGCTCGCCCGGGTCGAGGTCGCCGAGCAGGAGCTGATGGGCGCCCGGGGCGCCTTCGACCCGACCCTCTCGGCCACCGCGAAGCTGCGGACCGGCGGGTACTACGAGCTGCGCCGGCTCGACGTCGAGCTCTCCCAGCCGACGCCCATCTGGGGCCTCGAGGTGTGGGCCGGCTACCGCTACGGCCGCGGCGTCTACGAGGACCACTGGCCCACCTACTACTCGGACGAGACCCTCCCCGGCGGCGAGATCCGCGCGGGCATCCGGGTCCCCCTCTGGCGCGCCGGTCCCTTGGACTATCGGCGCGCCGGTCGTCGCATCGCCGAAGACGGCGTCGACGCCGCCGAGCAGTCCCGGGACTACACCTGGCTCTCCGTCCAGCAGAAGGCCACCGAGGCCTACTGGAAGTGGGTCTCCGCCGGCCGCGCGCTCGCCGTGACCCAGGAGATCCTCGCGCTGGCCCAGACCCGGGTCGGCCAGATCCAGCGGCGCATCGAAGCCGGTGCGGTGGCGCCCATCGAGGGCCTCGAGGCCCGGCGGGCCCTGCTCTCGCGACAGCAGAAGCTCGCCAGCGCCCGGCGGAAGCTCGAAGCCACGGCGCTGGTCCTCGGGCTCTTCTACCGGGACCGCAGCGGCGACCCCTCGCCGCCGACGCCGGAGCAGCTGCCCCCGGAGGTCGTCGGCGCACCGGCCGAGCTGGGCGATCCCGCGGCCGTGGCCCAGCGGATCATCGATTGTCACCCCACCCTGGCCGCGCTGCGCGCGAAGATCCGGCAGCTCGAGACCAAGGTCGACCTGGCCCGCGCGCTCCGCGGGCCCCGGCTGGATGCTTCCGTGCAGGTCAGCCGCGACTTCGGCGAGGACGCCGACGTCGCCCGCCAGGAGAACCTCTCCGGGACCTACCTGGAGGCCGGGCTCTCCTTCTCGATGCCGCTGCTCCTGCGCAGCGACCGGGGCGCGTTGGGCGCCGCCGAAGGCGAGCTCGAGGCCGCCCAGGCCGAGCTTCGTCTGGCGGCCGACGAGCTCCGGACCGCCCTCGCGGACACGGTGAGCGCCAACCGGCTGGCCCAGGAGAACCTGAGCTTGGCTCGGGAACAGCTCGCGGTGGTGCGGGAGTTGGCCGCCGCCGAGCGCTCGCGCTTCGACGCCGGCAGCTCGAGCCTGCTCTTCGTGAACATCCGGGAGCAGAGCCTGGCCGACGCGGGCGTCGCCGAGGTCGAAGCCGCCGCCGAGACATGGGCCGCCCACGCGGCCTGGCAGGCGCTCACCAGCTGCCGCGACTGAGCGGGACTGGGGCCGGCCGAACTCTCTCGCCCCGAGCTCCCGGTCGCGGTGCCCCCCCCCGGGGGCACCGGTCTCACTCCTCGGAGGAGACGAGCTTGATGAGGTCGTTGACCGTGCGGTGCTGCTCGAGGGGGTGCCGCAGCGGGCAGTGGCCCTCGATGACGTAGTGGTTCCGGCGCCCGCGGCGCTCCCGGACCAGCACGCCGGCCTCCTCGAGCTCCCGGAGGATGCGCTGGACCGCGCGCTCGGTGATACCCACCGCCGCCGCGATGTCGCGCACGCGCGCGTCGGGGTCCCGCGCGATGCACATGAGCGCGTGCGCGTGGTTACTGAGAAAAGTCCAGCTGTGCCCCTCACTCACGCGGCGTTTCTACCACTTCCACCCGGGGCACGCGACCAAGAGTCACGCCCCGGATGGGCAAGCGGAGCGGATTTCCGTGACCAGGTGGCGCAGCACCGGGTGGCGCTCGGCGTAGGGCTCGGCCTCGAGCGCCAGATCGCATGCCCGCTGCTCCTCCCCGGCGGCGCCAGCGGCCTCGATGGCCACCACGTAGGCGCGCGCGTTCCGCCGGTTCTCCAGGTTGAAGAGCGCGAGCTCCAGGCCCCGGGCGGGGTCCCCGCCGGGCCCCGCGAAGAACTCGGAGCCGTGGTCGGCGAAGGCCTCGCGGTGCCGACCGAGCAGGACCTCATAGCGGGCCGCGGCCTGGGCGATGAGTGCGCCGGCATCGTCGACGCCGAGCTCGCCGAGGTAGCCGGCGGGCTCGGGATCCTCGGCGCCCCGGTCGACCAAGGTGCGCAGCCGGGCGCGGGCGGTGTCCACCTCGCCGCTGGTGGCCTCGAGCTCGGCCAGGTGGACGTTGGCCACCACGTAGACCGGGAGGCGCCGCACGGCCTCTTCGTAGAGGGGGCGCGCGAGGTCCGGGCGGTCGGCCGACTCGGCCCACATCACGCCGCGCTGGAAGGCGTTCCAGGCGACCGGGAACGGCGCCACGTCGTCGTAACTGGCGAGGGCGGCCCGATACTCGGCGTCGGCTTCCTCGAAGCGACCCAGGGCGGCGAGGACACCCGCGAGGCGGGCGTGGGAGTCGAAGTCAGGGCGCTCGTCCAGCATCGCTCGGGCGATGGGAAGGAGCTCGCTGGGATCCCGGCCCAGCGCCAAGTCGATGATGAGGCGTTCCCCTCGGGTGGAGGTCGCGGAGGCTCCGGCGGCCTCGGCGCGGTCGAGCATGGCGCGGGACTCCTCGAAGCGATGCACGGCGCTGAGGTATCCGGCGCGCTCGAGGAGCGCGGAAGAGGAGGGTTCCGGCCGGTCGATACCGGCCGCGGTGAGCTCGTCGAGCTCCCGGAAATCGTCATAGGCGCCAGTCATGGCGGCGCGTAGGTCGAGCAGTCCGATCAGGCGGCTCCGGGTCAGCGGGCTGCCGATACGCTCGAAGTGGGCTCGGGCACCGTCGACGCTGAGGTCGAGGTTCCGGACGGCGGTCATGCCGTCGGTGGTCCGGCGCGTGACGTCGATGGTCACGGCGGCCGGCTCGGCCGGCTCGGCCGGCTCGGACGGCACCGCCTCCTCCTCGGCGCAGGCGGCGCCGAAGAGGAGACACGAGGCGAGGAGGAGGCGATACGTCGTCATGATGTCCTCAGGGAGCCGCGAGGTAGGGGAAAGCAGTGGTGGACGTGGTGGCGTCGTCCATGTCGACGCCATCACCCACGGCCGGGCTCGGCGAGAGCGCGGGGAGACCCGCGGCGAGGACCGAGTAGGTGATGTCGATGACGTCGGTGGACGGGATACGACCGCCGCAGCCACCGTCCTCGAGGATCCCGAGGACCTCGAGCTCGTAGCCGAGGTAGGTGTCGGCGCAGTTGGTCTTGGCGCCGTTGACCCACACGCGGTCGTTGGCCAGGACGGCGGCGAGGAAGTCGTAGTCGGTGGTGACGGGGCCACCCTCGAGGTCGACGTCGTAGCCGAACTGGTTGCCGCAGGTGCCGTCGAGGCCGTCGATGACGGCGAGCTGAGCGTGGATCGTGTCCGCGTACGTGGCCCAGTTCGAGGTGTCCGCGTCCGCGTTGTAGTCGTCCTTGAGGGCCTCGCGGGCGTCGTCGTCGGTCATGGTGAAGGTGCCGACGAGGGCCGTGGTCACACCCGGGCGACCGGCACGGTCGATCTGACCGGTGATGGTCGGGGGGTTGTCCATGCCGCGGGGCTCGGCCGGGGTGACGTTCATGTCCGGCTCTTCGCCGCCCATGTCGTCGGTGCCCAGGTCCATGGTCACGGTGGTGTCGTCGTCGTCGTCGCCGTCGTCGTCACCGCAACCGGTGAAGACCATGGCGGAGCCGAGAGCGAGGAGCGTCATCAAATGGAGGATCTTCTTGTTCATGGTGCTCTCCGTCACTCGAAGGTGTGGGTGCTGGCCCAGGTGCTGAAGACCATGTTCTCGCCGTCGGCGACGAGGTCCATGTCGACCTGGAGGACGAGCGCCATCACGTTGGCGCCCTGGAGGTCGTCGATGGGCGCGCCGTCCATGGCGTCCGGAGCGTTCTGGGCGAGCTGGCCGACCAGGGCGGTGCGGACGCCGTCGTCCACGCCGGCGGGGCAGCCGTTGGCGTCGAGGCCGAGGGCGCTGGGATCGGCGGCCACCACCCCGCGCACGGTCTGCGCGACGCTGAGGAAGCCATCGAGGTTGAAGTAGAAGGGATCGTTGCGGAGGCCCGCGAACATCCGGAGGGAGCCGTCGGCGTTGGTCACGCCGTCGGAGGCGCTGGCGTCACCCTCGAGGTAGGCGCCGACCGAGCCGTCCTGGTTGGCCCAGCACTCGACGTTGGAGCCGTCGTAGAAGCGGCAGGTGATCAGGGTGCTCTTCGCGGGCGCGGTGAGCAGGTTCTCGTGGGCATTCACGTGGAACGCGTAGAGGACCTCGCTGCTGAACTCCGCCTCGCCGTCGATCAGCGGGAAGAAGGTCATCGCGAGGTTCAAGTGCTCGCCGTCGGCGTCGGTCCAGGCATACCAGTCGGCGAGGTCCGCGGTGGGCTCGGCCTTGGTGGCGTTGGAGTCGAGGTGGTCGGCACCCATCGCCTGCGGCGGCGTCAGGATCGCGAAGCCACCCAGGGCCAGCGCCGCGGCTAGGACACCCCGCAGCAAGTTAGTTCGATTTCTCATATCCATCCTTTCGGTCAAATAAAGGAAAGAGAGCGACGATTCGCTCCAATCCCTCCCGAGTGAGTAGTCTTGGGACCATCGACGGAAAATGCCAACATGACAAAAATGTCGTGGGGGCTCCGGCTCGAAGCGCACGAGTGCCCCAGGCTGAGGACTCGGCCTACGGGTCGAGGTCGTTGCTCGGGCGGACGGGACCGGCCGGGGGACTCGATGTCTCATCCCCGTGGGCCGAATGGCCGTGGCCGGAATGCCCGGGACCATGGCCGGCATGTCCGTGCCCATGGGCATTGTCGTGCCCGTGGTCGTCGACCGAGCCCAGGGACTCGCCGAGGGCCCCGAGCCACGCGCGCAGCCCCACCCGCCAGATGCTCCGGAAGGCAAGTAGGCCGAGGAGTGCCGCGCCGACCACCGCGAAGGCGCCGTGGTCGTGCTCGGTCGCCGCCGCGTGGGTCGCCAGGGGCAGATCGCCGAGCTCGACCGCGCCCGCGAGGGCCCAGACCCCGAGGACCAAGGCCCCGAGCGCGGCGAGCGCCGCGCGGCGGCCGTAGGTCTGCCAGAGCCAGCCCGCGGTGGCGAGGTTGATCGCCGGGCCGAGGAGCAAGCCGACCAGCACGGCGCCCGGCGCCACCCCCTTCATCACCAGCACCGCGGCGAGGGGCGTCGCGCTGGTCGCGCACACGTAGCTGGGCACGGCCACCAGCGTGAGGAGCAGCGCGTTGAGCGCGAAGCCGGGACCAGCGAAGGCTTCCGGAGGGATCACCGCCTCGACGTAGGCGGCGGCGACGAGCCCGATCAGCGTCCAGGGCAGGACATGGTGGGTCAGCTCGTCGAGCTGGGTCACGAAGCGCTTCACGAGATCCTGCTCGCCGAAGCTCGGGGGCTCCTTTGGCGGCAGGGCGCTCCGGGGCCCGGTCGCGGCCAGCAGGAGCGCCGCCAGGACCGCGACCGCGACCGCGCCGCCGAAACGGACCAGCGCGAAAGGCCAGCCGAGGAAGCGCACCGAGAGGGCGAAGGTCTCCAAGGCGAGCACCGGGGTGGCGAAGAGGAAAGCGACGACCAGCGCCGGCGCCGCGCCGCGGCTCCGGAGCGAGTGGGCCAGCGGCAGGACCCCGCACGCGCAGATGGGCGCCGGGAGCCCCAGGACGGCGCCCCGGAGGGCCTGGGTGGGGCGCGAGCCTCCGCCGAGCCAACGCCGCGGGATAAGCCAGCCCGCGGCCTTGAGCGCCGCGGCGGCGACCAGCCCCACCAGGAGCACCGGCGCGGTGTCCAGGCCGAGCTCCAGCAGTGCGTGGAGGGTGGCGTCGCGGACCCGGCCGTCCTCGTGACCGTGGTCGTGGCCGGAGACCAGGGCGACCGCCAGCCCGGCCACGACGGCTCCGACGTCCACCAGGCGGTGGGTCAGGGACTCGGGGCTGGGCGTGTTCCACCCGTGCGTGACGACGTGGAGCAGCAACCCCGCCAGCGCCGCGCTGATCCAGGGGAGCGCGGCGTGCTCTTCGGGGATCACCTCGTGCAGGGCGATGCCCGCGAGCGAGGCGATGGCGAGGAGGATCACCCGGACCACCGCAGCGCGCCGAGAACGCTCCCGGTAGGCGATGGTGACCAGCGCGATCACCGGCACGCCGTGGGCCGCGATGGCCAACATGCCCTCGAACCCGCCGGCGGCGTGGCCGAAGTGGGCCATCGCCAAGCCGTCTCCGACCCGGTGGGCACAGAGGGCCAGGAAGCCGAGCTCGACGCCCCACCCCGGCTCCAGGCCCTGCGCATGGCCGACCCGCTCCAGCAAGCTGGCCGCCGCGTAGGCGCCGCCGAAGACCACCAGCGCCCACAGCCCCACCGCCGCCAAGGCGGTGGGCACCAGCTCCAGGCCGATGACCACCAGGGCGACGACCACCGCCAGGGTGTGGGTGGCCCCCAGCAGCACGCTGCCGCGCCGCGAGAGCCCCAACGCCGCACCCAACGCCGCGGCGACGAGCGCCGTGAGGACCGCGGCGCCCATCGATCAGGCGTCCGTGGACGCGCTCTTGGCCTTCTTCTTGGTCGCCTTCTTCGTGGTCTTCTTGGCCGCCTTCTTCGTGGTCTTCTTGGCCGCCTTCTTCGTGGTCTTCTTGGTGCTCTTCTTCGTCGACTTCTTGGTGCTCTTCTTCGTCGACTTCTTGGCCGCCTTGCGCTTCCGCTTGGTGGGGGCCTTCTCGCGACGGATCTGGAGGAGCTCCTGCGCCCGCTCGGGCGTGATCGTCTTGGGGTCGTCGGCCTTGCGGAGCGAGGCGTTCGTCTCGCCATCGGTCACGTAGGGTCCGAAGCGGCCCTCCTTGAGCACGATGGGCTTCTCGCTGACCGGATCGTTGCCCAGCTCGCGGAGCGGGGGCTTGGCCTGGCCGCGGCGACCGCGCTTGGGCTGGGCGAAGAGCGCCATGGCCTGGTCGACGGAGCAGGTGAAGATCTGGTCCTCGGTCTCCAGGCTGCGGTTGTCCTTGCCCTTGATGAGGTAGGGACCGTAGCGACCGTTGGTCGCGAAGATCTCTTCGCCCTCGGGGGACTTGCCCACCAGGCGCGGCAGCGCGAGGACCTTGAGCCCGTCTTCGAGGGTGAGCGTGGCGGGGTCCATGGACTTGAGGATCGACGCGGTCTGCGGCTTCTCCTTCGAGCCCTTCTCGATCTCGCCGAGCTGGACGTAGTGGCCGAAGCGGCCCGCGCGGAGGAGCACCGGCAGCCCGGTGCTCGGGTCCTTGCCGAGCTCGCGGTCACCGCTGGGCGCGTCGAGGAGCTCGATGGCCTTGTCGACGGTGAGCTCGTCCGGCGCCATGTCGTCCGGCACGCTCGCGGTCCGCTCGCCGTGCTGCAGGTAGGGGCCGTACTGGCCCATGCGCACGGCGATGGTCTCACCGTCCTTCTCGCCGATGGCCATCGTCTCGAGGCGACGCATCTCCTCGAGGTCGATCTCCTCGTTGAGCTTGCGCTTCACCAGCTCGTCGAGGCCTTCGCCTTCGCCGGCGCCGAAGAAGAAGCGCTCGAGGTAGGCGCTGCGACCCGCCTCGCCGGAGGCGATGGCGTCGAGGTCGTCCTCCATGCGCGCCGTGAACTCGTAATCGACCAGGTGGTTGAAGTGGCCTTCGAGGAGGCGGGTCACCTGGAAGGCCTTGAAGGTGGGGATCAGGGCCGTGCCCTTCTTCCACACGTAGCCGCGGTCCTGGATCACGCCGATGATGGCGGCGTAGGTCGAGGGACGACCGATGCCGCGCTCCTCGAGCCACTTCACCAGCGAGGCCTCGGTGAAGCGCGCCGGCGGCTGGGTCTCGTGCCCCTTGGCCTCGAAGCCGAGGGCGCTGAGGGCCTCGCCCTTCTTCAGCGGCGGCAGGTGGGTCTCGCGGCTCTCGAGCTCGGCGGCGGGGTCGTCGCTGCCCTCGACGTAGGCCTTGAGGAAACCGGGGAAGGTGATCGCGTTGCCGCGGACGGTGAGCACCGCCTCGCGACCGTCGGTCGCCTTGCCGGCAATGCGGACGGTGAGGGTCTTGCCGCGGGCGTCCTCCATCTGCGAAGCGACGGTGCGCTTCCAGATGAGCTCGTACATCTTCGCCTCGTCGGGGCCGACCTCGCGCGCCACCTGCTCGGGGGTGCGCCAGTCGTCGCCGGCGGGCCGGATGGCCTCGTGAGCCTCCTGGGCGTTCTTCACCTTCCGCTTGTAGACGCGGGGCTGCTTGGGCAGGTCGGCCGGATCGTAGAGATCGAGGATCTGCTTGCGGGCGGCCTGGAGCGCGGTCTCCGACAGGGTCGTGGAGTCCGTACGCATGTAGGTGATGTACCCGTTCTCGTAGAGCCGCTGGGCGGCGCGCATCGTGCGCTGGGACGAGAAGCGGAGCTTGCGGCCGGCCTCCTGCTGGAGGGTCGAGGTCATGAAGGGCGCGGCCGGGCGGCGGCGGTAGTCCTTCTCCTGCAGGTCGGCGACGGTGAAGGGCTGGCCCTTCAGGGCCGCGGCGAGCTGCTTGGCGCCCGCCTCGTCGAGCTGGACCGCGTCGCGCACCAGCTTGCCGCGATCGTCGAAGTCGCGACCGGTGGCGACCCGCTGGCCGTCGACCTCGACCAGGGTGGCCGAGAGGTTGGCCTTCTCGGCGTTCTCGAAGAGCCCCTCGAGGTCCCAGTAGCTCGACTTCACGAAGGCGATGCGCTCGCGCTCGCGCTCGACCACGGCCCGCATGGCCACCGACTGGACCCGGCCGGCGGAGCGACCGCGGCCACGCTGCCGGACCACCCGGCTGACAGCGAAGCCGTAGAGGCGGTCGAGGATGCGGCGGGCCTCCTGGGCGTCGACCAGGCTCTGGTCGATCTGCCGCGGGTTGTCGACGGCCTCCTTGATCGCCTTGGGGGTGATCTCGTGGAAGACCATCCGGCGCACGGGGACCTTCGGCTTCAGCACCTCGACCAGGTGCCAAGCGATGCTCTCGCCCTCGCGGTCCTCATCGGTAGCGAGCAGGAGCTGGTCGACGCCCTTGAGCTCCTTCTTGAGCTTCGTGATGTGGGACTTCCGATCCGTCGTGACCAGGTAGAAGGGCTCGAAGTCCTTCTCGACGTCGACCGCGTACTCCTTGATGTAGTCGCTGCGGGTCTTCACCTCTTTGTCGAGGTCGGCCGGGCGCGCGAGGTCGCGGATGTGGCCGATGGACGATTCGACCACGTAGCCCTTGCCCAGATACTTCTGGATCGTGGTGGCTTTGGCCGGGGACTCGACGATGACGAGAGAGCGGGTCACGGGGTTGCCTTAAGCGGTAGTCGGGGGCGGTTGTCAAACGGGATGGTGCGGGCGGGCCCCGGAGTCGCCCGAATCCTGGGGCCCCAACGCATGAAGCCCCACCGCGCGCGCGATGGGGCTTCTTCCGTCCACGGGACGTCCAGGGCTCAGAGAGCGGCAGCCTCGGTGGTGAGGTCGTCGTCGTCGTAGAGACCGGCGGCCTCGTCCGCGGCGCGCTTCTCCTCGTGGGCGCGGGCGCAGGTCGGGCAGGCGGTGGCCTCCTTGGCGATCTCGAAGCCGGCGCCGCCGGGATCGTCGAACTGCTTCCACTTACGGCCGACGCGGAGACGGTTGGCCTTGGGGCGGCTCGGGTACTCGGTGGGGCGGGACTCGGTGGTCACCTTCACCGCCCGGGTGCGGGGCGGCTGAACGACGTTGCAGAGCTGACAGCGGTACATTTTTCCGTGTTTTCTCGGGCTTTGGCTTGAACTGGAGGGCTCGACAGAGCCGTGCCCCGTGGATGGAGCAAGGGCAGATAACGGATCCGGAGGGCCCGCGCAAACTCATGGGGCGTGAGGGAGGGGCGCGAGGGAGCCGGTGGAGACGGGTTCGCGGCGCCCGGGAGCCCCCGGGAGGTCTCGCGAACGACACCGCCCGGACCGCGCCCGGCTCAGCTGGGGACCCGGATCTGCTGCAGGGTGCGCTCGCCCATGGCGCGGAAGGGGCCGGGCTCGAAGAAGGCCACGTAGGTGGCGGCGAGGGCCAGGGCCCAGCCCCGGCTCCGCTCGCGATCGAGGGGGCCGGCGCCGGCGTGGTCGAAGAAGACCCCGCGCTCCTGGGGGCCGAAGGCCATCCAGCCGAAGGAGAGGTCGACCGCGCGGTCGCCGGCGCAGAGGTCGCCGAAATCGATGATGGCAGTCACCGCGCCATCCTGGTGGAGGACGTTGCCGGGGTGGAGGTCGCCGTGGAGCCAGACCCGATCGGCGGAGGGGGGGAGCCGGCGGAGCCGGGACCAGTGATCCTGGAGACCTCGGCCCAGCGAACCCAGGGCGACGAGATCCCGTTCGAAGCCGGCGGTGCGCTCCTCGAGGGGGATCGCGCGGGCGTCGTTCCCGGGGGCGTCGGGCGGAGCCGGGTGGTGCAGCGCGGCGAGGAAGGAGCCCATCGCGACGGCGGCGGAGCGGTCCAGGGGGCGATCGTCGACGCGCTCGCCGGGGTGGAAGCGGCAGAGGGACCAGGGGTGGCGGAAGCGCTCCGAGGGCTGGCCGCGGTGGACCAACGAGGGGATGGGGATCGGGAGCGGCGGGAGCTCGCCGAGCCAGCGGTGTTCGTTGCGGAGGAGGGGGACGCCCGGGGCGCGGCGGGGGAGCCGGGCGACATGGGCCTGGCCGACCAGGAAGACCTCGTTGTCCCAGCCCCGGCCGAGGCGCCGGACGGGCCCGGCGTGCTGGGGGGCCTGCTCGGTCACCAGCGCGCTCACGAGCGCCTCGTCGAGGGGCCAATCGGCGGGCGGGAGGTTCACCGCGGGGAGGGTACCGGGGCGCCCCCCGCGCGGCCATCGCCAGGGTTCGGGCGGTCAGGCGGTCAGGCGGTCAGGCGGCCATGAGGACGCCGACCACCGCTCGGGCTTCTTCGGCGCGGATGCTCGGGGGCAGCGCCGGCCCCACGTGGACCCCGACCGCCGCGCGGAAGCGGCGGGGGAGCTTCCGCATGGGGAGGCCGCCGTCGTAGCTGAAGAAGGAGCCCTCGTAGAGACCGGTGAGGCCCACCGGGATGACCGGGACCGGCCGGCGCCGGAGGACGTGCTCCATGCCGGCCTTGAACTCGTCGACGGCCCCGTCGCGGGTGCACTTGCCCTCGGGGAAGAGGATGACCAGCTCGCCGGCGGCGAGGGCCTCGTCGATGGCCTCGAAGGCGCGGGCGAAGGTCTCCGGATCCTCGCGGCGCGGCGCGATGGGGATCGCGCGGGCCAAACGGAAGAGACCACTGAGCACGGGGAGCCGGAACATGCGGTGGTCCATCACGAAGCGGGGGTTTCGGTCGAGGAGACACCCGAGGACGAAGGCGTCGGCGAAGCCCATGTGGTTGGCGACCAGGAGCGCCGGGCCTTCGGCGGGGACGTGCTCCAGGCCGCGGACCTCGAGGCGGTAGCCCGCGCGCACCAGGGCGCGGGTGGTGACGCGGACGAGGTCCCGGCGAGCCCGCCAGGTCCAGACGAGGACGATGGCGCCCAGGAGGATGGCGCTGCCGAAGAGGAGGTGCTCGGTGGTGCCCCCGAGCGCGAGGGTCGCGGCGGCGCCGCCGGCGGCGAGCACCATGCCCAGGGCGTTGACGATGTTGTTGGCGGCGATGACCCGGGCGCGCTCCTCGGGGCGGGCGCGGCGTTGGAGCTCGGCCTGGAGCGGGACGGCGAAGAAGCCGCCGGCGACCCCGAGGACGAGGGCGGCGACGACGGCGCCGACCAGGGTGTGCGCGGCGGCGAGCGCCACGAGACCGAGCACCATGCCGAGGGCCGCGAGGACGACGTAGCCGCGCTCCACCTTGCCGTGGCTCACCTTCTCGCAGAGGAAGGCCCCGAGACCGATGCCCACGCTGAAGCCGGCGAGGAGCACCGAGAGCCCGTGCTCGCTGGCGCCGAGCTCGGTGGCCAAGGTGGGGAGCTGGCCGAGCACCAGGGCGCCGACGGCCCAGAATACGGTGACCCCGCCGATGGCCGCGCCGATGGCGCGGTCGCGGAAGGCGAGGCGCAGGGTGCTGGCGGTGGCGCGGACCGGGTTGGGGTCGATGGCCGCCGGGGCGCTGGGGGGCGCGGCGGGGATGGTGCGCGAGGCGAGGAGGCCGAGGAGCGCAGTGACGACCAGCGCGAGGCCCACCGCGCCGCCGGCGCCGGGGATGGCGCCGGCCAGGGTGCCGACGAGGGTGCCCACCAGGATGGCGGCGAAGGTACCCAGCTCGACCAGCGCGTTGCCGGCGACGAGCTCCTCGGGCGCGAGGTGCTCCGGGAGGAGGGCGTATTTGAGGGGGCCGAAGAAGGCCGACTGGGTGCCCATGCCGAAGAGGGCCAGGAAGAGGAGGGGCGTGCTCTCGGCGAGGAAGCCCACGCAGGCCACGCCGAGGACGAGGACCTCGACGACCTTGAGGAGGCGGACCAGGCGGGCCTTGTCGAAGCGGTCGGCGAGCTGGCCGGCCAGGGCGCCGAAGAGGAAGAAGGGGAGGACGAGCAGAGCGGTGGCGGCGTTGATCAGCGCCGGGACCGGGAGCTGGGTGCTCAGGCCCCCGAAGGCCAGGGCGGCGACCAGGGCGCTCTTGAGCAGGTTGTCGGCGAAGGCACCGAGGAGCTGGGTCCGGAAGAGGGGACCGAAGCGGCGAGTGCGGAGGAGTGCGAGCATGGCCGCTCCTAGAGCGAAGTCCGTGCCGGCCGAAAAGCTCAGTGGTTTCGGTCAACCCCGGTCGAACTCGCCGACCTCGTGTACATCCTGTGTCTGGCTGTGTACATTGAGTGTACGTGTTGGCGTACGAGCGGGAGTTGCTGCAGCAGGTGAGCCGGGCGGTGTTCGCGAACCCGTTCGGGGACGAGCGGTGGGAGCTGGACGGGGTCCTGGGGCAGACGGCGCCGGACGCGGACGACGTGCTGGAGCGGGCGGTGGCGCGGGCCCGGCAGCTCCGGGAGCGGCTGGGGTCGGCGGCGGACTACGAGGGCGAGACCGCGGAGCTGCTGCGGCACGCGCTGCTCTTCGACGCCTTCCATCGGTTCGCGGACGAGTTCGACGGGCTGATCGAGCAGCAGCGGCTCCAAGAGGAGCCGGTGGCCTTCCCGGAGCACCCGGCGGTGGCGAGCTACCTGACCGCGGGGGGCTGGCCGGAGGCGCGGCTCACCCGGGTCTTCGAGCTCTTCTACCAGCTCCGGCGGGGCTACACGTTCATCCGCGCGCTGGTCGGCCGTGGGCCCTCGATGCGCCGGCTGCGCGAATCCCTCTGGAACCAGCTCTTCACCCAGGACGTGCTCCGCTACGAGGCCCACCTCTGGGACCGCATGGAGGACTTCTCCCTGATCCTCCTCGGGGAGACCGGTAGCGGAAAGGGGGCGGCGGCGGCGGCGCTGGGAGCCTCGGGGTTCATCGCCTGGGATCCGCGCCGCGGCGCCTTCACCGAGAGCCATCGGCGCACCTTCGTGCCGCTGAACCTCGCCGAGGTACCCGGCACCCTCCTCGAGAGCGCGCTCTTCGGGCACGAGAAGGGCGCCTTCACCGGCGCCATCCAACGCACCCCGGGCGCCCTCGCCCGCTGCCCGGCCCACGGGATGATCTTCCTGGACGAGATCGGCGAGATCGGCCCCGCCGCCCAGGTGAAGCTCCTCCGGGTCCTGCAGGAGCGCACCTACACGCCCCTGGGCGCGAGTCAGCCGGCGACCTTCCGGGGTCGGGTGGTCGCCGCCACCCACCGGTCCCTGGACGAGCTCCGGGCCCAGGGCCGTTTCCGCGACGACTTCTACTACCGGCTCTGCTCCGACGTGGTCCAGGTGCCGCCGCTGCGGACCCGCCTGGCCGAGGACCCCGGCGAGCTGGGAGAGCTGCTCGACGTGCTCACCGCGCGGATCGCGGGCAGCGCGGCCCTGGCGCCCATGGTGGCCGAGGCCATCGACCGGGACCTACCCGATGGGTACGCGTGGCCGGGCAACGTCCGCGAGCTGGAACAGACGGTGCGGCGCGTGCTCGTCACCGGCCGTTGTGGACCGCCGAACGCGGCCCCGGGGGGCGACCCCTTCGCGGAGGCGCGGGCGGGGACGCTGAGCGCCCAGGAGCTCGTGGATCGCTACTGCGCGGAGCTCCACACCCGCCACGGCACCTACGAAGCCGTCGCCCGGATCACCGGGCTGGACCGCCGCACCGTGAAGAAGCACGTGCAGCGGTCGATGGCAGGCGGATGAAATCGGCGCCCCGAAGGCCGCATTTCATCCGCCTGCTGGGCCGAGCTCAGTGCTCTTCGTGCTGGTCCATGATCGGACCATCGGTGAAGAGGTACTCCTTGAGCTGCTCTTCGAAGTCCTTGCTGTTCCGGCGCATCCACTCGAGGACCATCGCCGCGTGCTCCATCTCCTCACGCATGTTGTGCAGGAGGATCTCCTTCAGCTCCGGGTCGTCGCAGTCGTCCGCGCGCTGGCGGTACCAGTCGACGGCCTCGAGCTCCTCCATCAGCGAGGTGATCGCCTGATGCAGGTGAATGGTTTCCTTGGTGAGCCGCTCCCGCGGCGCGTGCAGGGTCTCGCTTGCCATGGGCGGCATGTACTACGCATCGGCGATCGAGGAAACGCGGCAACGACGGCTCCCCTTTCTTGGGGGCGCTGGAAAAGCGGGGTCTCGGCCCTGACGGCACCGGGTGTCGCCGTGCTAGCGTCGCCCCGTGGCCAACCCCGACACGGCGAACACGGGTTCGGGTCACGGCGCGCCCGCGCCGTGGGTCACCGCGGCGATCCGCGCGGCGCGGCCCTTCGCCTACAAGGACAAGAGCCCGCTTCGGCACAACGCGATCAACCTCGCCGCCCTGGCGGGTCTCGGCGTGGTCTGGGCCGGGGCCGCGATGGCCAGCCAGTGGCTCCCCTGGTGGGCCTACGTCCCGCTGGCGGCGTTGGCATTCGGTTGGGTGAACTTCGGGCTCTTCGTGCTGGTGGTCCACGAGGCCTCCCACAACATGTTCCTGGTCTTCCGGGACCGCGCGCTCCAGCGGCGGATCAACCGCGTCGCCGGCTGGATGGTCACCCCGCTCTTCGCGACCCACTACGGCCACCACTGGGAGAAGGGCCACATCGAGCACCACGTGCGGCCGATGGAGCCCGACGATCCCCAACGGAGTGTCTTCGTCGGTCCCCAACTGCTCCGGCTGGTGCTGGGGTACCTCTTCGTCCCCGGGTTCATGGTCTACGACCGCACGGTGGGCCGGAAGAAGCGCCGCTCGGGGAAGTCGTCCAGCAGCAAGGGGGTCATCGTCTTCTTCGTGATCTTCTGGACCGCGGCGCTGACCCTGGCGACGAAGCTCGGGGGGTGGCCCTTGGCGGTCGCGCTCTATCTGGGGATCCCGGTGGTGGCGGTCTTCAACCTCATCAAGGGCAGCCTGGAGCACGGCGGCGCCATCGCCGAGGAGCCGAACGCCTTCCTCCGCTCCCGCACCTCGCTCTTCCCGCTCCGGCATCTGTTGATGCCCTTCAACATCACGCTCCACTTCGAACACCACCTGAACTTCCAGGTGCCCTGGTACGACCTCGGCCGCTATCGGCGCGCGATGCTCGTCCACGTGCCGCCGGCGATCGCGGACCAGGTGCAGAACCGGCGGCTGTTGGCGCAGCTCTCCGGCCACCTCGGGGGCCTCGGCGAGGCCCGGCACGAGGGCGAGGCGCCGCGCGGTCCGCTGACCCTCGCCGAGAGCGCATGAACGCGGCACGGCCGGGCGGATCGGGCCTTGCACGAAGGGCCGACCCGATGCTCCGTGGCACACTCTCGCACGCACTGATCCTCGTCCTCGTCGGCTGCGGCGCGCGCTCTGGCTTCGACCAGAACGAAGCGCCCGCGTCCCTCGATCTCGGCACTCCGGTTCCCGTGCCCGCGCCTCGCGACGCGGCGCCGATGCCCGTCGACCTGCCGGCGCCCTCGCCCACCTGCGCGCTCGTCCCGCGACCGGGACCGGTGGAGATCGCGCGGGACCGGAGCGGCACGTTCCAGTGGCCCCAGGGGGTCGCCCGCGACGGGCGCTTCGATCTCTTGGCGACCTTCGCGCCCTTCACCGACGACCGCGCACCCCACCTGGAGCTGCACCGCGTGGATGGCTCGCTCGACGAGCGGGACCTGGAGGGGCTCGGCGCGCCGGCCGCGGAGGTCTGGGCGGCCGGCGACGGCCTGGACACCACCGGACTCTGTTTCTCTCGCGGCGCCGAGGTCGTGCTCTCGACGTACACGACCGACGGGGAGCGATGGTCGCGCACCTTCGAGGGGACCCGCTGCGACGGGCTCGCATACGGCGCGGGCCGGTGGTTCATGGCGGTGGACTCCGGGTTCCGGATGCGCGGCGTGGTGCTCGAGGCGAACGGCGACGTGGTGACGGAGACCGCCGACGTCGGGGTGCCCATCGACGGCACCCCGAGCCTCGGAGTCACCGGCTCCGGCGACGGCTTCGCGTTCGTGCAGCGGCCCGGGCCGGACGGGCGACTCCTGGTCGGCACCCTGAGCGCGGAGGGGGACCCGAACGCCTTCTCGCTCGAGGGTTTCGCCCCCGCCGAGGCGACCCCGGTGGTCGCCTCGGCGGGGCCCCTCGGAGGCCTGGCGATCGCGCACCACGCGCCCGCCGGGCTCCGCGTCACCCGGGTCGACCCGGAGCGCGGAGGGGTGATCGCCCGGAGCGAGCCCCTGGGCTTCGACATGGGTGGCGAGATGCGCCCGGCGCTGGTCCCCTTGGCGAATGGTCTCTTGGTCGCCAGCGCGAGCTACGGCGACTTCGATCCGACCCGCGGACGCATCCAGGTCGACGTGCTGGGCCCCGAGCTCACCGTCGAGGATCACTGGGAGGTCGAGACCCAGCGCATCGAGCCCGGGCTCGGGGCGGTCGGCGCGGCCACCGACGGGGACGCCATCGTCGTCTACTGGGCCGCCGCGGTCGGGATCGATCCCGGCGCCGGCGGTGACCCGGTCACGATGGCGATGAGCTTCACCTGCGACTGACGCCGGCGCGCGCCGTCAGTCGATGAAGCGTTGG
This sequence comes from Myxococcales bacterium UBA1660, assembly GCA_002320815.1. GTDB lineage: Bacteria > Myxococcota_A > Polyangia > Polyangiales > Houyiibacteriaceae > UBA1660. The sequence continues at coordinate 157,319 of DCLA01000118.1, forward strand.
AAGAAGGCCCACGCGGCCTCGGTGCCGAAGTCGGGCCAGATGTGGCCCGCCGGGTGCTGGCAGTAGTGGACCGGGGTCGCCGGGTCACAGTTCGCGTAGGCCACGCAGGGATCGGGATCGGTGGCGGTGGTCTCGGGATCGCAGCCGGCGCGGTCGCGGAAGAAGTCCCGGTAGGCCTCGCGGCCGGCGGCGAGCTCTTCGGTGCCGATGGTGATCCAGGCCGCCGGGGTGCCCACGCAGTCGTCGGGCTCGAAGTAGATCACCGAGCCGCCCACGGCGATGGCCCGGATGTACTCGCGGCGACACCCGAGGACTCCAGAGAACGATCCGCCGCCGCTGAAGCCCATGGAGAAGATCGCCTCCTCGTCGACGCAGAGCTCGGTGGTCATCTCCTCGAGCACGTAGTCGAAGTAGGCGAGCTCCAGTTCGATGCGCGCCGGCCACGAGTCGGCCGGCATGTCGTAGTCGCGCCAGGCGTTGTCGATGGCTTCGGCGATCACCAGGATCGCGCCCTCGGCGAGCTCGCCGCGGACGTTGCGGTCCCCGCTGGTGGCGTTCCAGTAGTCGACCGACCCACCGTTGCCGTGGAGCGCGAAGACCAGGGGCCAGGGGCGGTCGCTGGAGTAGCCCTCGGGCAGGTAGAGCAGGTAGCGCCGGTCCTCGCCGTCCAGGGCGAAGGTGTGCTCGCCCTCGTCGAGGCCGCCGCCGCTCACGCAACCGACGCTGCCCGGAGGGCCCATGTCGATGCCCAGGTCGGGCACGAAGGCGTCGGGTTCGCCGCCGGCGTCTTCGGGGCCCGCGTCGCGGGCCCCCGAATCCCGGGAGACGCCCGCGTCGGCGGGGGTGTCGTCGTCGCCGCAGGCGAGACCGAGGAGCGAGCCGAGGACCAAGAGGAAGGCCGTGCGCATGGCGCGGATCCTACTCCAGCGGCGAGCGGTCGTCCTCGCGATCCCTTTCGGGCTAGGGTGCACCGGCGGGGGCGTGCGCTCCCTGCGCCCCACCATGCCTCGACCCCTACGAATCCTCGGCAGCGCCATCGAGCTCCCCGCGCGCCGCGTCGACAACGAAGAGCTCGTGCGCGAGCTGGCCGAGCACGGGCTGGTGGCGCCCCCCGCGGCCATCGCGGAGAAGGCCGGCGTCCGCACGCGCTACCGGGCCGACGTGACGGCCGGCGAGACCGCCGTGGAGATGGGCGCCCGCGCCGCCCGCCGCGCCCTCGCCGAGGCGGCGATGGACCCCGCCGAGCTGGACCTGATCCTCTGGGCCAGCGGATCGCCGCACCAGGCGATCCCCGACGGCGCGTGCCTGCTCCAGCGGGAGCTGGGCCTGGGCGCCTCCGGGATCCCCTGCATGGCGGTGGGGGTCACCTGCATGTCGTTCCTGGCCGCCCTCGACGTGGCCAGTGCGATGATGCCCGCGGGCCGGAAGCGGGTCCTGGTGGTCTCCTCGGACATCTCGTCCATCGCGGTCGACTGGGCCCACTTCGGCACCGCCGCGCTGCTGGGCGACGGGGCGTGCGCCTTCGTGGTGGGCGAACACCCGGAGTCCCACATCCATCCGGTCCAGCTGCGCACCTATGGGGAGTTCGCCGACGCGGCCGAGATCCGCAGCGGCGGGTCCGCCCGGCACCCCTTCGCGGACCACACCACCCGGGAAGACCAGCTCTTCCACATGAACGGCAAGCAGCTCCTCCGCTGCGTGCTCCAGCACGCGCCGGCCTTCATCGAGAGCAGCCTGCGCGGCTTCGGCGTCGACCCCGCCTCCATCGACGTGGTGGTGAGCCACCAGGCCTCGCGGGCGGGGCTGCAGTTCATCGAGACCCAGTTCGAGCGGCAGGGGTTCACCCGGGCGCGCCACGTCACCACCCTCGATCGCTATGGCAACTGCGTGGCGGCGTCGCTGCCGATGACCCTGCACCACGCGCTCACCGAGGGCGGCCCCTCCGCCGACGGGCAGCCCCGACCGCTGCCGCGCGGGTCGAACGTGCTGCTCCTCGGCGCGGGCGCCGGCGTGTCCCTCGGCGTCGGGCTCCTCCGCTACTGAGCGAGGCCAACGGTCTTGCCATCCACCGGGGCCCGTGGGACCACGCGCCATGGCGTACGTGGTCACCGGCGCGACGGGCTTCCTGGGTCGCTTCGTCGCGCGCGCGCTCCGGGCGCGCGGCTTCCAGGTCCTCGGGACCGGCCGCGACCCCCAGCAGATCGCCGCGCGCCGAGCCGAGGGGATCGCCATGGAAGCGGGAGACCTGGCGGAGCCGGCCTTCGCGCAGCGTCTCCTGCAGGACGCCGAGGGGTGCATCCACTGCGCCGCCCTGGCGTCCCCCTGGGGGCCCGCCGAGGCCTTCGAGCGCGCCAACGTGCGCGTCACCGAGAACGTCGTGGCGGCGCTCCCCGCGAACGCACCGCTGGTGCACATCTCGTCGCCCTCGGTCTACGGCGTCCGCGAGGACACCTACCGCATCCGCGAGACCCACCCGAAGACCCCCTACGACGCCTACGCCCGGACCAAGTGGCGCGCCGAAGGCGTGGTGCGGGACCGGGCCGAACCCGGCGTGATCCTTCGACCCCGGGCGCTCTATGGTCCCGAAGACCAGGTGATCATTCCCCGGGTGGTCGACGCCATGCGGCGCCGCCGGCTCCCGCGCTTCTGGCCCGGAGACAACCTGGTGGACCTCACCTACATCGAAGACGCCGCCGACGCGGCGGTCCTCGCGCTGGAACACCTGCGGCGCGGCGATGCCAAGGCGACCGAGGCCTTCAACGTGACCAGCGACTCGCCGGTGCCCCTCTTGCCGCTCTTGGACCGGCTCGCCGCGGGGCTCGACCTGCCCCGCCCCGTCCTGCCCCTGCCGCGCCCGCTCGCCCTGGCCGCGGGCCGCGCCCTCGAGCGCGTCGCCCGGGTGACCGGCAAGGAGCCGCTCCTCAGCGAGTACAGCGCCACCCTGCTGACCACCAGCATCACCTTGGACATCTCCAAGGCCCGCGAGGTCCTCGGCTACGAGCCCCGGGTCGACCTGGACGAGGGGGTGCGTCGCTACCTGCGGTGGCGCACCGAGCACCCGGAGGCCGCATGAGCGTCGAGGTCGGCGTCGAGCTCCTGACCGCGGGGTCCTGCACGCATCCCGAGCACGTGGTCCTGCGCAACCGGCGGCTACGCCCCCTGCGGTTCCCGGCGCTCAGCGCGCTCCTGCACCACCCGACCCGGGGCCCGGTGCTCTACGACACCGGCTACGGCGAGCGTTTCCGGGAGGCCACCGCGCGCCTGCCCGAGCGACTCTACGCCTGGGTGACTCCGGTGGATCTCCAGCCGAGCGACCTCGTCGAGCATCAGCTGCGCACCCGGGGGATCCACGCCACCGACGTCGAGCATCTGCTGATCTCCCATTTCCACGCCGACCACATCGCGGCGATGGGCAGCTTCGAGCGCGCGACCTACCACTTCCTGGAAGGCGCCGCGCGGCCCATCGTGGACCTCGGCCGCTTCGCCGCGCTCCGGCGGGGGCTCTTGCCCGCGTTGCTGCCCCGGGACTTCGCGCGCCGGAGCCGGGCCCATCGGCCGAGCCACCCGCTGCCGGTCCTGCCCGAGTTCGGACCGCTGGCGGATCTCTTCGGCGACGGCAGCGTCTTCGGTGTCCCCCTGCCCGGACACGCCCGCGGCCAGATGGGGCTCTTCCTGCCCCGACCCCGGGGCCGCCGACGGCCGCTGCTCCTGGTGGCCGATGCCGTCTGGACGCGCGCGGCGGCCGACGTGCGCCCGCACCCGATCACCCGGCTCCTCTTCGACGACATGCGCCAGTACGAGGCGACTCGGCAGCGGGTCCGCGCCTCGTTCGACGCCACCCTCGACGTGGTGCCCTCGCACTGCAGCGACTCCATCGCGACGTTCCAGCGCGGAGAGACCGCGTGATCTTCGAGCTGGGGATCGGGCGGGCGTATCTGCGGGCCCGCGCCTCGGAGCGTCGCTTCGCGGGGGGAACCCGGGAGCGCTTCCTCCGCTGGCGCGACGGGCGGCTCCAGGGACACCTGCGCTGGCTCCACGACCACTCGCCCCATACCCGGGATCGGCTCGCGCCCGCTCGCCGCGCCGACGGGACCTTCGACCTCGATGCGGTGGCGCCGATCGACAAGACGGCGATGCTGACCCACTTCGATCGGCTGGTCACCGAGCCGGTCACCCTCGACGAAGTGCTCGCCGTGGCGCACCGCGCCGAAAGGAGTCGGGACTTCGCCCCCGTCGTGCGGACGGCCCCGGGCACCGAGCTCTCGGTGGGGCTCTCGAGCGGGACCAGCGGGACCCGTACGGTCTTCGTGGCCGGCGACGCGGAGCGCGCCGAGTGGGCCGGCAACGTGCTCGCCCGGATGCGGGTCCCGCTGGTTCCCCGGGAGCCTCTGCGTATCGCGCTGCTCCTGCGCTCGGGCTCCAACCTCTACGAGAGCGTGGGTAGCCGCCGGATCCAGTTCCGCTACTTCGACTTCGTGCGCGCCGGGGACACGTTGGAGGCCGACCTCGCGGACTTCGATCCCGCGGTGCTCATCGGTCCGCCCAGTCGGCTCACCGGGTTGGCCCGCGCGCGGCTCGCCGGGTCCCTGCGGCTGGCGCCGCAGCGGGTGGTCAGCGTGGCCGAGGTCCTGGAGCCCGCGGATCGCCGGGTCCTGGAGCGCGTGTGGGGGCGACCCGTGGAGGAGATCTACCAGGCCAGCGAGGGCTTCCTGGCCTACACGTGCGCGGCGGGCTCGCTGCACTTCGACGAAGACGTGGTACGCATCGACCGCGAGCCCCTCCGGGATCCCGCGGGGCCCTTCAACCCCATCGTCACCGACTTCCGGCGACGCACCCAGCCCATCGTCCGCTACCGGCTGAACGACGTCGTCGTTCCCGGAGGCCCCTGCGCGTGTGGGAGCCCGCACCAGACCCTGACGGCGATCGCCGGTCGCACCGACGACCTGCTGCGGACCCCCGCGGGGCGCGCGATCTATCCCGACGAGGTGCGGCACCTCTTCCTCGCCGAGGGCCCCGGTGACTACCGCATCGTGCAGCGCGCCGATGGCTCGGTGGACCTCACGGTGGTGGACGCCGCCGAGGGGCCGATGCTCCAGCAGCGACTGGCGGCGCTGATCGAGCGCCCGGTGGATCTCCGCCAGCGCACCGAGCCCTTCCCCCTCGCCGAAGCCGGCGGGAAGCTCCGACGGATCCGCAGCGAGCTGCCCGCCCCGCCCGTCCCGACGCCGGCGGTCGCGCCGGCGCCCACCGAGGCCGAGCGGCGCTTCTTCGACCGCATCGTCTACTCGTCGTCCAACGAGGACGGGGCCTCCGAGCGGCGCGCGCTGGCGCTGGGACCCGAGGACCGGGTGGTCACGATCACGGGCAGCGGCGCCCGGGCCTTCGAGCTCCTGCTGGACCCGGTGGGCGAGGTGGTGGCCGTCGATCAGAACCGGCACCAGACCGCGTTGGCCCAGCTCGAGGTGGCCGCGTATCGGACCCTGGACTACGACGCCTTCCTCCGCTTCCTGGGCGTCCGGGCGCAGACCGATCGCCGCGCGCGCTACCGCTCCACGGTTCGCTCGGCGCTCCCCGACCCCTGGCGCGAGTACTGGGACGCGCACCCCGGGCTCATCGACGGAGGCGTGGTCTACGCCGGCACGTGGGAGAGCTACTTCCGCTGGTTCGCGCGCGCCGCCCGCGCCAAGGCGCCAGCGCTGCGGGCGCTCTTCGCCGCCCGGGATCTCGACGAGCAGCGGGTCGTCTGGAACGAGCAGTGGCGCGACTGGCGCTGGCGGACCGCGCTCCGGGCCTTCGGGATGCGCAGCACCTGGAAGTACGTGCTGCGGGAGCCGGGGATCGAGCGGATCGACCCCGGGATGGACATCGCCGCGCACTTCGCCGAACTCTTCGACCGCTGCGCCGAGCGGCACCTCTTCCGCGAGACTCCCTACCTCTACCTGCTCTTCTACGGCCGCTACGATCCCGAGGGCCCCTTCCCGGCTCACTTGAGCGCCGCGGGCTTCGAGACGATCCGGGAGCGGCTCGACCGGCTCACGCTGGTCACCGAGAGCCTGTCGACGCTCCTCGCCCGGGACACCGCGGGCTTCGACGCCTTCAGCCTCTCGGACGTGAGCTCGTACGCACCGCCGGCCGAGCACCGGGCCATCTGGGAGGCGGTGGCCCGGTCCGCGCGACCGGGCGCCCGGGTCTGCGAGCGCTACTTCCTCGCGGACGGCGCCGGGGACGATGTGCTTCCCCCAGGCTTCGTCCGCGACCCGGCCCTCGAGGCGCGGCTCCGCGCCGACGACGCCGCGTTCATCTACCGCTTCCTCTGCGCGCGGAAGGCTCCGTGAGCGCCTATTTCGCCGTCGCCGAGTCCTCCGCGCTCGGCCGTCGTCCGCTGGGCGTGGTGCTCGAGGATCGGCGCATCGCGCTGGCCCGGGACGAGGGGGGCGCCGCCTTCGCCCTCCCCGATCTCTGTCCGCACCGCGGCGCGCCGCTCTCGCGGGGCTCGGTGATCCGAGGCCGCTTGCGCTGTCCCTACCACGGCATCGCCTTCGACGGCGCGGGCCGCGGCCACGCGCCGCCGTGGATGGAGGGTCCCTGCACCCTCCGCACCGAGCCCCTCGCGGTCCACGAGGCGATGGGGCTCGTCTTCGTCGCGCGGGAGCCCTCGGCCCCGCTCCCGCCGCGGCTCGCGAGCGACGGCTGGCAGCCTTTCGGTCTCGCGATCGACATCGACGCGCCGGCGGTCGAGGTGGTCGAGAACTTCATGGACTCGACCCACACCGGCGTGGTGCACGCCGGGCTCATTCGGACGGGCGACGCGGGTCAGCTCCGCGAAGTCACCATCGAGGCCGACGAGCGCACGGTCGAGGTCCGACACGCCGCGGTCGACGAGGAGCTCCCCTTGGTCCGTCGCTGGCTCGGTCCCGGCGCCATCGACCACGTGGACATCTGCCATCTGCCGGGGACCGTCGAGGTTCGCTACGCGGTCGGAGGCGAGCCCTTCTTCCACGTCTTGGTCTTCGTCACCCCCCGCAGCGCCACGCGCAGCAGCGTCTTCGTGCGGGGCGCCGTGCGCTCGCCCCGCGCGCGCGCCCTCGACCGCTTCGCCGCCGCGGGAGCGGCCCTCGTGGGTCGCCGGATCCTCGCCCAGGACAAGGCGATCTTGGAAGCCACCGAGGACGCGGTCCGCCGCGCGGGCTCCCGGCCCCTGGCCTACCAGCGGGCCGAAGCGATGCACCCGATGGTGCGGCGACTCCTCCGCGGCGAGGGCCGGGTGGAGAGCGCCCGGGTCCGGGTCCGGCTCTGACCGAGCGGCGCTCCCCGACCGAGCGTCTCGGCCCGTCCGCGCGGCGCGTTGAAGCCCGGCGCGCTCCGGGGCACACCGGGACCATGACCGTCGCGCTCACCATCGCCGGGTCCGATCCCTCGGGCGGCGCCGGCCTCCAGGCCGACCTCAAGACCTTCCATCAGCACCAGGTCTACGGGACCAGCGTGGTCACCCTCCTCACCGTGCAGAACACCCAGCGGGTCTCGCGGGTGGAGGTGCTGGAGCCGGATCTGGTGGTCGAGCAGCTCCGCGCGGTGCTCGAGGATCTTCCGGTGCGGGCGGCCAAGACCGGCGCGCTCGGCTCCGCTCGCGTCGTCCGCGCCGTGGCCGAGCAGGCCGCCACCTTCGCCTTCCCGGTGGTGGTGGACCCGGTGATGATCAGCAAGCACGGCGCCCCGCTGATGGACGCCGACGCGCAGGCGGCGCTGACCGAGCTCCTGGCCCGGGCCACGTTGATCACTCCCAACGCGCCCGAAGCGGAGGCGCTCACCGGCCGCACGATCCGCACCGTGACCGACGCGCGGCGCGCCGCGAGCGAGCTGGCCGAGCCGGGCTGCTCGGTGCTGCTCAAGGGCGGTCACCTGGAAGGGGACGCGGTCGACGTGCTCCTGCACGAGGGGACCTTCCACGAGCTCCACGCCGAGCGGATCGCGACCCGGCACACCCACGGGACCGGTTGCACCTACGCGTCGGCGATCACCGCGCGCCTGGCCCGCGGCGACGACCTGGTGGGCGCGGTCCACGGCGCCAAGGCGTGGCTCCACCGCGCCATCGCGACCGCTCCCGAGTTCGGCGGCGGCAACGGGCCGGTGAACCACCTGACGCCTCTCTGAGCGGACGCGCTCCGGCGCCCCGGTGGACAGGCGGGTGGACAGGACGGTGGCCCCAGGGGTTGGCATGCGGGTTGGCATGCGGGTTGCGACGGTGTCCCGGCGAACCCGAACACGAAGAAGCCACAGGAGCCATCCCATGCCCGACGCCTGGAGCGCGAAGCGCGAACGACAGTACGACCACATCAAGGAGTCCGCCCTCGAGCGCGGCAAGTCCGAGGAGAAGGCCAAGGAGATCGCCGCGCGCACGGTGAACAAGGAGCGGCGCAAGAAGGGCGAGACGCTCAGCGGGAAGAAGCGCACCGAGGGCACCGGCAACCCCAACACGTCCCTGGAGAGCCGGACCCGCGACGAGCTCTACAACCGTGCCAAGCAGCTCGGCATCGACGGCCGCTCGAAGATGAGCAAGGAGCAGCTGGTGAAGGCCATCCGCAAGCGCGCCTGAGCCGGCGACCGGGGGAGGCGCGCGTGCGCGGGTGTGGGGATCGGCCCCAGGGCTCGGTCCTCGAGGCTCGGCCCCGGCGCTCCAACGGTCCTCCAGGGCTGAGCGCGCAACGCGCGGCGCTCAGGGCCCGAAGGGACGGACCTCCACCGGCTCCAGCGCCACCCCGGCGGGGATCCGGCCGAGCTCCCCCTGGGTCCCCTTCCCGAGGCAACGCACCGCCCGGTCCTCGGTATGGACGCAGAGCAGTCCGGCGCGCGCCGCGAGCGCGCGGGCGGGCGAGCCGAACTCCGCCGGGTCGTGCCGGCGGCCGACCCACTCGAGGGTCCCGTCCTCGTGGAGCACGATCGGCGTGACGCTCTGGAACGCGATGTCGACCACGTCGTCGAGCGCGTCCGCTCGGCCGGTGCAGGTCGCGGCGCCCCCGCGACGCAGGACGCAGAGGAGGCGCCCCGAGCTCCCCATGCGGACGCCCACGATGTCGTCCATGCCCGCGATCGCACCCAGGGGCGGCTCGGCGCCGTGGCAGACCAGCCGGCCGGAGCCGAGCGCGGCGCAGACCACGCCCCCCAGGTCGTCCATGGCCAGGTCCACCGCCCCGGCCAACGCGGGGATCTCCTGCCAAGCGCCAGGGGTGGCCAGGGGCGACGGTCCGAAGCGGGTCCCCAGGCACCGCACGCCATCGTCGCGCCGTACGCACATCGCGCGCAGGCCCCCGACCAGCTGGGCGACCGCGTCCATCGCCGCCGGCGGCTCGCGGCGGCCGACACAGGTGACCCGACCTTCCGCGAGCGCGCACCGGTGGCCGTCCAAGGTCGCCACGGCGCGGGTCGCGCGGGGGACCCCCTCGATGACGCGAGGATGGATCCCCTCGAGGATCCCGGTGCCCGGGCGGCCGCCGGTGCATCGCACCTGATCGTCGGCCCCGACCCGACAGACCAGAGGCGGCGTTCGAGGAACGACCATCGCCTCCGCGTCGGTGAAGACGGTGACCCACTCCTCGGCGCGACGCTGGCCGTCGAAGGCGCCCTCGGAGCCGTCGCCGACACAACGCAGCGTCTCCCCGCGCACCACGCAGGTGCCCTGCCCGCCGACCGCCAGCGCCTCCCCGTTGCCCAAGACCGCCGCGCGGATCGGTCGGTCCGCGCGGGTGGTGGTCCCGGCGCCCCCTTGGCCGAGCTGCCCGTCGCCGAGGCACCACACCGCGCCGTGGGCCGTGCGCGCGCAGGCGTGCAGATCCCCAGCGCCGAGCTCCACGGCGGTCACGGCTGGCCAATCGTAGGGCGGCAGCCCGCCGGCCTCCTCGGCCGCCTCCAGGTCCTCGTCGGAGTAGGCCTCGACGTCCACGAGGGAGTCGCCCCAACAGCGCACCGAGCCCCCTTCGCGCAGCGCGCAGACGAAGCCGAGCCCGGCGACGACCTCGGTGGCGTCGGCCGCCAGGGTGCGACCGGTGGACATCCCGTCGCCGGTGAACACACCGAACGACGACCCTTCCCCCCAGCAGACGAGCTCGCCCCCGCGCCGGACGATGCACCCGTGCTCATCGCTGATCGCGATTCGTCGGCCGTCGGTGATGGGCGGGACGGTCCCGAAGGTCGGCGAGTCCGACCCCACGGCGAAGCACTGGGCGCGGCCTTCGGCGATCCAGCAGAGACCACCGATGGCGATGCTCACGTCGCTGGCGAGCTCGGCGAAGCGCATCACGAAGGGCCCGGTCTCCAGGGCGGCGGCCTCGTCCACGGCCCCGGCGTCTTCCAGCTGCGCGATCCGGTCGTAGCGAGCCTCCTCGGTCAACGCGCCGAAGCAGCGCAGCGAGCCACCGTCGATCACGCAGGCGGTGCCCTCGGCGACCTCGACCCGCGCGTCGTCGGTGCTCAGCTCGACCTCGGGGACGCGCCGAGGCGGGCCCCCACCGAGGGGCGCGCCCCAGCACCAGAGCTCCCGGGCGCGGATGGCGCACCCGCCGTCGACACCGACCGCCGCGCGTAGCCCGGTTGGGCTCTCGGGGGCGGGCGGCTGGATCGCGGCGATCGGTGCCGGCGTCGGAGCGCGCGGGCTCGCGGCGCACGCCCCGAGGAGCGCGAGCAGGGTCGAGAATGCGAGGCGCATACCCGCCGATCCTACCGCGAGCCCGGGCGCACCGCGTGACCGGGGCCCGAGGCCCCTCCCCCAGAGGAGTGAACCCTCTTCGGGGCGAGGCTCCGCACTCGCCATTGCGTGACCGCGCATTCACTGTTCGAACAGCGTTCGAAAACGTGACCGATCGGTTCCCCTTTGCCCTGGAGCGCGACCGCCCGGTCACGAAGAGCCCTCTCGCGTTTCGCTCGCATTTCTAGGGACGAAATGTTCGCCCTAAAATCCCGTGGGCCGTCTTTCCGCTGGTGCGAGGCGTTGGACTCCGTCGCTTCCGAGGCATAAGGTAAGCGCCTCGATTCGACGTTTGAGACATCGAGAGGAATCAGTTGAAAGCCGCCATCACCGCCACCGGTCGCTACTTCCCGGACCGCGAAGTCTCCAACGCCTACTTCTACGAGGACCTGGGCCTGGACACTTCCGAGGACTGGATCGTCAGCCGCACCGGCATCCAGACCCGCCGCCTCGCCGACGTCTCCAAGGGCGAGACCTGCTCGTTCATGGCGACCCGCGCCGCCGAGGCCTGCCTCCGGGACGCCGGCCTCGAGGCTGGTGATCTCGACGCGATCGTGGTGGCCACGGTGACCCCGGATCAGCCCCTCCCCTCGGTGGCCTGCTTCACTCAGGCGGCGCTCGGCGCCCAGGGCTTCGCGTTCGATCTCGTCGCCGCCTGCTCCGGCTTCGTCTACGGCCTCGACGTCTGCGCGGCGATGGTCGAGTCCGGGCGCGCCAAGCGGGTGATGTTCATCGGCGCCGACCACATGTCGTCGATCCTCGACTTCAACGATCGCAACACCTGCATCCTCTTCGGCGACGCGGCCGGCGCGGTGCTCATCGAGCAGGTCCCCGACGATCACCCGGGCACCATCCACCCGTCGATCCTCCGGGCCGACGGCAAGGGCGCCAAGCACCTGCAGATCCCCGCGGGCGGCGGCCGGCTGCCCATCGACGCGGGCGTGCTCGCCGAGCGGATGAACAAGGTGAAGCAGGAGGGCCGGGTGGTCTTCCGCCACGCCGTGTCCAGCATCGTCAAGGTGGTGCAGCAGTACTTCGCCGAGCAGGAGCTGACGGTCGACGACATCGACCTCTTCATCCCGCACCAGGCGAACCGCCGGATCATCGAGGCCGCCGCCGACAAGCTGCGCGTGCCCCGCGAGAAGACGGTCATCACCATCGACCGCTTCGCGAACACGACCGCCGCCAGCATCCCCACCGCGCTCGACCTCGCGCGCGAAGAAGGCCGCGTGATGAAGGGCGATCGGCTGCTCTTCGCCACCTTCGGCGCCGGGTTCACCTGGGGCGCCCAGACGGTCACCTGGGGCCTCTGAGACCCCCTCTCGGCTGACCGGGGCCCAGCCACGGCTGGGGCCCGTTCGGTGACGGTTCGCGCCGCGTCGAGTGGCGGAGGGGGCGCCGACCGGATAGGTGCGTCCCATGGGAGCCTTGGCCACCGCCGTCCGCGTCCTCGGCCCGCCTCGCCGCGTGCCGGGTGAGCCGCCTCGTTTGAACCGGGAGCTGCCCCTCGTGGGCCACATGGCGGAGTTCGTGAAGAACCCCTTCGCCCTGCTCCAGCGCGCCCAGCGCGAGGGCGGCGAGCTGGTGGCGCTGCGGCTGCTGCACCAGGACGTGGTGCTGGCCACCGGGCCGGAGGCCAACGAGGCCTTCTTCCGGGCCCCCGACGATCAGCTCTGCCGCCGCGAGGCCTACAAGCTGATGACGCCCATCTTCGGCGAGGGCGTGGTCTTCGACGCCCCCGGCCCGCGGCTCGAGGAGCAGATGCGCATGGTCATGCGCATGCTCCGGGACCAGCGGATGCGCGGCTACCCGCCCATCATCTGCGACGAGACCCGCAAGCAGGTCTCGAGCTGGGGCGAGCGCGGCGAGGTCGACCTCCTGGAGCTCATGAAGGACGTGACCATGTACGCGTCCAGCCGGTGCCTCATCGGCGACGAGTTCCGGGACGGGATGAGCCACGCCTTCCACGAGGCCTACGACCACCTGGAGAAGGCCATCCACCCGGTGGCCTACATCTACCCCCACGCGCCGCTGCCCGCGTTCAAGCGCCGGGACGCCGCCCGCCGTCGACTGGTGGAGCGCGTCGAGGCGATCATCGCCCGCCGCAAGCGCACCGGGGACCGCCCCGACGACGGCCTGCAGGCGCTCCTCGACGCCGAGTACAAGGACGGCGAGGGGCTCAGCCCCCACGAGATCACCGGCATCCTGATCGCGATCATGATGGCCGGGCACCACACCAGCGCCGGCACCGCGACCTGGACCATCCTGGAGCTGATCCGGCGGCCCGAGTGTCTGGCCAAGGTTCGCGCCGAGGTCGACGCCGCCTTCGCCGCCGAGGGCGAGCTGACCTACCAGGCCCTGCGCCAGATGCGCTACCTGCACGACGTGATCAAGGAGGTCCTGCGGCTCCCCCCGCCGCTGATCTTCCTCTTCCGCAAGGTGCTGAAGCCCTGGACCCACAACGGCTACACCGTGCCCGCGGGCTCCTTCCTCTGCGCCTCGCCCGGCGTCAGCCACCGCATCGCCAGCGTCTTCCCGAACCCCGAGCGCTTCGATCCCGACCGCTACGCCCGAGGCGAGGACGCCGATCCCTTCGCCTGGATCGCCTTCGGCGGCGGCAAGCACAAGTGCACCGGCAACGCCTTCGGGCTCCTGCAGCTCAAGGCCGTCGCGGCGACCCTCCTCCACGAGTGGGACTTCGAGCTGGCCCAGCCCGACGACTCATACCGTGACGATTACGACAACGCGACGGTGCTCCCGAAGCTGCCCTGCAAGGTCCGCTTCCGTCGCCGCGCGACCGAGACCATCGAGGTCGACGCCGGCGCCCTGGACCACGGCCGCGAACGGCTCCTGGATCCGAAGAAGCCGGTGCGGGTCACCATCGACCCCCAGCTCTGCCAGGGCCACAGCGTGTGCGTGAGCGAGGCCCCCAAGGTCTTCCGCGTCGGCGAGCGCGGCGAGGCCGAGCTCCTGCCCTCGGCGAGCTTTCAGGCCACCTACGAGGACTCCGCCCTCTACGAGCGCATCGAGCGGGCCTACGAGCACTGCCCGAACCGCGCCATCTCCCTGGACCAGGAGAGCGCCGCGGCCGACGCCTGAGCGCTCCCTCTCTCCCAACCCTTCGACCCCTCCGCGAGATCGACCCGATGACCCACCTCACCCCCGTCCCGCCCACGCCCCCCAAGGCCTACCCGCGCGAAGAGCTCCAGCGGATGGTCGATCGCTGGATGGAGGCCAACCGCGTCGCCGAGGCGACCGGCGACTGGGTCTCCACCCTCGGCGCCTGCTACCACGACGACGCCATCTACCGCTGGAACATCGGGCCCAACGAGGAGTTCGTCGCCGAGGGCATCGACGCCATCCGCGACAACGCCCTCGGGATCCAGATGGATGGGTTCCAGGGCTGGACCTACCCCTACGACCGGATCCTCATCGACGATCAGCAGGGCGAGGTCGTCGGCTTCTGGCGGCAGGTGGCGCCGGTGACCCGCGCCGACGGTTCGCGCATCGAGGTTCCCGGCGTCGGCGGGAGCTGGTTCCGCTACGGCGGCGACCTGAAGTGGAGCTGGCAGCGGGACTTCTTCGACCTGGGCAACGTGTTCAACGCCCTGGGCGAGGTGGCCGCGGTCGGTGGGCTCAGCGAGCCGGTGAAGAGGAAGATCCACACCATGGCCCGCGGGCAGAAGCTCGCCGGGCACGTGCCCCTGCGGCCCGGCACCGGCCTAGGCGGCAAGCTCAAGATGGGCGCCGCGCTGGCCAAGATCGCCCTGCTCGGTCGCTGAGCCGCGCAGGGCGCCGGCGCCCGTCAGCCGGCCGCGGCCAACGGGACCAGCCGGAGCTCGGAGCCCGGCAGCACCTCGCCCAGCGGCGGCTCCGCCCGGCGGATTCGCCCGAGCACCTCGTCGCCGCGCTCGCCCAGGACGTCCAGGGCGGGCGCGTTGGCGGCGACCACCGTGCCGGCGGCGTCGATCAGGACCACCGGCTCCGGGGAGAGGTCCAGCAGCGTGGGCAGGGCCTCCTGACGGAGGATCCCCTGGATGGTCGGCTGCCGTCGCTGCCGATCGTCGAGGAGCTCGTTGAGGGTCTCGGCGACCTCGGTGATCTCCAGCCCCTGCTCCAGGGTGCACCGCCGATGCACGTCGCCCTTGCGGCTCGCGCGGGCGGTGGCGAGGAGGTCCGCCAGGGGCTCCAGGACCCGGTGGCGGGCCCGGCCCACGGCGACGAAACTCACGATGAACCCCAGGATGGCCAGAAAGGCCAGCGCCCAGCGCCCGGCGGATCCCAGCCGGCGCGCGTCGGCGTCGGCCCCGGCCATGGCCTCGCGATTGATCTCGCCGAGGCGCAGGAGCGCGCGCACCGTCTGCTCGTGGGCCTCGGGGTCACCATCGAAGCCCGCCTCCCAGGTGGCCTCGATGGTGGCGAGTTCCGCGCGCTCGACCTCCTCGGTCACGTTGCCCTGGGCCACCGCCAGCGCTTCGGCGAAGGTCGCCCGGTGGTGGTCCGTGGGCGGCTCGGCGAGCCGCGCCAGCATGGTCTCCACCGCGGCGACGCTGCGCACGTTCTCGGCGAGGATCTCACCGATGGCCGGGGTCATGCGCTCGAGCAGCCCGATACCGGCCACCGCGGTCATCGCCTGGAGCGCGACCAGCATGGTGAGCAGGACCCGGAGCTGCCGCTCGAGTTTCACGAGACCTTCTCCAGCAGCTTGTCGATGCCGCCGGGGCGCGCGACGACCAGGAGCAGGTCGTCGGCGCTCAGGGCCTGACCCGGGTCGGGCATGGCGATCACGTCGCCGTCCTCGCGGCGGAGCCCGACCACGGTGACCTGGTACTTCCTCGGCAGGTCGAGCTGGGCCAGGGTGCGCCCGACGAAGGCCTTGGGCGGGCGGAGCTCGGTGAGCACCAGGTCTTCGCCGATGGCGATCTCGTCCACGATGGAGCCGTAGAGGATCTTGGTGGCGTAGCGCTCGCCGAACTCCCGCTCGGGGTTCACCACCGAGTGCGCCCCGACCAGGCGCAGGATGCGCTCGTGGAGTGGGTCCACCGCCCGGCTGATCACCCGCGTGGCGCCGAGCTGTCGCAGCAGCGCCGTGACCAGGATCGATGCCTCCCGGGAGTCGTCCCCGATGGCGCAGACGCAGAGGTCGCGCTCCTTGGGGCTGGTGCGGGCCAGGGCCGCCTCGTCGGTCGCGTCGAGCTGGAGGGCCTCCGCGACCAGCGGGGCGACCTCGCGCACCTTCTCCTCGCGCCGATCGACGGCGAGGACCTCCACGCCCTTCTGGGCCAGGGTCGAGGCGAGGGCCAGGCCGTACTGGCCGAGGCCGATCACGATTGCTTGCCGACTCATCCGACATCCACTTTCGCTTCGGGGAGCCCCAACTCGGGCTCGCTGTGGGCTCGCTCCGTGAGGAACAAGAAGAGCGTGAGGGGACCGACGCGGCCGGCGAACATGCCGAGCGCGATGATCCATTTGCCGACCTCGTCGAGCTCGGCGGTGCCGCCGATGGAGAGGCCCACCGTGGCCAGCGCGGAGACGACCTCGAAGACGGCCACCTCGGGATCCATGACCTGGGTGAGCTGCACCGCGCCGATGAAGAAGAGGGCCAGGCCCAGGCCCACGGTGACCACCGCCGCGGCCTTGTAGACGGTCGCGTGGGTGACCCGGCGGCCGAAGGCCGTGGCGATCTTCTTGCCGCGCAAGGTGGCCGAGACGGTGAGCGCCAGGATGGCGATGGTGGTCGTCTTGGCGCCGCCGGCGGTACCGCCAGGGGAGCCGCCGATGAACATCAGGACGATCATCAGGGTCTGGGTGGCCGGTCGCGTGGCGGCGAGGTCCACCGAGTTGAAGCCCGCGGTGCGCAGGGTCGCCGACTGGAAGAAGGCGTTCACCAGCCGGTCGTACCAGGGCATGCCCTCCAGGGTGGCGCTCCACTCCATGGCCCCGAACGCGAGGGTGCCGACCAGGAGGAGCGCCATGCTCGTCCCCAGGATGAGCTTGTGCTGGAGCGGCACCCGCCGGCGCCGGACCCAGTCGGGGAAGACCAGCACCGCCGCCGGACTCAGCCCCCCGATGACCAGGAGCGCGGCGCAGGTCACCAGCACCACCGGGTCGTCGGCGTAGGGCACCAGGCTCGAGCTCTGGAGCGCGAACCCCGCGTTGCAGAACGCGCTGATCGACGTGAAGAGCCCGCGCCAGAACGCCATGCCGAAGCCGTCGCCGCGGGCGACGAAGGCGCCGGTGAGGATCAGCGCGCCGGCTCCCTCGGTGATCAACGTGACGGCGAAGATGCGGCGCACCGAGACGCCCAGGAGGTGCCGCTCGGCCACGTTCATGGCACCGGCCACGGCGGCCTCGTGATGGAGCGAGACCCGGCGGCCCAAGGTGAAGAGCGCCACCGAGTAGAAGCTCATGATGCCCAGACCGCCGATCTGGATGAGCACCAGGAGGACCCCCTGGCCCACTCCGGAGAAGGCGGTCGGGGTGTCGACCACGATGAGACCGGTCACGCAGACCGCGCTCACCGAGGTGAAGAAGGCGTCGAGGGGCGCGAGGGGATCCTCGCCGGCGCACACCGGCAGGAGCAGGAGCGCGGTCCCCGCGGCGGCCAGGATGGCGAAGGTCAGGACCAGCAGCCGCGCCGGCCGGGTCATCAGATCGTCCCAGAGGCTCTCGTCCGGTCCGCGCTGGACCTGCGGGATCTGCGAGCGGGCCAGGAAGGTGAAGATCGCGAAGGCGACCAGCGCGAGCGTCGGCCGGAAGGGGACCAGGACGAGGCAGGCCGCGGCGATGCCCAGCGCGGCGCCGATGCCCGCGCGGCGAAGGCGGCGCAGCGAGCGGCCTCGGCCCCAGCGGACGACCACCGCGCCGGCCAGGAGGAGCGAGACCCCGACGCTCCCCAGCTCCCACCAACCGACGTCGTGCATGGCCAGCACGATGGCGCCGAGGGAGAGCACCGAGAGCGCGCCCCGCGCCGTACGTCGCCGCGATGGCCGCGGGAAGACCATGTCGTAGCGGGCGCCCGCGGGGTCGAAGGTCAGGTAGGTCCCGAGCGCGAGCCCGAAGAGAGCGAAGAGCACCACCAACCCCGGCCCGTCGCGGAAGCGCTCGAAGAGGGCCACCCCGGCGACCGAGTAGGCGACGAGGGCCAGGGTCCGTCCCACGCGCACGCTGGTGGCGTGGAGGTACCCGCTGGCCAGGAGGACCACGCCGGCGCCGAGGAGGACCCAGTGCGCCCAGCCCTCGACCAGCGGCACGGACGCGCCGATCGCGAGGGGCGCGGCGACGCAGAGGAGGAGCCCACGCTCCGCCCGCACCGTCCGAAGCGCCTCTTCCGCCGTCCTGCGCACGCGGGGGCTATAGGGCACCGCGTGCGCGGGAGAAAGGTGCTCAGTAGGCCGGACGGCCCCAGGGGTCGTTCTGCGCGGGCTGGGCCGCGGGCTGCATGCGACCGGCGAAGTCGCCGAGCTGTTGCAGGTGCTGGGGGGTCAGCGAGAAGGAGGCCCCACACACGGTGAGGGTCACCACCCGGGCGCTGCCCAGGAAGCGCGCGTTGGACGCGGCGGTCTTCCCCTCCAGGGTCTCGAGCACGTCGCCGGCCTCGCCGCTCTGGTCGGCGTGGACCCGCATCTCGGCGGGCTGACCGTCGACCTGCCACACGAGCTCCTGGCAGGACGCGAGGACCGGCGTCGGCCCCCGGCGCTGGAAGCGGACCACCATATCGGGCTCCCCCGGCGTGCCGTAGAACGTGGCCGCCACCCCACCCCCGAAGTCGAGGGTCTCGGTGGTCGCCGCCGCGGTCGGGGTCGGGCTGGGTCCGGGGCCGGCGCCGGGCGCGGGTCCGAGCGCGTAGTCCGGAGCAGCCTCGCCGCCGCCGAACCAACCGGAGAAGCCCACCACGATCCCGAACTGCAGGCGACTCACGTCGAGGCCCTCGGTGTCGCCACCGACATCGGTGGACCAGCCCAGCTCGACGCGCGGGTCGAGGGAGAAGGAGTCCGCCAGGAAGATGTGCGCGCCGGCTCCGAAGCGAAAGCCGAGATAATTGGTCTTCGCCCGGTCGTCGCCGTCGTCTTGGACGTACCCCTCGATGCTCAGGCCAGCCATCGCGAAGGGGACCACCGGGCCGTGGTCGAGGAACATCAGCTCCACGGGGCCGAGAAACCGAGGACGAGGAGCGCGAGCGCCGCGGTGCGGCTCGCAGAATGGCGAAGCATGGGACGATCCCTCCCTGGAAGTCGTTCGGGCCCCCATACGGCGAGGTGCGGAGGGATCTCCCCTCGGCCTTTCGCCGAGGCCACGGGCAGGCGATGATCGGGTGTGCCCCTCTTTCGCTCCGCCGAACTGGCCCTGCGCGCCGCCCGCCTCGGCCGCTGGCTCGGCCCCTGGGCCGACGAGACCGCCTCGCCGCCCAGCCGCCGCCGAGAGATCGAAGTGACCCCCGCGATGAAGGCCTGGGTCTACGAGCCGGTGGGTCGGCGACCCCGGGGGGCCCTCCTCGTCGTGCCCGGCCTCCACTATCTCGGGCCTGCCGACGTCCGGCTGGATCGCTTCTGCCGGATCATGGCCTTCGCGGGGAACCTGGTCCTCTGCCCCTTCCTGCCGGACTTCTCCCGGATGCGGGTGGGCCCGAACCTGGGCCCCGACGCCAGCCGGGCCCTGGACGCGCTCCTCGCGCTGCCGGAGCGGCCGACGGACGTGAAGCCGGGGGTCCTGAGCATCTCCTTCGGGTCCCGCCCGGCGGTGGAGGTCGCCGCGACCCGGCCCGAGGTCGGCCGATTAATTCTCTTCGGGGGCTTCGCGGACTATCGGGACGCCATCCGCTTCTGCATCGCCGGGGCGCCCGACCCCGGCCGGGCCCACGACCCGCTCAACCGGCCCGCGGTCTATCTGAACCTACTGGAGCATCTGGACCCCGGGCCTAGAGACCCCGATTCCTTCGCCGAGGCCTGTTTCGAGTTCATCCGGCGGACCTGGGGCCGGCCGGAGATGAAAGTCCGGGCGGCCCACGAGCAGGTCGCCCGAGAGCTGGCCGAGGGCCTGGCGGATGCCGACCTCTTCCTCCAGGCGACGGGGATCGGCGAGGGCGGCGTGGAGCTGGGGCTGGCCGCCCTGGAAGCCGGCGCCCCCGCGTTCGAATACCTGGACCCCCGTCCGTGGGCGGGTCGGATCCAGGTGCCGGTCACGGTGATCCATGGCCGCGAGGACGATGTGATCCCCTTCGAGCATGCGGAGCGGTTGGCGTCCATGGCCCCCAATTCGCGACACTTCGTCACGGGAATGTACGCTCATACGGGGCACGCGTCCCTCCGCGAGCTGGTGCCAACAGCCCTCAGCGAGGGGGTCGCCATGGTGGGGATCCTGGACCACATGGCCCGCACGGGATTCACGATCACGACATAGGGATCGTGCTGAACGGAAAACCAGTGACCACTCGGCTCGCCGTCAGAATCTGCACGACCTGCTGAGGTCGCGCCGATCGAGTCGCTTTTGCGCCACAATTTGTGCCCGATCGGTCAAGTTGTCGGGGATCGGGGTGGCGAAGGTGCCCGACCCGACCCACACAGGTCGGTACTCTCATGGGCCAGAAGCGCGCGAAGACCCCTCGAAGACCGGCCAATCCGTTGGCCAGTGGCTTGCATACTAGCCACCGAGCGCGCGTCATCGTGCCAGTCGGAGCCAATGTCTCCGGCGGCCATCGGGTCCGACGACCCCGGCACGCGCGGTCCCATGAAAAATACACGTCGGCGGAGCGACCCATCGACGAGCGGCGACATAGAGAATCGGACCCCAGGCGTTTGGCGGCGCGGCAGGTCGGAGCAGGCAGAGCGGAAAGGCGGCAGCATTGAGCGACAACAGGGCACTACTTCAGGAGCTCGTCGAGAAGGGTCAGAAGCGGGGCTTCCTGACCTACGGCGAGGTTTCGGACCGGCTGGCGGAGACGGACGTCGACCCGGCCATGGTCCAGCGCCTGACACGCCGGCTGCAGTCGGCCGGCGTCACGCTCGTCAACTGCGCCCGGGACGCGGAAGGCCGCTCCCCGCGGGAGCGCAAGGAGAAGACTGGTCAGGAGACCATCCAGTCCTACCTCGACTGGATCGGCACCGTCAGCCTCCTCACCCGTGAGGGCGAGGTGGAGCTGGCTCGCCAGATCGAGAAGGGGCGGAACCTGATCTGGGAGGCCTACCTCGACTCGAAGATCAAGCCCAAGGACCTCGAAGAGTCCCTCCAGGAGCTGGAGACCAAGGTCGCCGAGGGCGAGATCCGGCCGCAGGACGCGGTCATCCACGACACCTTCCTGGAGCTCCGGCGCCGCCTCGGCGAATGGGCCCAGCTCGCGGCGAGCCGCAAGAAGGTCGACGGCGAGCGCGTCCGCCGGGAAGCGCGGCGCCCCGGCAAGGCGGTCCGCGAGGCCCACACGCTGATCGAGGCGGCCGACGCGGGCGTCGAGCGCGCCAAGGCGGAGATGGTGGAGGCCAACCTCCGGCTCGTGGTCGCCACCGCGAAGAAGTACCTGAAGCGGGGCCTGCCGCTCCTGGACCTGATCCAGGAGGGGAACATGGGCCTCATGCGCGCCATCGACAAATTCGACTACACGCGCGGCTACAAGCTCTCGACCTACGCGTCCTGGTGGATCCGCCAGTCGATGGCCCGGGCGGCCACCGACCAGGGTCGCACCATCCGGGTGCCGGTCCACGCCCACGAGCTCCTCACCAAGCTCATGAGCACCAGCCGGCGGCTCACCGCGACGCTCGGCCGGGACGCGACGCCCGCCGAGGTCGCCAAGAAGATGCGGCTCCCGGTGGAGAAGGTTCGCAGCCTGCTGTCCATCGCCCGGGACACGGTCTCCCTCGAGACCCCGGTGGGGGCCGATGGCTCCAGCGAGCTCCGCGACCTGATCGCCGACGAACGGGCCGTGTCGCCCATGGACCCGCTCATCGACGACGACCTGAACAACACCGTCCTCGAGGCCCTCGCCACCCTGAGCGAGCGCGAGCAGCAGATCCTGCGGATGCGCTTCGGCATCGGCGACCAGGAGGCCCACACCCTGGCCGAGATCGGCCGCGAGTTCGGGCTCAGCCGCGAGCGGATCCGCCAGCTCCAGGCCCTGGCGCTGCGCAAGCTGCGCCTCGCCGCCCAGAGCGACACCCTGAAGGCCTTCGTGGCCTGAAACGAGCGCGAGCGGTCACCGTCTCGGTGACATCACCCGAACGGGTGACGAACGATCGGCCCGGGATTCCGTGATTGTCGGAACCCGGGCCGAGCACTATGCTCGGCCCGCTCGAACACGAGGAACGGATTGTGACGGCTTCCAACCCGCCCCCGCCCCCTTCCGGCGGCGGAATGAAATACGCCCTGGTGGGCATTCTCTTCGCGCTCGCCGCGGTGGGTCTCTACTGTGCGACCGCCGACGACGGCTCGGGCGATGGCCCGGAGGTCGCCGAGGCGCCGCCGCCCGACGCGGGCATCATCCAGCGCAACACGCAGATGCAGCCCCAGTTCGAGATCCCCGACGAGGAGCCCGACCTCGGTCAGCCCGACCTCGGGCAGCCCGAGGCGGAGACGATGCGCTCGGTCCGGACCCCGCGGACCTGTGACGGTGACCTCGACGTCTCCGCCATCCGCTCGGTCGCGACCCAGAACAGCCGCCAGGTCCGCGCCTGCTACGAGCGCGCGCTGAAGCAGAACAACCTGCTCCAGGGCACGGTCAACGTGACCCTGGCCGTCGGTCGCACCGGCTCCGTCGAGCAGGTCCGCGTCGGCGGGTCGCTGCGTGACAGCGAGGTCTTCGCCTGTGTGCGACGGCTGGCCCAGAGCTGGCAGTTCCCCGCGGTCACCGGTGGGTCCTGCGCGCAGGTGTCCATCCCCTTCGCGATGACCCCGCGCCCGTAGTCGCGACCCCATTCCGATGGACGCGTCCTCCTCGCGCCGCGCTCAGAGCTCGCCCGGATCGACCTCGACCCGGAAGCGGCGCTCGGTCTCCGGACGAGCGGAGAAGCCGATGGCGATCCCCGCGACGGCGGCCCCGAGGGCGACGGCCACCCAGGTCGTGCCCCGGCGCCACCAGGGGCGGCGCGGCGTAGGCACTCGCGGCGGCGCGACCGGGATCCGCAGGGCCGCGAGGCGCTCGGCGGCCTGCCGCGGTGGGAGGGCCCCCGCCGACGGCGTGTGCTCGGGGAGCCACCGCACCGGCGGGGTGCAGCCCGTCTCCGAGCAGAGGGTCGCGTAGCGCTCCCCGGCGACCTCCTCCACCCAGAGGAGCCGCTCGCCTGGGGCGAGCTGGAGCTGGGCGAGGGGTGTGGAGTCGAGGCGTCGCCGGACTCGTTCGGAGGGAGTGGACGCCAGGGACACCCGCCAGGTGGCGGGGCCGAGCAGGTCGACCACCCGAGCCCACGTGGTGAACCCCGGCGCCTCGAGGCGCACCACGTGCCGGCCGAGGGGCACCTCCGCGCGGAGCGGGAGCTCGCCGACGGGTCGGTCGTCGACGAAGGCCTGGGCCCCGGGCGCGGCGGTCTGCAGCGCGAGGAGGGTCGCGGGACGCGCCGCGACCTCGCGGCTCAGCGCGCGGGCCCGCGCGACGATCTCCGGCGGGGCCTCCGCGGCCCCCAGCGCGCGGCCGGGGTCGAGGGAGGCCGCTCGACCCAGGGACTGCTCGGCGAGGGCCTCGCGCCCTTGCTGGTGGGCCACGACGCCGGTGGTGAGCTCGACCTCCGCGAGCCAGCGGGCGATCCCGGGCACGTGGGCGTGGCCTTCGAGGATCTGCCGGGCCTCGTCGAGGGCCGCCAGGGCCTCGCCCTCCCGCAGGGACCGGGCCGCGTCCCGGGCCTCGACGACCAGCCGCTCCGCCCGGGCGACGGCCTCGAGGTCGGCGCGTCGGAGCGGGGTCGTCCGCGGAGTCCGGGTGTTCTGCCACCCGGCGACGGCCTCGGGCGCCGTGCCCTCGAAGCGGACGAACGACTGGGCCTCCACCCGGGTCGCGCCGAGGAGGGCGAGCACGAGCAGCGGCAGCCGGAGACCCATCGCGGCCGACGATAGTCGAGCCCGCTCGGCGCGACACGCTTTCCGAGAGGGCTCCGGGGCGACGCTCGGCGAGAGGGCGCGTGCGCCGCTGGGCTCGATGTCCCATCCTGCGGCCCATGCGCAGGGGTGTGCTCTCTCTGCTCGTGCTGGTCCTCGCGTGCGGGGACGAGGGCGAGGCGGCCAAGGACTGGGATCTGGGTGGAGGCCGCGAACTCCACGTGGACGGCGACGTGGTCGAGCTACGCCTCGACGACCGAGCGACCTTCGCCCTGGCCGGGGGCGCCGTGGCGCGGACCTACGACGAGACCCCGTCCGGGCCGCTGGGCATCTGGAGCTTCCGACGGTCCAACGTCGTCGAGCAACCGATGGCCGCGGGGACGAGCGCGGCGGAGGGCGACCGGGTCACCGTCGCGTATGCCGGAGAAGGAGTCGCCGGCGAGCTCACGGTGGAAGCCGATGGGCCGGAGCGGACCCGCTTCCGGCTCGCGTTGACCGAAGGCGACGCCGACTCGCTGGCCATCGGGATCCGCTGTGACGAGGCCGGGAGCTTCCATGGCTTCGGCGAGCAATACGATGCCACCGAGCACCGCGGGGAGCGCTTCGACCTCTTCGTGAACGAGCAGGGGATCGGCCGCGACGGCCCCGTCCGGGACGTCCAAGGGGACGAGCACACGACCTACTTCCCCATGCCCTACTACCTCGATGGCCGGGGCTTCGGGGTCCTGGTGGAGACCGACCGGCGGACCCTGGTCGACGTGTGCGCGACCGATCCCGGGCTCGCCTGGCTGGAGGTCACCGCGGGGGCGCCGCTGGAGTGGGTGGTCTTCCATGGACCCACGCCCCTCGACGTGGTGCGCCAACTCGGCGACGTGGTGGGGCGACCGGCGCCGCTCCCCGACTGGGCCTTCGGGACCTGGATCGGCGCCCAGGGCGGCCAGGAGGACGTGCTGGCCGAGATGGACGCGTTGGAGGCCGCGGAGATCCCGGTCGCCGCGCTCTGGGTCCAGGACTGGACCGGGATCCGGATGAACTTCGACGGCGGCTTCGGGGTCCAGTACCGGTGGGCCGCCGACGACGAACTCTATCCCGACCTGGCCGGGATGATCGCCGACCTCCACGGGCGCGACGTGCGCTTCCTGGGCTACGCGAACCCCTTCGTGGATCCGGGGCTCCCCGACCATCACGCGGAGATGGCGGCGATGGGGCTCCTGATGGAGACCCCCGCGGGTGAGCCCTACGTCTTCGGCGCTCCCAACGGCCAGGCCAGCCATCCGGACCTCACCGACCCCGAGGCCCGCGCCTACGTCGTCGGGGCGCTGCGCGCGATGGTGTCCACCTACGGGATGGACGGGTGGATGCAGGACTTCGGCGAGTGGACGCCCCTGGACGCGGTGCTGGACGACGGCACCGACCCCGCCGAGTACCACCAACGCTTCGTGATCGAGTGGCAGCGGATGGCTCGCGAGGCCCTCGACGCCGAACGCCCCGACGGGGACTACGCCTTCTTCGGACGCTCGGGGTGGACCGGGGTCCAGGAGGTGGCGCAGATCCACTGGGTCGGGGACCAGGAGGCGGACTTCCTCCCGTCGGACGGTCTGCCCACGGTGGTGCCGGCGATGCTGAGCCTGGGGCTCGCCGGGCAGTACAACGTGACCCACGACATCGCCGGGTTCAGCGGCGGACCCAGCACCAAGGAGCTCTTCCTGCGCTGGACCGAGCTGGGCGCGTTCACGCCGATCATGCGGACCCACGAAGGGGCCGACAAGCTCGAGAACTGGTCGTGGGAGAAGGACGCCGAGACCACCGCGCACTTCCGGCGCTTCGCGCGGATCCACGGAGCCCTCTTCGACACCTTCCGCCGGCTGGCCGACGAAGCCCAGGCGGACTCGGCGCCCATCGTGCGGCACCTGATGCTGGTCTTCCCCGAGGACCGCGCGACCTGGGACGTCCACGACCAGTACATGCTCGGCGAGGAGCTCCTGGTGGCCCCGGTGCTCACCGAGGGCGCGACGACGCGGAGCGTCTACCTGCCCGAAGGGCCCTGGGTGCACCTCTTCACCGGCGAGACCTTCACCGGCCCCGCCACGGTGACCGTGGACGCCCCCATCGGGACCCCGGCCGTTTTCGGGCGCACGGATCGCGACGACCTGCGCGCCATCGAGTAGGGTGCGCGGAAGATGCGCGTCCTGGTGATTCGACACTCGACCGCGGTGGACCCCTATGCGGCGGCCACCGACGACACCCGCTGGCTCACCGAGGAGGGGCGCCGCCGGATCCGCCGGATCGGCAAGGTGCTGGCCACCGAGGCCCCGCCCACGCGGATCTTCGTGAGCCCGCTGGTGCGCGCGGTGCAGACGGCCGAGGCCCTGGCGGCCGAGATCGGTCTGGACGGCCCCATCGAGGCGGCGCCGGTGCTGGCGCCCGAGCACGGGACCACGGCCCAGGTGTCGGCGCTCCTCGACGGCCTCGGGCCGAACGAGACCGTCGCCCTCGTGAGCCACGCGCCCAAGGTCCGGGTCCTGGCGGGACACCTCGCCGGCGAGAGCGCGATCCCGAGCTTCCGCACCGGGAGCGTGTGCGGCATCGAGGATGGGGCCTTCGCGTTCTGGATCGACCCGGAGGGCCCGCGGGTCATCCGGGATCTGAGCGCCATCCCCCGCTGAGATCCGGCGAGTTACGCTGACGACCGCGCGGCGACGGTCGATGGCGGAGGTTCGATGAGCATCGTCGCCGAGAACGAACACGTGGTGGTCGAGGAGCGCGCCGCCGATCGGGTCATCATCGTCCACCGGACCGCGTCTCGGCCGGAGACGCCCCAGGAGCTCCGCGCGGCCTTCGCCGACGCCCTCGGGCTGGCCGAGCGCTACGCGGGCTGGGGGCTGGTGATCGACTCCCGGCGCGCGCCGGGACGCAACGACCCGAAGTTCGAGAAGGTCCTCGACCAGCTGCGCGCGGAGGCCAGCGCGCGCTTCGTGCGGGTCGCCATCCTGGTGCAGACGGCCATCGGCGAGCTCCAGGTCCGCCGGATGCAGCACGACCACGACCTCGGCGGGTACCTGACCCGCGACCTGGACGACGCCGTCCGCTTCGCCGCCGGGCGCTGACGCGCGCCCACGCGTCGCTCCGGCGTGGCATGCTGCGCGGCGGTGATCCGGCTCGTCTACGGCAACCGCATCGACGCCCTCGCGGGAGCGCTCGCCGAGCGCCTCGACGCCCGCGAGGCGGAGGGGGTCTCGCCCCTCGAACCCGTGGACCTGGTGGTGCCCAACCGGCACCTCCAGCGCTATCTCGAGATCGAGCTGGCCCGCCACCGGGGGTTCAGCGCCAACCTGCGCTTCCACCGGCTGGACTCCTTCGTGACCCGGTGGCTGCACCAGGAGACCGGGCAGCCGCTGCTCGGTCGGGGCGCCCTGCTCCGGGGGCTCCTGGCGATCTTCGGCGACGCCGAGGCGCTGGCGGCCCGGGAGCTCGAGCCGGTGCGGCGCTACCTCGGCGACGAGCGGGGGCCGGCGAGCGGCGCGCGGCGGGCCCAGCTCGCCCTGCGCATGGCGCGGCTCTTCGAGGCCTACGCCTATGGCCGGCCGGAGCTGGTGGCCGCCTGGGAGCGCGGGGAGGCCGCGCTGGCCGACACCCCGCTGGGCGAGACCGAGCGCTGGGAGCAGGCGCTCTACCGCGCCGTCCGGGGGCGCGAGCAGGCCGCCCCCCTCCCCCAGGTGTTGCGACAGCTCGCCCGGGGCGAGGGAGGAAACCCGCGGCTGCCGAGCGAGCTCCACGTGTTCGGGCTCTCCTACGTCGCGCGGGTCTTCCAGTGGGCCTACGGGCTCCTCGGGCGGCGGCTGGGGTTGCACCTCTACGTGCCCAACCCCTGCCGCGAGTTCTGGGAGGACCTGCGCACGCCCACCGAAGGCGGCGACGACGAGCTGGCCGCGCCGCAGATCGCCGGGAACGAAGCGCTCCCCGAGCCGCCCCTCCTGGCCTGGTGGGGACGGCCCGGGCGCGAGCACGTCCGGCTCACCAGCGAGCTCACCGAGGGCGCGTTCGTGGACGCGTTCCGCGAGCCCCTGGCCACCGAAGGGACCCTGCTCCACGCGCTCCAGCGCGACGTGCTCGAGCGGCGGCCTCCGCCGGAAGAACCTCACCTTCCCGCCGACGGCTCCCTCCGCGCCCTGGCGTGCAGCGGGGTCCGCCGGGAGCTGGAGACGGTGGCCGAGCACATCTGGCAGGCGGTCCGGGAGGACCCCACCCTGCGCTTCAACGAGATCGCCGTCTTCGTGCCGCCCGATGGACGAAGCGCCTACCTGCCGCAGCTCTCGGCCATCTTCGAGGCCGCGGGGCAGCTCCCGCACCACGTGGTCGACCTCCCGCTGGCGAGCGCGAGCGCGATGGTCGACGCCGCGTCCCTGCTCCTGCGGCTCCCGCGCTCGCCCTTTCGGCGCACCGACGTGCTCGCGCTCCTGACCCATCCCTGCCTGGCCGTCCCCGGCAGCGACGAGGTCGACCGCTCGGCCTGGCCGCGGCTCATCGATCGGCTGGGTGCCTTCCACGTGCGCAGCGAGCTGCCGGCCGGGTACGCCGACGAGGGGCTCCTCGACTGGGATCAGGCGGTGCGTCGCCTGGTCCTGGGCGCGTTCATGGAAGGGGAGCGGGCCGGCGAGGAGCGGGCCCTGGAGATCGAGGGCGCCCGGCATCGACCGGAGGACGCCGCCCGGGACCACGGCGGGCCGGCGCTCTCCCTGCTGCTGCACACCTTGGCCGAGGAGGTGCGGGTGGGTCGCCAGGAGCAGCGACCGCTGCGCGCCTGGGCCGCGCACTTCCGCGAGCTCTTCGGCGCGCTCCTGCAACCGGTGGACGACACCCAGGAACGCGAGCTGCGGCGTTGCATGGCCGCGGTGGACCGCCTCACGGAGCTCGACGCCACCGGCGAACCGGTGGACCACTCGCTGGCGGCCGAGCTCGCGCTGGACGCGCTGGGTCGGCTGGGCGGGGCCCGGGGCGAGTACCTCGCGGAGGGCGTGGTGGTCGGCGCGTTGGCGCCCATGCGCGCGATCCCGTTCCGCCGGGTCTTCGTCCTGGGGCTCGGCGAGGGGCGCTTTCCCTCGGCGGAGCGCCGGGACCCGCTGGACCTGCGGCAGGTGGGCCGGAAGCTGGGCGACGTCACCCCGGCGGAGCGGGACAAGTACGTCTTCCTGGAGGCGCTGCTGGCCGCGCGGGATCAGGTGGTCCTCTCCTGGGTCGGCCGGGACCCCACCAGCGGCGAACGGGTGGCGCCCTCGTCGGTGGTCCAGCAGCTCGTGGACCGGGTGGCCCGGAGCTACGTCGCCGAGGGCGCGCTGGTGGAGGAGATGCCCCTGCGGCGCCACGAGGTCGAGGGCTCGGTCTCCGAGAGCGCGCGGGTCGAGCGCGCGGCCGCCCAGGCGGGCGACGCGATGCGCGCGGCGTTGGGTCGACCGGTGAGCGCCGAAGAGCTCTTGGACCTGGCCCAGCAGGATCCCGCGCTGGGCTCGCGGCTGCAGCTCTGGCCGGTGCCCCAGAGCGGCGACGACGAGGCCGGCGCGGCGTTGCCCATCGGGTTGGCCACGCTGCGCCGCTTCCTGGAGTCGCCGGCCCAGGGGTGGGCCCGGGCGGTGATCGGGCTCATCGAGCCGGAGGACCAGCGCTCCCTCTACGCCGAGGAGGAGCCGCTCCGCGCGGAGGCACTCCACCGGGCGTCGATGCTCCGCGACGTGTTCACCGAGGCGCTACCCGACGCCTTCGATCCCGGCGAGTACCACCACCGGGTGCGCGAGCTGCAAGAGCGCGGGCGGTGGCCGCTGGGCCCCTTGGCGCGCGCCGGCGAACGGGTGGACCGCGCGGCCCTCGGCGGGTGGGATCGCCTGCGCCGGAGCGCGTTCGAGAGCGCGCAGGCCTCGCGACATCGCTTCGGCCAGGGGGGCACCCACGGGGACGCCGATCAGGTGCACCCGCCGCTGGAGCTGACGGTGGACCTCGGGGGCCGGAGCCAGCGGGTGCATCTGGTGGGGCGCACCGAGGTGCTCGTCGACGGCGGCCGGGCCTCGCTGGTCCTGGTGGCCAAGGACCCGCCCAGCGGCGTGGAGTTGGCGCGGGAGCGGCTGCACTACGGGCTGCGGGGCTTCGTGGACCACCTGGTGCTGCGGGCCGCGGGCCTCGGTGGCGGGCCCCACCGGACCCTGGTCGCCTACGCGGGGCCCACCGGGTCCCAGGACGCCAGCCTGCGCTTCGGGGATCCCGGACCGGACCAGGCGCGCGCGATCCTGCAGATGTGGATCGCGGATCTCTTGGGCTCGGCCCATGCGTACTTCCTGCCCTCGGAGGCGGTCTTCGCCGACCCGCGCGGGTGGCGGACGATGACCCCGGAGAGCCTCGCGCGGGCGATCGAGGTGAGCCGCCGGCGCGGGGGCCGGTGGCACTTCGGGCCGATCCCCAAGGAGCGGCTCGGTGGGCTACCGGCGCCCGCCGCCGAGGAGGCCAAGGCGATGGTGGACCGGCGCTTCGCGCCCTACTTCGGGCTGGCGGGGCTCAGCGGATGAGCGTGCGTCGCTTCGCCCGGCCGGAGATCCTGGACGCGATCCTCGCGCCCGGGAGCGGACCGCCGCCGCCGCGCCCGGTGGTCATCGAGGCGTCCGCGGGGACCGGCAAGACGTTCACCCTGGAGCACCTGGTGGCCGACCTGGTGGTCCGCGGCGCGGCCCTCGACGAGGTGCTGGTGGTGACGTTCACCGAGCGCGCCACCCGGGAGATGCGCGCGCGGGTGCGCGGGCTGCTGGGGCGGATGGCGCACCTCCACGCGGGGGATGGCGCGGTCGACCCCTCGCCCGAGACGCCCGCCTGGGAGCTCGACGGCGAGACCCGCGCGCGACTGGCCGACGCCTGGCTCCACTTCGAGCGGGCGACGGTGGCCACCATCCACGGCTTCTGCCAGCGGGTGCTGGCGGACCACGCCTTCCGGAGCCAGCGCCCCTTCGCCCAGACGTTGGTGGAGCCGCGCCGGGCCTTCCGCCTGGCTTTCCGGGACGTGCTCCGGGAGCTGATGGCCAGCGAGTCGTTCGAGCGCCGGCTGGCGGTGGCCGCCCTCGCCGACCACGGCCCGGACCGGGTGGAGGACGCCGCCTTCCGCTGGGCCTCGGAGAGCGGCCGGCGGCTACCCACTTGGGATCGGAGCGCCTACGAGACCGCGCTGCGCACCCTGTCCGGCGCGCGGCGGGAGCTCCGCTCCCTGATCGCGCGGAGCGCCACGCCGGCGGTGGGGCAGCGGATCACCGGCGCCATCGGGCACCCCGCGTTCGGGCGCGCGCTGGACGCGATGGACGCCGGGGACGCGGTGCGTTCGCTGAGCGCGCTCCACGAGTGGCTCCGGCTCCGCGACAAGACGGGCCGGAGCCTGCGCGCCTCGATGGAGCGATGGGTGGCGACCTCGCCGGAGCTGAGCGCGCTCTTCGGGCCGCTGCTCGAGGCCGCGGTGCCTCCACTGATGGCGCTCTTCCACACGCTCCTGCCGCAGGTCGCCGGGCACCTGCGGCGCACCAAGGCGGAGCGGGGACAGATCGACTTCGACGACATGCTCGGGCAGGTCCACGAAGCGCTCCGCGGACCCGGAGGCCCGGCGCTCCGCCGCGCGCTGCGGCGGGCCCATCGCTACGCGCTGGTGGACGAGTTCCAGGACACCGACCGGATCCAGTGGGACATCTTCCGCGGCGTCTTCCTGGACGAGCGCGGCGAGGGGCACCTCTACGTCATCGGTGATCCCAAGCAGGCCATCTACGGCTTCCGCAACGCGGACGTGCACACCTACCAGAGCGCCCGGGCGGCGATCGAACGGGCCGGTGGCCGGGTGCATCTGCGCGACTGCTACCGCGCGACCGCGCGGCTCATCGACGGCTACAACCGGATCTTCGCCGAGGGCTTCTTCGAGGGCAGCGTGCGCTACACCGAGCCGGTGCGCTGCGGGGACCCCAGCCGACGCGCGCTGGGCCCCGACGACGGCGACGGGGCGGCGGTGGTGCTCTGGCACCCGGTGGGCCGCGAGGGGCTGAGCGCCAACGCGCTGCGCGAGACCCTGGGCGACGCGATCGCGCGCGAGGCGCGGGCCATCGTGGAGGAAGGGACCCTGCGCCTCCACGAGGGCGGTGTGACCCGCCCGCTGGGCTACTCGGACCTGCACGTGCTGGTGCGCAACGCGCGGGAGGCGGACGCGCTGGCCGCGGCGATGCGGCGCCACGGGGTGCCCCACTCGTTCTACCAGCAGGAGGGGCTCTTCGAGACCCGCGAGGCCGCGGACCTGCTGGCCCTGCTGCAGGCCATCGCCGACCCCGACGACCGCGCCGCGCGGCTCCGGGCGTGGATGACGCCCTTCTTCGACGTCCCCCTGGACCAGCTCGGCGAGTGCCGGGAGCTCGAGCCGGGGCACCCGCTGGCCGGCGCGCTGCGCGGATGGCGGCGGCGGGCCGATCGGCACGACCCGGGGCTGCTGCCCGCGCTCCTGGACGAGACCGGGTTGGTGCGCCGGCTGCTCTTCCGCGGCGAGATGCGGGCGCTGACCAACTACGAACACCTGGTGGAGCTGCTCCTGGCCGAGACCGGGGGCGCCACCGGCATCGAGGAGACCATCGCCCGGCTCGACGGGTTCATCGCCGGGCGCGCGGCGCCGCTCCTGGGCTCCGACGTGCAGCGGCTGGAGAGCGATCGCGAGGCCGTGCAGCTGCTCACCATGCACAAGTCCAAGGGGCTCGAGGCGGCGGTGGTCTTCGTGGCCGGCGGCTTCACCCGCGGCGGCGGCGGTGACGCCTTCGAGCCGCTGGTGGTCCATGACGACGCCGGCGAGCGGGAAGCCTGGATGGAGCCGCTGCCCGAGCGGGTAGCCCAGCGCGCGCGGCAGGAGGCCCGGGAAGAAGACGAGCGGCTGCTCTACGTCGCGCTCACCCGGGCCAAGGCGCGGCTTTACCTGCCCTACTTCGGGCGCGTGCCGGCGAGCGAGAGCCGACAGGTCGCCGGGCGACGGAGCTTCGAGAAGCTCAGCGGGCCCCATCGGTGGTTGAACGCGCGCCTGGAGACCCTGGCGCTCGAAGGGTGGATCGACGGGGATCGCATCCGCTTCGAGGTGCTGGAGGCCGACCGACGGGCCGACGAGGCGCCGGTGGTCCTGCCCGAGCGGGTCCACTGGCCGGCGCCGGAGGGCGAGGGGATCGTCACCGCGCCGCTGCGCGCGTCCCGGCGGGGCTTCGTGCTCACCTCGTACTCGCGGATGAAGGGCGACGCCTGGGTCCCACCGGCGATGAGCGACGACGAAGGAGACGAGTCGGTGGTGGAGGGCGAGGTCCGCTCGGTGGACGACGCGGTGGTCGGCGCCGCGGACGAGCTGCCGGGGGGCGCGGGGATGGGCGTCTTCCTCCACGAGGTCCTGGAGCACCTCGACTTCGGGGCGGTGCGGGGGACCGAGGTGGACGACTGGAGCGCCCAGATGGAGGGCCCGCTGCGGGCCCGGGCGGTGCGGCACGGGCTCGACGAGGCGGTGGTCGACCCGGCGCTGCGGCTCCTGCACCGGACCATGACCGCGCCGGTGGACGCCGGCGCGCTGCACCTGCCCGACGGGTTCGCGGAGCTGGAGGAGAAGGTCGCCGAGATGCACTTCTTCTTCCCGGCGCCGGAGGCCGAGCATCCGCGCCTCGCGCGGGAGACCGCACGGCTCGACGCGCCGCTGACGATCCAGCGGGGCGTGATCCGGGGCGTGGTGGACCTGGTGTTCACGCACGAAGGGCGCACCTACTTCCTGGACTGGAAGAGCGACCGGGTGCCCGTCGGCGAGCTGCGCTCCCACGTCGACGCCA
Organism: Myxococcales bacterium UBA1660; assembly: GCA_002320815.1. GTDB lineage: Bacteria > Myxococcota_A > Polyangia > Polyangiales > Houyiibacteriaceae > UBA1660. Next base: position 190,916 of record DCLA01000118.1, read on the forward strand.
GCTACGGGCTGCAGGCGAAGCTCTATACCTTGGGGCTGGCGCGGGTGCTGCGGCTCCACGACCAGGCGGCCTACGACGCGCGCTTCGGCGGGCTGCTCTACGTCTTCCTACGGCACGGCGACCAGGGGGTGGTCTTCGATCGGCCGAGCTGGGACGAGGTGACCCGCTGGGACGAGGAGCTGCGCGCCGAGCGGCCCTGGGGCTACGGGCTCGGCGGGTAGCTAGGGGATTGGGGGCGAAGGACCCCTCGTCGTGGGGTATCCTCGCCGGATGCGCACGACGGCTCTGATGTTGGGGGGGTTCGTCCTGTTGCTCGCGGCCTCGGCCGGAGCGCAACCCCGCGGTGTCCGCACTCGCTGGTCTCAGCGCTCGCTGACCATGCCCAGCCGAACCCTGCGAATCGACCTCGCGCCGCCCGATTACGCGCTCCTGGACAGCGGCGCGATCGGCGAGGGCTACGGCTTCCGCTTCCATGGCTACGACGGGAACGACCCCGACGACGATCCAGACGAGGTGGTGGTCACCAGCGGCGTCGGCCTGGCCTTCGGGATCACGCCGGCGGTCGAGGTGGGCGCCAAGCTGCTGCCCATCCGCTTCACGCCGAACCCGGACTACCTGGATCTGGAGCTCTACCTGCGCTGGGCCTTCGTGCGGACCCGAGCGGCCGACGTGGGCGTGCAGTTCGGGATGCAGCTTCCCACCGATTCGCCGCGCCTCTTCGGGAGCAGCGTCGGCCTACCGGTGCGCATCCGCATGGGCGACGTGGGCCGGCTGGACCTCGGCATCGAGCTCGAGGTGCTCTTCTGGGACGCCGACGGCGACGGCGACGTGGACGTCGACGGGAACGTCGACCTCCCGATGGCCCTCTCGTTCAGCGTGACCGAGCGCTTCTACCTCGGTGGGCAATTCGGGCTCTTCATCTACGACTTCGACACCGTCAGCGTGCGCGGCGGTGGCCACGTCGGCTTCACCGTCGGCCGGGGTTCCCCGCTGGTAGACTTCACCGCCAGCTTCAACGTCTTCGGCGCCGGCCGCTACACCCCCCGCGACGGCCGCTGGGCCGGCGGCCCCCGCCGCTGGGAAGCCGTCGCCGGCATCCGCCTCCACTTCGGCCTCTGACCCCAGCGCCCCAACTTGCCATGGGGACGCA
>DCLA01000068.1 GCA_002320815.1 Myxococcales bacterium UBA1660
AACCGACCTGAGCTCCGCGCTAGGGTCCCCCGGGTGACCCACAAGCTCTACTGGGACGACCCCCACGCCGACGCCTTCGACGCCCGGGTGGTCGCGCACGGCGACCTCGAGGGCCGACCCTCGGTGATCCTGGAGGCGACCCTCTTCTACCCCGAGGCCGGGGGCCAGATGGCCGACTGGGGGACCCTGGGGGGCGCGCCGGTCCGCGACGTCCAGGTCGACGCCGAGGGTCGGATCCACCACGTGGTGGACGAGCTCCCCGCGGTGGGATCGCTCCTCGCCGGACGCATCGACCGGTCGCGACGCCGGGAGCACATGGCGCTGCACACCGGCCAGCACATGCTCTCCCGGGCGCTCCTGGACCTCGGGAAGGCGCCGACCGTGTCCTCGCGGCTCGGCGAGAGCGGCGCGACCCTCGACGTCGACCGGGTGCTCTCCGCCAAGACCCTGGCGGCGGTGGAGGCGCGGGTGAACGAGGTGGTGGACGAGCACCGCCCCGTCCGGGCGCTCCATCCCACGGCGACGGAGCTGGAGGCCATGGACCTGCGGCGCGCGCCGAAGGTCGAGGGCGCCATCCGGATCATCGAGGTCGAGGGCTTCGACCTCACGCCCTGCGGCGGGACCCACTGCACCGACACGGCGCAGGTGGGCTGGCTGCGCATCACCGACGCGGTGAAGCATCGGGGCGGCCAGCGGCTCACCTTCGTCGCGGGCCCGCGGACCCGGCGCGTCCTGGCGGCGGAGTCGGAGTCGCTGCGCGCGCTGGCGGCGCGCTTCACCTGCGGCGTCGGCGACGTGGCCGGCGCCATCGACAAGCTCGAGCGGGAGCTCGGCGAGGCCCGCGAGGCCCTGGGCGCGACGCGCGCGGCCTACGCCGCCGCCCAAGCCGCGAGCTTCACCGGGGACCCGCTGGTGGCCACCCTCGACGCCGACGTGGCCACCCTGCGGGCGCTGGCCGCCGAGGCCGCGGTGGGTCGCTCCCTGGTGGTCCTCAGCGCGCCCGTCGGCGACGCTTTCCACGTGGTCGTCGCGCGCGGCGCCGACTCCCCCCACGACTGCGGGGCCCTCTTCCGCCGCCTCACCGAGACCTGTGGCGGCCGAGGCGGCGGCCGCCCCGAGCGCGCCGAAGGCCGCATGGAGCGCGCCCCCACCCCCGCCGATCTCTGACAGGGACGATCGTCGTCATTGTCGTCATTTCGCGACGACGACCATCGCCGCCCCCGTCGTCATCGCGCAACGACGGGGACGATCGTCGTCATTGTCGTCATTTCGCGACGACGACGACGTCAGCCGATCGCCCTCACTTGGGCGGCATGCGGAGGGCGCCGTCGAGCCGGATGACCTCGGCGTTCAGGTAGCCGTTCTCCACGATGTGGCAGGCGAGGGCGCCGTACTCGGCGGGGTCGCCCAGCCGCGCGGGGTTGGGGATGCCGGCGGCGAGGGCCTGACGGACCTCTTCCGGGAGGCCGGCGAGCATCGGGGTGTCGAAGGTACCGGGCGCGATGGTGCACACGCGGACGAGGACCTTGGAGAGGTCGCGGGCGATGGGCAGGGTCATGCCCACCACGCCGCCCTTGGAGGCGGCGTAGGCGGCCTGCCCGATCTGGCCATCGAAGGCGGCGATGGAGGCGGTGTTGATCACCACGCCCCGCTCGCCATCGGCGGGCTCGGTGGCGCTCATCCGGGCCGCGGCCAGGCGGAGCACGTTGAAGGTACCCACGAGGTTGATGCCGATGACCTTCTTGAAGAGGTCGTAGTCGTGCGGGGTCCCGTCGCGCTTGAGGGTCCGGGCGGCCCAGCCCACGCCGGCGCAGTTCACGGCGACCCGCAGGGTGCCCAGGCTCTCGGCCACGTCGAGGGCGGCGTTCACCTGGGCCTCGTCGGTGACGTCGGTCTTCACGAAGCGCACGGCGTCGCCGAGCTCCTTGGCGACCGCCTCACCGCGCTCCTCGTTCATGTCGAGCAGCACGGCCTTGCCGCCCTTGGCGACGAACGCGCGCGCGGTGGCTTCGCCGAGGCCCGAGGCCCCACCCGTGATGACAGCGACACTTCCTTCGATCTTCATCGTCGTTCTCTCCCTGAGGATGCGCGGCGCCCCAACGGCGCGGCCGCGGGACGGTTCACACGAGCGGGCCCACCAGGTCAAGCCCGGCTGTGAGCCTGCCCCCGCCGTGGCGGGTGGGCGGATGGCGCCGCGCGACGTAGGCTCCTCGCAATGAACGATGGCCTCGACGAACTGGCGACCTTCGTGCGGGTGGTGGACGCAGGCAGCATCGCGGCCGCCGCGCGGCTGCTGGGGGTGCCCAAGTCCACCGTGAGCCGGCGGATCTCGCGACTCGAGGATCGCCTCGGCGTGCGGCTCTTGCAGCGCACCACCCGGAGCATGCGCACCACGGCGGAGGGGGAGAACCTCTATCGGCGCGCGTCGGGGCCGCTGGCCGACCTGGAGAACGCGACTTCGGCCGTGGCCGACGCGGGGGACACGCCCCGGGGGCTCCTGCGCGTCACCGCGCCGGTGGACTTCGACCGCCTCTTCGCGCCCATCGTGGTCGACTTCATGCGCCGCTACCCGGAGGTCGCGGTGCACATCGATCTGAGCGCGCGCCGGGTCGACCTGGTGGCGGAGGGGTTCGACCTGGCCATCCGGGGCGGCAACCTCGAGGACAGCTCGCTGATGGTCCGCAAGCTGGCCAACGTGGAGCTCCGCCTCTTCGCGGCGCCGGCGTACCTGGAGAAGCACGGCAAGCCCAAGCGGGTCGCCGATCTGGCCGACCACGAGTGCATCCTCTTCCGGCCCGAGGGCAGCTCGCAGGTCTGGGAGCTCGAGGGCGGCAAGAAGCAGGACAGCGTGGAGGTCACCGGGCGACTGGGCTCCAGCGAGTTCGCCTTCGTACGCAGCGCCTGCATCGAGGGCGCGGGCATCGCGCGCATGCCGGCCCACCTGGGCACCGACGCCGTGCGCCAGGGCAAGCTGGTCCACGTGCTGCCCAAGCGGACCTTCTCGCGGGGCGGGCTCTCGCTGATCTACCCCAGCGCGCGGCACCTCCCCGCCAAGGCCCGGGCCTTCCGCGACTTCCTCGTGGAGGCCTTCGAGAACCCGCCCTGGTAGCGGCGCGCAGGTCGACGGAGCGCGCATTCGGGCTATCACGGCCCGCGTGATGCACAGGGCGCGATGGCTCGCCTGCCTGCTGGTCGCCTTCGCGACCGGCTGCGGGGACGACGACGAAGGGGCCGCGGCCCCCGCGGAGAGCGAGGCGGTGGCGGAGTCCGAGCCGGCCACCGAACCCGCGGCCGAGCCCGACGCGCCGGAGCGGGTGCGCTTCGATCTGGCGCGACACCGAGCCCGGGCCGAGGTCTGGCAGGGCGCGACCCGGGTCGTGGACTTCGGGACGCCCGCCGGGGCGCGGCACACGCTGGGGGGGTGGCGTACTCGCACCGGCGGAAACCACACCTTCGGCGAGACCACCACGCTGCTCATCGAAGGCGTCACCGGGGAGCTGGTGCTTCCCCTCGACGCCGACGAGGCGCAGCGCCTGGTGGTGCGCGCGCGAGCCTTCGGCGACGGCCGGCTGACCGTCTACCTCGACGGCGACACGGTCGGCCACGCGCGTCTCCCGACCGACGGCACCTTCGCCGTGGTCGACCTGACGCTGCCGGCCACCGAGGCCGGCGAGCACCTGCTGCAGCTCCGGGTCCCCGCCACCGGGCGCGACGACGGCGCGAGCGCGGGGATCGCCCTGGACTGGATGCGCCTGGGCCCCGCCGGCGAGGACCAGCCCGGCGAGCCCCCCGCGTCCCTGGGCGACGACCAGCGGCTGCGGATCCCGGCGGGCTATACCTTCGCCTACGGCGTGGACGTCCCCGCGGGCGCCGAGCTGCGCGGCGAGGTGCGCGAGGGCTCGGTGCGCGTCCGGGCGCTGCGCGACGGGGAGCCGCCCCTCGACCTCGGGACCCACGAGGGCACCTTGGCCATCGACCTCGCGCGCCTGGCCGGAGGCTTCGCCCGGCTCGACCTGGAGGCCACCGCGACGACGGTCCTCGAGCGCCCGCGGGTGGTCACGCTGGAGGCGCCGCTGGCCCAGCGGGAGGGCCGGCGGCCCAAGCACGTGCTCATCTACCTGGTGGACACGGTGCGGGCCGACAAGCTGCACCCGTGGAACCCCGAGTCCCGGGTGCGCACGCCGGGCCTGGACGCCTGGGCGCGCGGCGCGGCCGTCTTCGAGCTGGCGCATACTCAGGAGAACTGGACCAAGCCCTCGGTGGCCACGCTGCTCAGCGGGCTGCTTCCCTGGCAACACACGGCGACCACCGGCGAGGCCGCGGTGCCGTCCAGCGTGAACACCCTCGCCGAGCGCCTGGGCGGCGCCGGCTTCGATACCGCGGCGTTCGTCGCCAACGGCTACGTGAGCGACGCCTTCGGGTTCGAGCAGGGCTTCGACGACTTCCGGAACTACATCCGCAGCGGGCTCCGCTCCCAGGCCCGCTTCGTCGCCGGCGACGTCCTCAACTGGCTCGACGAGCACATCGGTGAAGGGGAGGGCGCGGACGCCGAGCCCTTCTTCCTCTACGTGCACACCATCGATCCGCACGTGCCCTACATCCCGCCCGACGAGATCCTGCAGGAGTACGACCCCGGCCCCTACGACGGACCGGTGGACTTCACCCGGGACCGCGAGCTCCTGGAGAAGATCAAGGCGGAATCCCTGCGCACGAACGCCCGGGACCGGCAGCGCCTCGAGGCCCTCTACGACGGCGAGATCACCTACCACGACACCCACTTCGCCTCGATCCTCGAGGGGCTCCGCCGGCGCGGCCTGATGGACGACACGCTGGTCTTCTTCACCGCCGACCACGGCGAGGAGCTCTTCGACCACGGCTCGGTGGGCCACGGCCACAGCCTCTACGAGGAGCTGCTCCACGTGCCCCTGGTGATCCAGATGCCCGGGCTCGAAGAGGCGCGGGTGAGCGAGCCGGTGGGCCTGGTCGACGTGGTGCCCACGATCCTCGACGCCCTGGAAATGGAGCGCGACGAGGAGCTCGCCGGGCGATCGCTGCTGCCCATGCTTGAGGGCCAGCGGCCCGACGCGCCCATGATGCGCGTCTCCGGCTTCATGGAGGGTTGGCGGGCCATCGTGGAGGGCCGTTACAAGCTCATCCAGCGGACCCACCGCCGGCACTTCGTGTACGACCTCCGGAGCGACCCCGACGAGGAGCACGACCTGGCCGCCGAGCGGCCGCTGCTCCTGCGGCACCTGCGGGCGATGCTCGGCCTGGCCCTCGACGGTCACGTGGCGCCGCGCGCGGAACGGACCCAGACCGCAGTCCGGGGCGAGCTCGCCGAGCAGCTGCGCGCCCTCGGCTACGTGGGGGCCAGCGCCCCGCCCTCCAGCACGGACGACGACGAATGAGCGAGCCCAGCGCGAGCGCCGCGACCTCCGCGGCCCGACCCTCCGGGACCAACGGCCGCGTGGTGGCCGTGGGCCTGGTCCTCTTCCTCCTGGCCGGCGTGACCTTCGCGTTGGGCATGTGGTGGTGGGGGCGGGATCCCCGCGGACCCATCCAGACCATCGGCGGCATCGACGCGGACCACTGCGTCGTGGTCCGGCTGGGCTTCGAGGAGCGCAGCTACACGCACGTGGGCGTGTGGCGCGCGGACGACGTCATGGTCTGGTCCGAGGCCCTCTTCGGCGTCCAGGACGACCCGGGGTTGGTCGCGGCGGGCGACCTGGTGCTGGTGCTGGTCACCGAGGCCCGGGGGAACCCCGCGCTGCACGCCTTCGACCGTCGCACCGGCGAGTTCCGCTGGAAGGTCGAGCAGCGGGAGCCGCTCAGCGCCGACCCGCTGCGGCCCGGCGACGGGGTGGTGACCTTCGTGGACGCCGACGGCAGCGGTCGGGTCATCGACCTGAGCGACGGGTCGGTGCGCGAGACCTTGCCCGCCGTGCCGCCGCCGGAGCCCGAGCCGAACCCCATCCGGGTCGGCGAGGACGAGGTGTGTCGGGCGGGGCGCTGCCGGGCGGTCACCGGGCTCCGGGGCGCGGACGCCGCGGGCGACGTGGTCTGGGTCCACACCGAGACCGACCTGGCGGCGCTGGGCGGGTCCGACCTGGAGCCCATCGAGGCTTCGCCCGAGTTCGTCGGCGGTCTTCGCGACGAGTGAGCGCCGCGCGGTCGCCGTCGCCTCGGTGAGCCCGCGAGTCCCTCAGCGGGCCCAGGAGCGGCTCGATCGCCGCACCACGCCGGGCTCGGCCGCGACCTCGTCGCCGGTCCCGCGGGGGCGGAGCTGGCTCGGCGCGGGGGGCACGTAGGGCTTGCGGCCCTGGTCCGTGCCGCGCAGTCCGCGCTCGCCGGTCGCGGCGGCGTCGAGCTCGGGCTCGTCGAGCCGCGGAAAGATCGGCGCCGCCAGGCCCACCAGGGTGTCCACCGTGCCCCGCGGCGGCGGCGGAAGGGTCTCGTGGACTCGCTGGTAGGTGGGGAAGAGGTCCTCGTCGGCGCCCGCCTCGGCGACCTCTTGGAGGTCGGCCCCGGGGTGGCCGGCGCCGTCGTGGCCGGCCCCGTCGGCGCGAGCCTTCGTGGGGATCTCCCGGGTCACCTCGTCCTCGAAGGGGACCGCGGCGGCTTCGGCCAGCTCGTCCAGGATGCTGGTGTCGATGGTGATCGCGTCGGGGATGGCGTCGATGGTGACGTCGAAGACGGTGGCCAGCTCCGCCGGGGAGGTCGCCGGGGCCGGGAGGCTGGGGACGGGCGCGAACTCGCTGGGCGGCACCTCCTCGTGGAGGGTCGCCAGGTCGTGGGTGAGGATCTCGGCGGCCCCCACCAGGAAGGCGTTGTCGAGATCCGCCAGGAGGCCGCGCCGCTCCCGGACCGAGCGCGCTGAAGCCTCGGCGCGTCGGGCGGCGGCGTGGTCGCCGGTGCGGCGACAGACGTCCTCGAGGGCCTCCCAGGCCGTGGCCCAGGATTGGTCACTGCCCGTGGCCCGCGCGAGGTCGGCGCGGGCGGCCTTCAGCTCGCCGCGGACCTCGTGGAGGCGCGCGCGGACGAAGAGGGCGTCGACGTCGTCGGGGAAGACCTCCAGGCCGCGGTCCAGGACCCGGAGCGCCTCGTCCTCGCGCTCGGCGGCGATGAGCGCGTTGGCCAGCATGGCCGGGTCGTCTTGGCAGGGATCGCGCAAGAAGGTCTGGGTGCGGCGCTCGAGGGCCGACTCGCCGGAGAGCCGTTCGTCGAGCGCCCAGGTCTCCGGGGCGTCCGGCGCCAGCTCCCAGCAGCGCTCGAGGACCGCCTCGGCGCGGTCGAGGTCCCGGGTGGCCATCAGGACCCGCGCCAGCGCGAGCCACGGCGAGGCCCAGTCCTGGCTGCGGTGGGCCGCGAGGATCAGCAGCCGCTTGGCCCAGTCGAAGTCGCCGCGCTCGAGGAAGAGCTCGCCGCCGCTGAGCAGGAGGTCGAGGTCGTCGGGCTCCCGCTCGATGGCGTGCTCGAAGACCCAGCGGGCGTCGTCGAGGTGACCGGCCGCGAGCAGGTCCCGGGTGAGCATCGCCGGCTCCTCGGCGTCGGGCCGGTTCTGGAAACGCAGCAGGCGCACGTCGAGCGCCCGTGTCGAGCGCGATCCCATCTCGGTGTCTCGGTCCATCCGCATGCCTCCATGGATGCCCGAGGGAGCGGAAGGGCCCAAGAAACCGGCGGATCAGAGGCGGCGGGACGTGGGGCGCAGGGCGTAGGAGGCGGCGGCGAGCACCAGCAGCACGAGCGCGGGCACGGCCTCGCCCGCGGGGTCGCCGGCGAAGGCATGGGAGGCGGCGGCGCCGGTGAGGTCGAAGGCGATGCCGGCGTAGGCCCACTCCTTGAGGCGACCGGTGCCGGGGGCGACGATGGCCAGGGCACCGAGGAGCTTCCAGACGCCCAAGATGACGCCGAAGTAGACCGGATAGCCCAGCCGCTCCATCGACTCGAGCACGGGCTCGGCGCCGGTGATGTCGGCGAAGCCGCCGAGGAGGAAGGCGGCGGCGACCAAGGCGGTGGTGATCCAGTAGGCGGCCAGCTTGGCCTTGGAGGAGGTGGCGGGGGACGACGGGTCGGCGGAGAGGGTGGCGGTGCTCATGACGATGGTTTCCTCGGGTTCGGGGTCGGTGAGGTCGCCACCCTGAGTCGGAACCCATTGGTGATTAAGAGCGAACGAGTGTCATCATCTGCGCATTCATGAGCCAAGTGCCTCCTTCCATCGAAATCGCCGAGATGGCCGCCTTCGTGACCGTGGTCGACGCCGGTTCCTTCACCCGCGCGGCCGCCGAGCTGCGGGTCCCCCGGGCCACCGTGGGGCGGCGCCTGGCGCGGCTCGAGGAGCAGCTCTCCACTCGGCTCCTCCGGCGCACGACCCGCAGCCTCGCCCTCACCGAGGCCGGCGCGGTCTTCTATCGCCACGCGCGCATGGCCCTGGAGGCGGCGTCCCGCGCCGAGCAGAGCGTGCGGCGGGAGACCGGCAAGGTCGCCGGGAGCTTGCGGGTCTCGGTGCCGCCGATGATCCAGCAGGAGTTCCTGGAGTTCCTCACCGACTTCGCCGAGCGCCATCCGGCGGTGACGATGCAGGTGCACTTCGGGACCCGGCACGTGGATCTGCTCCGGGACGGCTACGACGTGGCGCTCCGGGCGGGCACCGTGGCCGGTCCGGGGCTGGTCGCGCGCAAGCTCCTGGACAGCGCGCTCGTCGCCGTGGCGTCGCCCGCCTACCTCGAGCGGGCCGGGACCCCGCGGGCGGTGAAGGACCTCGCGCGGCATCGGGCCTTGATGGCCTTCGACGCCGCCGAGCTCCCGCGGCGGACGTGGCCCACCACCAAGGGCGAGGTACCGGTGGAAGGGGCCTTCTTCTCCAACGAGATGCAGCTCCTGGCGACCGCCGCGCTCCGCGGGGTGGGGATCGCGATGGTCCCCGAGCGGCTGGTGGAGACGGAGCTCCAGGGGGGCGAGCTGGTGCAGGTGCTGCCGCGGTCCCTGCGGGTACCGGGCGCGGTGAGCATCGTCTATCCGGAGCGGGAGTTCCTGCCTCCCCAGGTGCGCGCCTTCATCGACGCGATCGTGGCCTGGGGCCCGGCGTTGGAGCGCGCGCCGCTCCGGGAGCGGCGCTCTTCGTAGCGCGCGAGGGCGCCGTTTGCGCGCCGCGGATCGCCGCGTCGGTCTCTTCGGCTGGGGAGCCGGTGAGCGATGTCACTTCCGTGCGACGGGGGCCCCATCGCCCGATGTTTCACGGGTTCCGGGGCTCTCGGGCCCGACCCCGGGACCGCGGATCCGCGCCCCGAGAGCCGTGAGTCGGACCGCTTCGCCACCCGATGGGGCGCTGGGCGCTTGACGCGACCCCGGATCGCGAGTCATACCGCCCGACCCCGGAGCGTGTGGATGCGCGCCTCGGTCGGATTGCGCCCTTTTTCGTGCGATCCATTTGCTTCCCCCCGGGTCTGCGCTAAGCGGGGCCGGTCGTTTTCGGCGGAAAGACCGCCACGGAGTCTGAAGAGACATGTCCCGTTACACCGGACCGCGAGTCAAGAAGATGCGAGCCCTGGGGGTCGACCTGCCGGGTCTCTCCCGCAAGACCATGTGGGACCGGGCCTACCCGCCCGGCGAGCATGGCCCGAAGAACGCCCGTCGTCGGCGTGAGTCGGACTTCAAGAAGCAGCTTCAGGAGAAGCAGAAGCTGCGCTTGAACTACGGCCTCACCGAGCGCCAGTTCCGCCGCCTCTTCGTCGAGGCCAAGCGCGACAAGGCCCCGACCCCGGACAAGCTCGTGGAGTTCCTCGAGCGTCGTCTCGACAACGTGGTCTTCCGTGCCGGCTTCGCCCGCACCATCCCGGCCGCCCGTCAGCTCGTTCGTCACCGCCACGTGCGCGTGAACGGCAAGCGCGTGGACATCCCGTCCTTCCGCGTCAGCGAGGGCGACGAGATCACCCTGCGCGACAAGAGCAAGGAGATCGCCATCGTGGTCGAGTCGCTGGACAAGCCGGCGCTCAACCGGCCCGAGTGGCTCCGCTGGGACGAGGACAAGAAGATGGTGGCCGTCGCCGAGCTCCCCGGACCGGGCTCCGTGCCGTTCCCCGTCGAGATGAACCTGGTCATCGAGTACTACTCGAAGCGCCTCTGATCGCTGGCTCCGCGAGGAGCCCGATCACCGAAAACGGCCGCGATTCGTCGCGGCCGTTTTCAATTCTGCCGGCTTCGTGGCAGGAGCGACGGATGGACGAGCTGCGCTGGGTGCTGGACCAGGTCCCCGACCACTCCCGGGACGTGGCGGCGAGCCTGCGGAAGGTGGTGGATCGCTGGTCCCTGGGGCCCGCCGCGCTCTGGGGTACCGCGCTGGCGTGCGCGGTGGCCCGCCGAAGCCGTCCGCTGGCGGAGACCTGCGACATCGAAGCGCGCCGGGCCGGGGTCGCCGAGGCCACCCTCGACGACGCGCGCGCGGCCGCCGCCCTGATGACCATGACCGCGGTCCACTACCGCTTCGCGCACCTGGTGGGCGACGGGGCCTACGCCGAGCAGCCGGCGCTGCTGAGCATGAAGCGCAGCGCCCGACCCGCCGGCGAGCCGCTGGACTACGAGCTCTTCGCCCTGGCGGTCAGCGCCCTCGAGGGCTGCTCGGCGTGCGTGCGCCTCCACGAGAAGAAGCTCCGGGCCGGCGGGCGAACCCCGGCGGAGATCCGTGAGGCAGTGCGCCTGGCCGCCGCCGTGGCCGGGGTGGCGACGGCGCTGGAAGCGGCCCGCCCGGCTTCCTGAGGCGGTCGGCAGTTCCGGCCGACTCCGCATCGGGTTCGGGGCCTGATAGGCTGTCCCCGATGACGGGGGTCTTGGTCAAGGGGAGCGCGATCACCTCGCGCCAGCGGTGGGTGCGGGAGCACCACGGCGTCGCGGGCGAGGAGGCGGTGCTCGGGGGCTTGGCGGCCGAGCACGCGCAGATCCTCCGCGCCGGTGTGCTGCGCTCCTCGTGGGTCCCCTTCGCGCTCTTCCTGGACCTGAACCTCACCGCGGACCGGCTCTTCGGCAGCGGCGACCTGAGCCTGTGCAAGGCCATGGGGGCGTACGGTGCCCGGGTGAACCTCCCCACGCTCTACCGGATCTTCTTCCGCGTGGGCTCGCTCCCCTTCGTGCTGAAGCGCGCGGCGCGGATGTGGGACGTCCACTACAGCACCGGGCGGCTCAGCGTGACCGATGGGAAGGGGTGGGCCCGGCTGATGGTGGAGGGCTTCGCCGAGCCCCACCCGGCCCTGTGGGAGAGCGTGGCGGGGTGGGCCGAGGCCACCGGCCGCCTGACCGGGGTCAAGGACGCCCACGCGACCCTGGAGAAGAGTCCGGCGAAGGTGGCCGAGGGCCCGGCCCAGATCATCCTGCGCTGGACCCCTTGACGCTGGGCCCGTCAGCCGTTGGCGGCGTAGCGCAGGGGGAGCCGGACCTCGCGGGTCTCCCAGGGTGCCGGGGGCGCGGGGAAGTCGCGATGCCGGCGGGCGTACTCGAGGGCGGCCTGGTCGACCAAGTCGTGACCGCTGGAGCGGAAGAGGCGCACGCCCACGACGTGGCCGGCGGCGTCGATGCGGAAGGCGACGACCGCGGTGCCCTCCAGGCCGGTGCGGCGCAGGGCCAGGGTGGCCTCGGGGCGGCCCAGGGCGCGCATCGCGGAGAGGCGCCAGGCCCGCAGGGCGTTGGGGTCGGGCCGGGCGGGCGCGGGCGCGGTGCGCGCGGCGCCGTCGCGGCGCCCGGCGTTGCCGGCGCCGGCCAACCGATCCACGGCGAGACCTCCGGCGGCGCTGGCCACGGTCTCGGCGACGCCGGTGCCCGCCTGGGCGACCTCGGCCTGCGCGGCGGGGGGCTCCTCCGAAGGCGGCTCCTCGCTGGGCGGATCGTCGGGCTCGGCGGGCTCCTCCACCGGCGGCAGCTCGGGGACTGGCTCGGGCGCGGGAGCCGGCTCGGGCTCGACCGCCGGTTCGGGCTCCGGCTCCGGGACGACCTCGGGCTCCTCCGGTTCGGGGAGGGGCTGGACGACGGCCTCCGGCTCGGGCTCGGGAGGCAGATCGATGAAGACCAGGTCGTCGGCCGGTGCGTCGGCGAGCATCGGGCCCACAACGGCGGGCGCCGCGGCCACCAGGGCCACGTGACCGAGAATCGACGCCACCACGAAGATCGCGATGGGGCGACCCTCACGGGGTGGGGACGTCAGCGGTCCCTCGCGCGTCGGTTCTTCCCGCAGAAGAAACACGGCCAGATGTTGAAACGCAGTTTCATTATCAGCAAGCGAAAGATCGATGCCCGCCTTTTGGGGGCGCTCTTCGCCGGCCGATGTCGCGGATCGATCGCGCCTACTCGAGCTCGCCGGCCTCCAGGAGCCGGGCGAGATCCTCGGCGCCGCCGATGAGGGTCCCCTTCCAGAAGACCATCGGGAAGGTGGGCCAGCCGGTCCACATCTTGAGCGCGTTGCGCCGGCGCCAGAGGCTCAGGTAGCTGCCGTACTCGAGGTAGTGGAAGGCGCGCCCGTGGTCGGCGGCGGTCTTCCGGGCCCGCTTCACGTAGGGGTTCTGCTTCATGCCCACGATGACGAGGTCGTGGGCAGCGACCGCGTCCATGACCTCGGCGACGAGGTCGTTCTCGTAGGTCTCGATCTTCGTGCGGATGGCGGGGTGGATCTGGGCTTCGGCGAGGGTGGCGCGCGGCATGGGCGCCCACTTGGGTCCGGCGCCCGCCGCGGTCAACGGCCGAGCGACTCGTAGTACGCCGCCACTGCGCGCCGCTCCGCGGGTCGGAGTTCGTGGTGGGACACCGGGTCCATGAGCGCCGCGGCGGGAGAGCCGCCGCGCGTGCCCTCCTCGAAGACCCGGAGCTGCTCCCGGAGGTAGCGCGCGTGCTGACCGGCGAGGACCGGGTAGTTCGGCGCGTGCTCGTGCTCGGCGGGGCCATGACAGCTCGCGCACGGGGGGATGAGCCGATCGGGGAGGCCCTCGCGGGCGATGCGGGCTCCGTCGCCGTCGGCGTCGCCGCGCCCGCGATGGCCCAGACCGGGCAGCGCGGCGTAATAGGCGGCAGCGTCCCGCATCTGCGCCTCGCTCAGATCGGCGGTGGGCAGCTCCATGAAGCCGCTGTGTCGCTCGTTGTCGGCGTAGGCCCGCAGCGCGGCGAAGAGGACGTCTTCCTTCTGGCCGCCGAGGATGGGAAAGGCGCCGGCGCGGCCCAGGCCGTCGATGCCGTGACAGTGGATGCAGCGGGCGCGTACGACCTCTGGCATCTCGGCGCCCGCCGGGACCGGGACCTCGATGAGCGCCCGGTAGCCTTCCTGGTCGAGCTCGGGCAGCGCGCGCAGGAAGGCCACCACCGCCCAGGGCTCGTCGTTGCGAGCGCGATCGGGCCAGGCGGGCATGGCGGTGAAGACCACCCCGTGGTTGACGATCATGTACAGCTCGGCGGCGTCGTACTCGAAGGCGACGCGGTCGAGCTCGGGCGGCGGCGGCGAGAGCGCGTCGCGCGCCCACGGAGGCCGATCCCAGGGGACGCCGTGGCAGAAGCGGCAGCCCTGCTCGTAGTGGCCGGCGCCGCGCATGACGAGCGCGTCGTCTTCTTCCAGCCGATCGGGCTCCTCGACGCCGAGGGAGTAGGTCGCGAAGGAGCGCTTCTTGGCGAAGTCGAGGATGGACGCGAAGGGCTCCGGGTGATCGACCGAGGCGTAGATGGGGATCACCCCGGAGGTGATCACCGCGGCCACCAGGAGGAGTAGGCCGAGGCCGCCCAGCAGGATCTTCTTGCGGCGGCTCACCGGGTCACCTCGCGGGGGGCGGGCTCGCCGAACGCGCGCGCGGCGAGCCAGAGGCCGCCCACCAGGTACGCCGCCGCGCCGATCACCAGCATGATCGCGCCGCCGAGGTTCTGGTCGTGGACCGGGCCCAGCCAGGCGTTCGGCGGGGCGGCGTGGTGGAAGAGGGCGCGGGGCGAGAGGGTGAGCAGGGCGCCCAGGAGGGTCATGTGCATGGAGGTCAGCAAGAGCCCGGTGACGCCGGCGGCGGCGCGCTCCCGGCGGACCGCAGGGCCGCCCCCGAGGGCCGCGAGCCAGAGGTAGAGGCCGGCGCCGAGGAAGGTGAGCTGCTCGACGCAGCGGCCGAGGAGGCTGCCGCGCGCGAAGTGATGGAGCGCCGGAGCGTGCCAGGCCCACACCGCGACCAGCTCGACCATGGAGGCGGCGATGGCGTTCATCCCCAGGCGATGGCGGGGCACCGGGTCCCAGCGGCCGCCCGCCAGCCCCAGCGCCAAGAGCGGCGCAGCCAGGGCGACCACCAGCATGTGCTGGCTCATGTGCAGCGTGAACGGCGGCATCCCCACCAGCCCGAGGGCGGGGAAAGCGACCCAGGCGAGACCCAGGCACCCCAGGCCGACGGCGGTCAGCCGCGGATGCGCCACCGCGTTCACCGGCAGGTCTCCATGAACACCGCCGGCAGCGCCGCGAACGCCACGCCCAGGATGGCCGCGCCGCTGAGGAGGAAGAGGGTGAAGCCCAGGAAGCGGTGGCGGTCAGCGCGGGTGTCGAAGTCGTGGGGCCCGAGCGATTCACCGGCGCGATGGCGCCTCCAACCGCGTCGGGCGAGCAGTACCAGGGCGAGCAGCGCCACCGCGGTGTAGCCGGCGATGGCCAGCCGGACCCCGGTGAGGCTCGCGTCCTCCGCGGCCTTGGCGCAGTAGTTGGCCGCGGTGAGGTAGGTGGCCAGGAGATGGAGCACCCACGCCAGGGGCGCGCTGGCCAGCCACCAGAGGCTCTCCTCGGTCTCGGCGGTGGACGCCGGGTCCCTTGGGGTCTCGGGCGGCGCGCCCTGGGACACCGGGCTCACGAGACCTTGGGGAAGCCGGCGACGGCGGCCACGGTGACGAGGAGGGTGAGGGCCACGAAGTGCCAGTAGAGGGTGACGTTGACGATGTCCGCGTCGTGCTCGGCGTCCATGCGCTTGGCGGCGCGCCGCGCGAAGCAGTAGCCCTGCATGATCACGCCGACCGCCAGGTGGATGGCGCACCAGATGAGGAGCAGCCAGACCATCGCGGGGTAGGCGTGGCGGGTGGGGTCCATCCCCACGCGCCAGGGCGCCCAGAGGAGCACGACCCCACTGGCCAGCGCGGCCAGCGCCCCCAGCGCGAGCGCCGGGTAGAAGAGCCCGGGGCGGTCGGCGCGGTTGAAGCGCCGGGCCATGGCGGTGGCGGTCCAGGCGAGGAGCCCCAGCCCGAGCCCCCCGAGGGGCCAGAGGAGCCCGAGGTCTTCCGCGTCCGTGGGCGGCCAGGTGTCGTTGGCGGTCCAGTAGAAGAAGTAGCCGAAGACCAGCGCCATGAAGGCCACCAGGTCGGCCAGCATGGTAATCATCATCGCCCACCAGCCGACCGCGCCCGGGCCGGAGACGTAGAGCGGCAACGTGAGCCCGAGCCCGACGTGCTTCTCCTTCTTCTCCGGGATGGGCGCGGTGCCGGTCCACAGCCAGTTGAGGATCATCACCAGCCCGAAGACCCCCGAGGCCAAGGCCGGCCAGTACCAGTGGAAGGTGGTGAAGATGAAGACGCCGCCCACCCCCAGCGCCGCCAGGTGGGTCTTGAAGGTGGGCCCGGCGACCCGGAGGCATTGCACCGGCTTGGCGTCGATGGGCGAGGTGACCAGGGTCTCCCGGAGCTCCTCTTCGGCGTCCGGGAGGTAGAAGCGGCCCTCGTCGATGTCGCGGACGAAGTTCGGCTGGTCCCAGAGGGGATAGCGGCTGTCGATCTCCGGGATCGAGCGGATGCCCCAGGCCTCGTCGGGCATGGGCGCGCTCCACTCGATGGTGCCCGCGCCCCAGGGGTTCCGCTCCGAGTAGGGCTGGTTCTTCTTCCGGCGCAGGACGTCGATGGCGAAGACCAGAAAGCCCGACGCCAGCACGAAGGAGCCGACCGTCGACACCAGGTTCAGGGTCCCGAGCCCGAGCTCCTCGGGGTAGGTGAAGACCCGCCGCGGCATCCCCAGGAGCCCGGTGAGGTGCATCGGGACGAAGGTGATGTTGAAGCCGATGAACATCAGCCAGAAGGCCAGGCGCCCCAGCTTCTCGGAGAGCTGCTTCCCGCCGACGAGCGGGAAGAAGTAGTAGACCGCGCCGACGATGGGGAAGATGGTCCCGCCGATCAGCACCGAGTGCAGGTGACCGACCACGAAGTAGGTGTCGTGGGCCTGCATGTCGAAGGGCACCAGGGCGACCATCACTCCGGTGAGCCCGCCGATGACGAAGGTGCTGAAGCCGCCGAGCACGAAGAGCAGCGGCACCCGGAGCTCGGCCTTCTTGCCCACCATCAGCGTGGCGATGAAGCAGAAGATCTGGACGCCGGTGGGCACCGCGATGGACTCGGAGGCCGCGGAGAAGATGCCCAGCGAGATCCCCGGGAGCCCGGTGGTGAACATGTGGTGGACCCAGAGCCCGAAGCTCAGGAAGCCTGTGCCCAGCGCGGCGAGAACGACCCACGAGTAGCCGACCATCGGGGTCTTGGCGAAGGTGGGCACCATGATGGCCACCAGCGCCACCGAGGGCAGGAAGACGATGTAGACCTCGGGGTGCCCGAAGATCCAGAAGAGGTGCTGCCACAGCAGCGGGTCGCCGCCGCGGGCCGGGTCGAAGAAGGGCCAATCCAGCAGCCGCTCCATCTCGAGCAGGACGTCGCCGGCGATGAGCGGTGGGAAGGCGAAGAGGATCATCACCGCGACCACCAAGATGTACCAGGCGTAGAGCGGGATGAGGTTGATGCGCATCCCCGGCGGTCGGGTCTTGAGGATGCCCACCAGGAGCTCGACCGCCGCGGCGATGGAGGCGACTTCGATGAAGCTCAGCCCCAGGAGCCAGATGTCCGGCCCGTAGCCGCCGAGGTAGTCGGTGGTCAGCGGCGGGTACATGAACCAGCCGCCCCGGGGGCCCATGTCGAAGAAGATGGACCCGCAGAAGAAGACGCCCCCGATGGCGAAGCACCAGAAGCCGAAGGCCGAGAGGCGCGGGAAGGGCAGGTCGCGGGCGCCTAGCATCTCGGGCAGCACCATGATCGAGAAGGCCTCGAAGACCGGCACGGCGAAGAGGAACATCATCACCGAGCCGTGCATGGTGAAGAGCTGGTCGAACTGGTCGGCGGTGACGAAGTCCGAGCCCGGCTGGGCCAGCTGGATGCGCATCACCAGCGCCAACACGCCCCCGAAGAAGAGGAAGATCAGGCAGAGGCTGGTGTACCAGAGCCCCACCTCGCTGTTGTTCACCGCGGACCAGTAGCGCCAGCCCTCGGGGGTTTTCCACGTGGCGCGGAGCCGCTCCTCTTGGGCCTCGCGGACCTCTTTCGAAGGGGCCTCGGCCAGGGGCTCGACGTCGTCGGCTTCGCGGCGCCGGGGTTCGCGCTCGTCGCTCATCGGAGCCCCTCGAGGTAGTGGGCGATGGCCGCGGTCTCAGCGTCGCTCAGGGTGGTGAAGGCGGGCATGCGCACGTCGGGTTTGATGGCCTCGGGTTCGCGGATGAAGCGCACGAGGCTCGCCGTGTCGTTGGGGAGCACGCCGCCGAGGTGGGCACGGCTGCCCACGTGGGTGAGGTCGGGGCCGATGACCCCGGCGGCCTCGGTGCCGCGGACGGCGTGACAGGCGCCGCAGCCGTGCTCGAGGAAGAGGGCCGCGCCGCGGGTCGCTTCGGCGTCGGTGGGTTCGGTGGCCGGCTCGGCCTGATGGGCCAGCCAGGTCTCGAAGGCCGCGGGCTCCTCGGCGACCACGTGGAAGGCCATCAGCGCGTGGGCCTGGCCGCAGTACTCGGTGCAGGCGCCGCGGTAGGTGCCGGCACGGGTCGGCTCGTAGGCGATGTGGTTGGTGCGCCCGGGGATGGTGTCCACCTTGCCGCCCAGGGAGGGGACCCAGAAGGCATGGATGACGTCCGGGCTCTCCAGGGTCATCGCGGTCCGCCGACCGGTGGGGAGGTGCAGCTCGTTGGCCACCTCGACCCATTGGTCGCCCTGCCGATACCGGGCGCGCCACCAGAACTGTTCGCCGACGACCGCCAGGCGGGGCTCGTCGGGCCCGAGGTCCAGGGTCGGCGGGAGCAGCGCCAGGCCCCCGATGAGCAGCGCGGTGATGGTCACCGTGGGGAAGACCACGCCGCCCCAGAGGATGAAGCGCCCCGCCAGCTTCTCGGAGTGCTCGTGCTTGGCGCGCGCCCCGTAGACCGCGACGGCCATGACGATCAGCCAGACCACCCCGCCGCCGACGACCATGGCCCAGAACAGGTTGGCGATGCGCTCCGCGTCCCGGCCCGCGGGGGCCAGGGCGGACTGGACGCCTTCGCATCCCGCGAAGAGCAGCGGGGCGATCGTGAGGGCTCGGTTGCGCATGCGGGCGCCCCCCGGCGGAGGGCGCGTGAACGCGACGTCGGGGGAGGGCCGGGCGTTTCACCCTCCGGGGTCGGCCGCGCCCTGGGGGCGGCTCAGATCAGGCCCACGTCGCAGGGGAAGGTCGCGCTGAGCGTGGCCCCCGGGGTGCGCATCAGCTCGTCGCAGGCCTCGCCCTGGAGCTCGATGGTGTCGGCGTCGGTGGCGGTCCACCCGTCGGGATCGTCGCAGGGGAGCTCGCGGCCGTTCAGGGTCACGGTGCCTCGGCAGGCCTCGGAGACGTCCTCCAGCGCGGCGTCGAGCTCCACCGTGCAGCTCAGCTCGCCGCCGATGATGGCGGTGAGCGCGTCGCGGAGGCCCTCGTCGTCGCCCGCGACCCAGAACTCGGCGCCGCCGCCGACCCCGAGACCGGCGTTGGCCACGGCCTGGAGGTGCGCGGTGGACACGTCCGAGCCGACGCTGATCACGAAGGTGCGGATGTCGTTGCCGAAGGCGCGCTCCACCGCCGCGATGGCTTCGTCTTGGCCGCGCTGCGGGTTGAGCTCCTCGCACCGATCGGGCTCGCCGTCGGTCGCCAGGATGAAGATGGTCGGGTCGGTCGGGCGATCCGGCGTCGCCAGCCAGCCGTCGAGGACGGCGTCGATGGAGTCCCCGGTGGGGGTCTCGTCGATGGGGTCGGCGGCCTCGTAGACGTCGCGGATGGCCTCGTAGTTGCCGACCATGGCCCGCACCTCGGTGAGCTGTGGGCAGGCGCCGATGGGCGGTCCGGCGCTGCCGCCCTCGGCTTCGGCGGAGTAGAGCGCCAGCCCGAAGCGCACCTGGTCCTCCAGGGTGGCGATGAGTCCGTCGCCCGGGTCGAGGAGCGAATCCCGCAGCGAGTCCCAGCGGCTGGAGCCCCCGAAGTCTTGGTTCATGGAGCTCGACTGGTCGACGATGACGATGACCGTGGGGGTGACCCGGCGGGCGGAGACGGTCGCGCTGGGGCAGCCGTCGGTGGACCCGTCCCGGGGCTCGACCGCGAAGTCGGTGCCAGGCGTGGTCGTGGCCACGCAGCGCCCCTCGGGGTCGCAGCGCTCCCCGTCGCCGCAGTCGGCGTCGCCCATGCAGTCGGCGGTGCAGAGGTCGTCGTCGGCGCAGTAGAGCCCGCTACGGCAAGGGGCGTCGTCGCAGCTCGTCCCGCACCCGGTCGGGGCGTCGTCGCGATCGCAGGGACCGACGGGATCCCCATCGCAGTCGCAGGCCACCAGCCACAGGCTCACCAGGGCCCACCGAGCTCCTCGCCGGAGCCACCACCTCTGCGCCATCGCGTCCTCCTCGCGCGGACCCGAACCGCTCCGCGTGAGTTGCATCATACACCCCCAGCGGGGAGGCGCCACGGCTCGGGCGTGACCGTTGCCGGCTTTGGTGTAGGTTCCCGCGCGTGACGCGGTGGTCGGTGGCGATGGCGCTCGGGGCGCTGGCGTTCGTGCCCCTGCGCGCGGGGGCGCAAGACGACCCGCCCGACGCGGAGGACGTCGCGCCGGACCCCGCGGAGGTCGCTTTCGGCGCCGAAGCCGAGGTGGTCCCCGACGAGCCGGGCGAGTCCCGCGCGCGGTCCACCGTCACGCGCGCGGCGATGGACGAGCGCCAACCCCAGTCGACGCCGGACGCGCTCCGCTGGGTCCCGGGGGTCGCCGTGCAGCAGACCTCCCACGCCCAGGCCAGCCCCTACGTCCGCGGCCTGACCGGGCAGCGCGTGGTCCACGTCTTCGACGGGGTCCGGCTCAACACCGGGATCTACCGCCAGGGGCCCAACCAGTACTTCTTCACCGTCGACGAGGCCACGGTGGGCAGCCTGGAGGTCGTCCGCGGCTCGGGGTCGGTGCGCTACGGGTCCGATGCCCTGGGGGGCGTCATCCGCGCCGAGCCCCTGCGGCCGCACCTGGGGCCGGTGGAGGGCGTGGTGTGGCGACCCCGGGTACGCCTCCGCTACGGCAGCGCGGACCGGGAGGTCGGCGGGCGGGCGCAGCTCCAGGTCCGCTGGGACGACACCGCGGTGCAGCTCGGCGTGGGTTACCGCGACGTCGACCGGCTGCGCGGTGGCGGGGTCGTCCGGCACCGGACCGGCGGGGGCACCCTCACCCGCGGCGACGTGGCCCCCTGGGTGCCGCGCTTCGCCGAAGAGGCCGACTCCCCGCCCAGCGAGTGGCGGACCCAGCTCGGCACCGGGTTCCGCGAGGCGACCTTCGACGTGCGCATCGACCGGCGCGTGGCCCCGAAGCTCCGCGCGTTCGCCGCGCTCTACGGCTACCGCCAGATGGACGCACCGCGGACCGACCAGTGCCCCGCGCCCGAGGCGCCGGTGGACGAGTGCCTCTCCATCGATCGCCAGTGGCGGACCCTGGCCTACGCCGGGCTGCGGGGCGACGCCGGGTTCTTCCGCGACCTGGCCCTCACCGTCTCCTATCAGCGCCACGACGAGCGCCGGCGCCGCGACCGCCCGCGCTCCGGGGTGCGTTTCCGCTGGGACGATCGGGTGGACTCGCTGGGCCTCGCCTTCCGGGCGACGACGCCCCTGCGCGAGGCGATGCCGCGGGTGGCGCTGACCTATGGCGCCGACGGGTACCGCGACGAGGTGCACTCGGGCGGCGAGCAGGCGTTCACCGATCTGGAGCCGGAGCGCGTCTTCGCGCTCTCGCGCGGTCAGTACCTCGACGACTCGCTCCAGGTCTCCCTCGGCGCCTTCGCCGAGCTGGAGGTCCAGCCGCTCCGTTGGCTGACGGCTCGGGCGGGCGCCCGGGGACAGATCGTGGAGGTGAGCGCGCCCTCCGACCCGGAGTCGGGCAGCGCGTCGGTGGACCGCACGTTCCGCTCGCTCGTCGGCCGGATGGGTCTCGAGGCCCGCCCTCATCGGCGGGCCGCGATCCTGCTCAACGTCGACCAGGGCTTCCGCGCGCCCAACCTGGACGACCTCACCGGCCGCCAGCAGGTGGGGCCGGGGTTCCAGTTCGAGAACGCCGACCTCCAGCCCGAGCGCGCGCTCACCTCGGAGCTCGGCGGTCGCGTCGATCTCGATTGGCTCCGCTTCGAGGTCTGGGTGTGGACCACGCGGATCCGAGACGGGATCCAGCGGGTGGTGCGGGAGATCGCCGACTGCCCGCCCAGCACGCCCGACTGCCAGGGGTCCCGGGATCCCTTCCAGCTGGTCAACGCCCCGGGCTCCAGCCGGCTCTTCGGTGGCGAGGGCGTCGCGGCGCTCTCGCTTCCGCAGCACGTCGCGCTCCAGGGGACCCTCTCCTACGCCTGGGGGGAGGGGCCGAGCCTGGGCGACCGCTTCGCGCCCGCGGGCCGGGTCCCGCTCTCCCGGGTGCCGCCGCTCCAGGGCACCTTCGAAGGCAAATGGCGCCACCCGGCCACCGGGCTCTGGGTCGGCGCCGGGCTGCGCTGGGCCGCCGCTCAGGATCGGCTGGCGGTGAGCGACGCCAGCGACCCCCGGATCCCCCGGGGCGGCACCCCGGGCTACGCGCTGGTCGAGCTCCGAGCGGGCTGGCGGTGGAAGGATTGGCTCCAGGTCTCCGTCCTGGCCCACAACCTGGGCGACGTCGCCTACAAGGTGCACGGCTCCTCCATCGTCGGTCCCGCCCGCGGGGTGCGCCTGACCTTGGAGCTCGGACCCCGTTGAGCCGCGCGGCTCGCTCCGCCGCACCCGCCCCAGTCGCAGCCGCCCAGTCGCAACCGCCCCGCCGCAGCCGCCCCAGCGTTTGCAAGTGCACCCCGCTGCGCCGGCTGATACGGAGCCCGCCATGCGCATCCTCGCCTGTCTCCTGATCCTCGCCGGCGCCTGCGGCGACGACGACGCCTCCACGCCGGACGCCGCCGCCCTCGACGGGGCCCTGGACCGCGACTTCGGCCCCGCGCCCACATGCGACGCGCCCGCGCCGGCGGACAGCTCGTCCTGCGCGCCCCTGGCGACGGACTACGCGCCCGGCGCCGACGACACCTGGGACGCCTGCGTCTCCGATGACGGCGAGTACCACCGGGTCCAGGAGTCGATCTCCTCGATCGCCCGGGTCGGCGCCTTCGAGGCCATCGCCGACCTCCTCTTCGATCCCGCCGCGCCGCCCACCAGCGACGACTTCCTGGCCGCGCGCATGCTCTACCAGGAGGAAGAGGGCCTCGATTCGCGCGTGGCCCGCCGCTACGACCCCCGCTTCGAGGTCCCGGAGGGCACCGACTGCACCCAGCCCGGCGTCCCCGAGGAGTTCCCCGACTACTGTGTCGGTCCGGCCACGCTGCAGCCGCTGATCCTCGGGGGGCTGAACCAGGGCATCGCCGCCGCCGACCCCACCGCCGCGGCGCGGGTCGAGGCCGGGCTCCTCTGGTTCCTTTACGCCTCCACCAACAAGGAGGCCTACACCTGCACCACCGCCGCCAAGGACTGCGACTCCAGCTACGCCTACTACACCGGGGGCGAGGCGGCGCGGGGCGGCCTGGGCTTCGCGCGCTACGTGGCCGAGGCCGCGCCGGTGGCCCACGACCGGGCCTGGGACGGGCTCCTCGCGCTCCGCTGTTGGCGCGACCTGGACGACGCCGAGACCGCGACGGACCTGGAGACCCGCGACCTGGCGCGCGCCCAGCTCGACACCGCGATCACCTACGGCTTCGCGCAGATCCTCCGCGCGCGCCTGGGGGCGATGTGCGACGCCGGGAACGGCGAGGTGGCCGCCTATCACTGGGCCTTCGTGCGCACCGCGGGGCCCGCGCTCTACGCCACCCTCGGCGCCAGCGAGCGGGCCACGGTGGAGGCCCAGGTCGCCCTGGACGATCCCGGCGCGGTCGACGTCGCGGCTTTCGCCGCGGCCCTCGACGCCTACGACTGCCCCTGAGGGGCGCTCACTTGGCGCGGGTGCCGCCGACCATGCGCTGCAGGATGCGCTGGAACTCGCCCACGCTGAGATCGACGTGCTCCACCACCCGGCCGTAGAGCTGGGCGGTGGCCACGTTGCGGCCAGGGCGCTCCTTCTCCAGCACCGAGAGCTGCCAGAGGATCACCCGCTCGGCGCGGGTGAGCCCGTCGCGCACGTCGGGGAGGAAGTCGCGGGGATCCCGGTCGTCGTTGGCCGGGCGGCGGCCGGGCGCAGCGCGCCGTCGGTCCTGGGGGCGGTCGGTCATCGGGGGCTCCCGGAGCCTACGCCCGCTTCGTGGCGGATGCCCAGCACGTCGCCCATGCGCCGCAGGTCGGCGACCTTGTGGTGCAAGGGCCGCCAGTCGTCGTGGGCTTCGGCGCGGCGCCAGAGCTCCTCGACCTCCTCGATGCGCATGTCGGGCGGCGACTGGCGGGCGAAGTAGGGGGCGGCCAGGCGCGCGGCGTCCACTGGCTCGTGGAGACCGAGCGCGTCGCGCACCGCGGTGAAGTCCTCCGTCCGGTAGTGCCGCGCGCGCGGTGACTCCAGCGCGCGGTCCGCCGAGCTCTCGCCGCCCCACCAGTCGAAGAAGAAGGCCTGGAAGGGCAGCGGGCGCTCCTTCAGGAAGGCCAGCATCAGGCCCAGCGTGGCCTGGTCGGTGTCGGGATCCCGGGGACGAAGACCCAGGCGCCACAGGAACGCCGCCGGCATCGCGCGCTCGAGAGCCGGCCCGTAGGCCTCGCAGAGCGCGGTCCAAGGCGCCGAGGGGCTCAGGGGCCGCAGCGCCTCGGCGAGCCGGGTCAGGTTCCAGGCCACCGCTTCCGGCTGGCGCCCGTAGGCGTAGAGACCGCTCTGGTCGAAGTAGGCGGCGGTGAACCCCAGGTCCAGCCGCGGCAGGAAGCGCCAGGGACCGTAGTCGAAGCTCTCCCCAGTGATGTTCATGTTGTCGGTGTTGAGGACCCCGTGGACGAAACCCGCGGCCATCCAGCGCGCGGCCAGCTCGGCGTAGCGGGGGACCACGGCGGCGAAGACCGCGCTCGGGCGGTCGTCGGCGTCGGCCGTCTCCGCCGCGTAGTAGGTCTCGGCCACGTGCTCCAGGAGCGCCCGCAGCAGCTCGGTCTTCCCCTCGTGGGCGTGGCGCTGGAAAGAGCCGAAGCGCACGTGGGAGTGGCTGAGGCGCACCAGCACGCCGGCCCGGGTGGGGCTCGGTTCGTCGTGGCGCTGCAGCGCCTCGCCGGTCTCGATCAGGCTGAAGGTCTTGGAGGTGGGCACCCCCAGGGCCTCCAGCATCTCGGTGGCCAGGATCTCGCGGAAGCCGCCCTTGAGGGTCAGCCGACCGTCCCCCGAACGCGAGTGCGGCGTGCGCCCGCTGCCCTTGGTACCCAGCTCGAGCAGCCGGCCGTCGCGGGCCCGGAGCTGGGCGAAGGTGAAGCCGCGGCCATCCCCGATGTCCGGGTTGTAGGTGCGGAATTGGTGCCCGTGATAGCGCTGCGCCAGCGGACCCGGGAGGTTCCCCGGGAGGGGCACGAAGCGCCCGAAGTGATCGAGCCACTCGGCGTCGCTCAGGGCCCCGAGGCCCACCCGCGCGGCCCAGGGGTCGTTGCGGAAGCGCAGCAGGTGCTCGGGAAAACGGGCCGCCTCGACCGCATCGGCGAGCCCCGCCACCGGCGGGTACCGAGGGTCGGGCCGATAATCGGGACCGACGGGCAAGGCGCGCAGCCTACCAGAGCGCTGGCGCCACGAAAGGCGACGCGCGCCCGCTCAGGCGCCGAAGCGGTCGCGGCACCAGGCGGACAGGGGCGGGACCTCTTCGCTGGCGGTGCGCGGCATGACGCACCAACGGAGGAGCTCCATGCCCACCGGGACGTGGACGTCGCCGGCGGAGGGCGAGACCGTGCGCAGCAGCGGCGGCGGGGCCATGCCGTCCTCGTCGGCGTCGGAGACCGCCCACTGGACCGGGAGGCCGAGCACCCGGGCGGCGTGGACGCCGGCGGCGTCGCAGAGAGCTTGGAAGAGCATCGGCTCCACCCAGCGGACCACGTCGTTCGCGTCGGGCACCAGGGCGGCGCCGACCGCGTCCAGGTCGCTGGGGTCGATCTCCAGGGAGGCGCCGACCCGGCGCGCGAGGGCCCCGGGGGTCGCGCCGAAGGTCGCCTCGTCGCCCACGGCGCGGATGCCGCGCTCGAGGCGCATGGCCAGCTCGCTGGGCTCGGCGAAGGGAGCCCGGAAGAGGAGCGGCGCCGTCTCCGGAACCTCCCGTCCGGCGGCGCTGGCTTCGCCGCGCACGTGGGCCAGGGCCTCGCGCCAGGCGTCGTCGAGGGTGTCCGGCCGGAAGCCGAAGGGGGCGATGGCCTGGGGCTCGAGGGGCGCGTAGCTCACCAGGCGCATGGAGCCCACGCGGCGCAGCTCGTCGTCCTGGAGATCGGTGGGGGTGCGGCTCAGCTCGGCCAGCAGGGTCGCTTCGATGACCCGGCCGAGGAGCTGCCAGAGCTCGGGGCCGTCCTCGGCGTCGGGCCAGACCACGAGGACGAAGCTGGCCACGTCCGGCGCGTCGCGGACCTCCAGCACCCGCGGATGCACGGGGAGGGCGGACGACTCCGGGCGGCGCGCGCGCACGCCGGGAAAGAGCTCGTCGAGGGGGCCTGGCTCGGTCTTCGCCACGGCCGGGAGATAGCCCCGCCGGGCAGCGGGGGCAACGGCCCCGGCCGTGGGGTGAAAGCGTCGCTCCCGCCGCGTATGCTCCCGCACCCCATGGATGCCGCCGCCCGCCACGCCGAGCTCTGCGAGACCCTTCGCCGCCACGAACACGCCTACTACGTCCTCGACGCGCCCACCGTCAGCGACGCGGAATACGACACGCTCTTCCGCGAGCTGCGCGCCCTCGAGGAGGCGCACCCGGAGCTGCAGACCCCCTCGTCCCCCACCCAGCGGGTCGGCGCCGAGCCCCGCGAGGGCTTCGTCAAGGTCGAGCGGCCGGTGCGCATGTACTCCCTGGACAACGCCTACGACGAGGCGGAGCTGCGCGAGTTCGACCGGCGCATCCGCGAGATGATCGGCGAGGGCTTCACCTACGTGGCCGAGCCCAAGATCGACGGCGCGAGCATCGAGGTGGTCTACGAGGGCGGGGCGATGATCCAGGCCACCACCCGCGGCGACGGCAAGGTCGGCGAGGACGTGACCGTCAACGTGCGGACCATCCGGGCCATCCCGCTGCACATCCCCGACGAGCGTCGCTTCACCTTGCGCGGCGAGATCTACATCCGCCCCCAGGACCTGGAGGCCATCAACGAGCTGCGGGCGACCCGCGGCGAAGCGGCCTTCGCCAACCCGCGCAACGCCGCCGCCGGATCCCTGCGCCTGCTCGATCCGCGGCAGACCGCCGAGCGCCCGCTGCGCGTGGCCTTCTACGACCGGGTGGAGGAGTACGCCGACTCGCACTCGGCCATGTTGGAGAAGCTCGCCCAGCTGGGGCTCCCCACGCACCGCGAGCACGGGCGCTGCGCCGACATCGACGCGGTGCTGGCCTACATCGCCGCCTTCGACCGCCGCCGCGAGGAGCTGCCCTACGAGACCGATGGCGTGGTCATCAAGCTCGACGAGGTGCGGCTGCGCGACTCGGTGGGCTTCACGGCGCGCTTCCCGCGCTGGGCCATCGCCTACAAATATGCCGCCGAGCAAGCCACCACGCGGCTGCGCACCATCACCTGCGACGTGGGGCGCACCGGTCAGCTCACTCCGGTCGCGAATCTGGATCCGGTCCAGCTCGCCGGGACGACGGTCAGCCGCGCGTCGCTGCACAACCTGGACCTCATCGCCGACAAGGACGTCCGGGTGGGCGACATGGTGATCATCCAGAAGGCCGGGGAGATCATCCCCCAGGTGCTCGGGGTCGACGTGAGTCAGCGTCCGCCCGAGGCCGAGCCCTGGGTGCCCCCCAGCGTCTGCCCGGCGTGCGGCGAAGAGGTCGTCCGGGCCGAGGGCGAGGCGGCCCTCCGCTGCGTGAACCCCGCCTGCCGCGGCCGGCTCCTGGCGGGCCTGTGGTACTTCACGCGTCGCGGCGCGATGGACATCGACCGGCTGGGCAAGTCGCTCATCGAGCAGCTCGTCGAGGCGGGGCTCGTGGCCGACCTGGCCGACGTCTTCGCGGTGCCCGCGCAGCGGGACGCGCTCCTGGGCCTGGAGCGCATCGGGGAGAAGACCGCCGACCGCCTCATCGCCGCCATCGAGGACGCCCGGGTGGGGCGCACCTTCTCGCGGCTCCTGACCGGCCTGGGGATCCCGCTGGTGGGCAGCGTGGCCGCGAGTCTGGTCGCGCAGCAGTACGGGGACCTGCGGACCCTCCTGGACACCGAGCCCGAGGCCATCGAGGCCACCCTGGCCGCGGTGCATGGGATCGGGGACAAGATCGCGCAGAGCGTGGCGGCCTTCGTGGCCGATCCGGAGCAGCGCGCGGTGATGGAGAAGATGCTCGCGCTGGGCGTGGTGGCCACCGAGCCGGTCCGCGAGGTGGTCGAGGGCGGCACGCTGGAGGGGCTCTCCTTCTGCGTGACGGGCAGCTTCGACCGCAAGCGGGACGCCATCCACGAGGAGATCGAGGCCCACGGCGGAGAGGTCCACAAGAGCGTGAAGAAGGGGACCACCTACCTGCTGGCCGGCGACCGAGTGGGCAAGACCAAGATCGAGGCGGCCCAGAAGAAGGGCGCCCAGGTCATCGACGAGGCGGGCTACGCCAAGCTGCTCGCCGGCGAGGCCCTCGAGCCGCCCGACGAGAGCACCGAGACCGAGACCGAGGAGCCGACCGAGGCCTGACCCGCGGGGCCGGCGCGGCTCAGGCGCCCAGGTCCTCGGGACCCAGGTCCTCTTCCGCGCCCATGTCCTCGGGTCCGAGGTCTTCCTCGGCGCCGAGATCCTCGGCACCCAGGTCCTCGGGCCCGAGGTCCACGCCCAGGTCGTCCGGCCCGAGGTCGGGGGGCGGGTTCATGTCCGGCGTGCCGGAGTCCACCGGGCCCGAGTCGACCCGCGGCCCGAGGTCGGCGGGCTGCAAGGGAGCCCGGCAGGCGAGCTCGACGCAGATGAGCCCCTCGTCGCACATCGAGTCGTTGCGGCAGTAGTCGCCCGCCGCCCCCGAGTCCTCCACGCAGGCCGAGGCGAGCCCGAGACCCACGACGACGAACCCCCAACGCCACCACCGTCGTTCCCTCATCGCTTCGCAGGATGCCACAGGCCGGCGCGGTCTCGCTACGAAACGCGGACCGCCGGCGGCCGTCCGCACCCGCGGATCCATCGTTGAATGTCGCCTCGGGCTCGGCGATGCTCGCTCCGTGCCGGCGAAGTCCAAGCCCCCGCGGTCCCAGCGCAAGGGGGTCCCGAACAAGCTCGTCGGCTCGACGATCCAGGGGCGCTACCACGTGGTCCGGCTCCTGGGGGACGGCGGGATGGGGGCGGTGTACAAGGCCGCCGACCAGGTCTTGCGCCGCTTCGTGGCCATCAAGCTCCTGCACCCCGACACGGCGGCCAACCCCTCGGCGGTCGAACGCTTCGTGCGCGAGGCGCGCTCCTCGGCGGCCATCGGCCACCCGAACATCATCGACATCCTCGACTTCGGGTACGAGAACGAGCGCCCCTTCCTGGTCATGGAGTACCTGCGCGGCCGCTCGCTCAGCGAGGCCATCGCCGAGGAAGGGAAGCTCAGCGTGGAGCGGGCGTGCAACATCGCCACCCACGCGCTGGCCGGGCTCGGCGCGGCCCATGATCGGGGGATCCTCCACCGGGACCTGAAGCCGGCGAACCTCATGCTCATCGCGCTCCTCGGGGACCGGGACTTCGTGAAGCTCTGCGACTTCGGCTTCGCCGCGCTGGTGCAGCCCTCGGTGCGCATCGACGGCGGCAAGAGCCTGACCCCCGCGCGGACCCTGGTGGGAACCCCGGCCTACGCCGCGCCGGAGCGGCTCCGCGGTGACGAGACCCGGGATCCGCGGCTCGACGTCTACTCCATCGGCGTGGTGCTCTTCGAGATGCTCGCGGGCCGCCGGCCCTTCGACGCGCCCTCGTTCCGGGAGCTGGCCCGCAAGGTGCGCGACGAGCCGCCGCCCTCGCTCTCGAGCATCCGCAGCGACGTCCCCGCCTCCCTGGACCGGGTCGTTCGTCGCGCCCTGGCCAAGGACCGGGAGGGCCGCTGGGCCAACGCCGAGGACTTCGCCGCGGCGCTGGTGCCCTTCGGCGGCCGCATGCTCCCGGTCTTCGAGGACCAGCCGTCGGACAGCTTCACGATGGATCTCTTGCGCCTCCGGGCGCGGGAGACCCAGCAGCAGCGGGCCATCAGCGCCTCCGAGGCCGAGCAGATCATGGAGCTCCGGCGCCAGGGTCGCCGCGCGCGGGCCCCCTCGAGCCTCCCGCTGGCCGACGACGAGCTGGGCAGCGACGAGATCCCCATCGAGGTCGAGGAGCCCCCCAGCCTGCGGGACACCGTCGACCGAGGCGGCGACGAGGGGGCCACGCTGCGGCCGGAGCATCCACGCCTGGAGCCGGCGGCGACGATCGCCGACTCGATGACCCTGGCGACCGAGCGCGACGCGGCCCTCGGTCTCCCGCCGCTCTCCGCGGCGGAGCGAGCGGTCCTCGGGGAGCTTCCGCTCGCGGTGATCCGCTTCGTCTCGCGTCGCTTCGGGGAGCGGCCGCTCCGGGAGCTGCTCCAGTCGCTGCCCCAGAACGTCCGGGACGTGTTCGACGCCGGCGTCGGGACCACCGACTGGATCCCGGCCGCGGCCCACGACGCGCTGATCGCCGGCGTGGACGCCCGGCTCGGTCGCGACGACCTGCACCTGGTGGTGCAATGCGGCCGCGCGGCCGCGGAGGGGTGCTTCGACCGCATCCGCGACATCCAACCGCCGGCGCCCCCGCCCGAGCTCCTGCTCGCCGCGGTGCCCCGGCTACTCGGAGACCTCCTGCACGGCGTGGAGGTCGCGGTCCCCCGCGTCGGTCGCGGCTACGGGCGGGTCGAGGTGACCGAGGCCGGCGAGTCCAGCCTGACCTTCGGGGTCTTCCTCATCGGCTTCCTGGACCGCGCGCTGGACCGCTTCGGGGCCAAGGAGGTGGAGGTGAACATGATCAGCAGCCCCGCCCTCGGCGACGCGGAGTGCGTCTACGAGGTCAGCTGGATCGGCGGCTGAGGTCCTGGGGGGCGCTCCGCCCCCGGCGACCTCAGCGCTCGAGGAAGCGGCGGCGGCCCTCGGCGCGCCACCAGTCCAGGTACTTCCGCTGCGCCACCTCGCGGTCCCGGCGCGGAAGCGACGGATGGTAGCCGTAGTACTCCTGGGTGATCTTCTTGAGCTCGTCGCCGGCCGCCGAGCGCATCTTCTCGTCGGCGTGCAGGAGCCCCTCGATGAGCCACTCGATGCGGTGCCGGCTGCGGTTGTCGTCGACCCAGTCGAGCCAACGTGCGGGCACGTCGCCGAAGTCCTGCTTGGTGAGCGAGACCAAGGAGCGGTGCGCCTCGGCGACCAGCTCGGGCTTGTCGGACGAGAGGAGCTGCACGAACAGGTCCAGCGCCCCCGCGTCGCGGAGGGCTCCCAGGGCCCGGGTGGCGGCCACCCGCCGGCGCACGTCGCTGCGCGGGACCCGCGCCTCGGCGCGCAGGCCCTCGATGACGTCGCGTAGGGGCTGCTCGAAGCGCCGCTGCATGCGCAGCACGTCGACGGCCAGCGCGGCCGTGCGCTCGTCGGTGTCGAAGACGCGCTTGGCCAGCGGCTCGACCAGGAGCGGATGGCGGAACTCGCTGGCCAGGAGCACCGCGTAGAAGCGCTCGTCGGCGCCCGGGTGGTCGAGGATGGGGACCAGGTAGGGCACCGCGCGGTCGCCGAAAGCGGCGATGGCCCGCGCCAGGGCGGAGACGTCGCGCCCCCGGGGGAGGCGACGGTGGGGGCGGCTGCGATCGAACCAGAGGAGCCCGGGGAAGTCACGGGCCAGGACCGGGAGCGCGAGCTCACCGAGGGCCACCACCTGGGCGATCTCCGCCTCGGCGCTGTCCGGGCCCACCTGGCTCAGGCTGCGCACGGCGTCTTCGACGCTCGCGTCCATCTCCACGATGATCGAGGGCGTCTCCGAGGGGATGGTGTCCGCGTGCCGGACCTCGCGGCGGGTGAGGCGCTCGGCGACCTCGCCCCGGGGGGCCTCCGGCCGGTTGCTGGAGACCACTTCGGCCTGGAGCGGTCGGCGACCGCCCTCGGCCCGCGCGTCCTTGGTCGGGGTGGCCGCCGGTGGGCGCCGGGAGCGCCGCTTGGGGGCACCGAAGACATCGGTCTGCCCACCGCCGCGGTAGGTGCTGTCCTCCGGGGGCGGCCCCGTCTTCGGCAGCGGGGTCTCGGTGGTGATCTCTTCGTGGGCGGCGGCCTCGGCCACCTCGGCGGCCGTCTCCTCGTCCGCGTCCTCGATGGTGATCTCCAGCTCTTCGCTGGGGGCGCGCCCGCGACCGGGGTTGGTCTTGGGACGGCTGAGCGGGAGGGGCGCGGCCTCGGAGTCGGCGCGCTGCTCGGTGAGCCCGGCCTCGTCCTTCGCCGGATCCTCGCTCGCTGCGGCCGGCACCGCCGGCAGCTCCGACGTGCTCGAGGTCCGCGCGACCCCGGAGACCGGCGCTTCCTCCGGCTCGTCCTCGTCGTCGGGCTCCGGCGGGGAGCCCGGAGGCGGGGGCGCGCTGCGGGGGACACCCAGGGCCTCGAAGGCCGCGGAGCGCTTGGTCCGCCGCCGGCGGCGGAGGGGCCGCGGGGGAAGGCTGGACTCCACCGCCCGCTCGAGGGGCGTCGGGCCAGTGGTCTCGGCCGCCTCGGCCGGCGCCGTGGTCACGTTGGAAGGGCGGAAGGCGCGGCCCGCGCGGGGCGCGGGCGACTCGGGCGGGATGGCGTCTGGCTCGGTCGGTCGGGCCGGCTCTTCGTCGCTCGGCTCGGTGGGCGCGAACGCTTCGGCGGCAGCCAGCGGGCGGCTCCCTCGCCGGACCTCTTCCACCGCCGGCTCGGGGGTCGACTCGGGCGTGGACTCGGGGAGCGCGGCGGGCTCCGGCGCAGCCTCGACGGCCGCCGCCGGCGGCTCCGAGGCTCGCGGTTCGGGGGCCGGCGACACCGAGGCCGGGGGCGCCATCACGCCGGCGATGTCCTGGGTGATCCGCTTGCTGACCCGGCCGCCTTCGGCCGGCTCCAGCCGCTTCATCGGCGAGCGGACCTGCTGGTCCTGCCAGGCCGGCTGGGACCGGGGCGGCGACGCCGGGGGCTCGGCGACCCGCGCCTCGCTCGGCGGCGGGTCGGTCGGCGTGCGGGTCGGCGCCTCGTCGGTGGAGCGGGCGTCGCCCTGGGCGTAGCCCCGGAACTTCCGGCGCAGGATGAGCTGCTGGAACGCCTCGCCCAGCTTGGGCGCGAAGGCGAGGAGCTCGGGCACGTCCTGCACCGAGAAGCGCTCGCCGCTGCGGTCCCCGTACAGGAAGAGCACCACGCGCTTCCGGATCATCACCGGCGCCAGCACCGAGGGCTGGTTCCGGTCGCGGCCCAGGGCCTGCTTGATGGCCCGGTCCACGTCGGAGCGCTCGAGCTGGCTCACCGTGGGCACCAGCCCCTCGTAGATCCAGCTGAAGGTCGAGGGCTCGCCCAGCGGCGCCACCACCCGGCGGGCCTCCACCAGCCGTTCGTCGTCGAAGGGGGCGGCGTCCAGGAGCTCCGCCTCCTCGTCCTGCACCACGAAGAGCGCGGTGAAGTCGAAGAACTGTCGGGTGAACGCGAAGCCCACCTCGAGGATGTCGTCGCGGTGGTCGGCCTTGCTCAGCAGCTCCACCGCGCGAGCGGTGGTCAGCGGGCCGCGATGCTTGCGCAGCAGCTCGCCCTGGGCCTTGGAGATGCGCCCTCGCGCCGGTCCCTCGGCGCGCGCCTTCTCCGGCGGCGCGGCGCTGGGGCGGCTCACCGGCGGACGCGACGGCCGCGAAGGCGGGGCCATGGAGGTCATCTCCTGGGTCACCCGCCGGGTCTTCACCTCTTCGCCGGTGATGGAGACGGCGGTCTCCCGGGCGACCTCCCGGCTCTCGGCGACGACCGCGAACTTCTCGGTGGCGCGTCGCTCCTCACCGGTCTCCTCGTTCCGATGACCGTAGCCCTCGTCGTCGGTCGGCCGCTCGACGGTGTTCTGCTCCAGGGGCGCCACGTAGGGCACGGCGCCGGGGTCGCGGTCGCCGAGCTTGGTGGTGAGCCGCCGCATCCGCGGGGAGAGCTGGAACCCGTAGTGGGCCGCCAGGCCCTGCTCGAGGGTGGCCTCGGTGACGATCCGCTGCTCGAGCTCGACCCCCAGGAGGAAGGCGAGCTGCTGCTCGGTCTCCGGGTCGAGGGGCGAGGCGACCGCGACCTGGAGGGTCCGCGCCGCGAAGGCCAAGGGGACCATCCGGTGCCGGTCGGCCACCGCGGCGGGCACCAGCCGGAGCACCTCGCCGGGGACCTCGAGCACCTCGGCGCGCGTGGCCGGCTCCAGCCCGTGGATCACCGCGCAGTAGGCCGAGAGGACGTTCTCGGGCACCACGTTCAGCTCCAGGAGGACCGTGTCCAGCCCCCCGCCGGCGATGACCTGCCGCTGGATCGCCTCCTCGATCTTGCGCACCGGGACGCGTTGGTCCCGAACGAGCAGCGAAGTGAGCGCGGACATGGTGTGCGGAGGTTCCCCGAGAACCCGTGCGGTCGATGCACGGTGCGGGGGGGAGCGTCGCCGAACGGCGCTCTTGGTGTCAATCCTCGTACATGAGGACCCGCGCCCGTCGTGTCCGAAATTGACGTGCGATTGCGCCACCGTGCGCGAGGAGCGCGGGGAGGGGGGCGCCGGCGCGGATCGCGTCCAGCAGGGAAGGATCGGCGACCATACCCTCGGTGGCGTCGAGGTCGAAATCCTCCGGATGCGCCCGAGCCAGGGCCCGTAGGAGCGCGAGGCCCAACGCGACCGGGCGCACCTGGTCCCGGTCCACGACCTCGAACCGGATCCCCGGGATCCGGCGGCCCCGGTGCCGGCTGCTGCTCGGGGTGAAGGCCTCGGCCGACGCCCTCACGCCGGCGAGCGCCGCGGGCGGGAGCTCGCCGAGGACGGCCTCCGGGTCCAGCCACGGCGCCCCCACGCGCTGGAAGGGTCGATCGGTCCCCCGGCCCACGGCGACGTTGGCGCCCTCGACGAGGGCCACGCCGGGGTAGAGGGCGACCGCGTCGAGGTCCGGCAGGTTCGGGGAGGGCGGCACCCAGCGCAGACCGTCGGCGGGCCAGGGGCGGCCGTCCCAGCCGACCATGGGCACCGGGCGCAGGGTCCCGGCGAGCTCGTCGTCGGCGACCAGCAGCGCGGCCATCTCCGCCGCGGTGAGGCCGTGCCGGACGGGGAGCGGGTGGTGGTTCACGAAGGACTCGGCGGCCGGCACCGAGACCCAGCCGGCGACCCCTCGGCCCAGCGGGTTCGGCCGGTCCAGCACCCACACCGGCAGCTCGCGCTCCGCGGCGGCGCGCAGGAGCCGGTGCAGGCTGGCCATGTAGGTATAGAAGCGGGCGCCCACGTCCTGCAGGTCGACGACCACGGCGTCCACGTCGTCGAGGGATCCCGGGGGCGGGTCCCGGTGGCGGCCGAAGAGGCTCACCGTGGGGACCGCGCCCACGGCGCCGTCGGCGACGTGACCCTCCTGGTCGCCGCCGAGACCGTGCTCCGGGGTGAAGATGCGGACCAGCGTGCAGGCGTCGGTCTCGCGGAAGAGGTCCACCGTGCGTCGCCCGTCCCGGGCGACCGCGGCCCCATGGGTCAGGAGCGCCACCCGCTGGCCCCGGAGCCGCGCGAAGTCCTCGCTGCGGAGCACGTCGATCCCCAGCGCCGGGCCGCCGGCGAGGGGCGGGAGCGCGCGCGGCACGGCCTCGCTGGCCAGGCGCGCCACCTGCGCCCGCAGGGGTCCGGCGCGGCCGTCGCCGTCCGGGTGCACCCGGTTGGTGGCCACCACCACATAGAGGTCCGCCGCGGGATCGATCCAGAGCCACACCCCGGCGTAGCCGCCGTGCCCGAAGGCGCCGGGGGAGAGCCCGGGCTGCGGCTCCATGTCCACGCCGAGGCCCCGGCGGACCGGGCCCCGGGGGCTGGGGAGGTCCCGGGCCGCGGTCATGCGCGCCAGGGTCTCGGGTCGCAGGGCGCGACCGCCGAGCAGGGCCTCGGCGAAACGCGCGAGGTTGTCGGCGCTGGCGAAGAGGCCGGCGTGCCCGGCCACGCCGCCCAGGCGCCAGGCGCGTGGGTCGATGGTCTCGCCCCACACGATGGGCGCCGGCTCCCCCGGGGCGGCCCGGCGGGGCGCGCGCTCGGTGGGCGCCACCCGCGGGTCCTCGCGGCGCGGGCCGAAGCCGAGGTCCCGGAGCCCCAGGGGCCGGGCCAGGCGCGCGTCGACGAGGTCCTCCAGGGGTTCTCCGTGGAGCCGCGCCAGGAGCTCGCCCAGGGCCAGGAAGCCGACGTCGGAGTAGCGATAGGCGCCCGGCGGCCCGGCCCGCTCGGCGGCCTCCGTGAAGACCGCCCGCAGCGCCTCCTGGCGATCCTCGGCCTCGTAGGCCGGGAGCGCGGTCACCGCGGGGAGCCCGGCGGTGTGGGTCAGGAGCTGTTCGACGGTGCGCCCGCGGAGCTCGGGGACGTAGCGACCCACGTCGGTCTCCAGGGCGAGCTCCTCCGCCTCGATGGCCTGCCAGACGAGGGTGGTGGTGAAGAGCTTGGTGACGGAGGCCAGGTCGAAGACCGCGTCCACCGGCATGGGCAGGGTCTCGGGGGCGGTGCGCACGTTCCCGTAGGCGCGCCGGAAGACGGGTCCGTCGGCGCGGCCGAGGACGATCACCGCGCCGGGCAGGTCCCCGAGGTGCGCCGACGCGGCGGCGTCCAGCGCGCGCTCGTCGGCGACGCCGACGCGAATCGCCGGCGGCAGGCTCAGCTCGGCGAGCGGGTCGGGGGCAGGGGCCCGCTCCGCCTGCGGCGACTCCCGCGACGGCGGCTCCGCGCCTTCCGCTCGGGCCGGCTCGGCGGGGGCCCGGGGTTCGGGCTCGCTGCAGCGCGCGCACCCCGTGCCGGCCCCCAGGACCAGCGCCAGCACGAGACGGGAGAGTTCCTTCACCGGTCCCAGGGTAGCGGACCCCATGGCCGGTGGGCTGTCGCGGCGTTTGCGCTATCGTCGCCGCCGTGAGCGGCGGTGAGCGAGTGGTCCTGGGCGGAGCCCTGAGCGAGGCGCGGGCGGAGGCCCTGCGCGCGGAGGCGCTGCGCATCTACGGCCGCTACCAGCGCGAGTTCGTCGAAGCCCTGGGGCTCTGTCCCTGGGCGGTGCGCGCCCGCGAGGAAGGCCACGTGGCCGTCCGGGTGGTCCTGGACGACCCCGCCGCCGAGGCGGCCCTCGCCGCCACCGAGGCCCTCGCCGCCGACGAAGAGGTCCAGGTGGGCCTCCTGGTTCTCCCCCGCGCCGCCTACGACCGCTCCACCCACGAGGCCTTCGTGAGCGAGTTGCGCGAGCAGCACGCCGCCGGCCACGGCGGCTCCCCGCCCTTCGCCATGGCCGCCTTCCACCCCGACGCCGAGCCGGACCTCGACCACCCCGCGCGGCTGGTCCCCTTCATCCGTCGTTCGCCCGATCCCACCATCCAGCTGGTGCGCCTCACCAGCCTGGAGGCGGTCCGTCGTCGCGCCGGCGATCGCGGCACGGCCTTCATGGACCTGAGCACCCTGGACCTGGCGCAGCTCCTGAGCGCGCCGGCCCAGCCGCCCCTCCACGAGCGGGTGGCCGACAAGAACCGCGAGACCATCGCCGCGATGGGCGTCGCCGAGGCGGAGGCGATCCTGGCCACCATCGCCCGGGACCGGGACGCGGCCTATGCGCGGGTGGGGGAGGAGACGCCGTGAGCTTCGAGGCGGTGAAGGCCTACGGGCTCAGCCTGGCGCTGATGGTGGCGGTGGTCTCCCCGGCCCTCCGCGACGCCCCCGAGGACGGCTCGGACAAGGACAGCTTCCCCTTCTCCGACTACCCGATGTTCTCCCACGGTCGCCCGGACCCGATGCTCACCCTGACCCAGGCCCTGGGCGTCGATGGCGAAGGCCACCGCGAGCCGCTCTCGCCGACCATCAGCTCGGGGAACTACGAGGTGATGCAGGCGATGATGACCATCATGATCGCCATGCGCGCGGACGGCCCGGGCTACTGCGCGGAGATCGCTCAGCGGGTGGCCGAGGAGTCCGACCTCGACCACCTCGAGGCCGTCGAGCTGGCCACCAGCACCTGGGACACGGTGCGCTACTTCGAGGAGGGCCCCGAGCCCCTCACCCGTCACGTGCACCACCGCTGCCCGGTGCCCCGATGAGCGCCCTCGCGCGCCTCGACCGCTTCTGGCGGCGCCCCATGCCCGCCACTCGCCTGGCCACCCTGCGCGTGCTGGTGGGGCTCTTCGGCTGCATCTACCTCGCGGTCCGCACGCCGCACCTGCTCAGCTACGCCCTCGACGACGTGGACCGCTTCCGACCGGTGGGCGTGGTGGCTCTCGGCGACGCGCCCCTCTTGCCCGGGGTCTACCGGGCGCTGGTCCTGGCCACGGTCGCGCTCTCGGTGCCCTTCCTCCTGGGCTGGCGCCACCGGGTCCTGGCGCCCCTCTACGCCGGGCTCCTCTGGCTGGTCCTCACCTACTCGAACTCGTGGGGACAGATCATGCACACGGACAACCTCTTCGTGCTGCACGTGGTGGTCCTCGCGCTGAGCCCCTCG
This sequence comes from Myxococcales bacterium UBA1660, assembly GCA_002320815.1. Lineage (GTDB taxonomy): Bacteria > Myxococcota_A > Polyangia > Polyangiales > Houyiibacteriaceae > UBA1660. Next base: position 37,993 of record DCLA01000068.1, read on the forward strand.
GCCGACGCGATCTCCCTCGACGCCCGCCGCCGCGGCCCCGCGGCGCCCTTCGTCCACGGTCGCTACGGCTGGCCCGTTCGGCTCCTGGTCGCCTGCGGCGCTCTGGCCTACCTCCTCGCGGGCGTCGCCAAGCTGCAGAACAGCGGCTTCGACTTCGTCGCTGGCGAGACCCTGCGCAACTACGTGGGCTTCGACAACGTCCGCAAGATCGAGCTGGGCAGCATCCACTCGCCGCTGGGCGCCTGGCTCCTCCCCTATCCCGGGATGTTCACCGGGATGGCCTGGATGAGCTTCGTGCTGGAGATGGCCGCGCCGGTGGCCATCCTCTCCCGGCGGGTGGGCAAGGGCTGGGCGCTGGGCGTGTGGGGGTTCCACTTCGGCGTCCTGGCGCTCATGGCCATCGGGTTCGTCTACCAGCTCACCTTCGTGGCCTTTGCGCCCTACTTCGACGTGGAGCGCCTCTGGCAGTGGCGGCCCCTGCGGAAGTGGGGCGCGCGCCTGGGCGCGACCGGGCCCTTGGCTGCCGAGGCCGTCGCCGAAGCGTAGCGAGCGGAGCCGAGGTCAGTCGGAGCGGCGGAGACCGCGGCCGCGGCCGCGGCCGAGGTGCCCGGAGGAGAGGTAGCCCCAGGCCATCCCGACCCCCAGGCCGACCGCGTGCGCCGTATTGGCCACGGGAATGAACCCGGCAAAGCAGAGGACGAACCAGACCAGCATCAGGACCACGGTCGAGCGGGGGAGCCGGACCGGGTAGGTCGGGTCGAAGCGGCCGCGCATCCACAGGTAGCCGAAGAGCGCGTAGACCACCCCGGAGAAGCCGCCGAAGAAGGGATACACCCAGAACTGCCCTACGCAGGCCAGGAGGTTGCTGACCAGAACGAGAGCGAGGAGCTTGCGGCTCGACTCCACGTGCTCGATGGCCGTCCCCAGGTCCTTCAGCCACCACATGTTGAAGAGCAGGTGGAAGAAGTTGAGGTGGAGGAACATCGGCGTGAGGAGTCGCCACCACTCGTGCTGCCCCAGGTACGAGGTCCGGAGACTCTCGACCGGGAGGAAGGTCCCCATCGCGTCCTGTAGGGGCGTGGCGAAGTAGAGGTGGTCGGTGAACTCGCGGTTCTCGCCGAACTGCGCGAAGAGGGTCACGATGACGCTGGCGCCGATGAGGAAGGCGGTGACCCGGCCGATGGCCGGCTTCTGAAACGCCTCCCGGGCGCGCATCACCTTGTGCCGGCTCTTCTTCTCGGCGGCGGCGATCTCCTTGCGCTGCTCCTCGGCGGCCTTCTGCAAGCTCGCGAAGCGCGGGTCGTCCGGGTTCTGGAGGAAGACCGCCAGCGCCGCCTGGGCGGCCTCGAGATCATCGTCCTCCTGGACCCAGACGGAGTGGGCGCCGTCCCGCGATTCGCGGACGGTCGCCGGGAGCTCTTCGGCGTAGAGCGCGTCGGCCAGGCGCCGGGCGAGGGCGGGATCCTCGAAATCGTGCAGGTGCCTCACCCGGGGCAGCATAGTGACCCTCGGTCGCGAGTCGACTGCTCGGCCGGCCGCGAGGGAATCTCGCCCGCTCGGGCTGGCGTCGGGCGCGATCTGGGGGAATCATGGGGGCCGTTCTTCGGTGACGGGCCTTGCCAGCCGCGCCATCACCCCCGGAGTCCTCGTCCCATGCCCCAGCGGCAGCCGCAGCGAATCGCCCCCGAAGGGTCCCCGTTGGGTCCCCTCCGCGTCGCTTTGCTTCCCCTCGTCTTCCTCTGCTGGTCCTGGGCCGGGAGCCCCGCCCTCGAGCCGGCCGACGACCTCTCGATGATGGCCGACGAGCCCTTCGTCTTCGAGCCCAGCGTGCGCGCGGAGCTGGTCTTCGACGTCCCCGACGACGCCGAGGTGGGCTGGGGGAGCCTCGACCTGACGGCCGTCCCCGAGCACGACGACATCCGGGTGGACCTCCTGCTGGGGCGCCACGCCGAGCGGGCCCGCTGGGCCGACTGCCGGGACCTCACCTTGGTCATCGACGGTCGGTCGACCTCGGTCTCCGCCTCCTACGCCGGGGTCCCCATGTCCCGGGGGGCATGGGACGCGATGAACGCCCACGTGACCATCGCCGAGATCCGGGCGATGCACCGCGCCGACCGGGTGGAGGCACGGGTCTGCGGGGAGTCGCTGAGCATCCCGCCCGCCCAGCGCCGGCGCCTCTCCGCCTTCGTTCGCCGCTTCGACGACATCGCACTCAGCGTGGGGCCCTCGGCGCCCACGCCGCTGCCGGAGCTGGGCGAAGAGCACGAGTGGTTCCCGCCGGAGCTGGACACCACGCCCTCGCCGGCTTGATCAGCTGTCGCCGTATTGGAGCGTGTAGGGCGCGTCGCAGGTCGCCGGCCCGGCGACCCGGGTGACCTCGATGTAGATGTCCGCGCTGTCGTCGGTGCCGCTGCACTCGTGGTCGATGCGCACGTTCTCGTCGGCGCCGGCGCCGTTCCGGGAGCAGCAGCCGGTGAGCCCGCCGCGGCTGGTGCGCGATCCGGCGGTGCACGTGAGGTCGAGGAAGCTCGACTCGCAGTCGACGAAGACGCAGAGGTCGAAGTCGGAGCCACTGGGGACGCCGGTGATGTCGGCCGTAGGGTAGATGGACCCCAGGAAGTCGTCGCTGTCGTTGAAGACGAACCAGTCCACGTCGTCGTCAGGGTAGAGGGTCGCCTGCGCGCTCCCCGCCGGGTAGGAGTCGCCGTCCGAGACGTTGGGGAAGCCCGCCGCCTGGGCCCGGGTGTCGTTGTCTTCGTAGGTGTCCTGGCGGACCTGCCCCGCGCACACGCCATCGCTGCACACGTCGTCGACGGTGCAGGCGTCCCCGTCGTCGCAGGCCCCGACCGCCGCCGACCACAGGGTCTGGGAGAGCGCGGTGTCGCATACCCGGCAGGACTCGGCCGGGTCCCGCTCGCCGTCGTCCCGGCAGACGCCCTCGGTCAGGCACTGGCCCGCGGCGACCACGTGGCTGCACTCGAAGGTGGTGGCGCCGGTGGACCGGCAGGAGTCGTCGGTGCAGGCCACCCCGTCGTCGCAGCTGCGCTCGGCGCCGCCCACGCAGATCCCGCCCCGGCAGATGTCCTCGGTGCACCCGTCGCCGTCGGCGTCGCAGGGGTCGCCCTCGCGGGCGCAGCTCCCGGTGCCGCCGCCGCCGTCGGTCCGGCCGCCGTCGACGCGCCCGGCGTCTTCGGTGCTCCCGTCCACGGGGCCCCCGTCGGCGCGCATCCCGTCTTCCGAGGTGCCGCCTTCGGCGCAGGCCGCGAGGAGCACCAGGCTCAGCCACAGCTCACTTCGCATCGTCGACCTCCTCGAGCAGTTTGTAGCCGATGCCCCACACGGTGGCGATCTGCGCGCCGGCGTCCCCGAGCTTCTTGCGCAGGCGCGACACGTGGACGTCCAGGGTCCGTTCGCTCCCCTGCTCCAGGGCGGCGGTGACCAGGGCGCGCCGGGTCATGGCCGACCCCGGCCGCTTGGCCAGGGCGAGGAGCACGTCCATCTCGGCCTTGGTGAGGTCCACCATCTGGCCTTCGACCTCCACCGTGCGCGCCGCGGAGTCGAGCACGATGGCGCCCACCTTCTGGCGGCCGTCTTCCCGGCGCAGCTCCGGGCGCCGCAGCCGGGCCCGCACCCGGGCCACCAGCTCCTCCGGCCAGAAGGGCTTGGTCAGGTAGTCGTCGGCGCCCAGCTTCAGCGCCCGGACCTTGTCCGCGGTGTCCTGCCGCGCGCTCAGCACCAGCACCGGCACGTCGCTCTGGTTCCGATAGATCTTCAGGAGGTCCATCCCGTAAGTGCCGGGGAGCATCAGGTCCAAGACGATGAGCGCGTAGGTCTCCACGGGGACGCCGCGGGCGGCGTCCCCATCCTGGAGCCACTCCACCTCGCAGCCGATGCCCTCGAGGTGACCGACCACCTGACCGCCCAGGGCCTCGTCGTCTTCTACGAGCAGTACCTTCATTCGTCGCGGAGCCCCAACTCCTTCATCTTGGTCTGTAGGCTCTTGCGCGAGATCTTCAACAGGCGCGCGGCGTGGGTCACGTTGCCCTCGGTCTGATCCAGGGCCCGCTGGATGAGCTCGCGCTCCAGCTTGGCGGTGGCCACCTTCACCACGTCCTTGAGGCCCGCGCTGGGATCCGCGCCGCTCTCCTCGAGCATCGCCGCGCCGCTGATGCGCGCGCCCTCGTCGGGCTCCCGGAGCTCGGCGGGCAGGTGCTCGACGCCGACCACCGCGCCATCGCAGAAGAGCACCGAGCGCTCCACCACGTTCTCCAGCTCGCGGATGTTGCCGCGCCACTGGTGCGCCTGGAGGCGCTCCTGGGCCGCCGGCGAGAAGCCCTCGATGCGGCGCTCGAGGCGACCGTTGAGCTTGCCCACGAAGTGCGCGACCAGGAGCGGGATGTCGCGCTTGCGCTCCCGCAGCGGAGGCAGATGCAGGTGCACCACGTTCAGGCGGTAGTAGAGGTCTTCCCGGAAGTCGCCCGCCTCGATGGCCTGGGCCAGGTCGCGGTTGGTGGCGGCCACCACGCGCACGTCGACGTGCTTGGTCTTCAAGCCGCCCACCCGCTCGAAGGACTGCTCCTGGAGCACCCGCAGGAGCTTCACCTGCATGCTCGGCGGGATCTCGGCGATCTCGTCGAGGAAGAGGGTCCCCTTGTCGGCCAGCTCGAAGCGCCCGGGCTTGCTGGTGACCGCGCCGGTGAACGCGCCCTTCTCGTAGCCGAAGAGCTCGCTCTCGATGAGCTCGGTGGGGATGGCCGCGCAGTTCACCCGGATGAAGGGCTCGCCCTTGCGGCGCGAGCCCTCGTGCAGCGCTTCGGCGATGAGTTCCTTGCCGGTGCCGCTCTCGCCGGTGATCAGCACCGTGCTCGGCGTGTCCGCGACGCGCTCGATGACGGTGTAGACCTCGTGCATCTTGGGCGAGTCGCCGATGATCCGGTAGCGGCCCCGGTCCGAGGGCGGCACGGTGACCTCGCCCTGTCGGAGGGCTCGGGTGCGCGCCGCCTTGTCGATGACGTGCTTCAGCTCGTCCCGATCGAAGGGCTTGGTCACGTAGTCGAACGCGCCGAGCTTCAGCGCCTCCACCGCGGTGTCCACGGTGCCGTGCGCGGTGATCATGATCAGGGGCACGTCGGGGTGCTCGGCGACCATCCGCTCGAGGAGCGCCATCCCATCCAGGCCGGGCATGCGCAGATCGCTGATCACCACGTCGATGTGGTGGTCGGCCAGGGTCCGCCAGGCCTCTTCGCCGTCCTCGGCCAGGTGGACCTCCCAGCCGTCGCGCTGGAGCTGGGCTCGCAGGACCCGGCGGAGGTTGGGCTCGTCGTCGGCGACGAGGATCTGGCCCTTGGGGCGGTCCATGGTCAGTCGAGGCAGCGGGTGCGGCCCTCGGCCGCGTCGTCGCCGGCGACCCCGGTGCACCAGAACACGAAGAGGCGGCTCTCGCCGGGGACCCCGACCACGATCTCGTCCCGGCGGGCGCCGGTGAGCTGGGAGGGCACCGCGGCCAGGGCCTCGCCGAGGTAGGCGTCGGTGCTGGGCTCGGCGACGCCGAGACCCCGCGCGCCCGCCGCGTCCAGCCCGCCCGCGGTGCCGGGGATGGTGTAGAGGGCGCCGGCGCCGACCTTGCCGTCGACGGTGCTGCCGGGCGCGCCGACGACCAGGTCCCGCTGGCCGTCGCCGTTCACGTCGGCGGTCGCGACCGCCGCGCCGAAGCCGCCGCAGGTCTCCACCGAGGGGGCCGCCAGCGCGGCGCAATCGATGGCGGTCGTGGCCGGGTCGTCGGGAGTGCCGGCGTCGGTGCAGCCGGCCGCGCCGGCGAGGCTGGTCCCGTCGAGCACGCGCACCTGGTTGGCGCCGGGCGCGCCGACGACGATCTCGGGGAGCCCGTCGCCGTTCAGGTCGCCGGCAGCGAGCGCGCCGCCCTGGCCCACGTCGGCGCCGGGGCCGCGCACCGGCAGCCCGTCGAGGCAGGCCAGCGTCTCCACCTCGAAGTCCGCCGGGTCCGCGGAGAGCCGAAAGGCGATCACCCGCTCCATGCCCGGCGCGGCCGCCACGACCAACACGTCGCCGCCGAGCGGCGCGGTCGCCAGCGCGGTCCCCAGGCGCGCGCCGGCGGCCAGCCCGGTCATCGCGTCGAGGACCAGGGGATGCGGGACCGGATCGTCCTGGAGGACGACCGAGATCTCGCCGAGCTCCGTGGGGGTCTCGGCCTGGGGCGCGCCGACGACGAAGGCCCCCGCGGGGTTGGCGTCGATGGCCGCGAGGGCCGAGCCGAACCCCTCGGTCTCGGGGACGATGAGGCGATTCAGGATCGTCGAGCTGCTCTCGCACTGGATGCGCAGGGTCCGCTGGGCGGGGGACCCGATGACCAGGCAGTCGGTGCCGCCGACCCAGGAGGGGATCCCCACCAGCGCAGCGCCTGAGGAGTCGTCGCAGTCGTCGGGGTCGTCGCAGCCGTCGAAGAGCGGCTCGCTCACGTCCCGCTCGTCGCCGCGCCAGAGCCCGAAGATCTCGTGGCCGGCGCCGGGCGCCGAGGTGACCGCGTAGCGCGAGCGTGGCTCCCCGGAGACGTCGCTGAACCACCCGGTGACCACGCGGCCGAAGCCGCTACCGCTGCCGAAGCCTTCGGGACGGTCGATGACCTCGATGGAGGCGGCGTCGCCGATGTCGGCGACGTCGCCGTAGACGCAGGAGGCGAGGACGGTCAGGGAGGCGAGGGCGGTGAGACGGAGCATCAGAAGGTCCCCCGGAGCGAGGCGCCGGCGCGCTGACCGTCGATGACGGGCGCGAAGGTCCAGTCGCGGGGCTCGAAGACGCGGCCCTCGGTGTCGGGCAGCGGGTCGCGGACGAAGAGGTAGAAGGAGATGATGCCGAAGAGGCCCCCGAGGCCCCAGCCGGCGTAGGCGCTGGCTGCGAAGACCTTGCCGCGCATGATGCGCGAGTCGTCGTCGGCCAGGCGACCCGCCACCTGGTCGGCGCGGAGGTCGTCGGCGACGCCCTCTGCGGCGAAGTAGAGGGCCGTGCCGCCGCCGGCCGCGGCGAGCCCGAGGATCAGGCTGACCCAGGCGCCGGAGCGGGGCACCGACGGATTGAACTCGACCCGGATGGGCGTCACCTGGCCGCGCTCCACGCGGACCCGCTCCTCCCAGTCCTTCATGCCGTCGGCCTCGATCGTGATCTCCGGATCCCCGGGGGGCACCTCGCCCTCGTAGGGGACCTGGCCGACCTCCTCGCCGTTCACGCTGACCGTCGCGCCGGCCACGTTGGCGGTGATGCGGACCCGCCCGGAGGAGACCCGCTCGAGGGCGATCTCCTGGACGTCGTCGGAGCCGATCTCCACCTCGACCTCGCGCTCCACGGTGTCGAAGCCCGGGCGCTCGACCCAGATGCGGTGGGCGCCGGTGGGGAGCGGGGCCTGGAAGGGGGTCTGCCCCACGGCGCCGGCCTCACGATCGTCGATGAAGACGTTGGCGCCCGGCGGATCCGAGTGGACCCGCAGGAAGCCGAGGAAGGCCCCCTGGCTCATCTCCAGGATGGCCACGTAGACCTTGCCCGGACGGATCTGCATGGTCCGGGAGACCGTGCGGTAGTCGGCGTGCTCGACGGAGACCTCGTACTCGCCTTCGTCGAGGGTCTCGGCGAAGGGTGAGGGACCTCGGGCGACCACCTCGCCGTCGCGGCGGACCGTGATGCGCGCGTCATTGGGCCGGGTCTCCACCGAGAGGAGGGACTTCATGACCGGCGCCGGGACGTCCGCGGGCGGAGCGACGGTGGCCTCGGTCGCCTCGCCGGCCTCTCCCGTCTCGCCGCCCGTCTCCCCGGTCGCGGTTTCCCCGGTGACGGCGTTCTCCCCGGCGACGGCGTTCTCACCGGTCTCGGTTCCCGCAGTCTCCCCGGTCCCGGGGGTCTCGTCGGGGGGGCCGGCTTGCTCGGCGACCGCGGCCTGGATGGCGGCCCGGAGCCGCTCCACCCGCTGCCGGACTTCCCCCGCATCGTTGGCCTCGGGCTCCTCTTCCAGGAACCGCTGGTACAGCCGGATGGCGCGCTGGAGTTGCCCGTGGCGCTCGAAGGCCAATCCAGCGTTGTAGAGGAAGGCCCCGAAGGGCTTCTCGTCGTAGGCGGCCATGAACGAGGTGGCCGCGCCCAGGTAGTCGCCGCTCAGGAACTGCTCCTGGCCGCGCTCCATGGCCAGCCGGGCGCGCTGGAGCGACTGGTCTTCCTGGGCGCTGGAGGGCGCCGGGGTGGCCAGGTGGACGAAGGCGATGACGAGCAGCGCGCGAGCGAGCAGGCGGGGAAAGGGCATGACGGGTCGCGCCGGTGGGCGCGGCCCCAGCATGCTATGCCGAGCACACCGTGGACAAGGACGGTGCGACCCAGTCACCCGTATGGGTGGTCGACTTCGACGGCACGTTGGCCCTGCACGACGTGGGCGACGAGCTCTGCGACTCCTTCGCCGACCCCGCGTGGCGCGACGTGGGGGCCGCTTGGCGTCGGGGTGAGTTGACCCTGCCGGAGGCCCAGCGGCGCATGTGGGCCTCGGTGCGCGTGGACCGCGAGACCATGGTCCGCCGGGCTCGGGAGGTCGGCGCCCTCCGGCCCGGCGCCGAGAGCCTCTTCGCCGCCGCTCGCCGCGGGGAGGTCCGGCTGGTGTTGGCCTCCGGGGGCTTCGACCTCTACGTGGAGGCGATCCTCGGAGATCGCCTGGAGCTCTTCGAGGCGGTCTACGTGAACCACCTCGAGCCGGGCCCCGCGGGACCGGCGCTCTCCTTCCCGCACACCGAGGTCGCCGCGGGGCCCTACGCGGTCTGCAAGGCGGCGGTGGTCCGGCGCCACGGGGCCGAGGCCTTCTTCGGTGACGGCTCCTCGGACCGCTCGGTGGCCGGCCAGGTCCCGCGGCTGCACGTGGTGCGCGGTAGCCTGCTGGAGCGGGTCTGTAACGAGCAGGGCCACCCCTGCATACCCTTCGAGAGCTTCGACGAGGTCCTTCCCGCCGGAGCGGATACACGATGAGCGACGCGACGGCGAACGAGACGAAGGCCCCACGCAAGGCCGGCCTGGCGACGGTGGTCCGAGCGCTGGCGCCGTGGGTCTTGGTGGTCCTGGGCGGGCTCTGGATGCTCGCCGGGCGCAGCGGCGGCCGCGACGCCATGCCCGCCGGGGAGCCGGTGCCCGCCCTGGACCTGGTGCTCAGCGATGGCAGCGCGTTCTCCCTCGAAGAAGAACGCGGCAAGCCCGTGCTCTTGACCTTCTGGGCGAGCTGGTGCCCCGCGTGCCGCGCCGAGGCACCCGCCATCCAGGCGGCCCACGAGACGCTGCAGCGTTCCGGGAGCCGCGCCGTGGGCCTCGCCGTGGACGCGCGCTCGATCCCCGCCGCCCGCGGGCTGGGGATGGAGTTCGCCCAGGGGCTCGTCTCCCAGGACGACCTGGCCCGCTTCGGCGTCGAGCTCCTGCCGACGACGATCCTGGTCGACGCGGAAGGGCGCGTCGCCGCCAGCTTCGTCGGCGAGGTCCGACCCGAGCAGTTGGACGAGGTGATCGCGCCGCTCCTGGCCGCCCGTTGATGCTTTTGGCGGCATCGACTGATGTCATTGACATCGTAGGCCGCTCGCGTCTCCCGTAATCCCAAGGCTTTTCGGTTGGCCCGATGTTCGCAATGTCCCCCGCCAGGAGGACGCGATGACCCAGCCCACCGACAACAGCGTGCAGTTCGCCCTGGCCGAGCTCGAAGCCCTGGAGAGCGCCCGGCAAGAAGCCGAGGCCCGAGAGGCCCGGGCGCGCCTGGAGGCGACCCGGGCGGCGGAGCGAGCGGACGCCGAGGCCCGGGCCGCCCGGCAGCGGGAAGAGGCGGAGCGCCGAGCGCGGGACGTGGCGCGGGCTCGTGAAGAGGCGCGGCTGAACGTCGACGCGCAGGTGGAGGCGCGGACCGCGGCCAGCCAACGGACCATCGAGTCCATGAAGGCCGAGCTGGAGCGCATCCAGGCCGAGCGCGAGCTCATCCATCAGCGGATGATCGCCGCGCCGGAGCCGCCCCCGCGAACGGGGCGCCACTGGCCGGTCGTCGCGGGGCTCCTGGGCGCGACCTCGTCGGTGCTCGGCGTGCTGCTCTTCGTCCAGGTCACCGCGCCCCCGCCGGCTCCGGAGATCATCGTGCGCGAGGTGGAGGTTCCCGTCGCCGCGTCGGTGGCGACCCCGGAGGTCGAAGCGCCGGCTGCCCCCGAGCCCGCGGTCGAGGCCCCGGTCGCCGAGGTCCCTCGGCCCGCGGCGCGACCTCGACCCCGGCCCCGGCCGCGCCCCCGGGACGTGCTCCAGCACGTGGAGGACTGCGGCGACGACCCGCTCTGCGGATTGGACGGATGAGGCGCGGCCCGCGACGGCGGGCTCGTGTTTCGAGGGAGCGGAAGGTCGCCGAGAATGGTCTGGGCGACCCCCGCGCTGGCAAGCTCCTCGAGGCACGAGCCCGCCGCCGCGGCCCGGCCGGGGCTCAGGGGTCGACGAGGGCGGCGGCTTCGCGCAGCGGGATCCCCCGGAGCGCGGCCTCGACGAAGTGGAGCCGGTCCTGGCCCCAGAAGAGCTCGCCGCCGACCACGAAGGTCGGCGCGCCGAAGACGCCCCGCGCGACGGCCTCGTCGGTGCGCTCGCGGAGCTCGGCCTTGATGGCCTCGTCGCTGGCTCGGGCGACGCAGCCCTCGCCATCGAGACCGGCGCCTTCGAGGGCGCGGGCGATCACCGCGGGGTCTTCGATGTCCTCGCCCCGGCCCCAGTAGGCGGCGTAGAGCGCGCGCGTCGCCGCGGCGAACGCGGGCTCGCCGGCCGCCAGGAGCGACCGCAACGCGAGCACCGTGCGCCGAGGATGCGCAGGGTGGGCGACCAGCGGCATCCCGAAGTGCTCCGCCCAGCGGACCATGTCCCGCTGGTTGTGGTTGGCCTTGGCGGCGGGCATCGCCCGGTTGGGGTCGTCGGCCGCGCCGATGGCGCGGAAGACTCCCCCGAGAAGGAAGGGCTTCCACACGACCGAGGCGCCGGTCCGCTGGGCCAGCGCCTCGATCTGGGAGGTCCCCAGGTACGCGTAGGGGCAGACGATGTCGTAGAAGACCTCGACGCGTCCGCCCATGGGATCAGGCGCGCCCGGTGAACTTCACGTACTCGAAGTCGACCGCCTTGCCCTTCACGCCCTTGCGGGGCGGGGCGATCCAGCTGGCCATCTGACCCGGCTCGTAGCAGGGCACCATGACGCTCTGGACGTAGGCGCGGTCCTCGGCGGTGGGGAGCCACTCGCTCTTCATTTTCTCGAAGGTGGCCTCGTCGATGAGGTTGCCGTCGAGGTCGAAGGAGTGCTCGGCGTAGATGCCCATCGCGCGGTTGAAGCGGCGGCTGGGGATCTTGAGCTGGAAGTCGGTGATACCGCTGGCGGCGATGGTCTTGTTCCAGCGCGCGCAGGCCCGCTCGCAGTCGGCGACGTACTCGTCGCGGAGCGCCTCGTTGATGGCGTTCCGGAGCGGGAGCTCCTCCGAGGTGAGCTTGCCGTTCTTCACGATGGGCATCGTGTAGATGTCGCCGAGGGCGCGGTGGTCGGCGTACTTCTTCTGCTCGTGGTGGCGACCCTTGAGGCCGGCGGCGAAGTAGTCGGCGGCGTTCGAGGAGATCTCGCCGCCGAAGAGCTCGACCGCGCTGGAGAACCAGAAGTTGATCCACTTCTGGATGGTGGGCAGGTCGATGGCGCCCTGGGCGCGCGCGTCACCGTTGGGGTCGGCCTGGGTGGCCTCGCAGGCGCGAGTCACCACGCGGTCGACGCCGTACTCGCCGACCGAGAGGTGGAAGGCCTCCTCGGTGAGCATGAACTGGGTGCACCGCGCGAGGGGGTCGAAGCCCGACTCGGAGAGCGAGGAGAGCTGATACTTCCCGTCCCGGTCGGTGAACATCGTGAACATGAAGAAGCTCAGCCACTCGTCGGTTCGCTCGTTGAACGTCGAGAGGATGCGGGGCTTGTCCACGTCGCCGCTGCGTCGCTCGAGGAGCGCTTCGGCTTCCTCGCGACCGTCCCGGCCGAAGTACTGGTGGAGCAGGTGGACCATCGCCCAGAGGTGCCGGCCCTCTTCGACGTTCACCTGGAAGAGGTTGCGCAGGTCGTAGAGCGAGGGGGCGCACTTCCCGAGGAGGCGCTGCTGCTCGACGCTGGCCGGCTCGGTGTCCGCCTGGGTCACGATGATCCGGCGCAGCATGCCGCGGTGCTCGCCGGGGACCTCTTCCCAGGCCTTGTCGCTGGCCACGTCGCCGAAGCCGATGGTGCGCTCGCCGTCCCGGGGGGTCAGGAAGATGCCCCAGCGGTAGTCGGGCATCTTCACGTAGTCGTAGTGGGCCCAGCCGGACGCATCCACGCTGATGGCGGTGCGGAGCCAGATCTGGTCCTCCTGGAACCCCTCCGGTCCCATGTCCTTCCACCACTCGATGAAGTTCGGCTGCCACTTCTCGAGCGCGCGCAGGAGCTTGCGATCGGAACCGAGATCGACGTTGTTCGGGATCGAGTCGTGGAGCGACATGAGCTGCTTTCCTGCCGCCGACACGCGAGAACGCGCCGCCCGGCTCTGGGGGGAATCTCGGGTCGCGTCCGTTCGGACGGCGCGCTCCCGAAGTCCCCATCAAAGTAGGGGGATGCGGCTCGGGCGGCAGTGTGGCGGCTCACGTGAAGCCGCTCACGTGAGCGGGATCACGAGCAATTTCAGCAGCGGGTCCAGTCGAAGGTCGGGCGGTCGGGCTGGCCGTACTTGGTCAGCGCGCCGCTGGGACCGACGGCGTTGGGGCGCTGGAAGATCCAGTTCTGCCACGCGCTGAGGCGCGCGAAGATCTTGCTCTCGACGGTCTCCGGCCCGGGGAAGCGCAGGCTGGCCTCCATGCCGGTGAGCGCGTCGGGGGAGAGGCTGGCGCGCTCCTCGATGGCGATGCGCACGTCGTCTTCCCAGTCGATGTCGTCGGCCGCGAGGGTGATGAGCCCCAGGTCGTCGGCGTCGGTGGTGACGATGGCGCCCTCGTGGCCGAGGACCTTCTCCAGGGTGGCCGCGTCGCCGTAGTAGCGGGTCTCGAGCCGGCTGAGGCCGTTGCTCATCGGGAGCAGACCGCGGTTCAGCGCGCCGAGCTGGACGGCGACGTTCTCGTCGTCGTCCTCGAGCATGTAGGAGCGGTCGGCGGCCAGGGAGAGCTCGAAGAGGGAGCCGGCGAAGCAGGACCCCTCGTCCACGATGGCGAAGAAGCTGCGCGAGCTGAGATCCAGCCGGCGGAGCACGCGGGCCATGTGCAGGGTGATCTCCCGCGCCAGCCAGTGGTCCTGGTGGTTGGCGAGGGCGGCGTCGCTGGCGAGGACCTTGGCGGCGTCGCCGCGGGTCTCGACGAGCACCAGGCCGACGTCGAAGTGGTGCATCCGGAGGCGCAGGATGGCGTCGTCCAGCTCGCGGTAGGCGCGCAGCGACCACTGGTCGGCGCCGGCGGCCTGGATGGCCTCGGCCGTCTCGGGGATGTCGCCCTCGGGGGCCTTCACCACCAGCCGCGCCACCCGGGCGGCGCCGTCGAGATGGAGCTCCACGTGCCGGTAGGTGATCGCCTCGTCGGTGATCGTGGGCTCGAGCGGGTCCAGGGTGATGCCCGGGCCGCTCTTGGCCTCGCCCTGCTCGGCGAGGGCCTGGGCCTCCGAGGCGACCGCGTCCTCGAACTTGCTGCGCGGCGCGATGGCGTCGACCAGACCCCAGTCCACCGCGCGCTTGCCGCGCACACCTTCGCTGGTGGTGCAGAACACGTCGGCGAGGTCGCGACGGACCTTGCGCTTGTCCACGATGCGGGTGAGCCCGCCGGTCCCGGGGAGTACCGCGAGGAGCGGGACCTCGGGGAGGCTCACCGCGCTGGAGCCGTCGTCGACCAGGAGGATGCGGTCGCAGGCGAGGGCGAGCTCGTAGCCGCCGCCGGCGCAGGTCCCCTCGCAGGCGGCGAGGCTCTTGATGCCGCTCTTGGCCGAGGCGTCCTCGAGGTAGAGGCGGGTCTCGTTGGTGAACTTGCAGAAGTTCACCTTGAAGGCGTGGGCCGAGCTGGAGAGCATCGGGATGTTCGCGCCGGCGCAGAAGACCCGGTCGATGCCGCTCTGGAAAACGATGGCGCGGACCTCGGGGTGCTCGAAGCGGACGCGCTGGATGGCGTCGGCGAGCTCGATGTCCACGCCGAGGTCGTAGCTGTTCAGCTTGAGCTCGTAGTCGTCCCGGAGGCCGCCGTGGGGATCGACCTTCATGGTCAGCTTGGCGACGGGACCCTCGACGTCGAGCTGCCAGTGCTTGTAGCGGCTGGGGTGGGTCTCGAAGTCGGGGAGGACGGGGTTCGCGGAGCTGTCGGCCATGGGGTGGGCATATAACCCAGAAAGCGCGGCGCCCCGCGATCGCCGCCGCGCCCCAGTGTGAAAACGCAAGGGCCCGAGCCGTGGCAGACTCCGCCCATGCGTCATTGTCCTGCCTGCCAGAGCCCGATGGTCCTCCGCGCGATGGGCCGCGCTCACGTGGACCAGTGCTTCCATTGCGGCGCCCTCTACCTCGACGCCGGCGAGACGGATCTCACCGGACTGCCTTCCGATGAGCTCTTCGGCCGTCGTGCGCGCCCGCTGGGAGCGTCCGAACGCCGGTGTCCCTGCGGTGCTCGGCCCATGACCCGCTTCGGCGTCCGCGCCGGTGACGCGGAGGTCGAGGTCGAGCGCTCGGCGTGCTGCGGTGGGGTCTTCCTGGACCATGGAGAGCACGAGCTCCTCCTCGCGGCGCTGCCGGCGCTGGATTCCGCGGCCGAGTCGGCAGCGCCTTTCACCACGCACGCGCCGACCGAGGCGCGCCCTTGTCCCCGCTGCCGGGAGGCCATGGGCGTCGAGCGCGAGGGCGCGGTCGCGATCGACGTCTGCCCTTCCTGCGGTGGGCTCTTCCTGGATCCCGGCGAAGTAGAGGCCCGGGGCGTCGACGTGTCCGCCGTCTTCGGGGTCGGGCCGGAGGCCGCCTGGGAGAAGGGGCCAAGTGAGCTCCCGTGTCCGGCTCACGGGACCGCGATGGTCACCTTCGTCGTCCACCACTTCGCGGGCGTCATGGAGATCGAGCGGGCTCCCTGCTGCGGGGGGCTCTACTTCGATGGGGGCGAGTACGACCTCTTCACCCGAGCCGCCCGCCAGGCCAAGGTCCAGTGGGCCGACCGGAAGTACGCCGCCGAGGGGCAGGTCGCCGACCCCACGAAGCTGCGCGCGGCCATCGCCGACGGGGCGCAAGCGGCCGGCGTCGCGGCGATGCGCACCGCCGCCGACCGAGCGGTCCTGCGCCAGATGCGGGACCGGTCGCGCCGCCATCGTCGGCGCGGGTTCTTCGACCCGACCTGACCGGAGCCGAGCCCGGGCGGTTGCGCGCGCGGCGCGCGTGGCCAACATCGGGGACCATGAAGCGCGCCGAGAAGGCCGAGCGGATCGGCCAGATCCTGGACGAGCTCTACCCCGAGCAGCCGGTTCCGCTGGACCACGTCGATCCCTACACGCTCCTGGTGGCGGTGGCGCTCAGCGCCCAGACCACCGACAAGAAGGTGAACGAGGTCACCCCGGGGCTCTTCGCGGTGGCACCGAACGCCCCCGCGATGGCCGCCCTCCCGGTGGAGACCATCCTGGAGAAGATCCGCCAGGTGGGGCTCGCGCCGACCAAGGCCAAGAACCTCAAGGGAGCCGCCGAGCTCTTGGTGGAGCGCCACGGCGGCGAGGTGCCGAGCGATCTGGAGTCGCTCGAGGCGCTGCCCGGCGTGGGTCACAAGACCGCCCAGGTGGTCCAGGCCCAGGCCTTCGACATCCCCGCTTTCCCGGTCGACACCCACATCCACCGGCTCGCCGCGCGGTGGGGCCTCAGCACCGGGAAGAACGTCGCGACCACCGAGAAGGACCTCAAGGCGCTCTTCCCGGAGAGCACCTGGAACGCGCGCCACCTGCAGATCATCTACTTCGGCCGGGAGCACTGTCCGGCCCGGCGGCACGACCTGAGCGCGTGCCCCATCTGCGGTTGGGCGGCGACGAAGAAGCGCATGCAGGAGGAGGCCGCGCGGTGAGCGCGGGGGGGGGACCCGGGCGCCTCGAGTTCTTCTTCGACTACTCGTCGCCCTTCGCCTACCTGGGCAGCACCCAGGTGCGAGCGCTCGCCCGCCGGACCGGGGCGGAGCTGGTCTACCGGCCTTTCTTGCTCGGGGCGCTCTTCCGGGACATCGGCACGCCGCTGGTCCCGGTGGCCTCGTTCCCCGAGCCGAAGCGGCGGGCGATCACCCGGGACCTGCACCGCTGGGCCGAGTGGTGGCGGGTGCCCTACAAGTTCAACACCCACTTCCCCCTGCGAACGGTCGACGCGCTGCGCCTCACCCTGCTCGCGCCCGACGAGGTCCGGCCGGACCTGGTGGACGCGCTGATGGCCGAGCACTGGGCCCGGAATCGTCCCGCCAGTCGGGTGGTCCTCGCCGAGGTCGCCCGGCGCCTGCGCCTCGACCCGGCGCTCCTGGACGCCCTCGACGCCCCGGAGACCAAGGCCCTGCTGCGCGACGCGACCGACGACGCCGTGGCCCGGGAGGTTCCCGGCGCGCCGACCTTCTTGGTGACCCGGCCCGACGGCTCCCAGGAGCTCTACTGGGGCCAGGACCGGCTCTTCCTGGTCGAGCGCGACCTCACGGGAGCCTGACCCCGTAGGGGGGGCGCGGGTCGTCGACATCTGGCCAAGGCCGGCGCCAGGCCTCATGGTGCGCCGACGTGGCTCTGCAATTCCGGCTCTTCGGCACCCGCATCCGGGTCCATCTCTTCTTCGTCCTGACCATCCTCCTCTTCTGGGGGATGCAGGGCACGGAGGACTTCCGGACCCTGCCCATCTTCGCCGCCATCGTCTTCACGGGGGTCCTGGCGCACGAGCTGGGCCACGCGTTCGCCGGTCGGCTCTTCGGTCTGAAGCCGATGATCGATCTGACGGCTTTCGCCGGCGTGACCCGCTGGGAGAAGAACGAGCCCCTCGATCCGCCGAAGAACCTCTTCATCAGCGTGGCGGGTCCCCTCGTGGGCATCACCCTCGGTGGCCTGGCGGCGGTGGCCTGGTACTTCCTGAAGCCCCCGGAGGACTCGGTGCTGGAGTTCACCATGGAGTGGCTGGTCTTCGTGAACCTCGGCTGGTCGCTGCTGAATCTGGTCCCCATCCTTCCGCTCGACGGCGGCAACGCGATGGCGAGCATCTTCCAGATGTTCTCCAAGGAGCACGGCCTCCGCTTCGCGCGCTACGCCTCGCTGGCTTTCATCATCGGCGCGGTGGTGGTGCTCTTGCTCACCGGCATCGCCCAGTCGGCGCTCTTCCTGCTGATCTTCCTGGGCCTCTTCGGCTGGATGAACCTCCAAGCCCTCCGCTTCGAGAAGCGCATGCGGGACCAGGGGGCGCGAACGGTCCAGGGGCCGGAGGACGTGCTGAAGGTCGGCTACGAGGCGCTGGAGAAGGGCGACGGCAAGCTGGTCCTCCAGTGCGCGTCGATCCTGGTGCGCAACAGCGAGGACCCGGCGATCCGCGACGAGGCCCATCACCTGGCCGCCTGGGGGTTCCTCCTGGAGGGGATCCCCGGTCGCGCCCGGGAGGCCCTCGACAACCTCTCCGGCGAGCGCGACCCGGACCCCGCGCTCGAAGGGGCGGTGCAGCTCGCCCTCGGCCGCGCCTCCGAGGCCCTGGGGCTCTTCGAGACCGCGCTCCGCCAAGCGCCCTCGCGCTTCGTCGAGAAGCGCTACCTCCAGGCCGTCGAAGGCGCCGCGGCCTACGACCGCGGGTTGGCCTTCTTCGAAGCGCAGCCCGACGCGCTCTCGCCGACCGGGGCCCACCGGCTCCTGGGTGCGGCCTTCGGCGCGGGCGACTTCGACGTGGCTCGGCGCCTGGGCATCGCGCTCCACGAGCGGAGCGGCGACGCCGTCGCCGCCTTCAACGTCGCCTGCTGCGAGGCGCGGCTGGGCCACGAAGAAGAGGCGCTGCGCTGGCTCGAGCGGGCGCGACTCGCCGGCTTCCAGGACCTGGACATCCTGGACCGCGACGAAGACCTGAGCGCCGTGCGGGACCTCCCCGGGTGGAGCGAGCTCCGGGCGCGCTACGAGGCCTGACGTGCACGAACACGCCGCTCAGCTCCTCGACGACGTGCGCGTCGAGCGCATCGGCCCCGACGGCCCCGAGGTCCGCTACCGGGCCCGGCTCTCGGAGGCCTGGAACTTCTTCATGCCCTCGGGCGGCGTGCTGACCAGCATCGCCCTGCGGGCCATGGCCGCCGAGGTCGGCGACGACTGGCGGCCCATCAGCACCAACACGATCTTCCACGAGGCCATCGAGGACGGACCCCTCGAGGTCTGGGTGCACGTGCTCCGCCGCGGGAACGTGGCCACCCAGCTCCGGGCCGCGCTGGGCCCTGCCGGCGACGACCCCCGCATGGAGGTCCAGGCGACCTTCGTGCGCGGTCGCCGAGGCCCGGCGGTGGTGCCCCGCGAGTACCCCGCCGACCTCCTCCCCGCCGAGGCGTGC
Organism: Myxococcales bacterium UBA1660; assembly: GCA_002320815.1. GTDB lineage: Bacteria > Myxococcota_A > Polyangia > Polyangiales > Houyiibacteriaceae > UBA1660. The sequence goes on from DCLA01000068.1 coordinate 56,547, forward strand.
GAGCCCTATTGGCGGAGCCGCACGCCGCTGCCCTTCTTCCGACACCTCGACACCCGCTTGGCCTACGGACATCGCCATTGGGTGAGCGAGTGGGAGCCGGGGCCCGCGCGTTGCGCTCGCTGGTTCCGCTATCGGCAGCCACCCCTGCGCGAGGGTCGACTGGCTTGGGAAGCCTATCCGCCGCTGGTGGACACCATGCCCGCGGCGCTCTTCGAAGCCCTCGGCAGCGAGCACCCGCGGATGTACGCGCCCAGCCTGGACCTGACGGTGCACTACCTGGCCGAGACCCGCAGCGAGTGGGTCCTGGCCCACGCGCGGGCCATCTGGGCCGCCGACGGTTGGGCCAGCGCGGAGATGGAGCTCTGGGACGAGGACCGGCGACTGCTGGCCTACGGGACCCAGACGATGATGCTCCGCTCGCTCCCCGGCGAGCGGGTCACCTCCGGACGCTGACGATCGCGTCGGCGACGCGCATGCCGTCCAGGGCCGCGCTCACGATGCCCCCGGCGTAGCCGGCGCCTTCCCCGGTGGGGTAGAGCCCGGGGAGATCCGGCGACTCGAGGGACTCGTCGTCCCGCGGGATCCGCACGGGGCAGCTCGTGCGGGACTCGACGCCCACCAGCACGGCGTCGGCGGTGACGTAGCCGCGCATGCGCTTGCCGAAGACCCGCAGCGCGCGGCGCATGGGCTCGGCCAGGGGGACGCCGGTGACGTCGAGGACCTCGGCCACGTCGCCGGCGAGGAAGCCGGGCCGGTAGCTACCCTCGGGGACGGTGGTCGACGCGCGACGGGCCATGAAGTCGGTGACCCGGGTCGCCGGCGCCCGGAGCGCCCCGCCGCCGGCGGTGAAGGCCGCCCGCTCGATGGCGTCCTGGAAGGCCAGGCCGCCGAGGGGACCGGTGAACCCGGCGCCCTCCCAGTCGGCGGGATCGACGCTGACCACGAAGCCGGAGTTGGCGTAGGGCGAGCCCCGCTTGGAGAGGCTCATCCCGTTGACCACCAGCCCGCCGGGCTCGGTGGCCGCGGGGACGATCCAGCCGCCCGGACACATGCAGAAGGAGAACACGCCGCGCTCGTCCTCGGTGTGCGCCAGCCGGTAGCTCGCCGCCGGGAGCCGCGGGTGGCCGGCGTCCCGGCCGTACTGGATCGAGTTGATGAGCGGCTGGGGATGCTCGATGCGGACCCCGAGGGCGAAGGGCTTGGGCTCGAGGCGCATCCCGGCGTCGTCCAGGAAGCGGAGGACGTCGCGCGCGGAGTGGCCGGTGGCGAGCACCACGTGGCTCCCGCCGAGCTCCTCGCCGCCTTCGAGGCGGACCCCGGTGACCCGGCCGCCGGTGCGCACCAGCCCCACCACCCGGCTCTCGAAGCGGAAGGTGACGCCGCACTCGATGAGCCGGTCGCGCATGGCGCCGATCACCTTGGGGAGCTTGTTGCTGCCGATGTGCGGCCGGGCGTCGGTGAGGATCTGTCCCGGCGCGCCGTGGAGCGCGAGGATCTCCATCACGTCGCGGACCGGGCCCCGCTTGTCGGCGCGGGTGTAGAGCTTGCCGTCGCTGTAGGTGCCGGCGCCGCCCTCGCCGAAGCAGTAGTTGCTGTCGGGGTCGACCTTGCCCTCGCGGTTGAGCAGGGCGAGATCCCGCCGGCGTGGCTGCACCTGCTTGCCCCGGTCGATGACGGTCACCGCGATGCCCTCACGGGCCAGCGCGTAGGCGCAGAAGAGCCCGGCGGGGCCGTCGCCCACCACGATCACCGGGTCGCCGGCGACCTCCCGGGGGAGCGGGCCGCCGAGCGGGGGCTCCTCTTCCTCGGGGAAGGGCTCGAGCAAGAGCTGGAAGCGGACATGCCTCCCGCGGGCGTCGATGGACTTGCGCACGATGCGCAGCTCGGGGAGGTCGGCTTCGGGGACCCGGGCCGCCTTGGCCGCCCGGGCCCGGATGACCTCGTCGTCGTCGAGCTCGTCGAGCCCCACCGCGACCTGAACTCTGCCCACGCGCTTCATGCGGCGCGCACCTTGGCGCCCGAAGGCCCAGAAGTCACGGGGAAGTGCCCATTCTCACGCCGCCGCTCGCTCAAGTTGCATCTGTGCGCATTGGCGAATATAGAAGTCCTCGTGCCCGCCGCCACCGCCGTCCAGGACCGCCGCTGGGAGCTCTACAAGCTCCTCGCCGAGCCGTCGCGGCTGAAGCTCCTGGCGCTGGCGGGCGAGGAAGAGCTGGCCATCGGCGAGCTCGCCGAGCTGCTCGGCGAGGCCCAGTCCAACGTCTCCCGGCACCTGAAGCCGCTGCGCCAGCGTGGGCTCATCGCCGTGCGCAAGGAAGGCACCCGGGTCTTCGCCCGGTTGGCCCAGGACGCCGCCACCGACGCCGTCGTGGCCGACGCCGTCCGCTCCGGCCGCGGGCTCTGTGAGCGGGAGGGGCGCCTCGCGCGCATCGCTTCGGTCGTCGCCGCCCGCGAGAGCGCGGCCCACGACTTCTTCGCGGAGGGCCGCGGCGAGGGCTCCCCCTGGCCGGCCGAGCTCGGGGTCTACCTCCAGGCCTTGGCGCCGCTCATCGCCCACCGGCAGCTCGCGGTGGACGTGGGCACCGGCGACGGCAGCCTCCTCGAGGTCATCGCGCCGATCTTCGACCGCGTCATCGCCGTCGACCGCGCGCCGGCCCAGCTCGCGCTGGCCAAGCGCCGGGTCGCGGCCCGCGCCCACGGGCACGTGGAGCTGGTCGAGGCCGCCCTCGGCGACGACGCCGTCCTCGACGCGGTCGGCGCGGGCGCGGACGCGGTCTTCGCCGCGCGCATCCTCCACCACGCGCCGCGACCGGCCCGGGCCCTGAAGGACCTGGTGGCCCTCGCGCGGCCGGGTGGGGTGGTGGTCGTGATGGACTACGCCGCCCACGAAGACGAGCGCATGCGCACCGAGCAGGCCGACGCCTGGCTCGGCTTCGACGAGGCGGAGCTGCGCTCGTGGGCCAAGAAGGCGGGGCTGGTGGACACCACCCTCTCCGCCGTGCCCTCCGTCCGCTGCGGCGACGGCGCCGACGGACACCTCGATTGGCAGATTCTCGCGGGGCGACGCCCCGACTGATCGCTCGACACGATTCTCAACGACAGGAACTCATCCCCATGCAGACCACCACCACCACCGACAGCAAGACCGTCGGCTCCTCCAACGGACCGAAGGTGAAGTTCAAGGTCGCCGACCTCAGCCTCGCCGACTGGGGCCGCAAGGAGATCGCCATCGCCGAGAAGGAGATGCCGGGTCTCATGGCGCTCCGCGAGCAGTACGGCGAGAGCAAGCCCCTGAAGGGCGCCCGCATCGCCGGCTGCCTCCACATGACCATCCAGACCGCCGTGCTGATGGAGACCCTCGTCGAGCTCGGCGCCGAGGTCACCTGGACCAGCTGCAACATCTTCTCGACCCAGGACCACGCCGCCGCCGCCATGGCCGCCGCGAACATCCCCGTCTTCGCCTGGAAGGGCGAGACCGAGGAAGAGTACGACTGGTGCATCCACCAGCAGCTCGACGCCTTCGAGGGCGGCGCCAAGCCGAACATGATCCTCGACGACGGCGGCGACCTCACCATCATCGCGCACCAGAAGTACCCCGAGCTCTTCGAGGGTGACGACGCGATCCGGGGCATCTCCGAGGAGACCACCACCGGCGTGCACCGCCTCTACCAGATGGCCGCCCGCGGCGAGCTCAAGTGCCCGGCCATCAACGTCAACGACTCGGTCACCAAGTCCAAGTTCGACAACCTCTACGGCTGCCGCGAGTCCCTCGTGGACGGCATCAAGCGCGCCACCGACGTCATGATCGCCGGCAAGGTCGCCGTGGTCTGCGGCTACGGTGACGTCGGCAAGGGCTGCGCCCAGGCCCTCGCCCGCCAGGGCGCCCGCGTGATGGTCACCGAGGTCGACCCGATCTGCGCGCTCCAGGCTCTCATGGAGGGCTTCCAGGTCGTGACCATGGACCAGGCCGCGCCCCTCGCCGACATCGTCGTCACCGCCACCGGCTGCTGTGACGTCGTCACCGCCGAGCACATGAAGGCGATGAAGGACGAGACGATCCTCTGCAACATCGGCCACTTCGACTCCGAGATCCAGATGGCCTGGCTCACGGACCCGAAGAACAACATCGTCGAAGAGAACATCAAGCCCGAGGGCCCGGTCGATCACTTCACCTTCCCCGATGGAAAGAAGATCATCGTCCTCGCCCGCGGCCGCCTCGTGAACCTGGCGTGCGCCACCGGCCACCCCAGCTTCGTGATGAGCAACTCCTTCACCAACCAGGTCCTCGCTCAGATCGAGCTCTGGCGTGAGAAGGACAGCGGCAAGTACGAGACCGGCAAGGTCTACGTGCTCCCGAAGGAGCTCGACGAGCAGGTCGCCGCGCTCCACCTCGAGAAGCTCGGCGCGCAGCTTACCCAGCTGAACGAGAAGCAGGCCGAGTACCTGGGCGTGCCCCAGGAGGGTCCCTTCAAGCCCGACCACTACCGCTACTGAGCGGCGGCTCCTCGGAGCCCGAGAGGCCGGCGTCCGCAGGGCGCCGGCCTCTTTCATTTCCGTCGCGCTGATGGCGGCGGCGGGACGGAACGAAACGAGGGAGCGCTCGTCGGAGCGCTCCCTCGCGAGTTCGAAGATCAGTCGCGCGTCAGCGAGTGCGACGGCGGTAGCGGACCATGCCGCCGCTCAGGAACTCCATCTTGACCTTCCCGTCGGCGCGCTCGACGCGCACGGGGCGGGGCTGGTCGGCGCTCAGAGCCTTCGCGCGGGCGACGGCTTCCATGCGACCGGAGACGGAGATGGCATCGTCGGCGCTCGGGGCGATGATTTCGAAATCGTGGGCTTCTCGTTGGCTGGTGGCTGTACTCATGTGCTTCCTAGACAACGCAAGACGCGATCCAGGTTTCGACCCTGGGATCTTGGGAAAGATCGCGGCACCCTGCCCCGGGGTGGCTAATCGATTCGCCACCCGAGCCCCAATTTCGCCACCCCGACTTGCTTTGGGGACTTGCTTTGGGGACGCACTTGCCAACTTGCGCATCGGTACCGGACTTGCTCTGGGGACGCACTTGCCAACTTGCGCGTCGGGTTGACCGCTTCGGGTTTCGACGGGCTGGAACGGGCGTGCCGGGGATGGAAGTGGACCTGGGGTATGCGCTCGCGGGGCGCCTGCGCTCGCACCCGCCTGCGCTCGCACCCGCCTGCGCTCGCACCCGCCTGCGGCGGCTTCGGCCCTGACCCGGCCCGGGCGCGAGGGCGGGGGGCGGTGCCAGGACGGCAGCGCAGGGCCGTCGTGCTCGGTGGGACCTGGAGGCCTTCGTGATGCGCGTTCAGACGGGTTCGGTTCAGATGCGTCTGGAGGTTCAGGGGGTGGTGGCGGCGTTGAAGGCTGGTGGTGACAGTGAGCTCGCGCAGCAGCTACATCGGGTTTTGCCGAGCGCACTGGCGCAGTGCGCTCTGCTCAGACGCCCTGGGACTCCATGGCTTGGGCGAGGCGGAGGAAGGCGGTGACGTTGGCGCCGCGTTCGTAGTCGACGTGGGAGCCCTCGGTGCCGTGTTCGACGGTGCGGGCGTGCATGTCGCGCATGCGGTCGCGGAGGGCTTCGTCGACGCGGTCGCGGGTCCAGGGGACGAGCTGGGCGTTCTGGGCCATCTCGAAGCCGCTGACGCTGACGCCACCGGCGTTGGCGAGCTTGCCGGGGAGCCGGGCGACGCCGCTCTCGTGGAAGACGCCGACGGCCTCGGCGGTGCATGGCATGTTCGCGCCCTCGGCGACGAGGGTGCAGCCGCTCTTCACCAGCGCGGTGGCGTCCTCGACGCCGAGCTCGTTCTGCATCGCGCAAGGGAGGGCGATGGCGGGCTCGAGGTGCCACGGAGTCGTGCCGACCATGCGGCCGCCCACGTCGCCGGCGACGTCGCGGAGGTGGTTGCCACTGGCCTTGGCGTCGCGAACGCGGTCGAGGCGTTCGGCGTCGAGGCCCTCCTTCACGTGGAGGGTCCCGCTGGTGTCGGAGAGGCTGATGACCACGGCGCCTTCCTCGATGGCCTTCTCTGCGGCGTGGAGCGCGACGTTGCCGGCGCCGCTGACCGCGACGACGCGGTCGGCGAGGTCCTCGTCGCGGTGTCGAAGCGCCTCGAGCACCGTGTAGATCAATCCGTAGCCCGTCGCTTCGGTGCGCAGCTCGATGCCGCCGCTGGCGATGGGTTTGCCGGTGAGCACACCGCGGCCGGCGCCGGCGTGGACGCGCCGGTAGGCGCCGAAGAGGTAGCCGAGCTCCCGCGCGCCGACGTTCATATCACCCGCGGGGACGTCCAGGTGGGCGCCGATGTGGTCGGCGAGCCGGCTCATGAACGCCTGGCAGAAGCGCATCACCTCCGCGTCTGACCGACCGTGGGGATCGAAGGTCGACCCGCCCTTGGCGCCGCCCTGGGGGAGGCCGGTCAGCGCGCCCTTGAACGATTGTTCGAAGGCGAGGAAGCGCAGCGTGTCCCGGTTCAGTCGCGGCGTGAATCGTAGGCCGCCCTTGTAGGGACCCAGCAAGTCGCTGTGCTGGATCCGCCAGGCGGTCTCGGTATGGACCGCGCCCTCGTCGTCGACCCAGTCCACGCGGAAGCGCAGCTCGCGGTCGGGGTCGAGGAGCCGCTCGAAGATCCGCAGCTCGCCCCACGCGGGGTGCTGATGGAGGGTCGGCCAGACGGAGCGGGCCACCGCTTCGGCGGCCTGGTGGAAGAGGGGCAGATGGGGCTCGCGGTCGCGGAGCCCGTCCATGAAGCTGTCGATGGTACGCACGGTCCCGACGTTCGTGTGGTCGAGCCCGGATACCGGCAAGGTGGCTTGCCGGGGCACACCGTTGCACAGAAGCGGCGGCGAGCCGACGCTGCGTCGGCGATGTCGCCTCGCGCGCGAGCGGACGGAACGAGAACGGCGACCCCTCGCGGAGTCGCCGTCGCTCGTCGGGTCCGAAGCGCGTCAGGCGCTGCGGAGCTTGCCCGCGACCAGGCCGACGACGGCGAGGATCAGGAAACCGATGAAGAGAATCTTCGCGATACCGGCGGACGCACCGGCGATGCCGCCGAAGCCGAAGACGGCAGCGATGAGAGCGAGAACGAAAAAGGCGAGGGCCCACTTGAGCATGATGTTTGTCCTTGGTTGGGGGAGTCGTTGAGTTGGTCTTCGAGGCGGGAACTCCGTGGTTCCCTCGGCCGCCCTTGCGGCTCGTCAGAGTTGATTTGCAGAGCGCGTGCCACCAGGCTTGGACGCAGAAGATCGAGAGAAACCGCGGATCATCGCTGGTGCCACTGGTGCGAGACGCCACGGGCCGTGGCCGAGTGGCGCTCGCTCCGAAATGCCCCACCCGGGGGTCGTGCCGAGATGGCGCATGCGCATGGGCGGCTTCTCGCCCGGGGGCTCCACGGGAGCCGGGTCCGAGGGATCGCCGGCCGGGGGCGGGTCGTCCTCGGGGACCGCGGGCGGCGGCTCGTGGCCCGGCGGGGGCTCGGCGGGAGCCGGGCGATCCTTCGGGATCACCGGCGCCGGGGTGTCTTCCGGTACCGGAACGGCAGGCCGCCCGCCGGGATCCTGGGGATCCTCGGCGGGCGGCGGGTCGGCCAACGGAGCGGGCATCAGAAGCGCAGCACCGCCACGGCGGGCTCGTCGGCGTGGAGCTCGAGGTCCTCGTCGCCCATGAAGCGCACGCGGCCACCCTTCGCCAGGACCTCGCGGGCCACGAGATCGAGGAGCTCGTTCTCGCTGCGCGGGGTCTCGGGAGCGGCGCTCAGCTTGCGCTTCTCCGGGTCCCAGGAGCCGAAGCGCAGCTGATCGTCGGCGACGAGGAGGAGCTCGACCCGACCGTCGGTCGCGGCGGTGAGGAGCTCACGAATGTCGCTGGTGGTCTTCGAGGTGCGGCGAGCTGCCTCATAGCGTTCGAGGTCCTGGTGTTCGGGCGAGCGGAGCTGCTCCTCGGCGACCTCGAGGGCTCGCCGATGGAGCTCCTCGCGATCGAAGGACCCCGGGTTGCCGGTCACGCGGCCGACGAGGTTCCCGTGGTGCGACGCCTCGGCGTAGATGGCGCCGACGTAGTCCACGGCGACGACGACCAGCGGAGTGCGCTCGGAGGGGAGGATCCCGCGGACCGCGTCGTCGATCGCGCGGCAGTACTTGCGGAGCTCCTTCTTGTGCTCCTCGTCGCTCCCATCGCCGTGGCCGTGGAAGATGTGTCGCCCGCCGGCCCCGTTCGTCGAGTGACCCTGCTGGGTCTCGTTGGTCAGCTCCTCACCGAGCACGTCGGAGAGGCTGGGGAAGTCCATCACGACCTCGTCCATCGCGAACGCGCTGGAGTGGAGCAGGCGCGGTCCATTCTGTTCGAGACAGAGGACGTAGTGATCGAGGCTGGCCGACTGGAGCTCGATCAACGGGAGCACGTGGAAGCGGTCGCCGACCAGGGTGCGCGCCTCGACGCTCGCCGGGAGTCGGTGCGCGTGGCACTCGCCATCGTGGAGGAAGATGGCCTTGCCGTGGCCCTGGTGCGCCCAGCGCTCTTCGTCATCGGCCCAGCCGCGGATCGGAGCGAGGGTCCGTTCGATGGCTTCGTCGCTCGAGCCACACGCGCGGAGACCGTCCTCGGCCTGCTTGAGCGCGTTCTTGAAGTGGATGCGATTCTGCTGGGTCTCGGGGCCCGCCTGGAGGGTGGGGAAGTAGATGGAGACCGAGCATTCACCGCGGTGCTCCATGAGCTGCTTCAGGGTGCCCGCGTTGGGGAGATGGATGTGCTTCTCGTGGGGTAGTCCGGTGTGTTGCATGCCCCGACAACAGTGCATGGGCCGTACCAAAAACGACCCTGCGTAGGGGCGGGCGACCATGGCGTCTCGTCTCGATCCGAGACGAGCGTCACGATTCGCCCCATCCGCTCAGGCCGCGGCGCCGTCGACGGAGCCGGGCCCCTGGGTGAGACCCTGGGGGAGCTGTGCGTTCATCATCGAAGCGCGGAGCTCCGCTTCCTTGCGCTCGCGCCGCCGCTTCATGGACTTGAGCACGAAGTAGGCGGTGACCAGACCCAGGGCGCCGAGCGCCATGACCGGGTACTCGCGGCCCTCGATCTTCAGCTCCCAGAGGGTGGGCACGTCGAAGCGGACCATGGTCATCCAGGCCATGATCGTGACGGTGTAGACGGTGGCCGTCGCTACGACGACCGGCATGAGCCGGGTGCGGACGACGAGCCAGACCAGAGCCACGGTGAGCGTCGCCTGCAACCAGAGGATGCCGAGCTCGCTGATGGGGTAGAGACCGAAAGACATCGCCCCCTCGTTCTGCACCGTTCGTGCCGAGCGAGAGGGCGTGGATCGACACGTCGACCGTGTCGCAGGTGTTGGCGGCGAGACATCCTGCCCCGCCGTGGGCTCACTTTTGGATCTTGCCCTTCATCTCCTTCGCGGCGCCCTGGACCTTCTTGCTGGTGTTGCCGACCGCGCCGGCCGCCTTCTTCTGGACCTTGCCGGCGATCTCCTTGGCGGTGCCCTTCACGGCCTCGACGCCCTTGGCGACGTCCTTGCGCGCCTCGCCCTTGGTCTTCTGGCCCTTGCCTTCCGCCTGGAGGGACTCGTTGCCCACGGCCTTGCCGGCGGCCTTCTTCACCGAACCGGCGACCTTCTCCGCGGTCCCCTTCGCCTTCTGCTTCTTCGTGTCCATGGCTTCGCTCTTTCTGTCCTGGGCGTTCCATCGCCCCCCGGACCGGGGGGAGACGACCCGAGCGCGCCGAGCGTTTCGGCGCGCCCCGGTCGGTCGCTCACTACCGGTCACTGCTCGGCGCTGAGAGCCACCAGTCGCTCGAGGGCGGCGTCGGTCGCGGGGTCCCGGCTCTCGGGGTCGAGGCCGTCGGCGTCGACGGGGCTCAGCTCGCCCTTGCGCTCGATGTGGAGCTCGAGCGCGAAGACGAAGTGGAGGGCCTCGGCGTCGACGGTCACCTCCGCGTCGCGCGACGCGATGGCGAGCGCGTCCAGGGGCTCGAGGCGGTCGGGGAGCTCGAAGCGATTGCTGATCGTCTCGCTGAAGTTCCAGGTCATCTTGGTGTTCTTCGGGCTGAGCGCGTGGTTCAGCCGCTTCACCAGCGGTCGCTCGAGGAGCTTGGGAACGTTCGCCAGGTCACCCTCCTCGAGATCGATGGCGAAGACCATGCAGCGGCGGCCGTCGCGCTCGGCGATCTGAGGTTCGAGGACCAGGGAGAGTCGCTTGATGCGCACGTTCAGCGGGACCCCGGCGACGTCGAAGTGAAAGCGTCCGCTCGACTGCAGGCGCAGGCCGCGGCCCGGGACCGGCTGGATGAGCGAGGGCTCCTCCAGCTCCAGCCATCGGGTTCCTTCCTCGGGGGGCGCCATGTGGATTCGGATGGGCGCCAGCTCCCGGATCAAGCGGGCCAGGGTGGCATGGGAGAGGTGGGCTTCGACGCGCATGGCCCGAGGAGGAGCAAGGGCCGTTCCCGGACCGCCGGGGCCCGGTGCCGGCACACCTGCCTGAGGCGACCTGCCACGATCGAGTGCGCGTGTGCGCTGGATTGCGACGGCATGGTGCGTGCACACTCGCCCCACCATGGGTCTCCTTTCCAACTGGGTGGGGCGCAAGATTGCGCCCGTCGATGTCGACCGAACCAAGGCGCGCGTGCACGAAGCGAAGGGCGACGGGCTCGACGCAGCGGGCGTGGCGGAGCGCCTCACCGAGACACACGCTCGCAGGAGCGCTCTGCGCGGCTTCCTGACCGGGGTGCCCGGGGGCGTGTGGTCCCTGCCGCTCCTCCTCGTCGACGTCCGCGGCGTGTGGTCCGAGCGGGCCTCCCTCGCAGCGGGCATCCACTACGCCAATGATCCCGCGTTCTTCGAGGACCCCGAGTGGTGGCGCCAGGTGTGGGCCGCCACGGCGGCGCTGAGCCCGGAGTCGGGCACCACCGGCGTGATGAAGTTCGCCGCCAAGGAGATGTTCTTCCGCCGTCTGGGCAAGACGGCCGTGAAGGGCCTCAGCACGAAGCTCGTCCCGGTCGTCGGTGGCGTGGCCGGAGCCGCTTGGAATTACGCATGGTTGAAGCGGGAGGGATCACGAATGCGAGTTGACATCCTCACGACGGAGCCCGATGTCCAAGGCGATGCCACAGCGAGGCAAAAGGTCTCGCAGCCGGCTCCGGCCTGACATGACGACGCGCTTGTCGGTCTTTCAACGACTCGAGGTCCCAACCCGTGGATAACGAACAACTCCGGGCCACCGTACTGGTGGTCGACGACGAAAAGTCCATCCTCGATCTCGCCCAGGCCTCGCTCTCGAAGGCCGGGCACGATGTGAAGTGCGAGATGACGATGGCGGACGCCCTCCGTCAGGTGCGCTCCTCGGACATCGACGTGGTGCTCACCGATCTGCGCATCGGTGAAGAGAGCGGTCTCGAGCTCTGTGAGCAGGCCATCGCGCTCCGGCCGGACATCCCGGTGGTGGTGATGACCGGCTACACGACCATCGACGCCGCCATCGGCGCGCTGCGGGCGGGCGCCTACGACTTCATCACCAAGCCGCTGGAGCCCGAAGCGCTGAACGCCGCGGTGCGCCGCGCCGGCCAGCACCGGGAGCTGACTCAAGAGGTCAAGCGACTCCGCCGGCAGGTGGAGGGGCCGATCACCGACTTCGGGATGGTGGGCCGCAGCCCGGCCATGCGCCGGGTCTTCGACCTGATCGACCGCATCGGCGACTCGGACGCCACCGTCTTGATCACCGGTGAGAGCGGTACCGGTAAGGAGCTGGTCGCCAAGGCGCTGCACAAGCAGAGCCGCCGCGACGGGCCCTTCATCGCCATCAACTGCGCGGCCATGCCCGCGACCCTCCTCGAGAGCGAGCTCTTCGGTCACGTCCGCGGCGCCTTCACGGACGCGAAGCGCTCCCGCGATGGTCTCTTCGTGGAGGCCAGCGGCGGCACGCTCTTCCTCGACGAGATCGGCGAAATGGACATGGAGATGCAGCCCAAGCTGCTCCGTGCCCTGCAGGAGCGGAAGGCCCGGCCGGTCGGCTCGGGCCAGGAGCGCGCCTTCGACACGCGCATCGTCGCGGCGACCAACCGAGACCTCGAAGAAGAGGTCTCCAAGGGGGCGTTCCGGGAGGACCTCTTCTACCGCATCAACGTCGTGGGGATCTCCCTGCCGCCGCTCCGCGCGCGCGGTCACGACGTGCTCCGGTTGAGCCAGCTCTTCGTGGAGCAGTTCGCCAAGAACACCGGCCGTGACGTGAAGGGCATCAGCCAGCCGGCCGCCGAGCGACTCCTCGAGTACGACTGGCCGGGCAACGTCCGCGAGCTGGAGAACTGCGTGGAGCGCGCGGTGACCCTGGCGCGCTTCGAGGAGCTGACGGTCGAGGATCTCCCGGAGCGCATCCGGAAGTTCCAGAGCTCCCGGGTGATCATCGACACCCAGGACCCGAGCGAGATGCCCACCCTCGAGACCCTCGAGCGGCGCTACGTGCATCGGGTTCTCAAGGTGGTCGGGGGGAACAAGACCCAGGCCGCCAAGGTGCTCGGGGTCGACCGCCGGACGCTCTACCGGAAGCTCGAGCGCTGGGAGCAGGCCGACCAGTCGGAGCTCGAAGAGAAGCGCGCGTCGGAGACGATCGCGACCCTCGAAGACTGAGCACGCCGCGCCTCTTCCCGGAGCCCCTCCGCGCCCCCTCCCGGGGTGCCGAGGGGCTCTTCGCGTTTTTGTTTAGATCGTCCGAAGACGCCGCTCGTCTCGCCTCCCCACGGCGCCCCTGCGCCGAGGAGGAGACCGACCATGCGAAGTGCGATGTTCCTGGCGATGGCCGTGGCGATGGGCTGCGGCGGAGGGGCCGAGACGGCCGTGGCACAGACGACCCGGGTCACCGTGTCGAGCAGCGGCGGCGAGGGCGGCACCCAAGCTTGGGTGGGAGGCGCGCCGGTCCGCACGCGGGTGGTCGTGGGCGCCGACGGGGAGACCTACGTGGGCGTGTGGATCGACGCCCCCGAGGCCCCGGGGCGCCAGGAGCGGCCGCCCATGGCGCTGAGCCTGGTGGTGGACACCTCGGGGTCGATGAGCGGCGCCAAGATCCAGAACGCGCGCATCGCCGCCTCGAGTCTCCTGGAGAGCCTCCAGGACGGCGACGTGGTCTCCATCTACTCCTTCGACAACGGTGTCCGGGAGATCGCGCCGCCCACGGTGGTCGGCGCCAACTCGCGGGGCGGGCTGATGCAGTCGGTCCAGTATCTCCACGCCGGCGGCGGGACGAACATGTACGCCGGAGTCCAGGTGGGCGTGAACCGCCTCGCCAACGCGCCGCCCACCCACTCGGTGCGGCGGCTGGTCTTGATCAGCGACGGGCACGCGAACATCGGCCCCTCGGACCCCTACTCGCTGGGGAACCTCGCGGGGAACGCCACCGAGTACGGCGTGCAGGTGACCGGGATCGGGGTCGGTCTCGACTACGACGAGAACACCTTGGGGACCCTGGCGGTCCGCAGCTCCGGGCGCCTCTACCATCTGGAGCACCCCTACCAGATGGCGCAGATCCTCCAGCAGGAGGTGCAGCTCCTTGCCTCGACCGTGGCCACCGACGCCATCATCGAGATCGTGCCGGGGCCCGGCGTGACCATCCTCGAGGGGGTGACCACCGGGAGCAACCTCCAGGGCAACACCCTGAAGATCCCGCTCGGCGCGGTCTACGCCGGGCAGCGTCGGGAGGTGCTCTTCCGGGCTCGGGTGGACACGTCGCGCACCGGGGACCGCAACCTGGCCACCGCGCGCTTCGTCTACACCACGACCAACGACGAGCGCGCCCGGCGGACCCAGGAGGTCGCCGTGCCCTACGAGGTCACCCGGGACGTCGTCGCGGCCCAAGGCAGCGCCGAGCCGCGGGTCCAGGCCATGGTGGCCAACTACCGAGCGGCCGAGGCCCAGCGGCAGGCCGCGGTGGCCCTGAACAGCGGCGACCGCGCCGAGGCCGACCGCCAGTTCCAGTTCGCCGAGGACGCGCTGGTCGAGGGCTCCGCCGCGGCGGCCCCGGCGGAGCGGCGGGTGCTCCGCCGACGGCTCGACCGGGTGCGCTCCACCCGCGGCCGGGCGCAGAGCGCGCCGTCCCCGGCGGCGGCTCGCGGCGCGGCCCTCGAGGCCTACGACGCGGCCATGGACGCCGAAGGCTACTGAGCGGCGGGTCGACCCGCGAGACGGCCGTCGTCCCGGATGGGGCGACGGCCGTTTCTCGTGGGGTCCATGCTCAGCGGCGCTTGCGGCGCCAGACCAGCGCCAGCCCGAGGAGGAGCCAGCCGGCGTCGCCGGCCCCGCGTCCAGCCGAGCGGCAGCCACAGCCGCCCTCGTCGTCACCGTCACCGCCGGTGCCGTCGCCGCCGTCGACCCCTCCGGTAGAGCCCCCGTCGACCCCTCCGGCCCCGCCGCCGTCGGTGCCCGAGCCGGCGCCACTGTCGGGAAGGGTGCCGGGCGGCTCGTCGATGCAGGCGCCGGCCTCGCAGATCTGTCCACTGGGACAGACCGCGCCGTCGCAGGCGTCCACGCAGGTGCCTCCGCGGCAGACCTCGCCCGCGGCGCAGTCCACGCCGACGCACTCGGTGGCCAGGCAGCTCCCGTCGGCCTGGCAGGTGGAGCCGATGGCGCAGCCCCGGCACTCGCAGCGGTCCACACACACGCCGGCTTCGCAGACGAAGCCCTCGTCGCAGCTCACGCCCTCGCAGGCGTCGACGCAGCGGCCGACGCGACAGACCTGGGCGCCGGGGCAGACCACGTCGTCGCAGGGAGCGACGCAGCGGCCCTCGCGGCAGGCGAGGCCCTCGTCGCAGGTCATCGAGAGGCAGGCGTCGTCGACGCAGAGGTCGTCGGAGCACGTCTGGCCCGCCGGACAGCTACCCTCGAAGCAGGGCGGCACGCAGGTGCCGGCGAGGCAGACGTCGAGGCCGCCGCAGAGGGCGTCGCCCTCGTCGACGGCGCCGTCGCAGTCCTCGTCGGCGCCGTCGCAGCTCTCGGCGCGCGCGGCGCTCTGGGGGCGGCAGCTGAGGGCGCCGCCCACCCCGCACTCGGTGAGCCCGGCGGCGCAGATGCCGGTCGCGTCGGGGACGGTGCAGGGCTCGGCGCCGCCGGGGCAGCTGACGCCGGTGAAGAAGAAGACGTAGTCGTTGTAGTCGCCGTCGTTGTTCCAGCTCGAGCTCGAGGTGTCCCCGTCCTCGAAGGCGACGTACCAGGCGTTCTCCTCGACGGTGGAGGGGTAGCTCAGGCTGAGGATCCACGGGCCCGGCGTGCTCGCGCAGGGGCCGGAGTCGCAGACGGTGTTCCAGCGCGCCTCGGTGTAATGGGGCGGGACCCGGATGAGCGCGAAGCCCACGAGGCCGCCGGCGTAGCGGGCGTCGTCGCGGATGCTGGTGCCGGTGATCGTGGTGCCCACCGGCGACCCCGCGGGGACGATCTCGTAGACCTCGGTCGGCGCGGCGCCGCCGGGGTCGACGTTGTACCAGCCGACGCCGAGCACCGACGCGCTCTGCTTGAGGACGAGCTCCGCGGTGAAGCTGCAGAGGGGCGAGAAGGTGTCCGGCGCCGGGCGCGCGTCGGCGACCCAGTCGATGCTCTCGCCCCGCGTGGGGAAGAGGGTCGAGAGCTGGACCTCGCCGCCGCCCGAGGCGACCGGGACGACCATGCCGTTGGGGAGGGTGACCTGAGCCGCGGCGGGGGCGGCGAAGGCGAGGGCGAAGCAGGCGGCCGCGAGGCCGGGGAGGGTGCGATTCACCGACGCATCGTAGCTGGCGGGAGCTGGGCCACGCCAAGACAGTTGATGCGCCGGGTCCGCGTCTCAGCCGCGGGCGTGGGGCTCGTCGTACCAGGAGAGGTCGGGGCCCAGCGGCACGAAGCGGCGGGGGTTCAACTTGGGATGGCTCCGGTAGTAGTGCTGCTTGATGTGGCTCATGACCACCGTCTCCCGGACCCCGGGGGTCTGGTAGACGTCGCGGAGCAAGCCGGAGAGGTTCGGGTACTGCCGGACGAGGCGGCCGTTGCACTTGAAGTGCACGTAGTAGACCGGGTCGAAGCGGACCAGCGTGGTGAACATGGCGATGTCCGCCTCGGTGAGCTGGTCCCCCGCCACGTAGCGGTGCTCGCCGAGGACCTTCTCCCAGTGGTCGAGCTCCGCGAAGAGTTGCCCGAAGGCCTCCTCGTAGGCGCTCTGGGTCCCCGCGAAGCCGCAGCGGTACACGCCGTTGTTCAGCGGCTGGTAGAAGCGGGTCATCGCGGCGTCGATGGCCTCCCGCATCGGCTCGGGGGCGAGGTCGCGCTCGCCGTGGCCGAGGGGAGCCATCACCGTCGAGAACATCCGGATGATCTCGCGGCTCTCGTTGTTGACGATGGTCTTCAGCTCCTTGTCCCAGAGGACCGGCACCGTGACCCGGCCGCTCACCTGGGGATCGGCCTTCTGGTAGATCTCGTAGAGCTTGGACACGCCGTAGAGGTGGTCCGGGGTCGCGTCGGGGTCCTCCTCCGCGCCGAAGGTCCAGCCCTGGTCGCCCATGAAGGCGTCCACCACCGAGACCGACACCACGTCCTCCAGGCCCAGGAGCGCGCGGGAGATCAGGGTGCGATGGGCCCAGGGGCAGGCGTAGGAGACGTAGAGGTGGTAGCGGCCCGCCTCGGGCCGGAAGCGCGCTTCGGGGGCGTCTTCGATCCAGTCGCGGAACTTCGTGTCCTGGCGCTGGAACTCACCGCCCTCGCCCTTTTCCCATTCGTCTTCGGTGATCCACGCACCGTCTCTCAGAAATCCGCCCATGATTGCCTTTCGCGATTGCCGAGGGGCTTCGCTACCGGACGAGACGGCCGCTCGAAATGCTCGTTACTGCAACGGTCCGTTGCCATCCTCCTCGTCGTGGGCGACGGACCGGAGGTCGCGCGCGGCCGGGCGCAGGCGCCAGGCGAGCCACTCCCAGCCGAGGCGTTGGCCCAGGTTGCGCGGGCGGCGGTCCCGCGCGGCCAGCCAGCGCATGCGGGCGTAGCGGGAGGCGAAGAAGACGTTGCGCACCCGCTGCTCCACGCCGGGGTCGAGGCCGCGGCCGACGACCCGGGTCTGACCGCCGACGCGCAGGCCGCGCACCTGGCCCGTGGCGCCGGCGGCGCGGAGCACCGCGCTCAGCTCGCGCTCCAGGGTGCGCGGCAGACGACCGCGCAGGATGAGCACCTTGCCGTCCCGGGCGCTGAGGACGAAGAGCTCGTTCGCGCGCCGCGCGAAGGCGAACGCGCCCGCGAGAAGCAGGACGGTCAGCAGCACGAGCGAGCCGAAGGGAGACACCTCGTCGCTCATCCCACGCAGGAACTCGGGGGTCCAGCCTCCCCAGCTCCCGCGACGTGTGGCACTCTGCCGGGGTGCTCGTATGCGTCGATGGAGATCACCTCGCCTTCGACGACGGCTACCTCACCGGCTACGGCCTGACGCGTCACGACGCCTTCTGCACCTCGGTCGACGAGCTGCGGTCCTACCTCTCCGACAGCGGGCGCGTCTCGCCCCGGGTGTGGCGCCGGCCGGTCGAGGAGATCGTCCGCTCGCTCTTCAAGGTGCGCTTCCCCGTCGCCGACCTCCGGAGCCTGAGCGCGACCCGCTGGCCGGTGATGGAGGTGAGCTGGGACATCGGTCACCGGCGGGTGGACCGGCGCAGCTTCGGGTCGGTCTGGTCCCCCAGCGACTTCTGGGCGCCGACGCCGGACCTGCTCGCGGCGGAGCAGGTCTTCGAGGCGCTCCTCGGCTTCGCGCGGGGCGCCGGCTGGCCGGTGCGCGAGGGGGGCTGGACCCGGGAGCCGCTGGTCCCCTGGGAGCCGGTGGCCCACATGCCCCATGACGGCCACGTCTACCGCTCCCGGAGCGAGATGGTCCTGGCTTACCAACAGGGCGTCCGCGGGTGGGCCCGGGTCTTCGCGCGGATGCGGGGCCACCCGGTGGAGGCAGTCCCCCACCAGGTCGCGCTCACCGCCGACCACGTGTACGGGCGCTTCGACGACCACGTCGCCCGGCTGCCCCGGGCGTCGCTTCGCGGGGTGCGCCGATTGGAGAACATCGTGGTCTTCCTCTTCGGGCGTCGGACCACCCTGGTGCTCCCCGCGGAGGAGCGCTCGCCGGTGCTGACCTGGCTCGAGCGTCAGCGACCGTTGCCCGGTCGCTCCGTGTAAGCTGCGCCGCATGTCGCTCCCCGAGACGGTCGAGATGATCCGCTCGCTGGTCGCCGAGCCCTCGGTCTCCAGCCCCGACCCCCGCCACGACCA
Organism: Myxococcales bacterium UBA1660; assembly: GCA_002320815.1. Lineage (GTDB taxonomy): Bacteria > Myxococcota_A > Polyangia > Polyangiales > Houyiibacteriaceae > UBA1660. The sequence goes on from DCLA01000068.1 coordinate 74,811, forward strand.
GAGCAACCGCGCCGTCGTCGACCGCCTCGCCGAGTGGGCGGAGCACCTCGGCTTCCGCGCCGAGGTGGTCCCGCTGGCCACCGATCCCTCGAAGGCCAACCTCATCGCCACCCTCGGCGACGGGGAAGGGGGCCTGGTGCTCAGTGGGCACACCGACACCGTGCCCACCGAGGCGGCGGGGTGGGCCACCGACCCCTGGGAGCTCACCGAGCGCGACGAGGGCACCCTCTACGGACTGGGCAGCGCGGACATGAAGGGCTTCTTCGGCGCCGCGCTGACCGCGGCGGCCCGCTTCGCGGCTGGCGACCTGAAGGCACCGCTGACGATCGTGGGCACCGCCGACGAGGAGAGCAGCATGGACGGGGCCCGGCAGCTCCTCGCCGAAGGGCGCCCCCGGGCCGCGATGGTCGTGGTGGGCGAGCCCACCGGGTTGGTCCCGGTGCGCATGCACAAGGGCATCCTCATGCACCGCGTGGAGGTCGAGGGGCGTAGCGGTCATTCGAGCAACCCCGCGCTCGGCGCCAACGCCATCGATGGGATGATGCAGGTGATCGGCGCGCTCCAGGCCTTCCGCGCCGAGCTCGGCGAGCGGCGCGAGGACGCCTTCGAGGTGCCCGGCGCGACCCTGAACCTCGGCCGCATCGAGGGCGGCGACAGCCCCAACCGCATCTGCGGCCAGTGCGCGCTGACCTACGACGTGCGGGTGTTGCCCGGCATGGCGCCGGCGCAGCTCCGCGCTGACCTGGAGGCTCGGGTGCGCGCCGCCCTCGATCCCCGGCTGCGGGTGACGCTCGAGGAGCTGGTGGAGTCGGTGCCGCCCTTCGCCATCGACGAGGAGGCGGAGGCCGTGGCGCTGCTGCGCGAGCTCACCGGCCGCGACCCGCGTGCGGTCATGTTCTGCACCGAGGCGCCCTTCTTCCAGGAGCTGGGCGCGCAGACGGTGATCTGCGGTCCGGGGAGCATCGACGTGGCCCATCAGCCCGACGAGCACGTGACCCGCGGGCAGCTCCAGGAGGCCGTCGACATCTACGCCCAGACGATCCACGCGGTCTGCGTGGAGGGCCGGGGTCCGCGATGAGCGACCGGGACCCGCTGCCCTTCCTGCGCGATTTCCGGCACGCGGCGCCCTACATCCGCGCCCATCGGGGGAAGACCTTCGTCATCGTCTTCGGCGGCGAGGCCATGGCCTCGAGAAAGCTGCCGGAGCTGGTGGAGGACGTGGTCCTCCTGCACTCGCTCGGCGTGCGCCTGGTGTTGGTGGCCGGATCGCGGCCGCAGATCGAGCAGCGCATCGCCGAGCGCGGCGGGGAGTCGCGCTACCACGGGGGGCTGCGCATCACCGACGAGGACGCGCTGGCGGCGGTGAAGGAGTCGGCGGGCGTGAACCGGGTGGAGCTCGAGCGGCTGCTCACGGTGAGCCTCCCCGGCTCGCCGATGGCCGGCGCGCGGATCCGGGTGGCCGCGGGCAACTTCGTGACCGCGCGGCCCTGCGGCGTGCTCCAAGGGGTCGACCTGATGCACACCGGCCGGGTCCGGCGGGTGGACGCGGAAGCGATCCGGCAGCGCCTCGACGACGAGGCCATCGTGATCTTGACGCCCCTCGGCTATTCGCTCACCGGCGAGGCCTTCAACTTGTCCACGCCGGAGCTGGCCGCGGAGACGGCCATCGCGCTGGGGGCGGAGAAGCTCCTCGCGTTGGCCGAGGCCAAGACCTGGAGCCAGCGGGGCGAGCGCATCGGCGAGCTAACCCTGGCCGAGCTCGACGCGCGGCTGGCGAGCAAGCGGCCCATCGCCCAGGACCTCCGCTTGCACCTGGAGGCCGCCGCTCGGGCGGTGCGCGGCGGGGTCGGGCGGGCCCACGTGCTGCCGCGCAAGGCCGACGGCGCGCTGCTCCGGGAGCTCTTCACCCGCGAAGGCCTGGGGACCCTGGTGAGCCGTGAGCCCTACGAGGACGTCCGGCCGGCGCTGCCCCGGGACGTGCCCGCGCTGCTCCAACTCCTGGCGCCGCTGGAGGCTCAGGGCGTCCTGGTGCATCGGCCCCGGGAGGTGCTCGAGAACGACGTCGACCGCTTCCGGGTCCTGGAGCGCGACGGGCTCATCCTGGCGTGCGCGGCCTTCTACCCCTACCCGGCGGACGCCACGGGCGAGCTGGCCTGCGTGGCCGTCGACCAGCGACACCAGCACGCGGGTCGCGGCGCGGCGATGCTCGAGGCCGTCGAGCGCGAGGCGCGGGAGCGGGGCATGCGCTCGCTCTTCGTGCTCACCACGCAATCGGACCACTTCTTCCGGGCCCACGGCTTCGAGCCCACCCCGGCGTCGAAGTTGCCGGCCGCGCGGCCGGCCTACGACGAGCGACGCAAGTCCAAGGTGCTCTTCAAGCCGCTCTAGGCGGGCCGACCAAGAACGAGGCCGAAGGGCGAGCTCGAAGCGGCGGAGCCGTCGGGGTCAGCGCAGGCGGCGGCGGGCGCCGCTGTGCCGCGGGTTCAGCTCGAGGGCTTTACGGTATTCGCGGCGCGCCCCGGCGCGGTCGCCGTCGAGGGCCAGGGCGTCGCCGAGGATCACCCGGGCGCCGGCCGACCCCGAGCGGGCACGGACCAGTCGGCGCGCGTAGCGGACGGCGTCGTTGGGCTTCCGCTGCGCGATGCTAACCAGCGCGATGCCGGTGAGGGCCCGGGCGTTGCTGGGCGACATCCGCAGCGCGGACTCGTAGCGTCGCTCGGCCAGCGCGTAGCGACGACGGCCACGGAAGAAGTTGCCGGCGTTGACGAGCGCGTCGAGCTGCTCGGCGCGGGTTCGCGGGGCACCGCCTTCGGCCTCGGGGTCCTCGCCGTCGGCGTGCTCCTCGGCGTCCACGGCCTCCTCGGCGTCCGCGGCCTCGACCTCTTCCGGCTCGAGCTCTTCGTCCTCGGGGGGCGCCTCTTCCTCGCTCTCGCCCGCGGGCTCCGGCTCCGCCTCGGCGGGCTCGGCCTCGGTGGGCACGGGGTCGGTGGGCCCGTCGGCGACGGTGGGCGCCACGGGCTCGTCCTGGGCCTCCGCCGTGGGGCTCGGTTCGGGGGTGGCGAGGGGACCGCTGCCGGCGGTGGCGACCGCGGGGTCCTCGTCCCCGAAGAGGACGAAGGCCGCCGCCCCGAGCACGCCGAGGAGCACCACGGCGGCCAGGATGAAGAGACCGGTCCGGTTGGGCTTCTCGGAGGCCGCGAGGGGCAGGGTCTCCTCGGTCGTCTGGGCGATCCGGGGAGGCGGCGCCGCGGGCGCGAGGGCGGCCGGGGCGACGCCGGGGATGGGCATCGCGGCGGGGGCGGCGGTCGGTGGTGGTACGATAGGCGCGGGCGCCATCGGGACCGAGGGGTTGGTGGTGGAGTTCTCGAGGGCGTCGAGGGGCGCGTGGAAGGCGTCGCCATCGAGGGCTTCGCTCGCGCTCGAAGTGACCGGCGCCTGGTCGAGGAGGCCGTCGGGATCCAGGTCCGCGGGGGCGAGCGCGTCGCCCAGCATCGGGGTGGGGCGGTCGCCGGTGCCGGCGGGGACCTCCCAGCCGCCGACGTCCGTCGAGGCGTCGAGGAGACCGGGAGCGGCCGGACCGGGCTCCATGCTGGCCGGGGGCTCGGGGGCTGGCTGGGGAGCGGCGGCCGGCGGCGGGACCACCGGCGGTGCAGCGGGGGGCGCGCTCGGCGCGTCCATCACGGGCGCGGCCATGCCCACCAGGGTCTTCTTGCGGGCCTTGCGCGACCGACCGGTCGGAGCGGGGATCGCGGCGGCGTCGGCACTCGACGCCGCTCCGGCGCCGGATGCCCCATCGACCGAGGCGGTCGTGGCGATCGCAGCGGGCTTGGGGATCGAGGCCGGCTTGGGGATCGCGCCGGGTTTGGGGACCGCCGGCCGGGGGATCTTGGCGCCCTTCGCGGCGCTCACGGGCTTGGGGATCGCGCGCTTGGGCACGGCGAGCTTCGGCGGCGCCCCGGGGGCGCGCGGCGGAACCGGCACCGAGCGAGGAGGCCCGCTGGGGGCCGGGGCGCCCGCGGACGGTCCGGTGCTCGCTGGCGCGCGCGGCTCCGGGCGGGGGAGCGGCGCCGCGTCCGGCAGGCGCGCCAGACGGCGGAGGCTCTCGGGGACCTGCGCCACGCTGGTGGGCTCGTCCTCGTCGAACTCGTCGTGCTGGATGGCGCTGAAGGCGCCGGTGTTGTGGATCATGCCCGACGCCTTGAGGTCGTCGATGACCTGCTCGAGCTGCGCGAGCAGCGCTTGGGGCGGCTGACTCGGGCGCGCCGGCATCCGGGGCGGCGGGGGCATGGAGGGCTTGATGGGCGGCGTCTCGCGGGCCGCCTGGGCGAGCGCGTCCGCGGGGGGGGCCAGGACGTTGGCCGTCGCGGGGGCGGCGCGGGCCTCGACCCGGACCCGGCCGGAGCCGATGGCCAGGAGCGCGGCCAAGGCCTTGGGGCCCCCGATGGCCTCGTTGCGCGACTGGCCCGGTCGCCGGGCCTCGGCGCCGGCGATGAGGCCTTCGGCAAAGCTGATCTGCACCAGCGTCCGCGGGTGCCGGACGGTGGCCCGGATGGTGCGACCGGCGGAGGCGAGGGCCCGCAGGAGACGGCTGGGGCCGAGCGCCTCGAGCCGGGTGTCGAAGGTGTCCAGCTCGGCGGCCTGCCGGGCGATCTCCTCGTCGGCGGCGAGGAGCGGCGCGAAGGCCTTGGCCAATCGCTCCATGCGCGGCGGCTGCCCCGGCGGGAGCAGCTCGTCCCGGCGGATCACCAGGAGCGAGGCCCACCGAAGGGCCGGGTCCCGGCGCAGGGTCTGCAGCACGCCGTAGGTCGGCCCGTCGAGCCCCGACTCCTCGACGAGCACCAGCTCGGGGTCGCTCCCGCGGGCCCGATCCAGGCCTGACCCCGTGGAGGTCACCACCACCACGGAGGCGCCATGGGCGCGGAGCTCCTGGGCCAGGGTGTCGGCGGCGGAGGCGTCGTCCTCGATGAGGATCAGCCGGCGGCTCCGAAAGACCTGGAGATCCCCGTCGTCGTCCTCGGCGGGGTCGAAGAGCGGGATCTCGCGGCTGTCGGCGCTCTCGAAGTCGTAGCGGAGCGCGCCATCGGAGGACTCCACCAGCGGACGGATCCGATCGACGAAGTCCTTGATGGCCTGGCCGACCTGCCGACCCGAGCGCAGCACGAAGCGGGCGCCGTCGTCGCCGGTCTGGACCGAGAGGATGCCCGCCTGGAGCTCGGAGCGGAGGATGCCCAGGACCTCCTCCAGCGAGGTCTCGCCCAGCTCGCCGCCGGTGTGGCTGCTGCGCTCGGGGAGCTGGCGGCAGAGCTCGGCGATCTCGCGCGCGACCTGATCGGCCGAGGCGCTGCGCTCGACGAAGGTCACGCCGCGACGGCTGGCGTCGAGGCGCGCGCGGAGATCCGAGCGGTCGATGAGGATGATGACCGGGACCACCCGGGTGATGGGGTGCTCGCCGAGGCCCTTCAGGACCGCGTCGTGGTCCTTGGCGGCGTCGCCCACCAAGAGGATCACGTCGGGCGCGGCGGCCATGGCGGCCGCGGTGGCGGCTTCCTTGCCGGCCGCCTCGGCGAAGGTCGCGTGGCGCTCCAGGCCCGCCTCGATGGCCTCCCACATGGGCTCCCCGGTACCGACGACCAGCAGCGTCGGGAGCTCATCGGTCGACGTCGGGCTCACCACTACGCGGTAGGATGCCGAAAGGCGGTCCGTTAGGGCAAGTTCGACTCGCGCGAAGCGACCACCGGCATGGGGCCCCGGAATGGGGTCAGCGGGGTCTTCAGTCCCCCTTGCGGGGGCGCCAGAGGTCGTCGACGAACCAGCCCCGCTGGTCTTCGAAGCGGGACACCTGCACGAAGCCGCTGTCCTCGGCGAGCGAGTCGATGTCGCTGCGGAGGTACTTGTAGCTGTACTCGGTGTGGATCGCCTCCCACTCGTCGAAGCGGAAGGAACGGTCCAGCGCGCCGACCCGGACGTCCTGGGCCTCGAGGCTCACCAGGTAGCTCTTCATGGCGCCCGTGTTCACGTCGTAGGTCCCGAAGTGCCGAAAGGCGGACGGGTCGAACTCCGCGCCGAGCTCGCGGTTGATGCGGGTCAGCAGGTTCAGGTTGAAGGCCGCGGTGACGCCCTCGCGATCGTTGTAGGCCGCGAGGAGCGCCTCGATGTCCTTCTTGAGGTCGAAGCCGACGAGGACCCGGTCCTCGACGCGCAGCGCCGACCAGATGCGACCGAGGAAGCCCCGGGCCTGGGCGCGGTCGAAGTTGCCGACGTTGGAACCCAGGAAGAGGACCAGGTTGGACCGCTCCGAGCGCTGGCGGACGAGCCACTGGAGTCCGCGGTGGTACTCGGCGACCACGCCTTCGACGCGGATGGCGGGGAGCTCCTCGCGGATGGTGGCCACCAGCCCCCGCATCGCGCCCTCGGAGATGTCGATGGGCACGTAGGTCACATCGGCGCCGCTGGCCGCGAGGTGCCGCAGGAGGATCATCGTCTTGGCGCCGTCGCCGGCGCCGAGGTCCACCAGGTTGAACGAGCGGCCCTCCATGCATTGGAGGATCTCCGCGGCGTGCTCGGTGAGGATCGCGTGCTCGAGGTCGGTCGGGTAGTACTCCTCGAGCCGCATGATGCGCGCGAAGAGCCGGCTCCCCTCGTCGTCGTAGAAGAAGCGCGAGGGCAGCCGCTTGGGGCGGGAGCTCAGGCCCACGAGGACCTCGTAGGCCAGCTCTTCGATGTCGTTCTGGTCCTCGGCGCGCTCACCGACGACCACGTATCCCCGCTCCTCGCTCATGCCGCTTCCTTCCGCCACGGCACCGAGTCGCGACCCGGCCCGGGGCGCTACGAGAACGCCCTCAGAGCCCCAGGATGGGTCGCAGGAACTGACCGGTGTGGCTCTCGGCCACCTGGGCCACGTCTTCCGGAGTGCCGCTGGCGACGATGGTACCACCGCCGTCGCCGCCCTCGGGGCCGAGGTCGACGAGCCAATCGGCGCTCTTGACCACGTCCAGGTTGTGCTCGATGCACAGCACCGTGTTGCCCTGCTCGACCAGGCGCTCGAGCACCGTGATGAGCTTGCGGACGTCCTCGAAGTGGAGGCCGGTGGTGGGCTCGTCGAGCACGTAGAGGGTGTGCTCCTGCTGGCCGCGCAGGGTGTCGCCCTTGCCCAGCTCGGCCGCGAGCTTCACGCGCTGGGCCTCGCCGCCGGACAGGGTCGTCGAGGGCTGCCCCAAGGTCAGGTACCCGAGGCCCACGTCGAGCAGACACTTGGCGAAGCGGAGGATCTTCGGGTGGTTCGCGAAGAAGTCGACCGCGTCCTCGATGGTCATGTCCAGGACCTCGGCGATGTTCTTGCCGCGGTACTGCACTTGGAGGGTCTCCCGGTTGTAGCGGGCGCCCTCGCAGACCTCGCACTCGACGAAGACGTCGGGCAGGAAGTGCATCTCGATCTTCTTGGTGCCCTGGCCCTGGCAGGCCTCGCAGCGGCCGCCCTTCACGTTGAACGAGAAGCGGCCGACCTTGTAGCCCCGGGCGCGGGCCTCGTTCGTCTGGGCGAAGATGTTGCGGATCTCGGTGAACATCCCGGTGTAGGTCGCCGGGTTGCTGCGGGGGGTCCGGCCGATGGGCGACTGATCGACCTCGATGATGCGGTCGACCTTGCCCAGGCCGTTCACCCGGTCGTGGGTGCCGGGCTTGACGCGGCTGCCGTTGATCTCGCGCTTGCAGACGGCCAGGAGGATGTCGTTGACCAGGGTGGACTTGCCCGAACCGCTGACCCCGGTGACGGCCAGGAGCCCGCCCAGCGGGAACGTCGCGTCGACCTTCTTCAGGTTGTGCTGCCGGGCGCCCTTCACGACCAACGCCTTGCGCGCGCTGAGCTTGCGGCGGTCTCCGGGCTTGGGCGTCGGGACCTCCATCGCGCCGGTGAGGTACTTGCCGGTGAGGGACTCGGGGACCTCGGCGATCTCGGGGATGGTCCCCTGGGCGATCACCCGGCCCCCGTGGACACCGGGTCCGGGGCCCACGTCGAGAACGTGGTCGGCGGCGCGGATCATCTCCTCGTCGTGCTCGACGACGATCACCGTGTTGCCGATGTCGGCGAGGTGCCGGAGGGTGCGGATGAGCCGCGCGTTGTCGCGCGGGTGCAGGCCGATGGTCGGCTCGTCGAGCACGTAGGCGGTGCCCACGATGCCGGAGCCCACCTGGGTCGCCAGGCGGATCCGCTGGGCCTCGCCGCCGGAGAGGGTCGAGGTCCGCCGGTCCAGCGAGAGGTAGCCGAGGCCCACCGAGGTCAGGAAGCCCAGTCGCGCCTTCACCTCGCGCTCGATGGGCTTGGCGATCATCTTCTGCTCGGCGCCGAGCTTCAGGCCCTCGAGGATCTCGGTGGCCGTCTCGATGTCCAACTTGGCGAAGTCGGCCAGGGAGAGGCGCTGGGGGTCCGTGCTGAGCCCGAGCCGCGCGCGCTCTTCCACGACGTCGGCGGGGAGGGCGTTGGCGGACTCCAGGAGCACCGAGAGGGCCTGCAGGTTCAGCCGGTTGCCCAGGCACTCCGGGCACTCCTGCTCGGCCATGAAGTCCTGGAGGAACTCCTTGACCCACTTCGAGTCGGTCTTCTCGAACCAACCCTCCAGGTGCGGGATGACGCCGGCCCACTCCGCGCCGTAGCGATCCTCCTGCTCCTCGGTGGTGCCATAGAGCAGGATCTGCCGGAGCTCGTCGCCGAGGTCCCCGATGGTCGTGCTCTGCTTCACGTCGAAGCGCTTGCAGAAGCGGCGCTTGAGCCGGCCGGAGAACATGCCGGCGGGGCCGGCCTTCTTCCACGGCTTCACACCGTCCTTGCCGATCTTCGCTTCGGGATCCGGCAGGATCAGGTCCTCGTCGTACTCGAGGAGGACGCCCAGGCCCTGACAGCGCGGGCAAGCCCCCTGGGGCGAGTTGAAGGAGAAGAGCCGGGGCTCGAGCTCCTCGAGCGCGAACGAGGGGTGCACCGGGCAGGCGTAGTGCTCGGAGTAGACCGTCTCCTTCCAGCCGTCGGCGGTCTCGCTGGCGACGATCACCACGCCGTCGGCGGTCTTGAGCGCGGTCTCGACGCTGTCGGCCAGGCGGCCCCGGGACTTGTCGCGGACCACCAGCCGGTCGACGACGGCCTCGATGGAGTGCTTCTCGTAGCGGCCGAGGTCGAGGGGGTTCTCGCCCTCCTCGGAGAGCACGTCGCCCAGGTCGACGACCTTGCCGTTGACCCGCGCGCGGACGTAGCCGTCCTTGGAGAGCTGCTCCAGCACGTCGCGGTGGAAGCCCTTCTTGGCCTTCACCACCGGCGCCAGGATCATGAGCTTGGTGCCCTCCGGGAAGGCCGAGACCGCGTCGGTGATCTGGCTGGGGTGGGCCCGCGCGATGGGCTGACCGCAGCGTTCGACCACGGTGCCGTCGCGCTTCTTCTTGGTGGGAGCCCAGCAGTGGGGGTGACCGGCGCGCGCGAAGAGGAGCCGCAGGTAGTCGTAGATCTCCGTCGAGGTCGCCACCGTCGACCGCGGGTTGTGGCCGGCGGAGCGCTGCTCGATGGCGATCGTGGGCGGCAGGCCCTCGATGGACTCGACGTCGGGCTTCTTCTGCTGGTCGAGGAACTGGCGGGCGTACGCGGAGAGCGACTCCATGTACTTGCGCTGGCCCTCGGCGAAGATGGTGTCGAAGGCCAGCGAGGACTTGCCCGAGCCGCTGAGGCCGGTGACGACCACCAGCCGGTCGCGGGGGATGTCCACGTCGACCGCCTTGAGGTTGTGCTCGCGGGCGCCGCGGACGCGGATCTCGCGGATGGGATCGAAGCGCCGTTCGCCCTGCTTGTCGTAGGGGACGGGGTCGGTGGGGGTGGAGCCGTCGGCCATGGGGGCCGCAGTCTAGATCCGACCTGTGACACGTCGAGGGGCGGCCGTGCGCTCGCGAGGGCTCGATCGGCCGAGCCGATGGAAAAATGCGGCCTTTCCGTCCGGCTCAGCCGGCGCCGACGGGGAGGCGGAGATCGACCAGGAGGCGGTCGGTCTCGTAGCGGACGACCTCGACCGTGGGGTCCATGCGCGCGCTCGTCCGGACGATGCCGGTGAGCACCCCCAGGATGTAGTGTCGATAGAGGGCGTCGCCGTAGAAGGGGAAGCGGCCGTAGGCGATCTGTGTACGCTCGCGGGTCTGGTCGACTTCGGTCGTCGCCGGGCCCCGGCGGATGATCTTCCACAAGGTCGGCAGGCGCCGGAGGACGAAGGCGTTGGAGCTCATCTGCAGGATGAGGCGGGCGAACTTGTGCACGCCGAGGACGGTGATGTCCGCGATCACGCCCTGGTACCGGCGGAGGTCCCCGCTGCACACCGTCTCGTGGAGGGCGTGGAGCATCGACTGGTGGATCGTCTCGGGGTGCCAGATCGACGGGAGCGGGTCGGCGACCTCCCGGGCGTGCTCCGGCGGCATCGCGTCGAGGAGCCGCTGGTAGCTCGCTTCGCCATGAGCGTCCGTCAGCCAGTCTCGGACGGTCACGAAGACGTTGCCTTTGACCAGGTGCTCGGAGTCGGACGGCGACACGCCCGGATCCTAGTGGTCCCCATCGGGGGCGCCAGCCGGCGCACGGGGATTCGCGACCCGCCAGAGGACGGCGGCGGGGGAGGTCTGGCCCCGGTAGCGATCGTCGGCCGCGAGGAGCAGTCCGTCGGGCCCGCGAGCGATCCCCTCGAGGTTCGCGCCTCCCGGCCCGGCGACCCAGTCGTCCCAGCGCTCGATCACGCGCGGGGACACCCGCGACCCGCCGGGCCCGAGCACCCAGTGCAGCACGCGAGTGACGCCGAAGTGCCGCTCGATGGCCAGCCCCTCGATCCCGGCGCGACTCGGCCAGCAATCGAGTCCGCTGATCTTCCCGGTCGGCGACGAGAGGTTCAGGGTGTGGTGCCGCCAGGTCCCCGAGGGCGCGCGTACGGCCAGATGGGCGACGCGGGCGCCCGAGTCGGTGCTGACGGCCTCGCTGGCGGCCACCAGGGCGCCCCCCGCCGCGCAGAGCCCCTCCACCCCGGCATCGGGAATCCCCGCGACGTGCGGCGGGAAGGGGACCCGCTCGGCGCGCACGACCCGGAACCCATCGGCGACCTCGGCGACCTCGAGGATCAGGTCGTGGGAGCGGCCGCTGGTCTCGGCCTCGGTGCCCACCGCGAAGCGACCCGGTGCCAACCACGCGATTGCCTCGGCCTCCAGTCCCTCGGGCATCCCGTCGAGCGGGTGGGCCTGCCAGCGACCGCCGAAGGACCAGAGCTGGCGGTCGTGTTCGGGGACCGCCCAGGGCTGGCCCCGGTCGTCGGTGGTCAGACCGCTGAGGGCCTGCCCGGCGGGGATCTGGGCCGCGAAGGGGGCCGGCGTCGAGATGGCGGGCGAGCGAGCAGGGAGGGCGAACGCGGCGAGGAGACCGCCGACGACCAGCCAGCTCCCGCCGCGCCCCGGGCCTTCGGGCGTCGTCGACACCGTCATCCGAGGGGCGTGGGGCGAGGCGGGGTCCGGCGGCAGCGGGGTCGGGGAGTTCGGTCGAGTTCCATGGTCTTTCGGTGGACGCCGACCCTCGGGCCCGGACCTGAACGAACGCCGAACGGGCCGGTGTGTGGCCCGCGCTCGAGGCGCTAGAGTGGGGAGGTGCACGTCCTCGTCGTCGACGATCAGCCGGAGGTGAGGGACCTGCTGGAGCAGGCCCTCGAGCGGGAGCGTCACCGGGTCTCGGTGGCGGAGTCGCTGAGCTCGGCGCGGGAGCAGCTCGAGATGGACCCCCCGGACGTGATCGTCCTCGACGTCGAGCTGCCGGACGGCAGCGGCCTCGACCTCTGCCGCCGCCTGCGGAAGCGGGACGACTGGACGCCGATCCTCCTGCTCACCGCGCATGGCGAGGTGCGGCATCGGGTCGAGGGGCTCGACGCCGGGGCCGACGACTTCCTGCCGAAGCCCTTCGCGATCGCCGAGCTCCGGGCGCGGGTGCGGGCGCTCCTGCGCCGGGGGCCCATCGCGCGCCGGGACGTGGTCCGGGTGGGCGACGTCGACCTGGATCTCGGCGCCTGCCTCGCGCTCCGCGGCGGCGAGGAGGCGCCGGTGACGGCCAAGGAGTGGTCGATCCTGCAGTTCCTCGCCGCGCGCCGCGGGCGGGTGGCCAGCCGGGGAGCGATCCTGGAGGCCATTTGGGGCGAGGTCAGCGACCGGACCAACGCGTCGCTCGAGGTGCTGGTGGCGCGGATCCGGCGAAAGCTGGGGACGGAGATCATCCGGACCGTGCGGGGCGAAGGCTATGCGCTCGGCGCCGCCTGAGCCGAGCGCGCCGCGAAGCCTGGGTCGGCGAATGGTCTGGATGAGCCTGATGGCGGCCGTCGCCGGCGCCGCGGTGGCCTCGTTGGGCTCGGCCCTCACCGCCACCGAGTTGCTCCTGCTCCAGGAGGAGGGGATCGCGCTCCGGGCGGCGGCGCGGCTCTCGGAAGAGACCATCGAGGAGCGCGAGGAGACCATCCGCGAGCTGGGCGGTCACTTCGCCGACGATGGCGACGACGACCTCTCCGCGCTGGAGCGGATGGACCAGCTGGGCGCGATCGCCGGCAGCGACGCCATCCTGGAGCTCTCGCTATTGGACGAGCTGGAGGACGTGGACCTGCCCCGGCCGCGCGCCCGGATCGACGTGGACGGGGTCCTCCTCGCCGGCGACCCCAGCCTGCCCCGACCGCGCGTGGGCGATTGCATCGGGTTCGAGCGCGCGGATGGCCACGCCCGCGCATGCGCGGTGCCGTTCGAGGAGGGCGTCCTGGTGCTCTCGATGAGCACCCTGCTCAGCGATGCGCGGCCGGAGATCATGGGCTGGTCCGTCGTCGTCGGGTTCCTGGTGGCGGCGGTCCTCGGCTGGGCGGGGAGCCGAGTGCTGGCCACGTGGGGACTCGGGCCCCTCGCGACGCTCCGGGATCGAATGGCGCGCATCGAACCGGGGGCGTCCTCGGCGGCCCTGGGGGATCCCCTGGAGCACGAGGAGCTGGAGCAAGTGCGCCGCGGCGTGGCCGAGTTGGTGGACCGCCTCGGCGAGGCCCTCCACGATGCCACCCGCTTCTCTTCGCGGGCCGCGCACGAGCTGCGGACGCCGCTGACGACCATCGCCGGCGAGCTGGAGCTGATGGCGGAGGCCGCGGACGCCGAAAGGCGGACCGAACTCGGCCACGTGCGCGCCCAGGTCACCGACCTGATGCAGCTCGTCGAACGGCTGCTCATCCTGGCCGACCCCACCCACGTCGAGGTCGGCGAGACCGTGGACCTCGCCGACGTGGTCGACGCGGTCTGCGAGCGCCTGGATCCGGAGGCGGCGGCGCGGGTCACGGTGACCTGCGCCGAGGACGTCCTGGTCCGCGGCGACGCGCCGTTGCTCCGGGCGTTGGTGACCAATGCGGTCGAGAACGCGCTGAAGTTCTCCGAGGGGGCGGTGCGGGTGAACGTGGACGACGTCGGCGCGCCGCGCATCACCGTGGAGGACTCCGGTCCCGGCATCGACGCCTCCGAGCGGGCGCTGGTTCGGGACCACTTCCAGCGGGGCGAACGAGCGCGCCGGGAAGGTCTACCCGGTCACGGGATCGGCCTGACGCTCATGGACCACGTGGCCCGAGTGCATGGAGGGAGCCTGCGGATCGTCGCGCGAGAGCCGGGGGGGACACGCGTCGAGGTGCGCCTGCCGCCGTGGCGTCCCGCGAGCGTCGGTCGCTGAGGGCCCATTTGGGTTCCGTTCAGGAGGGCGCTACACCCTGCCTCGTTCCGATGCGAGACCCCCGTAGTGCGCCGTTCTTCCTACTGGTCTTCCTCTCCTTCGCCTCGACCGCGGTCGGGCAGACGCGGTCGACCACCCCCGAGACCCCGGACGCAGGTCTCCACGAACCGGGTTCGGAAAGCGGTCTCGATGAACCGAGTACCGCGGCGGCAGAAGAACCGGGTCCAGCGGTCGCCGCGGAAGAACCGGGTGCGGCGGTTCGCCGAGAGGCCCCTTCGGAGAGCCCCAGCCGGGACGAGGACGAACTCGAGTGGTGGCCTTGGCTCGTGGCTGCCCCCATCTTGGGGGTGGCGCTGGCGGTCGAGCTCCTCCACGAGCCGACCGAGGCCTTCTACACCTCGGCCGGTCCCGTCGATCAGGGCTTCGAGCCCTGGGTGATGGACACCAGCCGGGGGCGCCTCCGGGCCGCTCGGGCCAGCGACGCGCTCCTGATGGTCGCCCTCGCCGCCCCGGTGGCCGACGCCATCTTCGCCGCCCGGCCGGGGGCCAGTCGCTCCCGGGACACCTACCGGCTCCTCACCGGGGACGCCTTGGCCTTTGCCACCCAGGCCGCCTTGGTCACCGTGACCAAGAGCGCGCTTCGGCGCGCACGACCGTACAACCATCGCTGCGACGGAACCGTGGACGTCGAGGACTGTGGATCCCGAAGCCGCTATCGCGGGTTCGTCAGCGGCCACACCGCGGCGGCGTTCACGGGCGCGTCGCTGGTCTGTGCGCACCAGCGGCTCCGGGGCCGGTCGGCGCTGGGGACCCTCGAGTGCGTCGCCTCGCTGGCCCTGGCCAGCGTCGTCGGGGCGCTGCGCATCGCGGCCGAGAAGCACTACTTCGCCGACGTCGTCGGCGGAGCCGTCGTCGGCTTCCTCTCCGGCTTCGTCATGCCGGTCGTGGTGTACCCCCGGGCGCTCCCACCGGTGGAACGTCCGGTCGCCGAGGGCGACGGGCCGCGGGCGTTCTGAACCGCGCCCGACGGCTCAGCGGGCGGCGCGCTCGGCGCAGCGGTCGATGAGGGCCAGCTCCGTGGCATCGCGCCCGGCCCGTCGGCTCGCCGCGCAGTGAGCCGCCACCTCCCGGGCCTCCGCCGGCTGACCCAGGGCGTCCAGGATGTCCGCGTGCAGCATCTCGCTGGCCAACCCCGTGCGGCCGTAGCGCCCGAGGCGTTCGAGGGCCTCGACGGGCCGCCCCGCGCGGAGAGCCGCCGACGCCTCCGGCAGCGCGGTGAAAGGACCCTCGCAGCGCACGGCGCGATGGGGCATGGCCGAAGAGCACCAGCCCCGGAGGGATTCGCAGCGCTCGGCGGCCGCCGGGTAGTCGCCGCGATTCAGCGCGCGGATGGCGAGGTTGGCTCCCGCGCGGCAGCGGACATCCTGGGTGACATCGGTGTCGGCGAAGAGGGCTTCCAGCGCCGGGCGCGCTTCCGCGGAGGGAAGGGCGACGGCGCGGGCGAGGTCCCGGCGCTCCGCATCCCGCCGATAGCCCGGAGTCAGTCCCGCCACCGCCAAGCCAGCGATGGCCACGGCGATGCCCGCGTGGACCCAGAGGTCCCAGGGATGCGAGGGCGAGGCTTCCTCTCGAACGATGGCCTCGATCGCGCGCAGGTCGGGGTCCTCTTCTTCGAGGATGGCCAGGGCGCGGCGCAGGGCGCCCGTCGGGTCGTTCAGCCAGAGGGGGTGGACCTCGACGGCGCGGCCCTCGGCGCCGTGGAGGATGGTGACCGGGTAGCTGCCTCCTCGTTGGCGCCGCCGGATGCGCTCCACCCGGGTGATGGCGTCCCACCGGATCGAGCCGTCGCGGAAGACGCCGGCGACCCGCAGCGTCTCGGCGCCGAGCCACGCGGTCTCGTAGCGGACCAGGCGCCACGCCAGCAGCGGCGCCAGAGGCACCAGCACGAGCGCGAGCAGGGCCAGCGGGTCCTCCATGCCGTAGTGGACCCGCACCGCCGCCCCGACCGCGAGGGACAGGACGATGGCCAGGAACGACCAGAGGCAGAGACCGATGAGGACGTTCCGACCCGTCCGGGGACGGAGTTCGAGGGTCGCCGTGGTCGGGGCGGGCTTCGCGGAGCGCCGGTACACGCCGCCGACGGTACCCGATCAGCTCCGCCGGGAGCGGACCTCGGCGGCGAAGAGGCGCGCGGCGTCGGCCACGTGGCGGGCGCGGCCGCGGACTCCGTTGCCGTAGACCACACCGCAGATGGCGCGGACCAGTCCGTAGGTGGTGGGCTGGATGGGGTAGACGCTGACGCCCTTGCCCAGGGGGAGCCGGTCCGTGACCACGGCCTTGGTGTTGCAGCAGGCGCGGAGTCCCTCGCGGCCGTTGATGCGCCCGATGCCGCTGATGCCCACGCCGCCAAAGGGCAGTGACTGGATCATGTAGGCGATGCCGTAGTCGTTGATCACCGTCATCCCGCTGCGGAGCTGGCCGGCGATGCGGTCGGCGCGGCGGCGGTCCTTGGTGAAGACGCTGGAGCCGAGGCCGTACGCGGTGTCGTTGGCCAGGCGGATGGCCTCGTCCTCGCTGGAGACCCGGAGGATGGACATCACCGGGCCGAACTGCTCCTCGTGGACGATCCGCATCGAATGGTCGACGTCGACCAGGACCGTGGGCGGAAAGAACTGCGGGCCGAGGTCTCGGCGGCGTTCGCCGCCGGCGAGCACCCGGGCGCCCTTGGCCTTCGCGTCGGCCAAGAGCTCTTCGATGATGTCCAGCTGTCGCGGCATCGTCATCGCGCCGCAGTCGACCACCGAGTCTCCCAGGGGCGCGCCCTGGCGGAGCCTCTTGGCGCCGGCGGTGACCCGGCGGACGAACTCGTCGTAGACGGCGTCCATCACGTAGATGCGCTCGACCCCGACGCACATCTGTCCGCAGGCGGTGAAGACTCCGAGCATCGCCTGTTCCACGGCGTGGTCGAGGTCGGCGTCGTCGCAGACGATCATCGGGTCCTTGCCGCCCAGCTCGAGCACCACGTCGGTGGGACCCTGGCTGGCGGCCTCCATCACCTTGCGGCCGTTGTGGGGGGAGCCGGTGAAGAAGATCTTGTCGGCCCCGGAGGTCACCAGCGCGGAGCCGGTGGCGCCGTAGCCGCTCACCACCTGGACCAGCTCGGGGTCGTGGCCATGGGCACGGAGCGCGTCGCGGATCAGCTCCAGGTAGGGCTCGGCGGACCAGGTGGTGTGCTCGGAGACCTTGGCGACCACGCCGTTGCCGGCGAAGAGCGCGGGGACCGCCGGGCAGAGGAGGTTGTGGAAGGGGAAGTTCCAGGGGCAGATCACGCCCACGACGCCGAGCGGGTGGAACTCCACGCGGGCGCCCTTCTGGGCCAGGATGCCGCTGCTGCGGCGCTCGGGCCGGAGGTCGCGCTCGCCGTGGGCCAGCACGTAGCGGATCTTCTCCAGGACCGGGAAGACCTCGCCGAGCGCCGCGTCGACCATCGTCTTGCCCGAGTCGCGCACCGCGGCCCGGCAGATGGCCTCGTGGCGCTCCAGGGTGAGGTCCATGAGCGTGCGCATGACCGCGCGACGCTGGGCGAAGGTGGTCGTGCCCCAGGCGCGCTGGGCGCGGCGGGCCCGGGCCACGGCGTCGCGGACGGCGGCCGCGTCCATGACCGGGAACTCCCCCAGGGGCGACTGGGTAGCCGGCTCGTGGGCAGGGAGGGTCGCGGTCGAGGCCTGGGGCGCGTGTTCCGTGGTCATGGCGCCGGACCGTAGGAGGGACGGGGTAGCGCTTCAACCCGGTGCCGCCGAGGAGGCGTCCGGGGGTGGTGAGCTGGAGCGAGGAGCCGTTGACGTGCGGAGCGGGCGGTCGATAGATGGTCGGTATGGAGCACGTCGTCACTCGACCCCGCGAGCCCTTCACCAGCGCCGACGGGCGGCTGGAGGTGCATCAGATTCCGTCGTGGAAGGACAACCTGATCTGGCTCGTGGTCTGCAAGGAGACCGGTGAGGCGACCGCCGTCGACGGGCCAGAAGCGGCGGGGGTCCTGGCGTACTGCGAGGAGCATGGGTTCCGGCTGACGCAGGTGCTCAACACGCATACGCATCCGGACCACGTGGGGATCAACCGGGACCTCGAGAAGCGTGGGCTCCTGGACGAGGTCCAGGTGGTGGGGCCCGGCCGAAAGGCGGAGGCCGTCCCGGGGATCGACCGGGGAGTGGACGAAGGGGACGAGGTCATGATCGGGACGTGCACGGGGAGGGTGCTCCTCACCGAGGGGCACATCGATGGGCACGTGTCCTACGTGTTCGACGACTTGCTCTTCTGCGGGGACACCTTGTTCGGCGCCGGGTGCGGTTACCTCTTCGACGGGCCGCCGGCCAAGATGCACGCGAGCCTGGAGAAGCTGGCGACGCTGCCGGCGGACACCAAGGTCTGCTGCGCGCACGAATACACCGAGGACAATCTGCGCTTCGCCTGGACCGTGGAGCCCGACAACGAAGCGCTGGCTCAGCGGATCCGGGAGGTCTGGGCCCTGCGAGCCCGGGGTGAATGCTCCGTACCCAGTACGATGGGCGAGGAGAGAGCCACCAATCCGTTCTTGCGTACGTCGTCCGCGACGCTCCGAGACCGGGTCGCGCACGCGATGGAGCGCGTCCTCGAGAGCGACGGAGACGTGTTCGCCGCGACGCGCGCCCTGAAGGACCGGAAGGACTACAAGACGCTCGCGGACCAGGATCTGCCGGTCGGCTGACCGGCGCGACGAGCAGGGGGCGGGGGCGCGGGGCACCCCGCCACCCGCCCTACCTGGTCACAGGGGCACGCACTGGGTGACGAAGCCGGAGCCGCCGCATCCGAGGCCGGCGCAGCACTCGCCCGGGGTGCAGACCTCCCCCTCGGCTTTGCAGGCCACGCCCATGTCTGCGCGCCCGCCCATGTCCGTGCCCACGCCCATGTCGTCACCCCCGACCTCGCGGATGGTCATGAACGGGGGCAGCGAGCCGGGAGTGGGAGCCGGCTCGGCGATCGGCGCGACCCCGGGCGCCCGGACGCGCACGAGGCCCTCGTCCGTACCCAGCAGGACCACGCCCTCGCCGCGCGGGATGGCGTTCCAGACCCAGCCGAAGCCCTCGAGCCACTCGCTCGCGCCGCCCATCGAGACCACCGCGCCGAGGTCGTAGCCGACGACCAGGTCGCCTCCGCTCCCCACCCACAGGATCTGGGGGATGGCGCCCTCGGGCACGCCGACGGGCAGCTCCACGGCCACGAACTCCGACCCGGTCCAGCGAAGCAGGCCCCGCTGAGCGTCGATGACATGGAGCACGCCCTCGGCATCCAGGGTGGCGTCGCGCCCATCCGGGACCTGGGCTGCGTCGGCGACCACCGTCACCGACCCGTCCGCTCGGTCCACGCGCGCGAGGCCTCCCCGGCGCGGGCCGGACTCGGTGGTCCACACGTCGCCCTGGACCCGGTCGTAGCTGCCGGCGTAGATGCGCTCGGTGGCGCTGACCACCCACACCTGATCGCCGTCCGGAACGATGGCGCGCACGTCGCTCGTGGGCAGCCCGGTGACCTCGTCCGGAGCGGGCGCGTCGCGGGTGGCGCGGACGTAGTGCGTGCTCGACTCGATCGCGCCGACGGAGTTCACGTTCACGCGCGCCGCTCCGCGCGGGCCGACGTCATAGAGCTCGGGGCCGTCGCCGGTGGCATGGGTGGCCCGGCCGCCGATCCAGAAGGTGTCGTCGTCTTCCCACACCGCGTCCTGCAGGAACAGGGAGGGACCGATGAACGCCGGGTTCTGCAGCCGCGCGCGGTCGCCGTCACCGATGTACATGTCATCGCGGATCGCGGTGAGGAGCAGGAGGTCCCCCGCCGGCGACGGGAGGATCTCACTCGGTCCGGCGCGGTTGGGGTGCCACCAGGTGTCCGAGCCCGGCGGGGGCACGTCGACGACGTCGGCCGTGTGATCCGAACGCAGCGCCGCCAGGCCCTGCTGGACGTTGAAGGCGAAGCAGCGGTTGCCGGGGAGGTCGTCCCGGAGCCCCACCCAGACCTCGTCGTCCACGACGCGCATACCCCGCACGCCGCCCAGGAAGGGCTTGCGGAAGCTGGGCATCCCGTCCTCCCAGGTCAGCAGGTCGATCCCGCCGTATCCCAGCTTCGACTCGCTGCAGGGTTGCCAAGCGGAGACCCACACCTCGTGCCGCGCGTCGTCCCAAGCCAGACTCGTCACGTGGTCCCCGGCGAGGCCGCTGTCGCCGGCGGTGAGCCCGGCGACCGCTACGTCCGGGAGCTGGGAGAGGTCGAGGAAAGCGAGCCCGCCGCCCTCGAACCCGGTGGGGCCGGCCAGGATCTGGCCGCCGACCACGAGCACGTCGTCGGTTTCGCCGAGGGCGAGGGTGGTGGCGCCCAGGGCGGCGGGGTCTCGTCGAAAGCCCAGGCTCAGCTGGCCCTCGGAGGCGAGCCAGTCGCTCGTCTCGCCGTCCCACGTGACGACCCCTCCCGAGGCCGGATCCCAGCTCGCCAGCGCGACGAAGAGGAGCCCCCGGCTGGTCGAGTACACGAGGTCCCGCGGCGCTCCGCTGGGCACCTCACCGGTACCCGGGACGAGAGTCGCGGCGATGGCGCCGTCGCGGACGAGGGCCACGTAGGGGCTGCTGCCCGCGAAGACGCCCACGAAGAGGTCTCCATCGGCGCCCGCGGCGATCGGGCCCGGGGTGCCCCCCAGCTCGTCGATCGTGAGCATGTCGCGCACGCCGAGGGTGGCCAGGTCCAGCTCGAAGAGCCCCGCCCCGGACGCCGCCCAGAGGGAGCCGCCGCTGCGCGCGATCTCCGTGAGCGTGTCCTCCAACGTGACCCCCGGGACGGCGGTGATCGCCGCGCTGTCCCCCTCGACGACCAGGATGCCCGTCGGAGTGGCAGCCAGGATGCGGTCGCCGTCGAGGACGACGCCGGCGGTGCTGGTCGGCCCGGGCAGCTCGAGGGGAACGGGGGACGCGACCACGGGCAGCTCGTCCCACACCCGCACCTCGCCGCGGTCGCGGTCGACGCGGATGAGCTGACCATGACCGACGGTCTCGGTGCTGCTCTCCTCCGTGACGGACCGAGTACCGATGAACATGCCGTCGGCGGTAGGGGTCAGCGCGAGCGCGGCGCCCCACATACGGGCACCCCATCGTTCCACCTGGAGTCCCTCCGATACGGCGCCGTCGGGCCCCAGGTCTTCACCTCCGAGGTCTTGGACTTCCATGTCGACCTCGGCGTCGTCGAGGACGACGGCGGCGTCACGGCCGCCGTCGGCGGGGGGCTCGTCGGTGGATCCCTCGTCGCACCCATCGCATGCGATGAGCGGCAGCGCGAGAATACAAGCGGCGAGCGCGCGAAGGAGGGCCAAGCGCCCGGAGGGCGCCATGCAATCGGGGGTGGACGGCATGGGTCGATCATGCCCCCCGATGGATGCTGGGCAACCAGGAAGTGTATTCGCTCAGTATACGGAGGAGCCTTGCCCGGTGTCCCGCGCTCCGTCAGTCTGAAGCCGTGGCCGCGGCGCCGGACGTCTTCGAGTTCCTCGACTACCGCGCGTTCCTCGCGGCGTACTACGCGGACCGCAAAGAGAACGGGCGCGGCTTCTCCTACCGCGCCTTCTCGCGCCGGGTCGGGCTGCGTTCGCCCAACTACCTCAAGCTGGTGATCGACGGGGACCGCAACCTCTCGGCGGAGATGGCGGTCCGCTTCGCCGAGGCTTGCGGCCTCGCGGGCGAGGCAGTGGCGTACTTCGGCGCGCTGGTGGCGCTGGACCAGGCCAAGACCGGTGCGGAACGCAACGCGGCGTATGCGCGGCTCACCGGGTTCCGTCGGCACCGCAGCGCTCACCGTCTGGAGATGGCCCACGCGGCCTATCATTCCACCTGGTACCTCCCGGCCATCCGCGAGATGGCGGCGCGAGTGGACTTTCGCGCGGACCCCGCCTGGATCGCCAAGCGGCTCCGCCCGACCATCGCCAAGAACGACGCCGCCAAGGCCCTGGAGACCCTCCTCGACCTGGGTCTACTCGTCCGCGGCGACGACGGCCGGGTCCATCAGGGGGAACCCCTCGTCTCGACCGGGCCGGAGCTCCCCGCGCTCCACATCGCCAACTACCACCGCGCGATGATGGCGCGCGCCGCCGCGTCCATCGACGAGTTCCCCTCGGCCGAGCGCGATATCTCGTCACTCACCCTCTGCCTGGGACCCGAGGCCCTCGCCGAGGTGAAGCGACGGGTCCAGGCCTTCCGCCGCGAGCTCCTCGAGTTCAGCGCCACCGACCCCGAGCCCGAGGTGGTGGTGCAGCTCAACTTCCAGCTCTTTCCCCTGACCTCCCCCGAGGAACGATGATCCGCTCCTGGCTCCTCGCGCTCACGCTGATCACTGCCTGTGTCGGCACCGAAACCGGCAACCCCTACGACGGCGAGGGTGCGTTGGGCGCTCGTCCGCCGATGGGCATCGTTCCCCAACCGACCTACCGGGAAGCCGGCGTCGTTCTGGGCGAGCTCGCGCTCTTCGGCGGGCCCGACTGCGACCGGGTGCGGCCGATGGCCCAGGGGCCTCTCCGCTACGACCTGCTCGTCGAAGGGGGCGACCCCATCTTCCTGCAGCTCTGGGAAGGGACCTGGTGCGGCGTCCGCGTGACCCTCGCGCCCGAGGTCGACGAGCCGGTCCTGGGCGTCGCGGGCGAGCTCACCGACGGTACGGCGCTCTTGGTGCGGCTCGACGGGCCCATCACGTTCGACCTCGCCGCTCGGCCCACTTTCGATCTCTCGGAGGGCGACGGGGTCCACCT
This sequence comes from Myxococcales bacterium UBA1660, assembly GCA_002320815.1. Lineage (GTDB taxonomy): Bacteria > Myxococcota_A > Polyangia > Polyangiales > Houyiibacteriaceae > UBA1660. Next base: position 97,346 of record DCLA01000068.1, read on the forward strand.
GGTCCTCGACCTCCAGGCCCTCTTCGCCGGGACGGACCTGGCGTCGGCTCCCCGCGTCGGGGGACGGGTGGTGATCGACCGTGCCACCGACCCGGCGCGGACCGAGGCGGTCGAGGGCGCGCTCCCGACGGCCTTCCGCCTCGTTCGGGACGCCGACGGCGACGGCACGATCTCGGCGGGCGAGCTCGAGGGCGACCCCTTGGCCGGCGGCTGACGCCCGTACCCCACGGCCGGCGCCGTCCCCGCAGCCGACGCTTCCGCTCGTCCCGGTGGGCCCTATGCATCCCCCATGACCTTCCGGATCCCCGTCATCGCGCTCGTCTTCGCCCTCGCTTGTGGAGGCGGCGAGCCCGCCGAAGAGCCCCAGCCCGCCGAGCCCACCAGCGGCACGGAGACCGCGACCCCTGCAGCCCAGGCCACGACCCCGCCGCCCGGGCAACGCTCGGAGAACCTCTCCGCCCTCCAGCCCAACGTGACCGTCTACGTCGAGGGGCCGACTCGCACCACCACCGACGCGGTCTCCGCCGGCGGTACCTCGGACTTCGAGATCACCGTCCACGTGACCAACGACGGGGAGACCGACCTGGCCATCGACCAGCTCGCCGCGCGCTTCGAGGTCTGGAGCGAGACCGACGAGCGGACCCCGTGCACCCTCCGGGAGGAAGACGACGCACCCGACGAGGCAGAGGAAGACGACTCGACCTCTTGGGAGGTCACCGCGACCTGCACCTTCCCCACCGGTGGCCGCTACCAGGTGAACTCCTACGTGGCCTTCGAGGGCGAGGCGTTCGCCGGCGACTTCGACATCGAGCGCTACTACGCCGGCACCACCGAGGTCGTCATCGGCGAGTGAACTCCGGGCAGGTTCGTCCCGCGCAGAGCCCGCTCCGATTCCGTGCGCGCCAGCCCGACCGCCGCCTGATAGCCTGCCCGCGATGAGTGAACGTGGAGGGAAGCGGCGCCGCGGCTGGCGCGCCGTGGTCGATCGAGTCGCCGCTGGCGCCCAGAACGCGCTCGAGATCGCGCGCATGGGCCGGCTCACCGAGCCCTACCGGGCCGAGTTCGACGTGCGCCATCAGGAGCGCCGCTACCGCCTCCGTCGCTACAAGGGCCAGCGGGTCCAGAACGCGGCCGACCGTCCCATCCTCCTCGTCCCGCCGCTGATGGTGACCTCCGAGGTCTACGACATCGCCGAGGACATCAGCGCCGTGGTGGCGCTCCTCCGGTCCGGCGTCGATGTCTGGCTCTGCGACTTCGGCGAGCCCGAGACCATCGAGGGCGGCATGGAACGCACCCTCGACGACCACGTCGGCGCGGTCATCGACGCGGTCCGGCGCGTCCGGGAGATCACCGGCGAAGACGTGCACCTCGCGGGCTACTCCCAAGGCGGGATGTTCTGCTACCAGGCGGCCGCCTACCTGCGCAGCGAGGGCCTGGCCTCGGTGATCACCTTCGGCAGCCCGGTGGACATCCACCGCAACGTGCCCGGAGTCGTCGACGGGGTCGCGGCGCAGATGATCGAGGGGCTCCAGAAGGTCCTCGACAAGCCCCTGGCCGAGCTCGAAGGGCTCCCCGGGTTCCTGACCTCCACCGGGTTCAAGCTGCTCTCGGTCCGTAAAGAGGCCGCCCAGCTCGTCGACTTCGTGACCAAGCTCCACGACCGTCAGGCCCTGGAGAAGCGCGAGAGCCGCCGCCGCTTCCTGGGCGGTGAGGGCTTCGTGGCCTGGCCCGGGCCGGCGCTGCGCACCTTCATCGACGAGTTCATCGTCCACAACCGGATGCTCTCCGGCGGCTTCGTGATCGAGGGCCGGACGGTGACCCTCGCCGACATCCAGTGCCCCATCCTCTACTTCGTCGGCGAGCGCGACGACATCGCCAAGGCCTCCTCGGTGCGGGCGGTGCAGCGCGCCGGCGTCGACGCCGAGCTCTTCGAGGTAGCGCTCCCGGCCGGCCACTTCGGTCTGGTGGTCGGATCCCAGGCCCTCTCCCGCACCTGGCCCACGGTGATCCAGTGGATCCGCTGGCGCGAACACCACGGACCCAAGCCGGAGCTCCTCCGCGAGGAGCCGGCGGTGAAGCCCGGGATGGAGCCGGAGGACGTCGCCTTCGAGGACTTCGACTTCGACTACGAGCTGGTCCTCGATGCCGTCGGCGGTACGCTCACTTCGCTCTGGAACCGCCTGGGCCATGCGTTCGAGGACGCCGGCGACGCGCTGCAGGATCTCCGCTACCAGGTGCCGCGACTGCGCGAGCTCGAGCAGCTCGGTCCCGACTCCCGGGTGAGCATGGGCAAGGCCCTGGCCGACCGCGCCGCGAGCCATCCGGACCAGACCTTCTTCATGCACCGCGGTCGCGCCTTCACCTACCGGGAAGCCGACGGGCGCGTCAGCGCCATCGTGCGTGGTCTCTGGAAGGAGGGCGTCCGGCCCGGCGACCGGGTCGCGGTGATCATGGGGCCGCGCCCCTCGTACCTCTCGGCGGTCGCGGCGCTGAACCGGCTCGGGGCCGTCGCGCTCCTCATCCGGCCCGAAGCGAGCGTGCGCGAGCTGCGCCGGGCCCTCGCCCTGGGCGAGGCCAGCGCGCTCATCACCGACCCCGAGCGCGCCGCCGCGGCCCGCACCGTGACCAAGCTGAAGGTCTTGGTCCTCGGTGGTGGCCCCGACCGCCGGCTGGCCATCGACGGGGTGGTCGACATGGAGTCCATCGATCCCGCCGGGGTCGAGCTGCCGACCGACTTCGTCCCCGACGCCGGCACCGCCCAGGACCTCTCCATGGTCCTCTTCACGCCGGCGCGCCGGGCCCAAGGGGATCTGCGCACCGCTCAGATCACGAACGGGCGCTGGGCCTTCTCGGCGCTCGGCGCGGCCGCCGCCTGCACCCTCTCGCCCGACGACACGGTCTACGCGGCCCTCCCGCTCCATCACGCGGCGGGCATCCTGGTCACCGTCGGCGGCGCCCTGGTCGGCGGGGCTCGCCTGGCCCTCGCGGACGAGGTCGGCACCGGCGGCGGCGGCTTCCCCGCTCGGCTCGACGACGCGATGGAGCCCTTCTGGTCCGAGGTCCGCCGCTACGGCGCCACCGTCGTCTTCTACGCCGGCGAGATGTGCCGCTCGCTCACCCTGGCCCCCTTCTCGCCCCGGGACGCCACCAACCCGGTGCGGCTCTTCGCCGGGAGCGGGATGCGTCCGCGGGTCTGGCGAGAGCTCACCAGCCGCTTCGAGACGGGGGTGCTCGAGTTCTACGCCTCCACGGAGATCAACGCGATCCTCGCCAACGCCTCCGGTGCGAAGGTCGGCTCGGTGGGTCGCCCGCTGCCGGGCAGCGCGGAGATGGCCATCTGCCGCTACGACTTCGCGACCGGCGCCCTCGAGCGCGATGGCGGCGGCTTCCTGATCCCGGTGGGCACCGGTGAGCCGGGCGTGCTGGTCGCGCGCCTCGAGCCCGCGATGCAGCTCGACGACCCCGAGCGGGTGGTCACCGACGCCTTCGGGAAGGGCGACCGCGCCTTCGTCACCGGCGACGTGCTCCGGAAGGACGCCGACGGCGACCACTTCTTCATCGGTCGGCTCTCCGAGGTCTTCCTGGCCGACGCCGTCCCAGTGTCGGTGCGGGTCCTGGAAGACGCGCTCGACACCCTCGACGAGGTCGCCCTCCCGGTGGTCTTCCTCGGCCGCATGGAGGGCGAAGAGGCGGTGGTCCCGGTGGCCTACGTCGCCGTCCGGGACGACGCGACGCTGGATCCCGATCGGGTGGCCGAGGCCTTCGCCGAGCTGCCGGTGAGCGCGTGGCCTCGCGCGATCCGCGAGGTCGAACTCGCGGCGATCCCGCTCACGGATGGGTACCGACCCATCAAGGCGCGACTGGACGACCTGCCGGTACCCAGGCCGGGCAGCTGGGTCCTCGAAGGGTCGACCTATCGCACCGAGGTGCGCAGCGTCGTACCCCGACCCCTCGACGCCGAGTGATGGGCGCGCGCGGGGCGCTCGCGGCCTCCGCCTGAACCCGGCCACCTGACCCGAGCGATCCCTTCGGGGCACGCCGTGCTATGCCGCGGCGTGCCCCGTTCGGCCCTCGCCCTGGCGCTCGTCTTGCTCGGTGGCGCAGCCCTCCGCGCCCACGGCATCGAGCGCGGCCTCGTGTGGCACGACGAGGTCTTCACCCAGGTGTTCGCCGCGGGGAAGGGCGGCGAGGATTGGCTCCCCCTCTTCGACGGCCAGGTGCGGCCCGTGGCGGCCCTCCGCGAGGCACGGCGCCGGGACCCGGAGCGCTCCCTCCTCGACACCGCCACGCGCCTCGCTCGGGACGAGCCCCAGCACCCGCCCCTCTACTACGTGGCCGCTCGGGCGGCGGGGGCCGCCGTAGACCAGAGCGACGTCACCGGAGCCGCGGTGGGGCTCCGCTGGCTCACTTTCCTGACCTCGCTCCTCGCCCTCGGCGCCATGGTGTGGTTGGCGCGGGAGCTCTTCGTCGACCCGCGCCGAAGGCTCCTCGCGGTCGCGCTCTTCGCGGTCTCACCCTTCCACGTCCTCTACGCTCAGGAGGCGCGGGAGTATGCGCTGTGGACCGCGCTGGTGACGGCGACCTCGGCGGCCCTACTGCATGCGCGACGCCGCGGGTCGATGGCCGTTCACCTCGGGTATGGAGCGCTGCTGGCCGTGAGCTTCTACGTCTCCTTCGCCACCGCTTCGGTGGCGCTGGGTCACGGCCTCTTCGTCCTCGCGGCGGATCTCCCGGAGCGCCGGTGGCCGGCCATGGGCCGGGCCACCTCGGGCTGGGCGTTCGCGCTCCTCCTCTTCGCGCCCTGGGCCCTGCTCCTCGGCCGGCACTGGGAGGCGTACCAGGCGTCCATGGCCTGGGCTCGGGAGATCACCATCCCCCGCACCGAGCTGCTCGACGTCTTCGCCCTGAACGTCGGGCGTTCCTTTGCCGAGCTCGAGGCGGACACGGTGGTCGGTCCGATGGCCGCGGTCGTCGCGCTGGCGGTCGCTCTGGCCCTCCGCGGCGCGTACGCGCTGCGGACGTCCCCGGAGCCTCGAGCGCGCGAGACGCTCCTGCTCCTCGCCGGCCTGGCCCTGGGACCGGTGCTCCTGCTCCTGGTCCCCGACCTCGTCAGCGGAGGCATCCGGTCCCTCTCCGCGCGCTATCTGGTGCCCACGTGGGTCGCTCTCGCGCTCCTGGTCGCCGCGGCGTTCCCCGGGGGCGCGCGAGCCCCTCGCCGGGCGCGGCTTCCCATCGGCGCGGCCCTCGGCGCTCTGCTCGTCCTGGGCGCCATCACCGCCTTCGCGGCGGGGGCGGCGGTGAGCCCCTGGACCAAAGGGATCAGCCGCAGCCTGCCGGCCGTCGCCGCGGCCATTCCGCCGGGCGCGCTCCTGGTCGGGGACCACGAGCGGCACCACCCGGGGACGATGTTGGTCCTCGCCGGCATGCTGCCCGACGACGTCGAAGTGCAACTCCTGGGCACGGTCGAGGCCTACGAGCTTCCCGACCATCCGGGGCCGCGGTACTTCCTGGATCCCAACCCGCGCTTCCGCGCGGACCTCGCGGCCGACGCGGGCGTGACGTGGGAGCGCGTCGCCGGCGACGAGCACGCCCCGCTCTGGCGCGCGTCACTCCCCGTCGACCACCAGTAGCGCGCGGCCCTCCACCACCCGCCGTTGCGAGTCGCGGTAGCCCGCCGCGTCGGTTTCCTCGAGATGGACCCGCACCCGGGTCCCGGCGACGACCAGACTCTGGTCCCGGTCCACCGCCACCTCCCCGTGCAGCGCCAACTCCCGGCCGTCGTCGAGGCGGACCCGGATGGGAGCCCGGTCGTGGATCGAGGTACCGGGGTCGATGGCCTCGGCATCCCGCGCGCGCGGCAGGACCACGCCGGTCGAGCCCCGCTTCCGGACGAGCGCGGTCCAGCGGCGCGCCACGCGGTGACGACGGAAAACCGCCCCCATCCACGGCGCCTGGGCGACCAGCCCCGCCACCCCGAGGCCGAGCGCGAGGGGCCACGACACCGGGGCCGCGAGGAGGCCGCAGACCCCCGCGAGGGCTCCGACGCCGGCGAGCACCGCGTGGAGCGATGCGGCGGGCCAGAGCGTCGGCACGTCGGGGGCGCGCTCGCGCCCGGAGCGGACGAGCTCGCGCATCAGAGCCCCAGCGCCTGCGCGTCGCCGATCGCCTCGGCGCGCTGCTCTTCGGCGAGGTGGTGGATCTTCATGCCCACCGCGAGGCCCGCGGCGAAGATGCCGACGGAGAGACCCGCCGCGCCGAGGACGCCGGCCCCGGCGTGGCCGGCGTGGCCGAGCTCCACCCCGAGCTCGACGACCGTCATGCCCGCGTGCGCCGCGTCCACGCCGAGCGCCGCGCGCCCCTCGGCCTCGGCGCCGCGCCGCGAGGCCACCTCGTCGAGCAAGGTCTCTTCGCCGTGGTTCGTCCGCCAGCCTTCGCGGGCGGCGACTCGATTGAACGAGGTGGGGAGGTCGCCGGCCTCCCAGGCGTGGCCCGCAAAGCGGCTCCGCAGGTCGCCGAGGCCCTCGGTGGCCGCGTCGATGGCGGCGTCGACATCGGCCGGGGTGGACCCCGGACCGAGCCCGAGTCGGTCGGCGACGGCCGCCTCCGCCGACCCGGGGGCGGCATTCCGGAAGTCGTCCAGGTTGGCCTTCACGTGGTCGCGCATCCGCTCGAGCTGCCCGAGGTGGCGATCGATGGTCTGGAACGCGCGCTGCCGGACGCCCTCGCGCGCGCGAGAAGCGACCCGGTCCGCGACCTCTTCGACGACCTGGCCGCCGTCGTACCAACCGGCTTCGTCCTTCACCAGGTCTTCGAGCCGTTCCCGGGGCGCGGTGGCCAGGGCGCCGAGCGCGCGGGGGTTCTGCTGGAGGTAGCGGCTCAGACCTTCGCGGCCGCCCTCGTCGTAGGCGCGCGCGGCGTCGCGAGCGACGCCCTGCCAGCTCGGGGTGGAGCGCCGCCGCGCGGTCGAGACCGCGCGGGCTCCGTCGAGGTCGGCGACGGCTCGGTCCCGGACCTCGGCCGCGGTGGGCTGGGGACGGGCGGGGGAGGTCGCTTCGGGGCTGGCGGCGTGGGGCGTACGAGAGACGGGGCGGGCGGTGACGGGCGTGGGCATCGAGCAGAACTCCGGGTTCGGGGTTGGAGGCCCCGTCCTCGTCCCGCTGCGGCGCCGGTTGCGCAGGCCGCCTCACTTCTCGCAAAAAAATCGGTCGACGCCCTCAGCCGAGGGTGGACACGCAGTAGAGGGCCGGCTGGTCCTGCGCGTCGTCGAAGGCGCAGGCGCTGCCCCCGCGGTCAATCGCCCGTCATCCAGCCATCGGGGTCCACCGGGTCGTGGAAGAGCGCGTCCAGACCCGAGCGCGGCGCCGGATCCCAGCGGTGGATGGCGACGCTCTGGAACGTCGCATGGGTGGGCAGCGCCGCCTCGTCGATGGGCCCCGCGAGCGCCTCGCTGCAGGTGGCCCAGGTATTCATGTGGAAAACCATCGGCAGGTGGGGGATCGGGGTCGGTTCGCCGGCGCGGCGCACGTGGATCAACCGGTCGTCGGCGAACCAGCGGATCTCCTCCGCATCCCACTCGATGGCGTAGCGGTGAACCCCGGTGGCGGCGTCGAAGCCCAGGTCGACTTCCACCGGGGTCCCGAAGTGCCCGTAGTTGTAGAGGTCGCCGTCCTCCCCCGGGTTGAAGTAGACGTTGACGAGCGCCTTGGTGGTGTCGTTGCCGAGGAGCTCGAAGTCGATCTCCTGCCAGGGGTCGAAGCGATAGAGGAAGAAGGCGCTCACCACGCCCGACGCCGGGCTGGCCTGCATGGCGACCTCGAAGCGGCCATGGAGGAACTCCCGCTCGCCGGTGGACACCGAGCCGGTCGTGAAGCGCCGGTCGCCGCGCGTTTCCGGTCGCAGGTCGAGGACGAGACCCGCGGGCCCGGTGCGGACGTTGGCCGGGGTGAAGTACGACTCGTTGCAATCGAAGGTGGCGTCGCCGCGGACCCAGAAGGACTCGTCGAGGGGTCCGGCGAAGTCGTCGACGCGGAGCGGTGTCGCCGTGCCGCTCCGGAGCGCGACCCGGGGACCGCATTCGCTTCGCGCGGCCCCGTCGACCCAGGGGAGGTCGTCCCACTCGCGCGGAGCGCAGCGGACGTCGTCGGCCGCCACGACCCGCTCGGGCCAGGCGAAGATCCCGGCGGCGAAGCTCAGCGCCGCGGCGCCGGCCAGGACCATCCCCAGGCGGGAGGGGGAACGCGCCCCGGCGAGCCGTAGGCCGCCGCCGAGCTGCCAGCTCTCCCGGAGCCCGACCGGGGTCGGCATCTGCTCCGCGCCCGCCGCGCGGTCGCGGGCGACCTTGCGCCACCGGCGCCGATCCATGAGCGCGTCGACGCAGCCGAGGAGCGCGCCGGCGCCGTCGAGATAGAAGGCGATGGGGTAGGTCACCACCACCCCGAGCAGCGTGCCGGGTCCCCACTGGCGAAAGCGCAGCAAGCCCACCAGGAGCAGCACCAGCGGCGCCGCGAAGGCCGCGAGGGTGAGCGGCTGGACCCACCCGAGGCTCGTGTCCAAGGGGAGCGCGGCGCGCGGGAGGTCGCCGGTGACCAGCGCCAGGGTCAGGTTGGTGGCGATGAGCGCCGCCGGGGCGAGCCAGGCGAAGAGCACGCTCAGCTCGAGGAAGCGGTGGCGCTTCCCCAGCGTGCGCTGCGAGTGGGTCAGGATGGCGGCGACCAGGAGCGCCGTCACCGCGCTGGCGACCACCGAGCGGAGCGGCAGCCGCTGCACGAACTGGAGCCCCACCAGGAGGTGCAGCGCGAAGACCGGCAGGATGACCAGGTAGTGCACCCCATGGAAGAGGAACTGCACCTTGGACAGGATGGGAAGCCGGGCCCGCATCAGGCGCGGGAGCTGCCGGAAGAAGGCCTCGGTGTGGCCGTTCGCCCAGCGGCGCCGCCGAGCCAGGAAGCTGTAGAGGTCCGGCGAGACCTCCTCCGCCGACCCGTGGCGAGGATCGGCGACGATCACCTCGCCCTCGAAGAAGGTCGCGTAGCTGAAGTCGATGTCCTCGGTCAGGACGTCGCGCAGCGGATGGGCCCGGAGCAGGTCGCTCTCCATCAACGCGGTGGTGCCGGTGAAGAAGACGCTGAGCCCCAGCCGAGTGAAGGCCAGGTTGAGCCGCTCGCAGCCGACGTGCTGCTGCAGCGAGTCCCAGAAGCGGTGGAGCCCGTGGGCGGCGATCGGGTAGCGCCGGCTCTGCACCATCCGGGTCGGGACCCCCGCGGCCTGGGCGCGGACCAAGTGACCCAGCGCCGACCCGATCCACCGCGGCTGGGCGACGTGGTCGGCATCCAGGATGGCCACGTAGGGCGTGTCGACCTCGGCCATCGCGGCGCGGATCTTGGCGCTCTTGCCGTGAGCGCCGGCGAGCTGGATGCGCACCCGGCGGCCCGGAGCGACCTCGGCGGCCAGATCCTCGCCGAGGCCGAAGGCCTCCCGGACCAGCGCGAAGCTCGTGTCGTCCGCGTCGGCGAGGAGCAGGCGTGCTTCGACGGGGCCGCGATGATCCTGCGCGAGGATCGAACGAAGCGCGTGCAGGGCGGCGGGCCCCTCGTCCCGCGCGGGGACCAGCACGGTGACCGCCGCGGGCGGCGGCGGGGGCGCCTCGGGCCGCGCGCGCCCCAGGGCGAGGAGCGCGCAGAGGTAGTGACCCGCGGCGTAACCCACGAGCGCCACGCTCAGGACGGTGAGGGCGCCGATCATCGGTTCGCGCGGACGTATAGCGGGCGACGCGGATTCGATCCACGTCGCGCGCCGAGGAGATCGCGCCCTTTCGGTTGGCCCATTTCGTGCCAGGCTTACGCGCCGTGAAGCGCTTTCTTCCCCTGCTCCTCCTGGCCCTGGCGTGTCCCGGGCCGGCCACCGACACCACCTGGGACCCGGCGTTCGACGCCACCTCGGTCGGTTGGCTCCTCAGCACCTTCAGCCCCGACGGCGACGTCCGCTACGCCGTCGGCGGGACGCCCGACGCGGGCGTCGTGTACAGCGATGTCACCGGCGATTGGGCACCCGTGGACACCGGGCTCGCCACGCCGCTCCTGAACTGGGTCTTCGGCTTCGGGCCCGACGACCTCTGGGTGGTCGGGAACGCGGGCACCATCGTCCACCACGACGGGGCGTCGTGGGCGACCGTCGACTCGGGAACCACCGAGGATCTCTGGGGCATCTGGGGGTCGGGCCCCACGGACCTCTGGGCCGTGGGCGGCAGCGGCTTCGACGACGCCATCGCGACCTTGCTCCACTACGACGGCGCGGCCTGGACCTCGATGGAGCTGCCCGAGCTGGCGCGGCCCAACGTCCACGCCCTCTTCAAGGTGTGGGGCTCCGGGCCCGACGACGTCTTCATCGTCGGTCAGCGAGGCACGCTCCTGCGCTGGAACGGGTCGACCCTCACGGAGGAGCTGGTGGGCACCAGCGAGGATCTCATCAGCGTCTGGGGGACCGGGCCCGACCGGGTGGCGGTCGTCGGCGGGCGATCCAATGGGATCGTCGTCACTTGGAACGGCACGGAGTGGCACAGGGAGAGCGTCTCCCCGTTGCCCGGTTTGAACGGCGTGTGGATGGGTGACCCCGACGTGATCCACGCGGTCGGCGTGGACTTCGTCACCGCGACCCTGGACTTCGAAACCCTTGCGTGGACGGAGGACGACATCACGCTACCCTCCGGTGGACGCAAGGCATTCCACGCCGTGTTCGGGGACGCGGCGGGCCGGCTGACGACGGTTGGCGGCAATTTTGCTTCAGCGGGGACCACGGGAACCTATGAAGGCATCGCTTACGAACGAGAGCTCGACGACTGAGCGCACGCGCTGGCTGGCGCCCCTGCTGCTGCTCCTGGTCGCCGGGTGTCCGACCGATCCACCGAAGCCGGCGGAGAACGTCTACGCCCCCATGGGCGAGCCGCTGCCGACGGCCACCGTCGAGCAGCTCGCCACCTTCGAGCGCGGGCAGGCGGTGGCCAACCGCCGCTTCGCGCCCACCGAGGGGCTCGGGCCGACCTTCAACGTGACCGCCTGCGGCGCCTGTCACGAGAAGCCGGTGCTCGGGGGCAGCGCGGGCCACTACCGCGACTTCCTCCTCGTCGGTCAGACCTTCGAGGACGGCAGCCGGGTCGAGCTGGGCGTCAACGGGGTCATGGACCAGTTCTCCCTGGAGACCGGCCGCGAGCGGACCCCCGAGGGCGCCAACCACTTCGCGACCCGCAACCCCATCCCCTTCTTCGGCGTGGGCCTCATCGCGGAGCTCTCCGACGAGGTCATCCTGGCCAACGCCGACCCGGACGACGCCGACGGCGACGGGATCAGCGGGCGCGCCAATTTCGAGCGGGGCTTCGTCGCGCGCTTCGGTCGCAAGTCCCAGACGCTGAGCATCGAGGGGTTCCTGCGCGGCCCGCTCTTCAACCACCTGGGCATCACCACCGACCCGTTGCCCGCCGAGCTCGCCGCCCAGCTCCCGGTGCCGGTGGAGATCGACGAGACCCTGGGCACCGGTCGGGACGCGCTCACGGTGGGTCGCCGCTCCGACGCCCAGGCCACCATCCCGCCCGGGGTGCGCACCACCGACGACGACGGGGTGCCGGACCCCGAGCTGAGCGTGGAAGACCTCTTCGACCTGGTGAGCTGGGCCATGCTCCTCGCGCCGCCCGAGCCCGAGGAGCTCACGCCCCAGACCGAGGCGGGCCGGGAGCTCTTCCGCTCGGCCAACTGCTCCGGTTGCCACGTGGAGAGCCTCGAGGGCCCGCGCGGGCTCATCTTCCCGTACTCGGATTTCCTGGTCCACGACATGGGCCCCGACCTCGCCGACGGCATCTTCATGCTCGACGCCTCCGGCGACGAGTTCCGCACCCAGCCCCTCTGGGGCGTCGCGCCGGTGGGCCCCTACCTCCACGACGGCCGCGCCGACACCCTGGAGGAGGCCATCCTGCTCCATGGCGGCGAAGCCCAGGCGTCCCGCGACGCCTTCGCTGCTCTCGGGCCCGAGGACCGCGGCCGGGTGGTGGCGTTCCTCGAGTCCCTCGGGGGCCGCGACCAGCATAGCGCCGGGCTCCTCCCGCCGGGCGCCGTGGTCCCCGAGCCCGGCGCCTACGGTGGACCGCTCCGCGCCCTGGACGCCACCGAGGCCGACGCCTACGTCGCCGGCCGCGCGGTCTTCGACCGGGACTTCCCCATCCACGAGGGGCTCGGTCCCAGCTTCAACGGCGACTCCTGCCGCGCCTGCCACTTCGACCCCGTGATCGGCGGCGCCGGCCCGGCCGACGTCGACGTCACCCGGCACGGCAACGACGTGGACGGCGTCTTCTCGCTGCCGCTCATCGGGACGACCATGGGCCACCGGCACGCCAACGGCTCGGTGCGACCGGTCTTCGACGACGAGTGCAACGTCGTCGAGCGACGGCAGACGCCGACCACCCTGGGCCTCGGCGTCATCGACACGATCCCGGACGCGGCGATCCTGGCGAACGAGGACCCCGACGACCTCGATGGCGACGGCATCCGCGGCCACGCCCACGCCATGGGCGACGGGCGCATCGGCCGCTTCGGCTGGAAGGGCAACGTGCCTTCGGTGCTCGAGTTCGTGCGCGACGCCCTCTCCAACGAGATGGGCGTGACCCTCCCGGCCCAGGCGGGGCAGACCTTCGGCGTCGGGGCCGACATGGACGACATCGCCGACCCAGAGGTCGACGTGGACACCATCGAGGCGCTGACCTTCTTCATCGCGATGCAGGCGCCGCCGCCGCGCACCCGCACCGACATGGCGATGGAGACCGCGGGCGAGACGCACTTCGAAGCCCTCGGCTGCGCGACCTGCCACCGCGCCTTGGAGGACGCCGAGGGGATGCCCGTCGCGCTGTACTCGGACCTGCTCCTCCACGACGTCCAAGCCGAGGGCTTCCTCGGGATCGAGGACGACGGCGCGGGGACCCGGGAGTTCCGCACGCCGCCGCTCTGGGGGTTGGCGACGTCGGCGCCCTACATGCACGACGGCCGGGCCGAGACGGTGGAGGGGGCCATCGCCGCCCACGCCGGCGAAGCGGCAGCGTCCGTCGCGGCCTACGAGGCGCTCGACGCCACCGCGCGGGCCGAGCTCGTCGCCTTCCTGCGCTCCCTCTGATGCGGCACGCGTGGATCCTCGTCCTCGCCGGCTGCGCGGCGCCGGACGTGATCTCGCTCCGGACGGAGGGCGCGTTGGTCCTCGAGGTCGAGGTCGAGCGCGCGGTCACCGCCGCGGAGCGACGGGCGGGGCTCGAGGGGCGGGACCCGCTGGCGGCGGGCCACGGTCTCCTGCTCGAGTTCCCCGTGGAGGACGAGGTCTGTATCGCCAACGGCGGTGTCGACTTCGGCATCGATGGGATCTTCCTCGACGCGTCGGGCCTGGTGACCGCCCTGGAGCGCGAGATCCCCGCGGGCGACCCGACCGTGCGCTGCGGCCGGGCCCGTTGGGTGCTCGAAGTCGGGAGCGGAGCAGCGGCCGAAGTCGTGCCCGGAGCGGCCGCCGCGGGCCTGTGAGCCCCTCGAAAACGGACGTTTTCGTCCCGTCGCCCTGGGGCGAAAACGACACCGGGCCACCTACACCTTTGACGAAAGCGTCCGGTGGTGACATGCCTCCGAGCCAACGATGGATGTGACCAAGATCCTCGCCGCCAACCTCCGCGTGCTCCGCGAGCTCCGCGGGAAGCTGGGCCAGCTCGAGCTGGGCCAACGGGTGGGCGTCTCACGCCGTACCATCGCCCGACTCGAGAGCGCCGAGGTCGGCGACCCGGGCGTCGACCAGGTCCGGGGCCTCGCGCAGGCGCTGGACGTGCCCTTCGACCTGCTCGTCTCGCGCCGCCTGGTGCCGGTGACCATCCCGGTGCCCACCGACGTTCGTGAGCGGCTGGAAGCGGGCGACTCGGCCGACCTGATCGCGAAGATCGTTCGCGTCGTCGACGAGACCCCGCGCACTCGCTGATCGACTCGCCGCCGCTCTGCCAGGGTTCGATGCGCCGCATTGGTCACCAATGCGGGTGATTGATGCCCGTCATGACGCATTAACCCGTCCGGGGCTGTCATCGCTGGGTATTTGGCCGCATGCTGAGTGCGATGGCAAGGTCGAAAGTTTCCGCGGATACCGGAAAACTCTTCGCCCTGAAGCCGCCGACGCTCTTGGTCGAGCTCACGCGGAATCTGGCAGGGGGGGCGCTGGAGGACATCGTCCGTCACCTCTTCGCCGACTTGGACGAGGCGGTGGTGGTGGCGGACGCCGATCGGCGCATCGTGCACGCGAACCGCGCGATGCTGGACCTCTTCGGGTACCCGATGGGCGAGCTGCTCGGTCGGACCACCCGGCGCCTCTACGCCGACGGCGCCGACTTCGAGGCGGTCGGCAACGAGCGCTTCTTCGCCGCGGGCCCCTCGAACCACGAGCGCTACGTGATGCGCTATCGGCGCCGGGATGGGAGCACGTTTCTCGGCGCGACCGTCGCGGGGCCCTTCAAGAACGATGAGGGGGAGACCGTCGGGTTCCTGGGCATCATCACCGACGTCTCCGCGCCCATCGCGGAGACGCGCCTGCTGCGCCAGCTCCACGCGATCACCTCGGACCGGAAGGTGTCCTTCGAGGGCCGGGTCGCGGCGCTGGTGCGGCTCGCCGCCCAGCACTTCGGCATGCCCCTCGGCATGCTCGGTCGCATCGTCGGCGACGACTACGAGGTGGTGCGGACCTACGGCGGTCCCGTCCTCAGCGGCGAAGGCTCCACTCTCCCGCTGGAGCGGCTCTACTGCAGCTTCGCGTGGGCGCGGCAGGACGTGGTGGCGCTCGAGCACATCGGTCGGAGCAGTCACCGCTGCGCGCCCTGCTACTCCGACGCGCGCCTCGAGTCGTACATCGGTGTGCCGGTACTCGTGGACGGTCGCCCGTGGGGGACTCTAGCCTGCATCGGCCACGTGCCCCGGGCCGCTTTCACGGAACGCGACAAGGAGCTCGTCCGGCTCATCGCGACGTGGATCGGCCACGAGGTGGCGCGTGAGACGGACCACCGCAAACTGCACGACCTGGCGCTCCGGGATCCCTTGACCGGGGTCAGCAATCGCCGCGCGACCCAGGGGCGCCTCGAGCGGGCCATCGTGGCCCACCCGACCACCACGGTGATCCTGATCGACCTGGACCACTTCAAGGCGGTCAACGACACCTTGGGCCACGACGTGGGCGACCAGGTGCTGCACAAGGTCAGCGAGGTCGCCAGCGGCGCCCTCCGGGACGCCGACCTCTTCGGCCGCTGGGGGGGCGAAGAGTTCCTGGTGGTGCTCCCCAACGCCGACCTCGGCGAGGGCGCCGCGATCGCGCGCCGATTGGGGCAAGTAATCCGCGAGGCGTCCGTCCACACCACCGGGCGCGACGTCCACGTGACCGCCAGCATGGGGGTGGCAGCGACCCGGCCGTCGGATACCCCGGGCGCCTTGCTGCGGAGGGCCGACGAGGCCGTCTACCGGGCCAAGGCCCGGGGCCGCGACCGGGTGGAGCTCGAGACTCCACCCGACGCTTGACGGGGGGCCGGCCCGCGCCAAGCTCTGACCCATGAAGCAGTTGGCCATGTCCCTGGTGTTGGCTTTCGGTTCCCTCACCGGCTGCGGGGGCGGCGCGGAGACCGACGCATCGGCCAACGAGCCCGGCTCCTACACGGGCACCGCGGGGGCCGAAGAAGACCTCTGCCCCGGCGGCGGGTTCGTCTCCGGCGGCGTGGACACCGAGGGGCGCGAGTGCGCGGCGATGGCCGGCACCTGCTGCTACGAGTCGCCGGACGACGCCTGCGACGCGATGGACTGCGAAGGCGAGTGCGACATCCTCGAGTCGCACCCCGCGCAGATCAGCTGCCGCTGAGGCCCCTCACGGGCTGACGCCGACCAGGCGGCAGGCGATGCCGGCCAGGTGGCCGACGGCGGCGCCGAACATCGACGCCTGGTCGCTGGAGGCGTTGCCCTGGAGGCTGCGCTTGTAGACGCCCTGGGCGATGGCCGCGAGGCGGAAGAGGCTGAAGGCCTTGAAGTACGCCCACTCCGCGGCGCCCCCAGGGGGCTCGTGACCTCCGTGGGCGACGTAGCGGGCGAGGAACTCGTCCTCGGGCGGGATGCCGGTCGCCGCGAAGTCGACCCCGAGGAGCCCGCCCACGTTGGGCAGGGCCACGTCGTAGAGCATGCAGGTGTAGGCCGCGTCGGCGAGGGGGTGGCCCAAGGTGCTGAGCTCCCAGTCGAGGACCGCCAGACAGCGGGGCTCGGTGGGGTGGAAGATCAGGTTGTCCATCCGGTAGTCGCCGTGGACCAAGGTGGTCACATCGCTCGCCGGGAGGTGCTCGGGCAGGAAACGGATCAGCGCCTCCATCGCCGGGACGTCGCCAGTGCGGCTCGCCTGGTACTGCTTGGTCCACCGGGCGACCTGGCGGGCGACGTACTGGCCCCCCTTGCCGTAGTCGCCGAGGCCCACCTCCCGGTGGTCGACCTGGTGCAGCGCCGCGAGGACCCGCGCGAGCTCTTCGTAGATGGCGGTCCGCTCGGCCGGCTCCACGCCGGGGAGCTGCACGTTCCAGAAGATCCGCCCCTCCACGTAGGCCATGACGAAGAAGGGGGTGCCGATGACCTCGGGGTCCTCGCAGAGCGCCGAGACCTCGGGCACGGGCACGTCGGTGTCGGCCAGCGCGCTCATGATCCGGTGCTCGCGCTCCACCGCGTGCGCCGAGGGCAGCAGCTCGCCCGGCGGCTTCTTGCGGAGAACCCAGGCTCGGTCGCCGTCGTGGATCCAGAAGGTCGGGTTGGACTGGCCGCCCTTGAACTGCCGGACCGTCAGCGCCTCGGTCTGGGGGCGCACCGCGTCCTTCCACCAAGCCAGGAGCTTCTCCTCGTCGAAGCGGTGGCGCTCGCGGACCTCGCGGGCGGCGGCGGGCGGCTCGATGGGGTGCGTCATGGAGGCGACCATACCCGAGGTGGGTGCGCGCGCCGAGTCACGCGCGCTCCGGGTGTCCGTGGGGTACCCTGCGCGCCATGACCGACGAAGCGATGGAGCGCCTCCTCGAGCGGGCCGGCGAGCTCATGGACAGCCACGTGTATCCGCTGGAGGAGACGGTGATGGCCAAGGGCTGGGAAGGCTCCGCCGACGAGCGCGCGGCCGCCCGGGCCGCCGTGAAGGCGGCGGGGCTCTGGGCCCCGCAGATGCCGGAGGAGTACGGCGGTATGGGGCTGCCCTTCCGGCCCCACGCGCAGCTCAGCACGGTGCTCGGGCGGAGCACCTTCGGCCACTACGCCTTCGGCTGCCAGGCGCCGGACGCGGGCAACATGGAGGTGCTCCTCGAGCTCGGCACCGAGGCCCAGAAGGAGCAGTGGCTCCGGCCCCTCGCGGCCGGGGAGATCCGCAGCTGCTTCTCGATGACCGAGCCCGACCGCGCCGGGTCCAACCCCACTTGGATGGAGACCCGCGCCGAGCTCGACGGTGACGAGTGGGTCGTCGACGGCCACAAGTGGTTCACCTCCTCGGCCGACGGCGCAGCCTTCGCCATCGTGATGGCGGTGACCGAGCCCGAGGGACCGGCCCACGCGCGGGCCTCGATGATCATCGTGCCCACCGACGCGCCCGGCTTCGAGCACGTCCGGCGCATCTCCATCATGGGCGACGAAGGCGGCGGCTGGGCGAGCCACTCCGAGGTCCGCTACCACTCGGTTCGCGTGCCGAAGGAGAACCTCATCGGCGGGCGCGGTCAGGGCTTCCTGATCGCCCAGAAGCGGCTGGGACCGGGGCGCATCCACCACTGCATGCGCTGGATCGGCATCTGCGAGCGGGCCTTCGACCTGATGTGCAAGCGGGCCGTCGCCCGGGAGATCGCGCCCGGCAAGCCGCTGGCGACGCGGCAGATGGTCCAGGACTTCATCGCCGAGAGCCGCGCCGAGATCGACGCCGCCCGCCTCTATGTGGAGCACGTGGCCGACGTGATCGACCAGAAGGGCACCCACGCGGCGCGGACGGAGATCTCGTGCATCAAGTTCTTCGTCGCCAACATCCTCCAGAAGGTCCTCGACCGGGCCATCCAGGTGCACGGCGCCCTGGGGATCACCGACGACCTCCCGCTCTCCCATCTGTTCCGGCACGAGCGCGGCGCGCGCATCTACGACGGCCCCGACGAGGTCCACAAGGCGTCCGTCGCGCGCCGGATCCTCCGCGGCTATGGCTTGGAGCTGGGCTCCATCGGCTGATGCGCGCGCTCGTCGCCTCGCTCTCGGTCGCCGTGCTCTCGGTCGCCTTGCCAGCGTCGGGGGCGGCCCACGCGCGACCGGCGGCGCTCACCGGCGTGCACGCGCGCGCTGGCGGCGACCTGGTCGCCGGCGCGACTTGGGGCCTGGTCTTCCGCGACGACGGAGCGTGGTCCTTGGGGTGCGCCGCGGCCTACGGCGTCGACGCCAACGTGCAGGATGCCTCGCTGGCGCTCGACGGCGCCGGGGTCATGGTGCTGGGCACCTACGACGGGCTCTTCGAGTCCCGCGACGGCTGCACCTTCGACCGGGGTCCCGCGCCCCTCGACGAGGGCTGGACGGTCGCGGTGGCCACCGCGACAGATGGCTCGGTCCTCGCCGCGCTCTCCTCGGTCAGCCAGGCCGACCAGCTCTACCGCCGCGCCGTGGGCGGTCCGTGGGCGCCGCACGGCGGGCCGCTGGAGCGCTTGGTCTCGGATCTGGTCTTCGATGGGGAGACCCTCTGGATGACCACCTTCCGGCCGCGCACGGCCGCGGGACCGCCGGCGGTCTTCCTGGAGCGCAGCGACGACGGGGGGCTCACCTTCGAGGCGTGGGAGCTCCCGGTGGTGGACTCCGAGTACGGCGCGCACCTGCTCGCCGCGCGCGATGGCGAGGTGCATCTCGCGGTCCGGCACTTCGAGGGCGAGGCGGTCCCCGAGCGGCTGCTCCGCTTCGCGGACGACGCGTTCACCCAGGTGCACGCGATGGTGCAGATGGAGGCCGGCCTCTGGACCGAGGACGGCCTCTGGGTGATCGCCCGGGCCGGCGGGCTCGACCTGGCGCCCGACGGCGTCGCCTTCGCGCGCATCCACGACGTGGCCGGTCGCTGCCTCGCGGAGATCGATGGTGAGCTCCTGGCGTGCACCGATCCGGCCCGCGACGGGATGGCCCTCGGCGCGGTCACGACGGACTCGGTGGAGCCATGGCTCCAGCTCGCCGAGCTGAGCGCGTTGCGCGCGTGTCCGGCGGCCTCCGAGGCCGCGGCCACGTGCCCGATGTTCCGCGAGGCGCTCGCCGAGGACGTCCAGGTCCCGGTGGACGGCGTGCCTCCCCCCGGGACCGCGCTGCCTGACGAGGGCGGCTGCGCGGTGGGCGGCGCCGAGGGCGCCCCCGGGTTCGGGGGCGCCCTCGCGCTCGCCTGGGTCGCTCAGCGCCGGCGGCGCCGGAAGAAGAGCGCCAGGCCGACCAAGCCCGCGCCGTAGCCGGCGCGACCGCCGGCCGCGCACCCGTCGTCGTCGTCGTCGTCCGCGGGCGTGGTGCCCGCGTCCGCGGAGCCGCAGGTGTTGGTCCACGCGGTCTGACTGCCCGAGGGGTCACAGCTCAGGCAAGAGTCCGCCGGGTTCGCCTCGCCGCTGGTGAAGCAGTCGCCGTCGATGAGGCAGCAGTTGCCGCCGCAGCAGATGGCGTCGACCTGCGAGCCGACGTCCTCCTGAGCCGCCGCGCCAGAGGCGAAGAGCCCCAGCGCGAGGGCCCCGAAAGCGAGCCGGCGCATCAAGCGGCCTTCCGGCGCCGGCGCGCGAAGAGAGCCATGGCGATCCAGAGACCGCCCGCGGCCCCACCGCCGGCCGCGCTGCAGCCGTCGTCGTCGTCGTCGTCGTCGGGCGTCGTGGTCCCGGCGTCGGTCTCCGTGGTGGAGCCGGCGTCGGTCTCCGTGGTTCCGGCATCTTCCTCGGTCACGCCGGCGTCTTCCTCGGTCATCGTGCCCGCGTCGGCGTCGCCGCAGCCGGCCACGTCGGTCCACGCCGTCTGGCTGGAGCTCGGGTCACACACCTGGCAGGCGTCGTCCGGGTTCTCGTCGCCGGACGAGCGGCACACGGTGTCGATAAAGCAGCAGTTGCCGCCGCAGCAGATGGCGAACGCTTCCGACATCGGCGCTGCCGCCCAGAGCACGACTGCCGCGCTCATCATCACCAAGAATCTCATCGATTTCCTCCGATCCACGGCGGGTCCCATCCCGCCGCCCGGCCGGAGCATAGCACTCCTGGGGCAAATCCCCCCATTGGGTGAAGATCCCCCGCCGGGGGCGCTTCAGATCTCGAAGGCCATCGCCTCGAGGCGCGCCCGCTCGCGCACCGCGAGCACCTCGGAGGCCAGGTCGGCGACGGAGGCTTCCATGCCCCGGATCGCCAGCTCGATGCGCGACTCCACGAGGGGACCGGCGGCGTCGACGGTCCGCTGGAGCGCGTCGGCGAGCTCACCGAGCCGCGCGTCGAGCTCCTCCAGGTCGACCTCGGTGGCGTCGACGAGGGTGGCCACCGTCTCGCCGTGGGCTTCCTGGAGCCGCGCGAAGAGGTCTTCGGGGACGATGCGCGGGAACATGCGCGCGTAGCGCACCAGCGATCGCCAGAGCTGGTCGGCGAGCTCGGGGTCGGGGTCCTTGCCGCGCAGGGTGCTGAGGCAGACCTCGATGTCCCGCCAGGCGTGGCGCCACTGGGCCAGCTCGAGCTGGTAGCGCATCTCCTGGGGCTGCGGCCACACCACGTGCTTCCAGGAGTGTTTGTGGGAGGTCGCCACGTCCTGCAGGTGCTTGGACGACTCGGGCAGCTTGTCGAAGAAGCAGACGGCGACCTCGGCCGCCAGCCCGAGGAGTCGGGGGCTGGCGATGCGCCGGCGGAGGCGGTGGGTCGAGCGCTGCACCAGCATGGCGGCCTGGTTCAGGGTGAGCGCGGCCGCGTCGTCCAGGGTGCCGGCGTACTCGTGAGCCCAGCGATCCAGGTCCTGCAGGTGCTGGTCGCGGATGTCGGCCACCTGGTCCGCGAAGTGTTTGCGCATCTCCTCCAAGCGGCCGAGGTAGCGACCCGAGCGCCAGCGGAGGAAGAGGTAGAGGCCCATGTAGAGCCCGCCGTAGACCACCAGCCAGAGGCCGAGGGCGGCGGAGTTGGAGAGGGCGTCGCGGATGAAGCCCTCTTCCATCCCCATGTTCCGGATGAGGTAGCCCTCGACCCAATCGTGCAAGCGGGGCCGGATGCCGAAGCCCATGTCCACCAAGAGGGCGAGGAGGATCAGCAGGACCAACGAGATGCGCCGGAGCAGCACCCCGGGCGGGACCTTGGGATCCTGGGACATGCGCACCACGTGCTGGCTGCTGTAGACCACGTCGGCGGCACCGAAGACGAAGGCCAGGAGGCGCCGACCGAAGCCGTAGCGGGAGCGGACCTCGAGCTGGAAGATGGACTCGTCCGGCACCTCGGGGTCGGGGATGGGGGCGAAGCGGAGCGCCAGGAAGACCTTCCGCGCCGGCCCCTTCAGTCGGGGGACCGCGAGGATCTGCACCGGGCTCTCGGGGTGCTCCTCGCCGACGACCGCCTTGGCGAAGAGGTCTTTCACGGCGTGGTGCCCGCTGCGGAGCTCTTCCTCGATGGAGCGCAGCTTGGCCTCGACGCGATCGACATAGTCGGTGGGCGTCGCGCCCTGGTCGCTCAGGGCGGCCTCGGACCAGCTGGCGTCGGCGCCCTGGTCCCACCGGACCACGGTGGTGTTGGCCTCCTCGCGCAGGCGCTCGAGCGCCTTGGCCACCAGGCGCTCCTGGATCTTCCGATAGCGGACGAACCAGAGCACCTTGTGCACGAAGAAGGCCATCGCGCCCAGGATGAGCGCGTAGAAGAAGCCGGTCAGGATGGAGCCCACGCTCGCCACGCGGGCGCATTAACGCACAGCGCGGGCGTCGGCAGGGATTTTCTCCCGAAGCGCCGGCAGGGACTCTCCTGGAGCGCCGGGTGTCGCCTCGGCGAACCGGCCCGGCCGTCGCGCCCGCGGAACCACCACGCGCGACGGGGCCGGTGGCGGGGATGCGCGGGGAGCCGCGCATCCCCACGACGGCTAGGCGGTCTTGATCACGAAGCCGTTGCGGCGGTCACCGCGGACGAAGCGGATGAGGCTCCGCTCCTCGAGCTCGTTGATCATCGCGCGGGCGCGGCGGCGGGGGACCTCGCACCGTTCGACGAGGACCTGGACCATGCGCTCGCGGCCGGGGCGGCGTTTGCGCGAGGGCATGAACTTGCCGAAGTGGGCGGCGAGGTAGCGCGCGAAGCGCGCGACCCCCAGCGCGTCCCGTCGGCGCACGACCGCGACCGGAGCGGCGACGGAGTGGACCTCGACCTCGAGGTCGTCGTCGTCGACGTCCGCGCGGAACACGCGACCGGTGGAGGGCTGGGGATCGTACGCCATGGCCTGGCCGCTCATCGGAGGCTCCGGAAGCGGGTCATCTTGCCGTTCTGGAACTCCATCTTCAGCCGGCCATCGTTGCGCTGAACCATGACCGTACCGCGGGCGGAGCGGGAGAGGCGCTTGGCGAGGAGCACGGCCTCGGCGCGATCCGCGCAGTCGTGCTGCACCTCACCGGTGTCGATGATGAAGTTCCCCGTCGTGGGGCCGGAGTGTTCGGAAGGGCTCATGCCGGGACCTACATACACATCCCGTTCCAACCTTGATCCGTTGCCAGCGCGCCCCCCTTCGCGCATCGTCCGAGGCATGGCCGAATCGGACCGCGAGAAGTGGGATGCGCGCTATCGCGCCGGACCCGTGAGCGCCGGAGACCCCGCTTGGCTCCTGGAATTCGTGGGGGATCTGCCCGAGAGCGGGCGCGCGCTGGACATCGCCGCCGGCGCCGGCCGCGTCTCCATCTGGCTCGCTCGGCGCGGCTTCGAGGTGAGCGCCATCGACATCTCGCCCGTCGGTCTCGCGCTCGCACGTGAGGCAGCAGCGGACGAGGGGGTGCAAATCGCCACACACGTCACCGATCTCGAGCGCGAGCCTTTTCCCGAAGGGCCTTTCGACCTCGTTGCATGCTTCCACTATCGGCAGCGGGCGCTCTTCCCGCTGATCGCGGCGAACATCGCGCCCGGCGGGGTCGTCGTCGCGGAGCTGGCCACGGTGCGGACCCTCGAGCGGCGCCCGAAGCCCTCGCGACGCTGGCTGGCCCGCCCCAACGAGCTCCTCGAGGACAGCAAGGGGCTGGAGATCGTCTACTACCGCGAAGCTTGGATCGACGACCGCCACGTGGCCCGGCTGGTCGCGCGGCGCCCGGTCGACGACGACTGACGCCCGAGCGCGGTCAGTGGCGGCGGACGACCAGGCGCTCGACCAGCGCGGCGCCCAGGACGAAGACGAGGACCACCATCGCGTGGCCCAGGACCAGGTGGCTGGGTCCGCCGACGGGACAGTGGAGCTCGAGCACCAGGTTTCCGCCGAGGCCGGCGGCGGCGGCGGCGAGTACGCGACCGAAGGGCGCGCCGCGGTCCAGGAGACGCAGGAGCGCGTAGGCGGGGAGACCGGCCAGGAGCCCGAAGCCGAAGCAGGGCAGGGCGTGCTGCCAGGGGGCCAGCGCCTGGTCGGGGCGAGCGGCCACGTGGTCGTGGAGGCCCGGGAGCAGCGCGACCGCCAGGGCGACGCCGATCGCGGCCACGGCCAGGCCCACCTTGGTCCAGCGCGAGACGGCGGGCAGGTAGATGGGGCGGAAGGCGATGACGACCGCCAAGGTCAGGAGCGACCCGATGGAGCCCACCACCGCGGCCAGGGTCAGGGGCGGGAAACCCGCCAGGTCGGCCCGTGGCGAGAAGGCCGCGGTGCCGGCGGCGATGAGCACGAAGCAGAGGAGGGCGAAGAGCCGGCGTCGTGGGGTGGGCTGCTCGGCCAGGCGACCCAGCCGCCGCGCGCCGCTCTTGTCCACGTCGGCCCGTACGTCGGCGAAGAGCGCGTCGAGGTCGCCCGCGCTCAGCTCCGCGGCCCCCGCGTCGAGGTCGTCCAGGAAGGCGAGCTCCGGTTCGGGCTCGTCGCGCAGTGCTTCGCTCATCGGGGGGCCAGGTTTCGGAGGAGCGCCTCCAGCTTGCGGTAGGCGCGATGGGCGCGGACCCGGACGGCGCCCTCGGAGGAGCCGACGATCTCGGCGACCTCCTTGTAGGGGCGCTCCTGGAAGTAGTGCAGCTCGACCACCTCGCGCTGGGTCTCGGGGAGCTGAGCCAGGGCGTCGTGGAGGAGCTGGGCGCGCTGCTCGAGCTCCAGGTCGCTGCGCATCGGCTCGGGCGCGGCTTCGCGCTGCTCGTCCAGCTCCACGTGCTGCCGCCGCTTGCTGCGGCGCCAGTGCTCGCGGACCAGGTTCATGGCGATGGTCAGCAGCCACGGGCGCAGCTTGCCGTCGCGGCGGAAGTCGTTCCGCGCGCCGTGGAGCTTGAAGAAGGTCTGCTGGGTCACCTCGCGCGCGAGGTCTTCGTCCCGGAGGTGGCGCCGGGTCAGCCCGTGGACGATGGGCGCCCACCGCTCGAAGAGCTCGCGGAAGGCCGCCTGGTCTCCGTCGACGTAGGCGAGCATCAGCTCTTCGTCGGTGCGCTTCGCCGTCACCGCGCGTGAGCGTACCCGAGTGGGGGCACGAAACACAGGGAGCGACAGAGCCAGCGCATGCACGTCGGGTTTACGAAACCTGGCGGGGCTCGTTACGGCGGGCGCGGAACATCTTTTTTTCGCGTCGTCGGAACCTGCCGGCCGGGAGTGGTGTCGGTTCTTTCGAGCGAGACGGTGGGGCCCCCGAAGAGTGGGCCCGCCCCCGCGAGCCGGAGCCGATGGGTGGCCCCGGCGAGGCCGACGTGCGGGCTGCGTGCCCGAGGAGAGGAGAGACCGCGATGATGACCCCCGAGACCCCCCGAGCCGAGCGATTCGGAATCCAGCCGACCACCGCGCCGCTGAGCGACCACGAGGCGGACGCCCTGGAGGCGGCCACCGACTGCCTCGAGGTGATCGTGAAGTGGGGCGAGGAGCAGGTGCTCCAGGTGTCGCACGTCGATCTCGACGGCGCCTTCGTGGTGGGCGCCGAGGGCGAGGTGGACTTCCTCGCCGGGGCGGAGCTGCTGGGCACCGGTCGCCTCGCGCTCTTGGAGGGTGGACACCTGGCCGTCCCGACGGGCGCGGAGGTCGAGGTCCATCGCCATGGCGCGGTCGTCGAGGCCGCGCCGACCCTGGGCGCAGGCGAGACCTGCGTGGTCCGCAAAGGCGAGCTCACCTTCGTGGTGCGCCGGGTCCGCAAGGGCCGCGAGGTGAAGCGGCAGGCCCTGGCGGTGGAGCGGCAGCCCTTCTTCTACGTCGGCGGCGCCCTGGCCGTGGCGGGGCTCCTGCTCGCCATGATGGCCCTGATGCCTCCCCAGGGATCGGCGCTGGCGGTGGACTCCCTGGACCAGAACTCGCGGCTCATCTCCTACCTGATGGAGCCGCCGGCGGCCGAGGTCGTCGAGCTCCCCGACGCGACCGCCAGCGACGAGCCCGGTGGCGACGAGGGCCAGGCGGCGGCCGGGGACGAGGGTGAGATGGGCGACCGCGAGGCCCCCGAGGCGGATGCGTCCTACGCCGTGCGCGGACCGCGGGACAACCCCGACCCGCACCTGTCCCGGGAGCAGCTCCGGGAGCAGGCGACCACCGCCGGCATCCTGGGGACCATCAGCGCCTTCGTGGGCAGCATGGACTCGCCCACCTCGCCCTTCGGCCGGGACACCGCGCTGGGCACCGACACCGACTCCTTCCTGGGCAACCTGATGGGCGCCAACCCCGGCGCGGCGCACGGCTTCGGTGGCCTCGGGCTGCGCGGCACCGGCATCGGCGCGGGCGGCAACGGCGTGGGGACGATCGGTGTCGGTCGGCTGGGCACCTTGGGCCATGGCTGCCGCGGCCAGCGCTGCTCCGAGGGGACCCGCTACGGCAGCGGCGTCGCCGACGAGATGGGCCGGCAGGGGCGCACTCCGCCGCGCATCGGGACCGGCAACGTGCAGAGCGTCGGCGCGCTCTCCAAGGAGGCCATCCGCCGGGTGGTGAACCGGCACCGCAACGAGGTGAAGTTCTGCTACGAGCAGGGGCTCCAGAGCCGCCCGGACCTGGCCGGTCGCGTCACCATGCGCTTCATGATCGCGCCCTCCGGCGCGGTGCAGGTCGCGACCGTGCAGGAGTCCAGCTTGGCCAACGCCGGCGTCGAGCAGTGCGTGACCCAGGCGGTGCGCCGGTGGTCCTTCCCCCAGCCCGAGGGCGGCGGGATGGTCATGGTCACCTACCCGTTCTCGATGACGCCCGCCGGCGGCTGACGAACGAGGATCCCGACCGTCGACGGGCGGCCCGCTGCGGGCCGCCCGTCGGCGTTCCGTCGGGCCTCCGCGGAACGATCAGTCGAAGGCGCCGTCGGCCAGCCACGCGCCGAAGCGTTCGCCGACCATCAGCGTGGGGAAGTTGGTGTTCGCGCTGGGGATGGTGGGGAAGAGACTGGCGTCGGCCACGTGGAGCCCTTCGGTGCCGCGGACCCGGCCCTGGGGATCGCAGGCGGCGTCGGGGCCGTCGCCCATGGGCACGGTGCCGGAGGGGTGGTAGCCGCTGCCGGTCATGCGGGGGATCCACTCGCGGAGGCGCGCGCGGCTGGTCATCGCGCGCTCGCGCGGGAGCATGAACGTCGCCAGGTCGCGCATGGGCTCCGAGGTGGCCAGGAGCCAGGCGAGCTCCATGGCTTCGCAGGCCATCTCCAGGTCGTCGGGGTCGACCATGAGCTCGGAGTCGATGCGCGGGCGCGCACGGGGATCGGCCGACTCGAAGCGCAGCTGGCCGACGCCCCGGGGCTTCCCGACCGAGCACATCAGGCTGACCATCTCGGTGTCGCCGACGGGGAAGGGCACGAAGGAGCCCGGCTGGAGTTGGAGGTCGCCCCGGTAGCCGCTGCGACGCGAGGAGAAGCGCAGGGTGGTCTGGATGAGGGCCCCGCCGGGGTTCGCGACGCCGCGACGGGCGATGAGCATCATGGCGCAGCCCGGGTGATCCAGGAGCCGGGCGCCGACGGCGGGGACGTCGGCCACGACCGGGACCCCCAGGCGCTCGAGGTCGCGGCGGGGGCCGACGCCGGAGCGGAGCAGCAGGCCGGGCGTGTGGATCGCGCCGGCGCAGAGGAAGACCCGATCCGCCTCGACGAAGTGGACCGCGCCGGCGACCTCGACCTCCACGCCCACGGCGCGGCGCCCTTCGAAGAGCACTCGATGGACCAACGCGTCGGCGGCGAGGTGGAACGAGGCTCGCGCACGGGTGGCGGCGTCGAGGTAGCCGCGGGCCGCGCTCATCCGCTCGCCGTCGATCTTGTTCATCGCGTGCGGACCGTGACCCTGGGTGTCCGGCGCGTTGTGATCCGGGCAGCGCTCGAAGGAGAGCTCGTCGCAGGCTTCGAGGAAGGCCCCCTGCCAGGGCGAGAGCTCGGCGAGCGTGTGGCGGCGGACCGGGATGGGGCCGGCGTCGCCGTGGTAGGGCGCGTCGCCGAAGTCGAGGTCCCGTTCGAGGCGGACGAAGGCCGGCAAGCAGCGCTCCCACGTCCACTCGGCCAGGCCCCACTCGTCGTAGTCGTAGGGATGACCGCGGAGCGCGATGCAGGTGTTCACCGCGCTCGAGCCGCCGACGACGCGGCCGCGCGGGAAGGGGAAGATCGCGCCGCCGCGGGTGGGCAGGTGCCGGAGGCCCCAGTCGTGGGCGTCCATGCTGTTGCGGGTGCCGTCCCGCAGGTCCGCCGGGAGCGGTCGCTCGGGCGGCGTGTCGGGGCCCGCTTCCAGCAGCAGGACCTCGCGGCCGCTCGCGCTGGCCCGGGCCGCGATCACCGCGCCGGCCGATCCGGCGCCGACGACGAGGGTGTCCACGCGACGCGGCAGGGCCGCGGGGCGCGGGGTCATGGCTCAGTCGCCTTCGGTCTCGGCGGCGTCGTCCGCGTCCCCGGAGCCGTCCATCTCCAGGTCCTCGTCGGAGAGACCGTCGTCCCACTCCTCGTCCTCTTCCTCGACGGGCTCCTCGTCTTCCCAGGCGTCGCCGCCGCCCACGTACTGCGAGAGCCCGGGGCGCTCGGCCACCGGCGGCTGGGGCGGGAAGGGATAGTCCGGCACGGGGGTGTCTTCGCCGCAGCCGAAGGAGAGCACCAGGATGGAGACGGTGAGCAGAGCGCGCATCGGGCGCATGAAGCCACGGCTGCCCGGGCCGGCGCAAGCGGGTCTCTCGCACGGTGCCCCACGAGGGGGGCCGAGACCCGGGTCCTCACGGCGTTCGTTGCCGTCGCCGCGGCCCTCTGGCACACCGTAGAGGTGTTGGCTCGCTGGATGCGCATGGGGTTCGCGCTGGCCTTGCTCGCGGGATGCGAGCTCGCCGAGGTGGGCGCGGTGGATCTCGCCGACGCCGCGGTGGCGGCGCCGACCGACGCGCAGGGGGCCGCGGACGACTCGGTGCCCGACGCGCCGCCGGAGGACCTCGAAGGCTTCGTGGCCTGGCACATGGAGCAGGGCGGCATCCCCGGGCTGGCCGTGGGGATGGTGGTCGACGGCGAGGTGGCGTTCACCGGGACCTGGGGGTGGGCCGATATCGAGGCCGAGCGCCCGGTCGCCGAGGACACCGCCTTCGCCGTGGCGTCGATCTCCAAGCTCTTCACCGGGGTCCCGCTGATGCGCCTGGCCGAGGAGGGGCGCCTGGACCTCGACGCGGCCACCGAGGACGCCTTCGGGTTCCGGCTGGTCCACCCCGCCCACCCGGAGTCGCCGATCACCACGCGGCAGCTCCTCACGCACAGCAGCGGGTTGGTCGACGACTGGCTGGCGCTGGGTCAGACCACCTACGAAGGCGAGCCGCCCCTCGACCTCGGTGAGTTCGCGCGGGCCTACGCGCAACCGGGGGGCGAATTCTACGGCGACGACCACTTCGGGGGCGCCCCGGGGACCGACTGGGAGTACTGCAACGCCGGCTTCGCCATCGCGGGGCACCTGGCCGAGCTCGGCTGGGACGAGGACTTCCGCGCCCTGACTCGGCGGCAGATCTTCGAGCCCCTCGGCCTGGAGGACACCGGGTGGTTCTACGCCGACGTGGACCCCGAGAAGCGAGCCACGCTCTATGGGTACAGCGCCCGGCCCCCGAGCTACGCGGCCTCGGATCCGGTGAACTTCGCCCACTACCCGGCGGGCGGGCTCCGGAGCAGCGTCCGCGATCTGCTCCGCTACGCCCGCGCCTGGCTCGCCGGCGGGGAGCTCGACGGCCGACGCTTCCTGGAGGCGGACACGGTGCGGGGGATGTTGGTCCAGCAGGTCCCCGAGCTGAACTCCCGCCAGGCCCTCGTGCTCCGCTACGACGTCCTGGGAGGTCGCACCTACATCGGGCACAGCGGCGCCGGCATCGGGGGCAGCGCCAACTTCTTGATGGACCCCGGGGCCCACGCCGCGCTGATCGTCCTGACCAACAGCGACGCCTACGTGCGGGCCCGCTTCGGCCTCACCTCGGGCCGGGAGGCCCTCGACGCGATCCTCGAGCGCTTCGAGGCCGATCTGCGCGCGCGCATCGAGGGCTGAGCGCCGAGGCGCGCCCGGCGGGGGGTAGCGGACCGAAAGCTCTGCCCTAGACACCGGGCATGAACGCTCTCGAATGGTCCCAGGAGACCTACGCTCGCCTCGACAGCCTCGACGCCGCGGCCTTCGCCGAGCGGCTCACCGACGATGTCCGGGTCCGCTTCGGCAACGCGCCCCCCGTGCACGGCAAGCACGCGGCCCGCGACGGCTTCGCCGAGCTCTTCGGCGCCATCGGCTCGGTGACCCACCGACCCACCCGGGTCTGGTCGGAGGAGGAGTTCATCGGGGTCCTCGTGAACGCCCAGTTCACCCGGGCGGACGGCACGGCCATGAACCTCCCCATGTTCCACGCCTGGCGACTCCGCGGCGACGAGGCCTCCAGCCTGCAGATCGTCGGCGACATCGCGCCCCTCTTCGACGGTGGCGCGGTCCCCAGCCTCTGCGCGGGGACCTCCATCGACGTGGTCCACGAGGCGGGCTTGGAGTCCTTCCCGGCCAGCGACCCGCCGAGCTGGACCCCCGGCTGAGTCACCCTGGACGGGCCGGGCCCCGACGGGTGTATGCTCGCCGGCCATGGGCCAACAGCAGTGGGACGCGGACAGCCTCCGCAAGGACTTCGAGAAGCGGGGCATCCGCCACGTCAAGGTCGGCGGCACCGACGTCGACGGCGTGCTCCGCGGCAAGCTGATCACGCCGGAGAAGGCCTTCTCGGCGCTCGAGGGCGGCTTCGGATTCTGCGACGTCATCTTCGGCTGGGACATCGCCGACCAGCTCTACGACAACGCCAAGGTCACCGGCTGGGACAGCGGCTACCCGGACGCTCTGGCGAAGATCGACGCCAGCACCTACCGGGTCGATCCCCACGAGCCCGACACCGCCCACTTCCTGGTCGACTTCTTCACGCCCGAAGGCAAGCCGCACCCCGCGTGTCCGCGCAACCTGCTGAAGCGGGTCGCGGCCCGCGCGGAGAGCAGCGGCTACCACGCGGTCTTCGCGTGCGAGCTGGAGATGTGGATCTTCAAGGAGTCGCCCGAGTCGCTCCGGGAGAAGCGCTATGGGGGGCTCACGCCGCTCAGCCCGGGGATGTTCGGCTACTCCTGGCTCCGCGAAGGCCAGTTCAAGGAGCTGGTCCACGACGTCCTCGACACGATGCGGGCCTACGACATCGAGATCGAGGGCTTCCACACCGAGACCGGCCCCGGCGTGTGGGAAGCCGCGATCCTCTACGACGACATCGTCCGGGCCGCCGACAAGGCGGTGCTCTTCAAGACGATGATGAAGCAGATCTGCCACCGCCACGGCCTGGCGGTGACCTTCATGGCCAAGTGGAACGCGGACCTGCCGGGCAGCAGCGGGCACATCCACCAGAGCCTCTGGGACTCGGAGAAGAAGACCAACCTCTTCGCCGACCCCAAGGCCGCGGACAAGCTCAGCGACAAGGCGCGCCAGTACGTGGCCGGGCTCTACCGGACGGCGCCGGACCTCACCGCGCTCTACTCGCCCTTCGTGAACACCTACCGGCGCTACGTGCCCGGGGTCTGGGCGCCGCTCACCGCGAGCTGGGGCCTGGAGAACCGCACCTGCGGGATCCGCGTCATCAACGGTCCGGGGTCCAAGGCGACCCGCATCGAGCTCCGGCAGACGGCCGCCGACGTGAACGCCTACGTGGCCATGGCGGCGGCCCTCGGGGCCGGGCTCCACGGCATCGAGGAGGCCCTGCCGCTCCCGCCCGAGACCAAGGGCGACGCCACGGCGCGCGACGCCGCCGGCGAGCCCCTGCCGCGCACCCTGGACCAGGCGACCCAGCGTCTCGCGGAGAGCGAAGTGGCCCGCACGATCCTCGGCAAGGACTTCGTCGACCACTACGTCCGCCGCTGCGACTGGGAGGTCCGCCAGGCCCGCCGGGCGGTGACCGATTGGGAGCTCGCCCGCTACTTCGAGTCCGTCTGAGATGCGCGTCCCCAAAGCCATTCGCCACTTCGTCGAGCGCCCGCGGCTCCCGCGCCTCGACTCCTACGTTCCCGCCGCCTCGGACCCGCCGATCTTCTGGTTCAACGGCGAACGCGAGGACATCGTCGACGAGGTCGCCGACCGGCTGACCGAGGCCCACGGGGTCAGCGTGGGCTCCCTCGAGCTGGCCTTGAACGACGCCGCCATGCGCGAGATGCGCCGGCTCGAGCGCCAGCACGACGAAGAGGCCCGCCGGGACCTCGGCGGCTGGCGCGCCCTCTCGCGCAACATCGGCAAGATGAGCGAGCGGGAGCAGAAGCAGGAGCTCCGCCGGGTCACCCGCCGCTTCGCCCACGACGTGGCCGGCAACTTCGACCCGCGGGTCTACCGGATGGCCATCCGCGCCGTGCCCAAGCTCTTGGCCACGCTGATGCAGCCCTCGCAGATGCCCCGCGCGCTGACCTCGGGGGAGGGCGTCCTCGGGCGCCTGCTGAAGGTGGAGGGCCACGCCGAGCACCTGGCGCGCCTCGAGAAGCTGGGCACCGTGGTCTACGTGCCCACCCACTCGTCCAACCTGGACTCGATCGTGCTCGGGCGCGCGCTGGAGTCGGTGGGGCTCTCGCCGGTGGTCTATGGCGCCGGCAAGAACCTCTTCACCAACCCCATCATCTCCTTCTTCATGCACAACCTCGGCGCCTACCGCGTCGACCGGCGGATCGGCGCCGCGCTCTACAAGGACGTGCTGAAGACCTACTCGCAGGTGATCATCGAGCGCGGCTACCACTCGCTCTTCTTCCCCGGCGGGACCCGGAGTCGCTCCAACATCATCGAGAGCCGCCTGAAGCTCGGCTTGATGGGCAGCGCGGTGTCCGCCTTCGCCGCCAACCAGGCCCGCGGCGTCGCGCGGAAGGTCTTCTTCGTACCCACCACCATCAACTACGCCCTGGTCCTCGAGGCCGAGACGCTGGTGGAGGACTGGCTCAAGGAAGAGGGCCAGGCGCGCTACATCATCGAGGACGACGAGTTCTCCCAACTGGACCGCTGGGTGGCCTTCCTCCGCAAGGTCCTCGGGATGCAGGCGGCGTGCGTGGTGCGCTTCGGCGCGCCGGTGGACCCCTTCGGCAACCCGGTCGACGAAGAGGGCTGCTCGGTCGCTCCCGGAGGGCAGACCATCGACCCGGCGTCGTACGTGCGCTGGCGCGGCAAGGCGACCCTCGATGACGAGCGGGACGCCGCCTACACCCAGGACCTCGGCGAGGTCCTGGTGCGTCGCTACCGCCACGAGACCGTGGTCATGTCCACGGCGCTGGTGGCCCACGTGCTCTGGCGCCGGATCGTGAGCCAGTCCCCCGGCGCCGACCTCTTCTCCCGGCTGCGCATGCGTGGCGAGGTCTCCATGGAGCGCAGCGAGCTGGAGCGGGAGGTCGGCGAGCTCCGGGATCGCCTCGGGCGACTCCAGGACGCCGGCAAGGTGCGCGTGAACGATTGGCTGGCCGACGCCGAGCCTAGCCGCATCATCGACCGCGCGCTGCGGGTCTGGAACGGCTACCACACGCGCATGGCCGCCAAGGACGTGGGCGACCAGGTCATCGCCGAGGACCCCACGCTCCTCCTCTACTACCAGAACCGGTTGGTGCCCTTCGCGACCCGGGTCGCGGGGGAACACGAGGTCGCCGCCCGCGAGATCGCGCGGATGGGAGTGGTCCGATGAGCGCCGAGGAGAAACTGCCGCCGATCGGCATCGTGGGCGGCGGTGGCTTCGGCCGCTCGCTGGCTCAGGCCATCGTGCGCAACGGGCGTCGCGCGCTCCTCTGGAGTCGCCGGGCCCACACCGTCGATGGCGCCGAGAGCACGGACGACTTCGCCGCCCTGCGCGCCTGCCAGCTCATCTTCCTCGCGGTGCCCTCGCCCTACGTGCGCGAGACCGCCGACGAGCTCGGGCGCCACCTCGATGGCGAGCACCTCCTGGTCCACGTGAGCCGCGGGCTCATCGGCGACGATCTTCTCACGCTGAGCCGGGTGCTCCGGCGGCGCACGCCCGCGCGTCGCATCGGCGTGCTGGCCGGTCCGCTGGACGCCGAGTCCCTCGCCCAGGGCTCGCCCACCGGCGCGGTGGTCGGCTCGCGTTTTCCCGAGATCACCGAGGCGGTCCGGGAAGCCATCGGCTCCGACACGCTGCGCATTTACGAGAGCCGGGACGTCCTCGGGGTCGAGATCGCCGCGGCCGTGGTGGGCTACCTCGCGCTCGCCGTGGGCGTCGGCCGCGAGATCGGCGTGCCCCCGACGACCGTCGCCATCGTGCTCAACCGCGGCATGACCGAGGTCGCCCGGTGGGCCCCGTCGCTGGGCGCGGATCCGCGCACCCTCTTCGGCATGGCGGGGCAGGGCGACCTGCTCGCGGTGGCCGGCGGCGACGACCGCCCCGAGGTCCGCCTCGGCCGCGCGCTGGCCACCGGCGCGCCCCTCGCGGAGGCCGGCGAGCTCGCCGGCGCGCACATCGAGGGCGTCACCATCGCCCGCCGAGTGGACACCCACGCACGGAAGATCGGTGTACGCACCCCGATTGCGGGTATGATCGCCGACGTGGTGGAGGGGAACCTCGATCCTCGCCGCGCCATGGCGGCTCTCATGGCGCGCGCGGTCGGGAAGGAGTAAGAAAAACGCGATGACCACGGTGTGGAGCTTCCCGACGCGAATCCTCTTCGGCGAGGATTCGGCGCAGTCCCTGCCCGACGAGGTGAAGGCCCTCGGCGGCACGAAGGCGTTCATCGTCACCGACGCGGGCGTGCGCGGCGCCGGGATCATCGATCCCCTCGTCGAGGCCATGCAGACCGCGGGGATCGAGAGCACGGTCTTCGACCAGATCTCCAGCAACCCGCTGGAGTCCGAGGTCCTCGCGGCCACCGACGCCTACAAGCAGGCCGGAGCCGACGTGGTGATCGGCGTGGGCGGCGGCAGCCCCCTCGACGTGGCCAAGATCGTGCGGCTCGCCGCGACTCATCCGCTCCCCCTCGCGCAGTACGACGACGCCATCGGCGGCGACGCGAAGGTGGTCCACCCGGTGCCGCCCATGGTGGCCATCCCCACCACCGCGGGCACCGGCAGCGAGGTCGGCCGGAGCGGCGTGGTGACGCTGCAGGCGACCAACAAGAAGACCGTGATCTTCGCGCCGCGGCTCCTGCCCAACGTGGCGATCCTGGACCCGAAGGTCACCGAGACCATGCCCCCGCGGACGACCGCGGCGACCGGCAT
This sequence comes from Myxococcales bacterium UBA1660, assembly GCA_002320815.1. Classification (GTDB taxonomy): domain Bacteria; phylum Myxococcota_A; class Polyangia; order Polyangiales; family Houyiibacteriaceae; genus UBA1660. The sequence continues at coordinate 132,153 of DCLA01000068.1, forward strand.
GGACGCCCTCACGCACCTCATCGAGGCCTACTGCGCCAAGGGCGACCACCCGATGGCCGACGCCATCGCCCTCGAAGGGATCCGTCTCTGCGCCGAGTACCTCGAGCGCGCCGTGCGGGACGGGAAGGACCTCGAGGCCCGCGGCGCGATGTTGAAGGCGTCGATGATGGGCGCCGTGGCCTTCCAGAAGGGGCTCGGCGCGTGCCACTCGCTGGCGCATCCGCTGAGCGCCGAGCACGACCTGCACCACGGGCTCGCCAACGCGCTCTGCCTCCCGGCCGTCCTCGACTTCAACCGGAGCGCGGTCCCCGAGCGCATCGGGACCATCGCCAAGATCCTCGGCGCCCGTGGCGACGACACCGAGACCCTGGCCTTCGAGTGCTCCGGCGCGGTGCGCGCCCTGCGCAAGAAGATCGGGCTGCCCGATGGCCTCGGCGCGGTGGACGTCCCCGAGGAGAACCTCCCGCGGTTGGCCAACCTGGCCTTCGACGACGTCTGTCATCAGATGAACCCCCGCGAGTGCACGGCCGAGGATCTCCTCAGCCTCTACCGCGCGTCCTTCTGAGCGGCGTCCTTCCGAGCGGCGT
>DCLA01000101.1:0-440 GCA_002320815.1 Myxococcales bacterium UBA1660
CCGCCGTTTCCCCGCGCCGCCGTTCCCCCGCGCCGCCCAGCTGGGGCTACTGGCCCTGCTGTTCGCGCAGGTGCGTGTAGGCTTCGCTGAGGTCGGCGTTGGTGCGCTGCAGTTGCCGGAGGCGGAAGCTCAGGGACTGGACTTGCGAGTCGAGCTCGACGTTGGCGGCCTCGGCTTCGGCGAGCTTTTCGGCGAGCTCCTGGCGGCTCAGGGAGCCGCGGGAGAGGCGCTGGACCTCGGACTCCAGGGCGGTCCGCTGTTCGACCTCCTCCTGGAGCGCGGTCTCGACTTCGGCGGCGCGTTCGCTGGCGCGGGTCGCGCGGGCCTCTTGGAGCTCGGCGTTTCGGGCCGAGGCTTCGGCGGCCATGCGGTGTCTCTCGGAGCGCTCGAAGAGGCCGTAGCCGAGCGCGCCGAAGACCGTCAGCGAGATGAAGATGCCG
>DCLA01000101.1:739-19712 GCA_002320815.1 Myxococcales bacterium UBA1660
ACCGTCAGCGAGATGAAGATGCCGTTCGCGATCCAGCGGAAGCGGCGACGTCGTCGCTCGCGCTTCCGCTCGGGCTCGAGGAGCAGGTCCAGGTCGCGGGCGAAGGTGCGCGCGTCGGGGCGCTGGTCGGGATCCGAGGCCAGCCAGCGGCGGAAGTGGGGGCCGAGGTCGGCGAGGTCCTTCTCGGTGGGCAGCTCCACCGGCTGGGTGGCGCGCTCGTCGATGACCTCTTGGACCGGGACCTCGGGTCCTTCGGCGAAGCAGCCCGGGCTCAACGCATCGCGCAGGCAGAGGGCCAGCGAGAAGACGTCGGCCTTGCCGTCGAGGTCCTGGTCTTCGCCGCGGAGCTGCCGCGCGACCTCGGGGGCGAGGTACTCGGGGGTGCCGGCGAGGAAGACCTCGCCCGCGCTGACGGCGACGCCGAAGTCGATCAGCACCGGCAGGATGTCGCCGCTCTCCTCGTCGCCGGCGACGGTCTTGGCCAGCAGCACGTTCTCCGGCTTGANNGCATCGAGCTCCATCTCGCCGATCAGATCCTTGAGGTCCTCTTCCTCCTCGTCTTCCTGCTCCGCCACCAGCATTCCCACGAGGTCAGCCAGCACAGTCGACTCGCTGGTGTAATCGCCGATGATGTCTTCGTGCTCGTCCAGGCCGAGAGTTGTCAGCCACGGCAACAGCTGCGGCCCTTCGGCCGAGTCGGGCTGCGGCTCGGGCTCCGATGTCGCGGCTGCCTCTGGCACCGGGGCATCGAGCGCACCAGCGACCTCATTGAGCCGGGCCATGGCCTGCCGAGCCTGGGTGGCTGTTGGACGCTGGCCCATCTCGGGCACCCAGCAGGCCTGCATCAGCTTGAAGAGCAGCACCGGGCACTGCGACGACGCCTCGGGCCGCTGTCCAGACGCGAGGCGACCCGGCACCAGCCTCACGTCGGCGTTGCCGTCGGGCCCAGCAATGTCGGCGACGCCAGGGAAGGCCGTGTAGATGCGCACTCGAGCCAGCATCTCCCAGAGCATGAGCCCGAAGGAGAAGATGTCGGACGCAGAGCACGGATCGCCGAACTTGCGCTTCCAGCACTCCGGCGCCATGTACTCATGCGTCCCAATCTTGCTGGTGTTCGTGCTCGAGCTGGGGCTGCTCGATGCCGCATCCTCGGTGAAGATCATCCCGAAGTCGGCCAGCTTGGCGACGTACTTGCCGGCCTCCTTCGCAAGCAGCACGTTCTCCGGCTTGATGTCCTGGTGGCGGATGCCGGCGCCGTGGAGGGTGTCCAGGGCGAGGGCCAGGGGCCGGAAGATGGAGAGCGCCTCCTGGCGGCCCAGGGGACCTTCCTCGATGCGCGCTTCGAGGGTCTGCCCGCGGTAGAGGGGCATCGCGAACCAGAGCCGGTCGCCGTGCCAGCCGTGGTGCTGCAGGTGGACCACCGAGGGGTGGAAGACCGAGGCCAGGCAGTGGATCTCACGGAGGGCGTGGAGGCGCTCGGCGGCGCTGCGGAGCTCGGCGCGCCCGATCTTCAGCGCGACCTCGTGGTCGGGCACGAAGCGGTCGAGGGCGCGGTAGACCTCGGCGTGGGCGCCGCCGCCGAGGCGCTCGACGACCTCGTAGCGCTCGCCGACGACGTCGCCGGGGGTGAGGACCTCCTGGTGGAGCGCGCGCTCGCCGCTGGGGTTGGCGCCCAGCGCGAGCGTGAAGGCTTCGCGGATCGCGCCGGCCACGTCGCCGGTGCGGCTGGGGGGGCTGGAGCCGAAGAGGCCGTCGGCGCGCTTCTGAGCTTTGGCGAGGACCTCGCGGACCTCGAAGAGCGGCCGGAAGACCACGTAGGCCACCTCTTCGGGTTCGAGGAGGCGGGCGTGGTGGAGCTCGATGACCTCGGCGTCGGCCGGCTCCCACATCGTGCGGTAGCGCGCGAGCTGCTCGGAGTAGGCGCCGGTCAGGGGGCGGTACCAGCGGGAGTCGTCGCCGGTGGGGAGCTCCCAGCGGTCGGCCGGACCGAGGAGCGCGCGGAGCTGTTTGAAGGCCGCGGCCTCCAGGGTCGGCGCCTCGCCCGCGGCGTCGACCGCGAGGCCGTTGGCCAGCCCCTCGCCGGCGTCGGGTCGGCGGAGGACCGCGTACTGCGCCAGCGCGCGCCGGGTCGCCGACGAGAGCGCGGGAGTTTCGGAGAGCGACGGGGCAGCCGACACGGCGGGAGGATAGCTCCCCGGCGGGGGATGGGCCCGCAGAAGTCTGCTAAACTTTCCCCTAATTTCATTGGAAAATTCGAAGGGCTCGACGGGCCGAGGGATTTCTGGGATATCGATCGTCTAGTGGCACGCAAATACTTCGGAACCGATGGAGTCCGTGGCCTGGCCAACGCCGGCGCGATGACCCCCGAGCTCGCCTTTCGCATCGGATTGGCCGTCACCCACCAGGCGCGGCAGCGCGTCAACCACGCGCCGCGCGTGGTCATCGGCAAGGACACGCGGCTGAGCGGCTACCTCTTCGAGACCTCGCTCTCGGCCGGGGTCTGCGCGATGGGCGGCAAGGTGCTCCTCGGCGGCCCGTTGCCCACGCCGGCCATCGCGCATCTGACCACCAGCATGCGGGCGGACGTAGGCGTGGTGATCAGCGCGTCCCACAACCCGTATCAGGACAACGGCATCAAGCTCTTCGCCAGCGACGGCTTCAAGCTCCCCGACGAGGAGGAGGAGGCGCTCGAGGCGTTGATGGACTCCGACGTCCTCGACAGCAAGCGGCCCACCGGCACCAAGGTCGGCCGCGCCGAGCGCCTCGACGACGCGCCCGGTCGCTACGTGGCCTACGTGAAGGCGACCTTCCCGACCGACCGGACCCTCGATGGCGTGAAGGTCGTCGTCGACGCCGCCCACGGCGCGGCCTATCGGGTGGCTCCCCTGGTCTTCTCCGAGCTGGGCGCGAAGGTCTACGCCCTCGGTGACGAGCCCAACGGCGAGAACATCAACCACCGCTGCGGCGCGCTCCACCCCGAGCACGCGGCCCGCGAGGTGAAGAAGCGCGGCGCCATGATGGGCATCGCCCTCGACGGCGACGCGGACCGGCTGATCGTGGTCGACGAGAAGGGCCAGGTCGTCGACGGCGACGCGGTGATGGCCCTCTGCGCCACCCGCCTGCTCCGGAAGCGGAAGCTGAAGCGCAAGACGCTGGTGGCCACGGTGATGAGCAACCTGGGCCTCGAGCGAGCGCTGGAGGCCGAGGGCGGCAAGCTGCTTCGCTGCGACGTCGGCGACCGCTACGTGGTGGAGAAGCTGCGCAGCAAGGGGCTCACCTTCGGCGGCGAGCAGAGCGGTCACCTCATCTTCATGAACCACGCGACCACCGGCGACGGCCTGGTCGCCGCGCTGCAGCTCCTGGCCATCGTGACCGAGGAAGGTCGGCCCCTGAGCGAGCTCGTCGCCGAGGTGATGGAGCGCGTGCCCCAGGTCCTGGTCAACGAGGTCTTCGAGCAGCGCCGCGGCCTGGAGGAGATGCCCAAGACGGGCACCGCCATCCGTGCCGCCGAGAAGAAGCTGGGCAAGAAGGGCCGCGTCCTCGTCCGCTGGAGCGGCACCGAGCCCAAGCTCCGCGTCATGGTGGAGGGTCCGGACACCGACTCCATCCGCACCCTCGCCGAGACCGTGATCGAAGCCGCCAAGAGCGACATGCGCCCCTGACCCCCCGGTCTCCCGCCCCCCCCCGCGTTACGCGGGGAAGCAGCGAATACGCGCCCCGCGCTCCCCCCGAGGACGAGCGAACGTCGCACGCGCCACGGGGCGCCACTCGCGACGCCGAGGAGCAGCAAAGGCGCCCCCGCGATAGGCGGATAAGACGCCCCCGCGCAGCGCGATGGAGCAACGAAGACGACCCCGCGCTACGCCGGAGGACGAGCGCGAAGCGCGAGGACGCACCGAGCGGCCCGGCCGCGAGACCTTCAGCTTTTTGGGGAGGGAAGGAGCGATTCACTCGCGACGCCCCGGGGTCTTTTCCAAAAGACCCCCAGAAACGGACGGGAGGGGAAGGAGCGATTCACTCGCGACGCCCCCGGGGTCTTTTTCCAAAAGACCCCCCATCAACTACGGCTGCCAGGTGACGTCGACGCCCCACGTCGCGTTGCCTTCGCCCTGGCTGCCGACGGTGTAGCTGTTGGAGATGCCCCGGGGGAACTCCAGCTCCAGGCGGACGCCGCCCTGGGGGGTGGCCTGGCCGGTGGTCTGGGTGCCCTGGGCCGAAGTGGTCACGAACCCCTCCAGGTAGAGGCCCTGGACGATGTCCCGGACGGCCTCGGGGAGCAGGTCCTCGAAGTTCACGCCGCTGCTGATCCGGGTGCCGCCGAGCTGGTCGTTCTGGACCGCGATGGTCGGGAAGTAGGAGCCGAACTCCTCGCGTAGGGAGAGCGAGAGGACACCCGCGGCGACGCCGGCGAGGAAGTCGGCGGCCTGGCGTCCGGCGTCCTGGACGGTGTCCTGCCGCACGTTGCCGCTGACCAGCATGGCGATGATCTGCGCCCGGTCGTTGGTGACCGTGGAGGAGAACTGGATGGTCGGGTTGGAGAGGCGACCGCCCGCGGTGACGGTGACCGTGTCGCCGGGTCGACCGCGGAGCGGGTGCACGGCGACCAGGTTCACCTGCGGGTCCAGGGTGTCGCTCCCGTCGAAGGCCAACCAGCCGCGCTCGACCTCGAAGCGCTTGCCGAAGACCTCGAAGCTGCCGCTGGAGATCTCGACGCCGCCGCCGACGCGGAGCGCGGGGTCCTCGTAGGTCACGTCGAGCTCGGCGACGAGGTCGGCGGCGAAGTCGGGGCTCTTCATCTGGAAGCCGTTGCGCGCGTCGACCCGGAGCCGGAGCACGTAGGGATCCTCGGAGCTCACCGCGCGCTCGTGGCCGGCCACCCGGATCTCGGGGTGCGCCGAGAGCGAGATGGGATCCCGGCCGGGGTCGTCTGGGAGGCGGACGACGATGTTGCCGGTCTCCACTTCGCCGTCGAAGCCCTCGGTGGAGAGGCTGCCCTGGAGCACGGCGTCGCCGGTGATCGCCGCCATGATGCTGCCCTCCTCGCGGACCGGGAACTCGGTCGCTCGGAGCCGCAGGCGGACGTCGGAGGGCATCAGCCCGTCGAGGGCCACGTCGCCGGCGATGGTGGTCACACCGTCGCCGTCGCGGGCGCGGACGTCCTGGAGGGTGATGCGGTCGCCCTCGAGCAAGAGCGTGCCCTCCACGCCGTCGAGGCGCTGGCCGAAGGACTTGAGCTCGATGTGGCCCTCGCTGACCGCGAGCTGACCGCTGACCTCGGGATCCAAGAAGGTCCCGTCGGCCTGAACGAAGCCGTCGATGGTCCCTTCCACGTCGCCGATGCTGGGCATCCAGAAGAGCGCGGTGGCCAGGGGCGTGCCGCGCAGGTCGGCGTCGGCGAGGAACTCGCCCTCGAGGTCGAGGGTGGGCACCGGCGCCGCCGCGCGGACCGGGACGTCGATGCGCACGAGCGCGCTTCCGCCGTTGCCGAAGGTGCCCTCGATGTCCGCGGCGGCGACGTCCTGGGCCAGGAGCGAGCGCAGCCGGAGCTCGAAGGGGTCGGTGGCGGCGCTGACCACCACCCGCCGCTGGCTGCCGCGACCGACGGCCTCGAGCTGCCGGAGGACCACCGCGTCGCTGGAGACCTCGAGCTCGACGCGCGGGTCGTCGGTGAAGAGCCCGCTGGCCGAGAGGCTCACCGTGGCGGGGCCGGCGGCGACCTCGCAGGCGTAGGGGATGTCCTGGAGCGGGACGCGCTCAACGAAGGCCTCCACGTCGGTGGAGGGGAGGGTGAAGCTGCCGGGATCCCCGAGCCAGTCACCGAGCGGCGCGGGGCCGGTGGCGTGGGCGTAGAGGAAGCGCTTCTCGCGGAGCAGGCCGTGGACGGCGATGTCGGCGAGCCCGTTGCTCAGGTCGCCGCGGATGGTGAAGCGCGGCGACGACTCGCGACCGCAGAGGGTGCGGCCGATGTCGCCCACCCACTCCAGGTCGGCGATGAGGTCGGCGCGGGGCTGATAGGCGCCGCCGCGGATGGTCATCGCGGCCGAGCCGCGCCAGCGGGAGACGTCGGGGAGCTGCGCCAGGATGCGCGGCGGCAGGGTGTCGAGCTCCCGGGGCGCGATGCGCACCGCGACCCGCCAGGGCGCGAAGGCGAGCATCTCGGAGACGAGCTCGGGCTGCTGGATCGCGGTGGTGAGATCGAGGAGCAGCGCGGCCTCCATCTCGGCGAGCTCGCCGTGCTCGTCCTCGCTGGCGATGTGGATGATCATCGCGCCGTTGTCGTAGCGGATGCGGGCGCGGGTCCCGAGGGGCTTCATGCCGTCGATGCGCAGCGCGTCCGAGCGCACGTTGCCGCCGAAGTCGAAGACGTCCCAGGTACCCGACGCGGTGAACTCGCCGTCGGCGCGCCCCTCGAGGGGGACCAAGGGGAGATCGAAGGCCTGGAGGATGGTGAGGTCCACGCTCTCCAGGCGAGTCTCCAGCTCGTAGGCGCCGTACTCGTAGGTGTCGGCGAGGGGGGCGGCGGTGTCGAAGACGCCGCGCAGGTCGAGGGCCAGGTACCCGCGGTCGGCGGATCCGAGGCGCGCGGTGCCCGAGAGCGACCCGCGCTGGTAGGTGGCCTGGATACGGCCGTCGAGCTCGCGCACGTCCCGATAGCCGAACTGCCGTACCTCGCCGTCGAGGGTGAGGATGGGGTGGCCCTCGAAGTCGCCCAGGACCTCCAGGCGCCCCTGGAAGGTGCCGGCCAGGTCGGGCGCCGAGGGCTCCAGCGCGCGGAGGACGGCCAGGTCCAGGTCCCGGGTCTCGATGCGCAGCAGGTCCCCCTCGTCGCCGCGGGCGAAGCGCCAGCGGGCGCTGGCGTCGATGCGCTGGGAGCCGTTGGTCAGGGTGAGGCGCTCCAGGGCCATCCGGGCGTCGGCGAGCTCGAGGTCGGTCACCGAGCCGGACCACTTGGTGTCCCCCAGCTCGGCGACGAGGTCGGGGATGTCCACCCGCATGCTGGGCCCCTGGTCCTGGAGCACGGCGTTGGTGACCACCACCCGTTGCCCGGGCCGCGCGAGGGCCATCGAGGTCACGTAGCGGCTGGGGCCGCCCGCGATGCGTCCGGTGCCGCCGCCCATCGCGCGCTCGAAGGCGGTGACCTCGCTGGCTTCGAGGCCGAGGTCCACGACGATGGCGTCGAGGGGCCCGGCGACCCGGCCGGTGGCCACGAGGCGACCGACGCGCGCGGGGCCGTAGCGGACGTTGGTGAGGACCCAGCGACCGTAGAGGTCGATGGGCTCGGCGCCGGGCTCCAGCTGCAGCCGGCCGCGGAAGCGCGCGGAGCCGGCGAGGCCGTCGAAGATGTCCTGGACCAGCGGCTCCCGGGCGACCTGCCGGAGGTCGGCCTCGACCTCCATGTCGCCGGAGAGGTCGTAGCCCACGGTGCCGCTGGCGACGACCTCGCCGGTCTCGAGGTGGAGCACCGCGCGGTCGAGGCGGATGCGCTCCTCTTCGAGCATCCCCTCGATGTGCGTCGGGGGGACGCGGGTCTCGCCGAACATGAAGGCCTCGGCGTCGCCGACGAAGCGGGTGCCCTCCTCCTCGTCGGTGATCTGGAAGCGGCCATCGATCTCGATGTCCGGCGCGCCCTCGTAGACGTCTGCCAGGCGGAGGGAGCCGCTGGCGATGGTCACCTCGGCCGGCGCGCCCGACGGGATGCGGCCCTCGACGATCAGGCGCCCGCCGGTGGAGTCCAGGTTGGCGTCCAAGGCCAGGTCGTCGGGGGGGCCGTGGAAGCGCACGGTGCCGTCGAGGCGGCCGGTGAGGGGCTCGGCCCAGGCGAGGTCCACCTCGCGCAGGCGCCGCGCGCGGACGTTGTCCACCTCGAGCTGCAGGTCGAGGATGTAGGGGTCCTCGGGCGCGGCGCCGGGCGCCGGGGAGTAGTTCAGGACGCCCTCGATGCGCTCGTCGTCGTCGATGTGGGTCGCGAAGCGGAACTCGGTGCCCACCTCGGGGTCGGTGTCCACCGCGCCGTCGGCGGTCTCCAGGGTGGCCACGAAGGGGTAGGGCGCGACCACCCGGCCGTTCACGCCGCCGAGCTCGATGCGCACGAACTCCTCGAACTCCATCCGGCCCTCGGCGACGACGTCCTCGATGCGCAAGCCCTGGACGCCCAGGAGCTCGCCGGTGACGGTGACCCCGGAGAGGTGGATGTCGTCCACGATGGCGTGGAAGGGCTCGCCGGTGGAGGGCGTGGGGTCCGCCGCCGAGAACGAGTCCAGGAAGGTCGGCATGCCCTCCTCGTTCTCCACCAGGAGGAGCTCGCCGCCCTCGAGGGTGGCGCTGGAGAAGCGCAGCATGCCGTCCAGGGCCGCGGCCAGATCGGGGACGATGGTGACCGTCTCGCCGCGGATCACCTCCCGGCCCGAGGGGTCCCGGACAATCACGTCGTGGGCGACGACGCGGTCGAAGTGCAGGTGCTCGATGCGCCCGATCTCCAGCTCGCCGGCCATCTCGCCGCTGACGAAGTCGTTGACCTTCGAGCGCGCCGCCTCCCGGGCCATCTCGCCGTCGAGGTGGGCCCAGGTCATCAGCAGGAGGATGGCCGGGGAGACCACCAGCCAGAGCAGGAGCACCAGCCCCCGCCGGGTCCAGGTGCGCTTCTGGAAGGCCTCCTCGGTCTCGCCCTCCATCAGAAGGCCTCACCGATGGTCAGGTGGATGGCGCCGGCCCACTGCACGAAGCCCAGGCTGGCCTGGTTCGGGTGGTCGAGCCCCGCCTGGCCCACCACCTGCGCGCCGGGGATGAGGAAGCCGAAGTCGACCCGGAAGGGACCGATGATGGTCTGGTAGCGGAGGCCGAAACCCAGCGCGAGGTGCAGGTGCGTGAAGCGGAACTTGGCGGCGCGGTTCACGTCGCCCATGTCGGCGAAGAAGACCAGACCGAAGTCCTCGCTGAGCGGCGCGCGGAGCTCGAGGGAGGCCTCCCACCGGCGGAGACCGCCGCTGTTGGGCAGGAAGGTGTAGTTGGCCCGCTCGGGGACGCCGTCGCCGTCCATGTCCTGCAGCACGGTGCCGGCGGACTCGGCGGCGTCGCCCAGGAAGCCGGGGAGGAAGCCGCGGTGGCTGTTCGCGCCACCGCCGCGGAGCCGGTAGCGCTGGGGACCCAGGAGGTCCGAGACCGGGTCCAGCTCGCTGCGGGCGCGGATGATCTTCAGCCAGCCCAGGCGGAAGCGACCGGCGAGGACCAGTGGCCCGAGGGGCACGTAGGCGCGCGCGTCGGGGGTGAGCCGGATGTAGTCCCAGGTCAGGAAGACGGCCTCGTGGGCCTCGATGCCGAAGAAGGCGCCCTTGGTCGGGCGCCGGGTGTCGTCGCGCAGGTCGAGCTGGAAGAGCTGCTCGAAGAAGATGAGCTGGTAGTCGCTGGGCGGCGCGACCGCGGTGTCGTCGGACACCCGGTAGAGGTTGAAGTGCACGCCGAGGGAGGCGCTCAGGCGGCCGTCGAAGAAGTTCCGGCGGATGGCCAGCGCCGAGTCCAGGTCGTGCCGGAAGAAGTAGCTGAAGGGGTCGGGCCCGAAGTCGTAGCGGGTGGTGAAGATGCCGGTGGTGCGCCGCTCGATGAAGGCCGGCTGCCGGAGCTCGAGGCGCAGCTCGATACCGGGCCGGGGCGGGCCGCCGTCGTCGATGCGGCTGGCGTTGGGGAACTGGTTCAGGAAGATGAGCTTCGGTCGCGCCTCGAAGCGCGCGCGCCGGAGGCCGCCCAGGAAGTTCCGGTGCTCGACGAAGCCGAGCAGGTGGATGTCCCACACCGGCGAGTCGGACGCGATGCCCTGCTGACCGGTCTGGAGACCGACACCGAAGCCGTAGCGGAGCCGGCGGCCGGGCGTGACTCGGATGGCCACGTCGACGGTGCCGCGGCCGTCTTCGATGGTGCAGCTCCCGTCCTCGTCGCGGCGGGGCTGGGCGCCGATCTCCACGCTGGCGAAGGCGCCGAGGGCGTAGATGGAGTGGCGCGCCGAGTCGAGGAGGACGTCGGTGTAGAGGTCGCCCTCGTCGATGTCCGCGACCGCGCGGATGGTGGCCGCGTCGAGGTCCTCGTAGCCGGTGAGGTCGACGCTCCCGATGTAGGTGGGCGGTCCCGGCTCCACCGTGTAGCGGATGTCGCCCCGGTGCTGGGTGGGGTCGACGGCGACGTCGCCGGTGACCGTGGCGCAGCCCAGCCCGGCGTCGTGGAGCGCGCGGAGCATGGTCTTCTTCGACTGGTCGTAGAGGGCCTCGTCGAAGCGGTCGCCGGGTTCGAGGCGCCACGCCGAGTGCAGCGCCTGCTCGAGCTCCGTCAGCTCGCCGGCCGCTGCGGTGCCGCGCAGGTGCTCCAGACCGTCCATCGTGACGGTTTGGACGAGGATGGGCTCCCCTTCTTCGACGCGGATGGTCAGGTCGAGCTCGCAGCCCTCGCCGTCGCCGACCCGGTCGCAGACGGTCTCGTCGTTCACCCGGTCGCTGCTGGCGGCCGCGGGGGGCTCGTGGACCGACGCGGTGACGTGGGCGTCGTAGTAGCCGCGCGCGCGATACCAACGCTCCACGCGCTGGAGGTCGCGCTCGAAGACGTTGCGGTCGTAGAGGGGCCAGTCGGTCCAGGGCCACTTCCAGAGCGGGAGGCGCGGCCGGAAGGTGGCGTCGAAGGGAGCCTCGTTGCAGGCGGGCTCGGTGCTGCGGCCGAGGTTGAGATCGAAGCGCTCCCGCTGGGCCGTCGCCAGGCAGGCACGGAGGGCGTACTCGTCCATCTCCTCGACGCCCTCGAGGTGCAGGCGCCCGACGCCATAGCGGTCGGCCGGGACCTCGGCGCAGCCACCGAGGGTGACCATCGCGACGAGGAACCAGGGGACCCGAACGCGGGCGAGGGCCTCGGTCACGGCTCCAGGGGCGACGCGAGGGGGTCGTCCAGGCCGAGGGGACCGCGGGGCGCGCCTTCGAGGCGCACCTGGGCGTTGGCGTCCGAGCGGACCACGTAGCTCGTGCCGTCGGCGAGCCGGAGGGCGATGACCGTGTCGCGCAGCAGGGTGCGCCCATCGACGGCGTAGACGTAGACGTCGACGTCGCCGTCGAGGGGAGGCAGGCGCGGATCGGCGCAGGCGGCGCGGACGTCCGGGGCGAGGGCCTCGTCCACACAGCCGGCCAGGACGCCCTCGGCGTCGGTCTCGCCGACGGCGGCGACCCAGCGGGCGGTGGCCCCCCGGACCACGGGCGCGTGGGCGCGCCGGAGCCAGCTCCGCGGCTGGATGGAGGCCTCGGGGTCGTCGCAGCGCGCCCCGAGGGAGGCCAGCGCGACCACCAGGTTGGCCCGGAGGTGCGGGGACCGCCGGCGGGCGGCGACGGCGCAGAGGGCGGGCACCTGGTCGCTCCCGAGGAGACCCCGCCGGCCCAGGCGCGCCACGGCGAAGGCGGCGGCCGCGGAGCCGGGCCACCCGCCTTCGTCGGCGAGCCGGAGCAGGGCGGCCGCGTCGCTCGCCTCGCCCCGCTCGCCGAGCGCGAGGGCGGCGGCGGCGCCGCCGCGGCGGCTCGACACGGCGGCGGTCAGTCGTTCGCGGAGGAAGGCGAGGGCGTCGGCGGAGGCGGGGGCGCGGCCGAGGGCCAGGGTGGCCTGGTCGCTCCGGGCGCCGTTCTCGCGGGCCAGGTCCAGCAGGGCCCGGACGTCGCCCCAGCGCCCGAGGGCGTCGATGGCGCGGGCGGCCAGCCGCTCGTCGCGATCCCGCGCGAGGCGACCCAAGGTCTGCCGCGCCGTGGTCCGGAGAGGCTGGGGGAGATCGCCCCCGACCTGACGCAGGGCCTCGCCGAGCGCGATGAGGAGCGCGTGGCGGTCCACCGGCTCGCGGCTCTGCAGCCGGTCGAGGAGGGTGCGCGTCGTGCCCGCGTCGGCGGCGGTGCCCACGTTGCGCGCGACCTCGAAGCGGATGCGCGGGTCCTCCGAGTCGAGGAGCGGCATCAGCGCCGCGGCCCCGCCCGGACCGATGGCGCCGATGGCCTCCACCGCGGCGGCGCGGAGCCCGGGGTCCGCGTGGTCCAGGAGCGGCTCGAGGGCGCGGAGGGCGCGGCCGGCGCCGGTGTGCCCGAGGAGGGCGACCACCCGGGCCCGCTGGTCGACGGGCGCGTCGCCCAGGATGGCCAGGAGGGGATCGGCGGCGCGGCCGTCGCTCTCGTGGAGCTCGAAGTAGCGCTCGAGGGCGCCGAGCGCGGCGCGGGTCCCCACGGGGTCGTCGGGGTCCAGCCGCTCGAGGATGGGCACCAGGACCTCCTGGTCGCCGGTGGTCGCCAGAGCGCGCAGGAGCACCGTCTCCGGCCCGTGCTCCCGCTCGAGGGCCAGGAGGATGGGCGCCGCTGCCGCGGGCACCGGATGTCGGCGCAGCCGGCTCTCCACCACGCTGGCGACGCCTTCGGCTTCGACGTGGGTGCGAGCCTCGGGCAGGCGGGTCGCGAGCTGCAGGGTCAGCGCGTCGCCGCCCTTGGTCGTCAGCAGGTCCTCGGCGAAGCGCCGGGTCTCCGGGCGACCGAGGGCGTCCACGAGTCCGTCGAGGGCGGCCTCGTCGTCCTCCATCCGGCCGAGGGCGACCACGGCGGCCTGGGCTTCACGCGCGTCCCGACTGGCGAGGAGCTCCCGGAGGGCGGGGGTGGCCATGCTGGCCTGCATCCGGCCCAGGGCCGCGAGCGCGGCGAGGCGCGCGCCGTCGTCGTCGTCGCGGAGGGACTGGATCAGCGCGGCCGCGGCGCGCGCGTCGCCGAGCTCGCCGAGCGCGTGGTAGACGGCGATGCGGACCTCGGGGGCCGGATCCCGGGCGCGACCGACCAGCGGGACCACCGCGCGGGCGTCGCGGAGGTCCGCCAGAGCGCGCGCGGCCTCGATGCGCACCTCGGGGTCGTCGTCGTCGAGCCGGGCCAGGAGGGGGACCGCGACGGAGCGCGCGACCTCCGGGGTGGAGCCCAGGCGGGCCAGGGAGCGGATGGCCGCGCGGCGCACGGCGGCGTCGGCGTCGCCGAGGGCGCGGACCAGGGCACCGACGGGCCGGTCGTCGCCGATGCCTCCCAGGGCTTCGGCGGCGGCGGCGCGCAGCTCGGCGTCGGGCGCCTCCATCCACTCCCGGAGCACCGGGACGGCGGCGGCGAGGCCGACCTCCCCGGCGGTGTGGGCCGCCTCCAGGCGCACCACGGTCTCGGGGTCCTCCAGGGCCCGCAGCAGCGGCCGCTCCACCTCGTGGGCGGAGTACTCGGCCATGCGGCGGACCACCTCGCGGCGCCGCTGGGCGTCGCCGGTCTCGAGCTCCCGCTCCAGACGACCCAGCCGCCCCTCCCACTCGAAGCCGGTCGCGAGCACGAGGAGTCCGAGGAGCAGGACGCGGAGCCAGGGGCGCACGGTGAATCTGTAGCAGGTTTTGCCCCCTTCCGGCGCCCAGTAACCATTCGGAAACAAAAGGCGTCCGCGGCCGCCGTGCCCCCCGGGGCCGGGGCTGCTATGGGAGGGCGGATGTCCCTCCCGATGGCCACCGACGGCTCGCGCCGCGAGCGTCGCTACGTCGTGCAGACCTTTGGCTGCCAGATGAACGTGCACGACTCGCGTCGGATCGAGGAGGTGCTCACGGCGGCCGGGTATACCCAGGCCGAGGAGCTGGACGACGCCGAGTTGGTGGTGGTGAACACCTGTTCGGTGCGCGAGAAGGCCGAGCACAAGCTGATGAGCCTCCTCGGCAAGCTCGGGCCCCAGGCCGGCGCGCCCAGCCGGCGCATCGTGGTCGCCGGTTGCGTCGCCCAGCAGGAGGGCGAGACGCTCCTCAAGAAGGCGCCCCACGTGGACCTGGTCCTGGGTCCCGACAACATCCCCGAGCTGCCCGCGCTCCTCAACGCCGCCGAAGCCGGCGCGCCGCCCACCGCCCGCACCGTCTTCGACGACGAGGACCCGCGCTTCCTCCGGGCCATCCCCCGGGGCGGCTCCGAGGTGACCTCCTTCGTGACCGTGATGAAGGGCTGCGACGAGCGCTGCACCTTCTGCATCGTCCCCACCACCCGGGGCAGCGAGCGCTACCGGCCCGCCGACGACATCGTGGGCGAGATCGCGCAGATGGCCCGGGGCGGCGTCCGCGAGGTCACCCTGCTGGGCCAGACGGTCAACAGCTGGTTCGACCCCAGCACCGCCGACGCGAACAAGCCGCGCTCCCGGCGCGCGCCCTCGCGCTCCGAGTTCGCCGAGCTCCTCCACCGGATCGCCCGCGAGGTGCCCGAGCTGACGCGGCTCCGCTACACCTCGCCGCATCCCCGGCATCTGACCCCGGACCTCATCGAGGCCCACGCCGAGCTGGCCATCGTGCCCCGACATCTGCACCTCCCGGTGCAGTCGGGGGCCAACTCGATGCTCCGGCGCATGAGCCGCCGCTACACCCGCGAGGAATACCTGGAGCGGGTGCGCGCGCTCCAGGAGCGCGTGCCCGGCACCACCCTCAGCACCGATCTGATCGTCGGCTTCCCCGGCGAGACCGAGGAGGAGTTCGAGGAGACCCTCGACCTCGTCCGCGAGGCCGGCTTCGTCGCCGCCTTCTGCTTCAAGTACTCGCCGCGCCCCGGCACGCCGGCGCTGGCCCTCGGGGACGACGTGCCCGAGAGCGTGAAGAGCGAGCGGCTCCAGCGGCTCTTCGACGTGTTGGCGGTGCAGCAGCGGGCGCACCTGGACTCGCTGGTCGGGCAGACGGTGCAGGTCCTCGTGGAGGGCCCCAACGACGCCAGCACCAGCCGCTTCACCGGTCGCAGCGAGCGGCACGAGATCGTGCACCTCGAGGCTCCCGCCGGCGTGGACCCCACCGGGCAGCTGGTGGAGGTCACCGTGGAGCGCGCGTTCCGGCACAGCCTCTTGGGGCGCATGGCCGGCGCGACCATCCCCGAGAAGCCCACCCCGCGCCCGCAGCGGCGCCGCCTGCCGGTCGTGGGTGAGGCCGGGGCGTGAGCACCGCCCCGGTACCGCGCTGGCGGGCCTGGCTCCTCCCTTGCCTCTACATGGCCGTCATCTTCGTCCTCTCGAGCTTCTCGTGGGACGTGCAGATCGACGAGAGCTTCCCCTTCCGGGACAAGGGCATCCACTTCCTCGAGTACGCGGGCCTCGGCTTCCTCTGCGCCAACGCGGCCCGGGCGAGCTTCCCCGACCGCGCGGTCTGGCGGACCCTGCTGGTGGGGGCCTTCGTGGCCACCGCCTGGGGTCTCGGGGACGAGCTCCATCAGGCCTTCGTGCCCGGGCGGAGCGCGGACGTGATGGATCTGGTGGCCGACGCGCTGGGGTCCCTCACCGGCGCCAGCGTCCGCTTCCTGGTGGAGCGCGCCAAGACCCTGTCCTCCAGCCGGGTGGACCCCGCCGGAGAGAGCTGAGCCGAAACGATGAGTGACGACACGAACGCCCACCCCGGTGCCATCCTCCTGCCCTACGGCGAGCACACGCCGTCCATCGCGGCCGACGCCTACGTGGCGCCCGGCGCGGCGGTCATCGGCGACGTGACCATCGGCTCCGAGAGCAGCGTCTGGTTCAATACGACCATCCGCGGCGACGTGATGCCGATCCGCATCGGCGCGCGCACCTCGATTCAAGACGGAAGCGTGATCCACGCGACCGACGGTTGGGCCCCCACGGTGGTCGGCGAAGACTGCGTGGTGGGCCACAAAGTCATCCTCCACGGATGCACCGTGGGCAGCCGGGTCCTCATCGGGATGGGCGCCATCATCCTCGACGCCGTGGAGATCGGCGACGACGTGCTCATCGGCGCCGGCTCGCTGATCACCGCGCGGACCAAGGTCCCCAGCGGTACCCTGGTCATGGGCAGCCCGGCCAAGGTGAAGCGCGAGCTCACCGAGGCCGAGCGCGAGAGCATCGTCAGCGGCGCGATCCACTACGTGCAGAAGACCCGCGCCTACCGCGCGCTCTGACGCGGAACGTTCTCCGCGCAGAGAGTGACCCGTCGAAGGGCGAGTTCGAGTACTGTTCGCCCGCATGGATGGCTGGATGAAGAGCGGGCGTGTGCTCCTGTGTCTGCTCGCCGCGACCGCTTCGGCAGCCGAGGTGCGCGCCGATCGCCGGACCCCGGTCTTCGAGACCGACGAGGCCGAGCCCGCGCCGCTCCGGCTCGCCGCGGTTCAGATCAACCTCGGCTACGGGACCTCCATCCTGGACTTGGGGGTCCGAGGGCTGGTCATCGAGCCCTCCGGCTTCTTGATGGACGTGGAGGTCATGGCCTCCCTGGGGGAGGGGAAGCCTGTCCTCGGAGTCACCGGCGACCTCTTGGTCGGCTGGGCGTTCGGGTGGGGCTCCCGGGTGCGAGACGAGGTGATGACCGCCGAAGCGCACACGGTGCGGGGTCTCTACCGCTACAATTACTACGAGACGGTTGGCGGCGACCTGCCGGCGCGCCCCCACTTCGCGATCGTCGGCGGCGGACGCGTGCTCCTCCGGCGCGGACTCTACCCGGCGGATTACCGCGAGCCCGACCGCCAGCCGGTATTCGTTCGCTTCGCCGCGGGGATCGAGCTCGCCAAGCGCTGGGGCGGCGTGGGGCGCTTCCAAGACACCGCGCAATTTCTCTGGGGCTACAGCGGGGTCCGCCTGCTCTTTCTGAGCACGCCGCAGGAGGGCGACCATCTTCGAGGGGCTCGTCGCTGGCCGCGATACGGCGGCGCCTTCCAGTGGTTTCAGACGACCCGGACGGGGCGCTTTCGGGCCACGTTCCGGCTCACGCTCGCCTTCGAGCCCATCGTGGGGCCCTCCATTCAGCTCGGCCTGACCCTACCGTTCCACATCTTCGGCCGGGAGTGACCCGGAGTCACTCCGCGCGGCGGAAGGTGACCACGATGCCGGCGCCGTCCACGGCGACCTGGCGGCGCTCCATCAGCGTGCGCTGGTTGCAGTCGAGGAAGCGGAAGTCCCAGTAGCCCGGGTCGATGGTCCAGTAGCGGGAGGCGCCGGAGGGGATGGTCTCGGTCTGGCCCAGGCGGTCGGGGCCCCAGCTCCCGTCGCGGGTCTCGGAGACGTTGACGTAGCAGATGGTCATCGGCGACTGGTTGTCGATGGCGAAGTGGGTCGTGCCGCCCTGGACCACCACGCCGCCATTGGCCGCTCCGGCGGGCGGCGCGGCGCCCCCCTGCTGCGGGGTGGTGCCGCCGGTCGCGTAGGTGGGGCCGCATGCGGCGCCGAGGAGGGACAGGAGGAAGACGGGGACGAGTCGGAGTGCCTGCATGACCCCACCCTAGGGGAAGAAATCCTCTGTTGGAAGAAAAATCCGCTTGTGTGTGAAATGGGGGCTGCCGTACCTTGCTCTCATGGGTGGTCGGATTCGGGTGGGAGTGATCGCCATCGTGTGGTGCGCGCTGGGCGCGTCCGCCGAGGCGCAGGCGCCGTTCCAGGTGGACGCACCGGAGCCGGCCAACTTCTCCATCGTGGCGTTGGACCTGGCGGGCGGCTGGGGGCACTCCCTGGTGGAGCTGAACCTCCGGGGGATTCTGCTCACCCGCGCCGGCTTCTTCATGGACGTGAAGGCGGGCGGGAGCTGGGGCCTGGCCGAGCCGGGGTGGGGCGCCAACGGCGACGCCCTGGTGGGGTGGGCCTTCAGCTGGCGCAGTCAGGTGAGCGACGCGATCACCACCGCCGAGCTCCACGCCCAGTTCGCCAACGTGCGGGTCGACGCCTACGAGTACTTCAGCGGCACCGTGCCCTCGCGCAGTCACTTCGCCCTCGTCGGCGGCGCGAAGGTGAGCCTCTGGCGCGGGGTCTACGACGCGCCCTTCCAGGACGACACGTCGTTCTACTACCTGCGCGTCGCCGCCGGGTTCGAGATCGGCAAGGTGTGGGGCTCGTGGGCCAACCGGGGTGGCTATCGCCAGTTCCTCTGGGGGTACAGCAGCCTGCGGCTCCTGGGCTTCTACGCGCCCCAGCAGGGGTTCCGCGAGGACGACGACGACGAGTGGTCGCGCTTCGGCGGCGCGGTGCAGTGGGTGCAGACCACGCGGCTCGGGCGCGGTCGCACCATCTTCGGGGTGACCCTGGGTCTCGAGCCGGCCGTTGGCTGGCTCGCGCACGTGAGCGCCACCTGGCCTTTCTACGTGGGCTCGTTCCAGTAGCCGGCTCCGCGGCTCGAGGGGTCGGCACCTCCGGACCGGAGGCTTCAGTGGAATCGCGTGTCGTCGCCCAACACCGCGGCCCACCCGAGCGCGGCGAAGCCGGCGTGCGAGACGAGGACGGGCGTGGGGATCGGCGGGTCGTCCTCGAAGATCTCGAAGGCGGAGAAGGCCTCCCGCGCGGCGTCATGGTCGTCCCGGTCGAAGACGATCAACGAGCGCGCCGAGGGCGCGACCGCGACCCGGGCGAGGTCCCCGGGCCGCATCTGCGCCTGCAGGTGGAGCAGGTGGGCCGCCGCGTGTTGGTCGTCATGCTCGTCGACGAAGCACTGGAGCGTGCCGACGGACTGCACCTCGGGCGTGCGCCGCTCCAGGTTGGCGCAGGCGAGGGCGTGCAGGGCATCGGCGGAGAGTCCGAGGCGGGTGAGGTGATCCTCGACCAGCGGGACCAGACCGCGCGCGTGCTGCACCACGTACTCGAGGGGATGGGGCAGGCCGGGGATGGCGCGGGTCACGAGGATCGGGGCGTCGGGCCCGAAGGTCCGCGCCATCTGGCTCCGTCGGGCCTCGGTCGCCTCCGGGCTCTGGAAGCGAGGCAGGACGAGGTCCCGAGCCAGATCGACATCGGGAGGCAGGGGCTGGCCGGGCACCGGGGCGCTCTGGCGCGAGAGCCCTTCCAGGACCAGCGCGACGAAGACCACCCCCACCAGCAGGACCGCCAGCGCGACCTCCCGCCCGCCGCAGCCGGTCAGGCCCGCGGCCAGGACGAGCAGGGTCACGCGCGACGTGGCCCCGAGGGGCACCGGTGTGCGCGCCATCGACCTCGCCCCCCGGCGGTCGCCTAGCGCGGAGCTCAGGTCGGT
>DCLA01000087.1:0-13208 GCA_002320815.1 Myxococcales bacterium UBA1660
CCTCACCAGCTCGACTTGGTCAGACCCGGGATCTGGCCGCTGAGGCCGTAGTCCCGGAGCGCGATGCGGGACATCGCGAACTTGCGGTAGTAGCCGCGGGGGCGGCCGGTCACCTGGCAGCGGTTGCGGACGCGGGTCGCGGACGAGTTCCGAGGAAGCTTCTGGAGCTTCAGCTGCGCCTCGTACCGATCCTCGTCGGAGGTCTCCGGGCTCAGGATGATCTCCTTGAGCTTCTTGCGAAGCGGGGCGTACTTGGCCACCAGCTTCTTCTTCTTCTCGTTGGTCGCGATCTTCGCCTTGCCAGCCATGGCTACTTCTCTTCCTGAGTGCCCCGAGGGTCACTCGAAGCGTGAGAGCTTGAAATCTTTGAGGTTTTCGGCGGGCTCGCCGGGGGAGCGGGCCTGGAAGACACGATCCACCCCAAAGGGTTCGCGAACCTGACGGATCTCCCGCCACCGCGCAAGGCGATTTTTCGGGAAAAGTGGATCGAATCGTCGGTGGGGCGGCCGCTAGAGGGCCGCACCGTGGACCAGATCGAGGAGCGGAGCCACGCCCTCGCGGCGATCGAGCTGGACCGCCCGGGTCCCGCTCTCGGCGAGCTGCTCGACGAGTCGCTTGGCGCCCTGCGCCGTACCCCACACGACCACCAGCGCGTGGTCGCCGAGGCCCTTGGCGACCCCGGGACCGAGACCACGCACCGGCTCGGTCAGATCGACCACCAGCACGCCGGGCTCGAACTCGTCCACGAAGGCGGCCACTCGCGAGATGTCGCCGACGGCCATCGGGACCACCCGGGAACCCAGGGCCCCCTTGAGGACCCGCGCCAGGCGCGAGCCGCTGGCGACCACGAGGACCTTCGATGGTCCGTCCAATCGCGGGAGCTGGCGCGTCGGCTTGTCGCCGCTGTCCAGGAGCGCGTCGGGGTCCGGAGGCGGGGTGCTCTCCCCGGTCAGCACCGAGCGCGCCAGCGCGGCGATCCGAACGGCCGTGTCCTCGTCGAGGTGCTCTCCGAGGGCTTGCTTCAACCCGGTCTGGGTGAAGGCGACCCACTCGTCCTCGCTCGACGGGAAGGTCTCCGTCCGGTCCAAGCCCACGAAGAGGACCGCCGAAGCGTCCTTCTCCTCCATCTCGGTGCGGAGAACGGCGCGGATCTCTTTCAGCTCTCGGGCTTCGGCCATCGACGCCATGATAGCGGAAACGTCGTTCCCGGGGGATATTGCCGGCATGCGACGTTTCAGCTCGATCCTCGGCAACTCCCAGCGCCTCGACGGCGGCGCCATGTTCGGCAACGCGCCCCGGGCGCTGTGGGAGCGCTGGATCACCCCCGACGAGCTCAACCGGATCCCGCTGGCCTGCCGGGCGCTCCTGGTCGAGGAAGACGCCCGGAAGATCCTCTTCGAGGCCGGCATCGGCACCTTCTTCCCGCCCAAGCTGCGGGACCGCTTCGGAGTGGTCGAGGAGGAGCACGTCCTCCTCGAGAGCCTCGCTGACCGAGGGCTCGCGCCGGAGGCCATCGACGTGATCGTGCTCTCCCATCTCCACTTCGATCACGCGGGCGGGTTGCTCACCCCCTGGGCGGAGGATGGTGAGCCCGAGCTCGTCTTCCCCAACGCCGCCTACGTCGTCGGACGCGAGGCTTGGGAGCGAGCCAAGGCGCCCCACGCCAGGGACAGGGCCTCGTTCATCCCCGAGCTGCCGGGGCTCCTCGAGGGCACCGGTCGCCTGGAGGTCGTCGATGGCGACCGCTCCGAGACCCTGGGCCCCGACTACCGCCTCCACTTCTCCGAGGGCCACACCCCGGGTCTGATGCTCGCGGAGATCCCCACCGACGACGGTCCGGTCGTGTTCGGTGGCGATCTGGTCCCGGGCGTGCCGTGGATGCACCTGCCGATCACCATGGGCTACGACCGGTACCCCGAACGGCTGATCGACGAGAAGGCCGAGCTCATGGCCGACCTGGAGGCGCGGGGCGGTCGCCTCTTCTTCACCCACGATCCCACCACCGCGATGGCCGTGGTCACCCGGGACGAACGCGGTAAATTCGGTCCGGGTCAGAAGTGGGAGGACCTCGACGGAGCCGCCTTGGCCCAGTGAACGCTTTCGCTCCGAGCGCACGATTGCGTGAGGAACCGATTTGACGACGCCGGTTTCCCCCCGTAGAGGGAGGATTCAGGTTTGCACACCTTTCCGCTCTCGATGCAACAGCCGCCTCACCGACTCCAGCCCGGGACCATCGTCGATGGTCGCTACCGCATCTCGACTCGGGAGGGATACGCGGGCGGCGTCGCCTCCTACACGGCGACCCACCTGGTGGTCGGGCGGAACGTGCACCTCGACATCCTCACGCGCTCCGAGGACAAGGCGAAGCGCCGGTTCCGGCGGGGAGGTCGGCTCCTCGGCCTGATGAACCATCCCCACGTGGTCATGCTCTACGACATGGGCGTGCACGACGGGGAGGCGCCCTACATGGCGCTCCAGTACCTCGAGGGCCAGACGCTCCAGCAGCGCTCGGAGCAGAACGGTCCGCTCGCGGCGAGCGACGTCTGCCGCATCGCCGATCAGCTCCTCGGAGCGCTCTGCTACGTGCACGAGCGGCGGATCATCCACCGCTCGATCTCGACCACGAAGGTGCACATCGGCGCCGACTGGGAAGGGCGCGAGCAGATCACCCTGACGGGCTTCACCATGAGCCGGGATCTCGGCGCGCCGCCCTCGAGCTCCTTCAGCACGCCGGACCAGGGGACCCTCTCCGACTTCGCCCACGTGGCCCCGGAGCAGATCCTGGCCCCCGACGACGTCGACCACCGCACCGACCTCTACGCCGTCGGCGTGACCCTCTATCAGCTCCTCACCGGGACCTCCCCCTTCCCGGAGACGTCCATCGCCGAGCTCGGCGAGTCGATCATCCACCGGACGCCCACGCTCCCCTCGGATCTCGCGGTGGTCATGCCAGCCATGGAAGACGTGGTGATGCAGGCGCTGGCCAAGGATCCCGCCCAGCGCTTCGGCGACGCCCGCGCCTTCCGGCACGCGATCACCCAGGCCGTCTGAGCGCCCCGGGCCGTGACGCCGCGCGCCCGCCGCGAGGCTTGATCGCCGCCCGGCGGTCGCCCACCATCCGCGGCCATGCACCGAGGACCGATTCGCTACGGCTGGCCCCTCCTCCTCGCTCTCGCCTGTGGCGGCGAGGCCCGGGTGGAGACCGCGACCGCCACCACCACGACCACCACCGGGGAGGCCGCCGCCGAGCCGAGCAGCCCGTGGGAGGCCCTGAGCGGCGCCGCGCTCCGCGACTATGTCCGCGAGGGCGCCACCGCCCGGCTGGCGCAGGTCCAGCCGGAGGTCACCCCCGAGGCCCTGAACCGCTGGCTGGACGCGCCCGACGAGGCGCCCGCCCTCAAGGGCAAGACGGTGGAGCGGCTCTTCGACCTCGGCGCGGTGGCCCTGGCCTCCGGTGAGCTCGACCGCGCGGAGAAGATCGTCCGCCTGGTTCGCGCCAAGGCGAAGAACCGCAACAGCGCCTACGCCGGCAACACCATCCTGGCGGAGATCGCCCGGCAGCGCGCCGGCGCGAACGAGACCGCCCAGAAGGCGGCGGTGGTTGCCGTCTTCCAGGAGCTCCCGCGGACCCGTTTCGGGTCCTCCACGGTCATCTTCCAGATCTTCCAGGCCCCGGAGCAGCTCCAGGCCAACCTCGGTCAGATCCACCAGCAGCTCGTCTCGCTGGAGACCGCCAGCGACGCGCTCTACTTCGAGCAGATCCTTCCGGGCATCGTCACCCACCGCGGGGTCTTCCTGGCGGCCATCGACACCGTCCGCGCCGCCCACGCTCAGAGCGAGGGACCGGCCGAGTACGCCTTCCCGACCGTGGATCTGACCGGCGCGAACGACGCCCAGGAGATCGTGGTCGGCGTGTGGGACGTGGGGACCAACCCCGAACTCTTCACCGAGCAGCTCTACACGAACCCCGCCGAGCAGCCCAACGGCGAGGACGACGACGGCAATGGGCAGGTCGACGACATCCACGGCATCGCCTCGGACATCGGGGACACCACCAACGCCGACCTCCTCTACCGGCCCGACGCGGCGACCCTCGCCGAGTACAAGCCCTTCCTCCGGGGGATCATGGACCTGCGCGCCGGCATGGCCTCCACCGAGGCGGCCCAGCGGGTGCTCTCCCTGATGCGCTCGGCGGACAGCCCCGAGGCCCTCGAGCACCTCGACGTGAACCTCGACGCCATCGGCGAGTGGGCCCACGGGACCCACGTGGCCGGCATCCTCCTGGCTGGGATCCCCCAGGCGCGGTTGGCGATCTTCCGTAGCGCGTGGGCCGGCGAGGCCCGGCTCTACCACCACCGCGGTCCCACCGACGAAGAGCTCGCCGCCGAGCGCGCCAACGCGCTGGCCGTCGCCGAGTTCGCCGAGCGGAACCACGTGCGGGTGATCAACGCCAGCCTCGGCTTCGCCATCGAGTACGTGGCCAACCAGCTCCGCCACGAGGACGGGGTCTACAGCGACGACGCCCAGGTCATGGCGCGCGCCCGGGTCATCCAGGCCCACCGCGCGGAGACCTGGCGGCAGACCATCGCCGCCGCGCCCAACACCCTCTTCGTGGTCGCCGCCGGCAACAGCAACCAGGACGTCGTCGAGTACGAGCCGGTCCCGGCGAGCCTCGCCGCGCCCAACCTGCTCACGGTCGGCGCCGTCGATCGCCACGGCGATTGGGCGACCTTCACCAACTCCAACGCGGACCGCGTGAAGGTCTTCGACTTCGGCGTGGAGGTGCCCAGCCTGGTGCCCGACGGCGAGACCGTGCCCCTCTCCGGGACCAGCATGGCCTCGCCCAACGTGGCCAACCTGGCGGCGAAGCTCTTCGCCCTCGACCCCGCGCTCACGCCGGCCCAGGTGATCTCCGTCATCGAGGAGACCGCCGACCCCATCGCCGAGCCCTTCGAGGGCGCCATCGCCGACGAGGTGAAGGCCGTGGAGCGGGTGCGCGCCGAGCGTCGGCCGAACCGCCGCCCCGGTCGTCGTCGATGAAGCGCGCGCTCATCGGGCTCGCGCTCCTCGCGGGCTGCGAGTGCGGGGCAAGCCCCGCGGGATCGGGGGACGAGCCCCAGGGCGAGTCGGCGCCGCTCAGCGCCTACTTCCCCTCGGCTCCCGGGGACCGCTGGCGCTTCGCCGCCGGCACCGAGCGGAGCACCCGCGCGGTGGTCGAGGCGGACTCGGTGGACGCCGAAGGGCCGCGCAAGGTGGTCGTCATGGGCAACGACCTGATGGGTCCGCGCTACCACGTCGTCGGCGACGAGGGCGTGTTCATCACCGACCCCGAGGGCGAGCCGGTGGCCACGCTCCTCGATGCGCCGATGCGCCGCGGTCACGAGTGGCGCTACGTCTTCGGCGACGTCTCCTGCGAGGCGGTCTACACCTCGGTCGACGAGACCGTCGAGGTCGCCGGGCTCACCCTCGGCGCCTGCGTGCGGGTCGAACGGACCTGCACCCATCCGGCGGGCAAGCCCTTCGCGGTGGAGACGGCCGAGATCCACGACGAGATCCACTGCCCGCACGTGGGCCGGGTGAGCGAGCGGACCCACATCGAGCCGCCGCCGCCGGGCACCGAGAGCGCGGAGCGCGACGACCGCCTGGTCTTCTATCGCGTCGCCGGCTCGCCGGCGCCGGAGGTCCCCGATTCCTTCGACTGCGACGCCTTCCTCGTCACCGCCACCGACGTCGCCGCGGCCTGCAGCCGGGGGCTGCCGCACATGGTCGCCGAGCCCAGCGAGGACGGCTGTCAGGTGAGCTTCTCGGCCCAGCCCGGCGCGACGCCTCTGGTCGTCGCCGCCCGCCGCTTCGACCGCGACGCCACCCAGGCCGACTCGGACGCGCTGGTCGGGGCGGCCGCGGCGTCCCTGGAGACCGAAGAGGTGGCGTCCTACGGCTACCTCGAAGGGCGCCACGCCCTGGCGGTGGCGGCGCCTACCGAGCTCTGCGCGAGCGACTCCCTCGACCGCTTGGGCCCGTTGGTCCAGTCCCTCGTCCGCCGCTGAGCGCGCGCGGGCTCAGCGGCCGGCGACCCGGGCCTCGAGGGACTCGAGGATGGCTAGGGCGTCGCGATGCGCCTCCTCGCTGAGGAAGCGGAAACCGAGGAGCTTCACCGAGCCGTCGGCGAGCTCGGTGAAGAGGAACATCCCGACCTCGGCCATGCAGTCGAGGCGTGCGACCCAGATGCCGCGCCCGTGCTGGCCCCACGCGGCGCGGAAGAGGTCCTGCTCGAGGGGAACCTCCTGGATCCAGGTGCTCCGGGCGCAGCGACCCAGGTTGGCGGCTTCGAGCCCGGCGAGGGCGCCGGTGATCTGGCGGCGCCGGCCCTCCTCGTACTCGTCCGGCGTCGGGGCTCCGTCGGTCGGCGGTCCGTCCACGTGGGGGAAGAGCCACTCCCGCCGCGCCTCGTCGGCGTCGGGGCTCAGATCCAGGATGTGGGCGCCCAGCCGGTTCACCCGCGCGGCGACGGCGGGCTCGACGTGGGCGCCGAAGAGGGCCCCGGCGACGAACGCGAGGCGCTGCGCGCTCTGCAGGGTGGCGGCCTGGTTCTCGTGCAGGCCCTCGCCCTCCGCCTGCCCGGTGAGGAGCGCGCCGACCACGAAGACGTGCTCGGCCACCACGCGCCGCCCCTCCTCGTCGGAGAGCGCCGCGTAGGCCTGACCGTCGTGACCCTCCACGGCGCCATTCAGCCGCTGCAGCAGCGCGTCGATGCGCGCCTCGACCCCGTGCTCGGCCTGGCCATGGGCCGTCTCGCCCCCTTGCTCCACGGTGGGCTGGGCGGCGCCACACGCGCCGAGGACCCCCAGGAGCGCGACGAGCGGCCGTCGCATCACTGACCGAGCGCGCGATCCACGTCGCGGGCGAGGGCGAGGAGCGCGTCCCGCTGCTCGCCGACGTCGTCGGTGGGGATCAGCTCCACGGCGCCCACCCGGGCCGCGAGCTCGCGGTGGCCGCTGCGGCTCAGGAGCCGCTGGGCTCCTTGGAGCGCGTCCCGGGCGGTGCCGAAGTTGCGCGAGACCAGCTCTTCGACCGCGCGGGAGACCTGCCGCCGCGCCTCGAGCTCGCCGAGCCGCGCCTCGAGTTGCTCCACCTGCGCCGCGAGCGCGGCCTTCTCTTCGTTCAGCCCGTCCCGCTCGGCGGTCAGCGCGTCGATCTCGGGCTGCCGGCTCGCCTTGCCCTGGAGCCAGGAGGCCAGGGCGCCGATCAGCGCCACGAAGACCAGAACGCCGATGACGATCAGCTTCCAGTCCCGCTTCTTCGCCGGAGTGGGGGCCTTGGTCTCGGTCGGGGTGCGCGGAGTCTCGCTGCTCATCCGCGGAGCATCTACGGTCCGCCCGCGCCCGCGCAAGCCATCAGCTCTTGGGCACCGCGCTCTTCAGGGCATCGATGAGCGCGTTGAGCTGCTCGCGGACCCGCTCGATGATGTCCGGCTCCTGGGTCTCCAGGGCGCTCCGGAACATCGCGATCGCGTGGCCCAGCTCGTCCCGGGCGGGCCCGGTGAGCTGCGTGTAGACGGCGTCCGCCTTGGCCAGGGTGGTCCGGTTGGGGAGCGCCTCGCGCGGGTGGAACTTCAAGGCCGCCATGGCCTCCCGGGCCTCTTCGATCTGCCGCGTGCTGAGCCGGCCCGGTCGCTGTTCGATCACCAGGTGCTCCACCCGCTCGCTGCCCTCGAGCTTCATCTCCACCTCGAGGATGCCGTTGAGGTCGTAGGTGAAGCGCACGTCGATGGCCACGGCGCCGGCCGCCTGCTGGGGGAGCTCCTTGACGATGTACTCGCCCAGGAAGGTGTTGTCCTTCACCAGCGAGTGCTCGCCCTGGTAGACCGCCACGCGGATCTCTCGCTGGTTCTCCGCCATGGTGAAGAAGCGCTGACTCCGGGAGGCGGGGATGGTGGTGCCTCGCTCGAGCACCGGCGAGAAGAGCCCCTCGACCTGCTGCCGCCCCATGCTGGTCGCGGTGGCGATCCCCATGGAGAAGGGCGCCACGTCGGTGACCACCAGGTCTTCGACGGCTGCGTCGCCCGTCTTCAGCGCGGCCTGCACCGCGGCGCCGAGGGCCACCGCTTCGTCGGCGGGCAGATCCCGCATGGGCATCTTGCCGAAGATCTGCGCCGCCAGATCGACGACGCAGGGCATCCGGGTGGCGCCCCCGACCAGCAGGACTTCCTCGATGTCCTTGGGCTCGAGGTTCGCGTCCCGCAGCGCGCGCTGGATCGGCGCCCGCAGCCGGCCGATGAGCTCGGCCCAGACCCGCTCCGCCTCGGCGCGGTCGATGGGGCGATCCAGGTCGACGGAGGTCGCGCCCACCTTCAGTCGCGGCACCACGAAGCGGGCGCGGTCGGTCTCGGTGAGTCGGCGCTTCACGTCCTCGGCGGCAGCGAGCAGGCGCGCGAGGCTCGATCGGTCCTCCATGACGTCGCCGCCGTGGGTCTCCTTCAGCTCCGCGGCCACGTGGGCCACCAGGGCCTCGGCGAAGTCCTCGCCGCCCAGCCGCGCGTCGCCGGCGGTGGCCTGGATCTCGATGACCCCCTCGATGATCTCCAGCACGGTGACGTCGAAGGTGCCGCCGCCCAGGTCGAGGACCACCGCCTGCATCTCCTTGTCCCGGTTGTGCAGGCCGTAGGCCATGGCCGCGGCGGTGGGCTCGTTGATGATGCGCTCGACCTTGATGCCCGCGATCTTCGCCGCGTCGCGCGTGGCCTGTCGCTGGAGGTCGCCGAAGTACGCGGGGACGGTGACCACCGCCTCTTCCACGTGGATCCCCAGGGCCTCCTCGGCGTCGCGCTTCAGCGACTCGAGCACCAGCGCGCTGAGCTCCTGGGGGCGCATCTCGCGGCCGGCGATGGGGATCTGCCGGTCCGACCCCATGTCCCGCTTGAAGGTGACCGCCGTCCGCTCCGGGTGGGAGATGGCCCGCGCCTTGGCGGCCTCGCCGACCAGGATGGAGCCGTCGTCGTCGAAGGAGACCGCGCTGGCGGTGAGCTTCTCGCCGATGGCGTTGGGGAGCACCAGGGGCCGTCCGTCCTGGAGGATGCTGACCAGGGAGTAGGTGGTGCCGAGGTCGATGCCGACGACGGCGCCCTTCACTCGGGGACGGAGGGGAACGACGGTCATGGAAGGACGGGCCTCTCTAAGGGTGGGGGGTCGAACAGCGCAGCCGGTTGGCGTGGTCGAGATCGAACTTCGCCGCGTTGATCAGGATGTTCTCGAAGCCACCGCTGGGGTTGGCGGCGGCGACCTCGAGGGCGGCGTCGAAGGCCTGCTTGGCGGTGGCCAAGGTGGCGCAGCTGGCCTGGGCGTGGAGCGCCTGGGCCCACGTGACCGCCGTCTGACAGCGGGGGTCGGAGCGGTCCTTCGTGTGGGAGCAGATCCGCTCGACGCTCGCGTCGAGCTGCGCGTCGGTGGGTCCGGTGGTGGCGATGGTCGGCGGCCTCGGGGGCAGGGGCTCCCGCACCGCGCGCTCCTGGGTCACCACGATTCGGACGAAGGCCAACACCACCAGCACCAGGAGGACGGCCAGGCCGATCATCTGCCCCTTGGACAGGCCGCCCTTCTTGGCGGCCGCGGGCTGCGGTGTCGCGGTCCCGGCGCTCCCCGACCCGGTGCTCCCCGACCCGGTGCTCCCCGACCCGGTGCTCCCCGACCCGGCGGCCGCCGGGTCGCCCCAGTGCTTCATCTTGGGTTGGGGCAGCGGCGCGTAGACGCCGGCGGTGCGGCGGTCGAGGTACTTGGCCACCGAGCGGAACAGGGTGGGCGCGTAGACCTCGAGTTCCTCCGCGGCTTTCTCCGCCTCGGGGCCGTGCTCCACCGTCCACTGGGCCAGCTCGGTGGCCGCGAACGCCGGGTCGCCATCGAGGATGCCCCGCGAGAGGGCCGCCTGGACCGCCGCCGGGTAGTGCCGGGGAAGGGCGGCCAGCTCGCCGGTGAGATGGTAGGTCGCCGCGAGCTGCGACCCGCGGAGCTCGGTCTCGCGACCGGAGTCGCGCATCCAGCGACGCAGGTGATCGTGGAGCTCCCGCGCCGGGCCGGGCTCGTGGTGCCGGTAGAGCTGGAGCACGAAGTCGAGCACCACGTGCACGGTGGGCACGTGCTCCTTCGCGCCGCGGAGGGCGGCGTCGATGCCCCAGCGCATCGCGCGGACCGCGCCCTGGGCGTCGCCGCGGACCAGGAGCGCGCGGGCCACGGCCACCGGGTCCAACCCGTGGCCGGCCTCCCGGCGCGCCTCGTCGAGCTCCTCGGGGAGCAGGTGCTCCGGATGCTGCCGCAGCAGGGGCTCCAGGAAGCCGGGGAGCCCCGCGCGATGCGCCGTCCGCAGGGCCTCGGCGGCCCCGGGCATGTCCGAGACGACCAGGAGCGAGCGATGCAGGAGCCGGTGGGCCTCGGCGTTCGCCGGGTGGGCCGCCACCGCCTCCCGGGCGATGAGGACCCGGTCGGCATCCGTCGCCTTGGTCATCCGCTCCACGAAGCCCGCCAGCGGATCGCCGCCGCGGTAGGGACCGCCGTCGCCCCCGGGGATCGCGCTGATGCGCGCCCCACCGCCCCAGTCGGCGTGTTGGGAGACCACCCGGGCGGTCATCGCCGCGTGGACCTCTTCGCCGGTCGCGCGCCCGCGCGCGAGGATCACCTGCTGGCCCCAGCTCCGGCGGGGCATCGTCCAGGGCAGGTGCGCGAAGTCGGGATCCTTGCCCCGGCGGAAGGGATCCGGGGGCGCCGCGTTCGCCGGCTCCGGCGCCCGGTCCAGGGCCTCGATCTCCCAGTCCTTGGCGCCCTGGATGGTCTCCCAGGCCTCGCGGATGGACTGGAAGCCCGCGGGATCGGTCTCCGGCTTGTGGACCTTCAGCAGCTTCAAGTAGGCGCGGCGCGCCTTCTTGGGCTCGGTGCCGGGCTCCACGCCCAAGCGCTCATATGCCTGCCGCAGGTCCATCGCGTGCCTCGAATACGTCGACCCGCCGAGGATACTTCCTTTGGCGCCCGGGCTCGACCGGGATCCCCGCGCGTGGCAGAGCCCGGCCGGTGAGCACCTCCGGCACCGCGGCCCGCCCGTCCCGAAGCGCGGACATTCCCTTCGCTCCGGCCCGCTTCCCCTTCTTCTACGGGTGGTGGATCGTCGCGGTGGCCACGGTCGGTGTGGTCCTGTCGATCCCGGGGCAGACGATGGGGGTCAGCGTCTTCACCGACGACCTCCTCGCGGCCACCGGCTCGAGCCGGGTGCAGCTCGCCAACGCCTACCTCGCCGGCACCGTGGCCAGCGGCCTGACCCTGCCCCTCGGCGGCCGGGTCCTCGACCGGATCGGCGCCCGCCCGAGCGCGGCCCTGGCGGCCATCGGCTTGGGGGCCACGCTGGTCTACCTGAGCCACGTGGACCAGCTCGCGGATCCCGGTCCCCTCGCCGTGGCGCTGCTCGTGCTGGGCTTCTTCGCGCTGCGCTTCAGCGGCCAGGGGATGCTGACGATGGTCAGCCGGACCATGCTCGGTCGCTGGTTCCAGACCCGCCGCGGCCTCGCCGCGGGCATCAGCAGCGTCTTCGTGGGCTTCGGCTTCGGGGTCGCGCCGCTGGTCCTCGACGCCTGGATCGGCCGGGCCGGTTGGCGGGGCGCGTGGCGCGAGATGGCGCTCGTGGTCGGCGTGGGGATGACCGTGGTCGCGCTGCTCTTCTATCGGGACCGCCCCGAGGACTGCGGCCTGGAGATGGATGGCGAGCCCGCCTCGCCCGAGCGCGCCGCTCGGGAGGAGCCCTCGGTGACCCGCGCCGAGGCGGTGCGCAGCCTGCGCTTCTGGGCGGTGACCTTCGCGCTGGCGGTCCAGGCCATGGTGGTCACCGGCGTCACCTTCCACATCGTCGACATCGGCGCCCGGGTGGGCATGGAGCGGAGCGAGGCCGTGGCGGTCTTCCTGCCCATGTCGGTGGTCTCCACCTTCACCGCGCTCGTCGGTGGATGGCTGGGCGACCGGCTCCGGGTGAAGCGGCTGCTGCTGGCGATGATGGCCGCCCAGGTGGTGGGCATCCTGGCGGCGGTCCACCTGGGCTCGGCCTATCCCCTGGTGGCCCTGGGTCTGGGCATCAGCGGCGGGCTCTTCAGCCCCATCGCGACCATCGCCTTCCCTCGCTTCTTCGGCCGGGCCCATTTGGGAGCCATCGCCGGCGTGGAGATGATGGTCGTGGTGCTCGGCAGCGCGCTGGGTCCCTCGGCGCTGGCGCTGGGCGAGTCGCTCACCGGCGGCTACGCCTGGCCGCTCTACGGCTGCGTGATCTTCCCGGTGGTGGCCCTCGGTCTGGCCCTGCGTCTGGACGAGCCGGCGCCCGGGTCAGTGGAGTAGCCACCAGGCGGCGGCGGCCGCGGTGGTGAGGGCGGAGACCACCCCGAGGACCAGCCGGTCGGTCCGGCGCACCGAGGCGCCGAACTCCTCCGCTTCGCGAGCGGACCGGGCCTCGAGCGGCTCCGGCGCGACCGACTTTGCTTCGGTCACCTCGCCGCGCCCCACCACCGTGGCATCGTGGACGACGACGCAGGTCGGACGGTCTCGATAGCCGCCACCGGGGGCGTCGAGACCTGGCGGCAGTGGCTCCACCACGAAGCGCCCCCGTACTCGCACCGGATCGCCCGGCTGCAGTGTGAGCACCCAGCGCTTCACCGCGCGCTCCATGGTGGTGGCCCCGTGACCACGGGTCGCCAGGTGTTGGTGCTTTTCGATCCACGCGCCCTGACTCGCCAGAGTCCCGTTGTTCCCGTGGACGTTCCCCCGCGCATGGGCCTTCAGCTTGCACAGCAGCGTCGCGACCTTCTTCAGCCGCCGCTGCTCCGCGCGGAGCTCCGTGTCGCCGCCGCCTTCGCGGAAGACCCGCTTGATCCGCCCGAGCTCCTCGGACACCAGCGCGATCTCCGAGGTGGCCACTCGGACCACCGCTTCCTGCCAGTCGGTGCGCGCGCGCACGTCGTCCAAGTGCTCGGTCACCACCAGCACCCGCTGCTGTCCATCGACGACCCAAAAGCGCTCCCCGCCCCGCTCGGTGGGCACACCGGCCAGCCCACCGCCGTGCTCCCAATACACACAGGGCTGGCCGTCGGCACCGGCCACCAGCGGCCCCGCCGCTTCGATGACGCCCTCGACGACCCTCTCCTCCCCATCCCGCACCCCCCGACTATACGGGGACGATCGTCGTCATTG
>DCLA01000087.1:13508-26779 GCA_002320815.1 Myxococcales bacterium UBA1660
GGGACGATCGTCGTCATTGTCGTCATTTCACCGGCGCGTGAAATGACGACAATGACGACGATCGTCCCCGGCTGCTGGCTCGGGGGGTGGGGGTCGGCCATAGGGTCGGCGTGGCTCGCGCTCCCGAGACGATCGGTACCCCTTCTGCTGGCGCGGCCATGGCCGTCGCGGCCTATGGCGCGTGGGGCCTCCTGCCCATCTACTGGAAGGCGCTCGATGGGGTGCCCGCGGTGGAGATCCTCTGCCACCGCATCGTCTGGTCGCTGGGCTTCATCGTGGCCGTCCTCCTCTGGCGCCGTCGCCGGGGCGGCGGCCTCGCCTACGAGGGCGGCTGGCGTACCCACGGCTGGATGACCCTCTCCACTGCGCTCATCGCGACCAACTGGGGCCTCTTCATCTGGTCGGTGAGCGTGGACCGCGTCGCCGAAGCCAGCCTCGGCTACTACATCAACCCGTTGATCAACGTCGCCCTGGCGCGCGTCTTCCTCGGCGAGCGTCTGCGGCCCATGCAGGCCGTCGCGGTCCTCCTCGCGTTGAGCGGGGTCGTGTACCTCACGGTGGCCAAGGGCTCGCTCCCCTGGGTCTCCCTCGTGCTCGCGCTGACCTTCTCGCTCTACGGGCTCATCCGGAAGCGGACGCCCGTCGGCGCCGCCGAGGGTCTCGCGGTCGAGACGGGTCTGGTCGCGCCGCTGGCCCTCGGCTACCTCGCGCTCCTGGAGCCGAGCTTCGGCGCGTTGCGCACCGAGACCGCCCCGCGGGTCGTGTTGCTCCTGGCCAGCGGCGTGGTGACGGCGCTGCCGCTCCTCGCCTTCGCCGGCGCGGCCCGGCGGCTGCGCTACACCACCTTGGGCATGGTCCAGTACCTCGCGCCCACGCTCCAGCTCGCCTGCGCGGTGTTGCTCTACGGCGAGCCCTTCGGCCCCGTGGAGGCGGTCACCTTCGGGCTCATCTGGATCGCCGTCGCGATCTACCTGGTGGACCTGATGCGGCTACGCCGGGAGAACCGGCGCGCCGCCGCGGGTCAGCGCCCGCTGCCGACGGCGGCGCGGTAGGCGCGGTCGAAGGACGGCCGGTCCGCGTAGCCCTCGAGGACTCCCCCGAGCGCCATGCTGGCGACCGAGAGGCCCATCTTCGTCAGCCGGGAACGCACCAGCATGTGCTGCTTGCGCACCTTGTCCCGGTTGCTCTTCAGCCACTCGGTCGCGCCGATGCGGACCTCGGAGTCGTAGCCCTCGAGATCGTAGGCATCGACGAAGATCTCCGGCTGCTCGCCGCCCTTCAGCATCGCGTCGAGGTGCTCCTGGATGATCGGAGCGAACTCCTTGTCCAAGAAGCCCACCTCGACGAAGAGGATGATCCCCTTGGCCGGCCGACGGATCTCGAG
Organism: Myxococcales bacterium UBA1660; assembly: GCA_002320815.1. Classification (GTDB taxonomy): domain Bacteria; phylum Myxococcota_A; class Polyangia; order Polyangiales; family Houyiibacteriaceae; genus UBA1660. Next base: position 14,893 of record DCLA01000087.1, read on the forward strand.
GTTGCCGCGATCGGACTTCCAACGCAGCTCGTCGCCTGCGCAATCGATCTTCTGAAGAATCATGACCCTCCCTGAAGAGTGAAGGATACCCTCACGCGTCCGCGGTCGACAAGACGAATGAACGTCCTGTCGACCGCGAATTTCTAACCTGTATTGGTGAGTTTCGGGGCGCTCAGGACCCGAAGACGTGCTGACCCGGGGTCAGCACGTTGCGAGGATCGTATCGACGCTTCCGGCTGGCGAAGGATCGCCACCGGGGCCCGTACTGTTCGATCCAGTCAGCCTGGTCGAAGTCCAGCGCGCTGACCGGGTAGCGCTTGCCGCCCAGGCGCGCGGCCTCTTCGTAGAGCTCGCGGTTCTGGTCGAGGAGCGCCTGGATGACCGCCGGGTCCGGGAAGGGGAAGCGCAGCAGGTCGAAGGCCCACACCAGCCGGCTGTTCGGCGTGGCCACGTAGCGCGCCCGGGTGGCCCGCCGCTTGAAGGGGTACAGCAGCGCCAGGCCGAAGCCGAGGTCCGCCGGGCTGAGCCGGTCCAGGGTCCAGCGCATGTAGGACTCCACCGAGCGGTCGTCGAGGAAGAGATCGCTCCACGGGTGGGGCGTCTCCCACAGGCCGATCGAGCGCAGGAAGCCCTCGGCCGCGGCGACGCGGTTGAGCCAGTCGAAGTAGGGCTGGTCCGTGGTGGTGGTGGCCACCGGGCTCAGGCCGGCGAGGAGCGCGGCATCGTCGGGCTCGCTGCCGGCGTCGAACCACATGGCCGCCTGGAGCAGGAAGTCGAAGCCGCCCGAGTCGTTGGCGATGAGCTGACCCTCGAGGAAGTCGAAGCGCTCGTCGTTGGCGACCGTCCGCTGGTCGGCGATGAACTGCGAGAGGTCGGTGTAGACCAGGTCGTAGACCCGCGCCTGGGTGGGCGCCGGGTCGAGGGAGACCTTCGCGCGGACGATCAGCGCGAACTGCCCCAAGCTGCCGGGGACGCTGCGGAAGAGGTCGCCGTGCCTCAGGGTGTGCAGGCAGCCGTCGCCGGTGACGACCTCCAGGGCCTCGACGTTGTCGGCCACGAAGCCGTAGCGGTTCATGGCGCCACCGATGCCGCCCACGCTGAGCACGCCGCCGACGGAGAGCTCGAGGTAGTCGGTGAGGACCCGGGGGGTGAGCCCCTCGGCCAGGGTCGCCAGGGTCAGCGTGCTCCACTTCACGCCCGCGTCGACCCAGGCCCCGCTGGCGTCGATCGAGTGGATGGCGTCGAGGGTCCGCGTGTCGATGACGATGCCGCAGAGCGCCTGGGCCTGACCGAAGCACGAGTGCGCCTGGCCGCGCATGGCCACCGAGATCCCGTGCCGATTGGCGAAGCGGACCGCGCGCTGGACGTCCCGGACGGAGCCGGGCTTCAGGAGCGCCGCCGGTCGGCGCTCGACGAGATGACCGAAGTCCGTGGCGCCGACGTCGAGGGACGCGGCGTCGAAGAGCAGCTCTCCGTCGAGGCGCGGGATTCGAATCGCTCCGGGACAGCCCTGAGCTGCCGCGTGCCCGAGCCAGCTCTGCCGGGTCGGATCGAAGGCCACCACTGCCGTCGCAGCGGCGGCCCCGGTGAGTAGATTGCGTCGAGATACACCCATTGAAACACCTCCTGGATGCGGAGGTTCTATCATGAAGGGGTGACCTTTTGGTGAACCCTTTACCGGGAGGACAGATTTTTCCTCACGCCCCCCCCCGCTGGACGGGACGCCGACGAGCGGGTCTGATGCCCCCATGTTGCTCGACGACGAAGAGCCCCATTCCGCCCGCGTCCTCGGTGATTGGCGCGACGAATGGTGGGCCGGCGACTACCTCCGGCTGATCGCGGCGCGGCTCGAGCTCGGATCCCACCACCGCGCCCTCGACCTGGGGACCGGGCTCGGTCACTGGGCGCGCACGGTGTTGCCGCTCCTGGCCGAGGACGCGACGATGGTCTGCATCGACCGGGAGCCCACCTGGACCGAGAGCGCGGCACCCCACGAACGGATGGAGAGGGCCACCGGCGACGTGACGGCGCTGCCCTTCGCCGACGAGTCCTTCGATCTGGTCACCGGGCAGACGATCCTGATGCACGTCCCCGACGCCCGGGTCGCCGTCCGCGAGGCGCTCCGGGTCCTGCGACCGGGCGGCCTCGCGCTCTTCGCGGAACCCAGCAACCTGGCCAACTGTCTCCTCCGGGACAGCGTCTCCGCGGGGTATGCCCCGGCTCGGCTGGCCCGGATGGCCCAGCTCTTCACCCACGTCGCCGAAGGGCGTCGCCGGCTCGGCGAAGGCGACGAGTGCGTGGCCGACGTGCTCCCGGCGTACCTCCTCGAGGCCGGCTTCGGGGGCATCGGCGCGTCCCAAAACGAGCGCCTGGCGCCCACGCTGCCGCCCTACACGGAGGCGATGCGTCAGGCCTTCGGCCCCATGCCCGAGCTCGTGCGCGAGCGGCGCTGGCTCTACGACCGCGCCTACGCCCTACGGCTCTACGGAGCCGGCGACGGTCCCGCCGAGGCTTTCGACCGCCTCCACGAGGAGCTGGTGGAGCATGGTGAGGCTTGGATCGCGGCGGTGGCGGCGGGGACCTATTGGTCCCTCGGGGGTCACAACCACGTGCTCGTCCACGCCCGCCGTCAGCGGTCGTAGCGGGAGCGGCCGCTGCCCTCGAGGTACTTCTTGATGGTCCAAGGGACCTTCATCATCCACTCGTGCAGGGTGGGCCGCAGCGCTCCGCTGACCAGCCCGGTGCCCACGTCGGCCATCATGCCGAACGAGAGCAAGGTCTGGGTTCCGTCGTCGCCCCAGGGGCGCACGCGGATGAAGCCCCAGCCGGCGCGCAGGTCGCGGGGCTCGTCGTCGGCCAGGCGGAAGACCACCGTCTTGTGCGCGGCGTCGTAGGTGAAGTTCACCGCGTAGCTCGCGCTCACCAAGCCGTAGGCGTGGACCAGGCGCATGGTGCGCACGTTCCCGCGCCGGCGGATCTCCCGGGCGGACTCGGTGGAGGGCAGCATGTGCCGCAGGTAGCGGCCGCGGTCGTTGAGCGCGCGCCAGACCTGGTCCGGCGTGAGGTCGACCACCTGGTAGGAGGTGCCGCCGATGAGCCGGAGGCTCCCGCGCCGCTCGGTGGTGCTGCGGACCACGAGGCGCCCGCGGCCCAGGCGGGCCAGCTCGCTCCGGCTCAGCGCGCGGCGGAGCGAGTCCTGCGCATCGACGGGCTCGGCGCCGACCGGCGCGACGGCGAGGGCCGCGACGAGCGCGCAAGTGAAGACGGAGCGCATGGGGGAACGAGGTAGCACGCGGTCCAGACGACCGCCCGCCGGCCATTCTTCATCATTCCCAGCAATTGGGGCACATGTTGGCCTTACCGTCGAAGAGGGCTCCGCACTTCTTGCACCGCCGCTGGAAGGGGAGGGTGGGATCCCGCTCGCTGCCCGGGCGGCTCTCCGCGGGGATGCGCCCCAGGAGCACCTGGACCGCCTCGACCTTCTCCTTGCTCGCGCTGCCCTCGGGGATCATCCGGATCTCGATCTCCTGGGTGGGCTGGTCGTCTTCGTCGTCGTCGCTCTCGGCGGCGGCGAGGGGGATCCCGTCTTCGGGCGGCTCGCTGCCGCCGCTGATCTCGATCTCCGGCTCGTCGTCGTCCTGCGCCGCGCTCGCGCCGCCCGAGCTCGCGCCCTCGTCGATGACCAGCACTTCGGGGTCGTCCGAGTCGTCGGGGGTGATCCCCTTGCGCTGGCGCAGCAGCGGCGTGGGCCAGTCCACCGGGCCGGCCGAGCGGCACTCCACCAGCACCGCGGCCACGTTGTCCCGAGCTTCGGCCGCGTTGGCGACCTCGAGCAGGAGCTTCACGGTGGCGTCGGGGCGCAGATCCTGGCGCAGGGCGTCGGCGATCTGCTCTTCCTCGAGCATGTCGGTCAGGCCGTCGCTGCAGAGCAGGAAGCGGTCGCCGGGCAGCAGCGCCAGGCTCTGCATGCTCACCCGGACCTGCTTGCCCATGCCCAGCGCCCGGGTGATCACCCGCGGCGGGAGCGCCTTGGCGCGCTCGTCGGTGAGGTCCGGCGCGAGCTCCAGCACGTCGTTGGCCAGGGAGTGGTCCTGGGTGAGCAGCTCGAGCTGGCCCTGCCGCAGCCGGTAGCAGCGGCTGTCCCCCACGTGGGCCAGGTGCGCCACGGCACCGAAGCGATCGACCAGGACCCCCACCAGGGTCGTGCCCATCCCGCGGAAGCGGTCGGCGGTCTTGGCCATCTGCAGCACTTCGCGGTTGGCGTGGTGCACCGCCCGGGAGAGCCGCCGCGCGCCGAGCGGGAGCCCGAGCACGTCGAAGCCGTTCCCCTCGTCGGTGGTCTGCTCCACGTAGTGGGCCAACGCGCTCATCGCCAAGGTGCTGGCCATGTTGCCGGCGTTCTCGCCGCCCGCGCCGTCCGCGACGGCGAAGAGATCCAGCTCTCGGCGGATCAAGACCGCGTCTTCGTTGTGCTCGCGTAGGCCGATGTGGGTGTCGCCCGCGGCGACCACCCGAACGAGAGCTTCTTCGTCCATAGAGGTCCCCGAGGGTACCGAATCACCGTCCCCGATGGGGAAGCGATTGTGGCGAGGGGCTGGGCCTCAGCGCTCGGCGGCCCGCTCGCGCCCGCTGCGCAGCCGGCGGGCGAGCACCCGGACGATGGCGCGCATGGCGCGGGGGCGTCGCTCCATCAGCTCCTCGAAGTCCGCCGCGCGCAAGCGGAGCAGCACGGCGTCTTCGGTGACCACCGCGTCGGCGCTCCGGGCTTGGTGGTCCAGGAGCGCCAGCTCCCCGAAGAAGTCGGTGGACTCCATGGTGGCCAGGGTTCGCTCCCCGTCCCGGATGGCCACCGCGCCGCGCACCACGAGGTAGAGGTCCGCGCCGGGATCTCCTTGGGCGAAGACCAGGGTGCCCGCGGTCGGCTCCTCCTGCTCCACCCGCTGGGCCAGCTGGAGCACGTCGTCGCCGTCGAGCTCGTGGAACACCGGCACGCTGCGCAGGAACCGGATCCGCTCGTAGAGGGAGACCATGTGCTCGTCGTCGGGCCCTTCGACGTCCAGACGCGCGCCGTAGGCGACCCGGGCGCAGCGTCGCAGATGGTCGTCGCCCATGTCCACGATCGCCACCCGGGGATCGGCGAGGGCCTCGTCGTCCAGGTACCCCAGGCGCCGCGCGGCCGCGACGCGCTCGCGGAGGCTGATGCGCTCGAAGAGGGGGACCACCCGGTCCGCGAGGTCCGCCTCGAGCCCCAGCGCGAGGAGCTCGGCCACGTGCGCGTCGCGCCGCGGCGAGCGCTGCCGGCGGCCGACCTCCACCGCGGTGACCAGCTTCTCTCGGCCTCGGAGGACCAGCGTGGCCAGGACGTCGGCTCGGGCCCGCTCCACCTGGAGATCCACCTCGTGGGCCAGGAACGCCAGCTCGCCCTCGACCTCCCAGTCGGGCACGCCGTCGTCGTGGGCCAGGCCGCCCAGCACCGAGAAGAGCCGATAGGCCCGGCGCAGCTCGGCCTCGGTGAGGGGCTGCACCTCCGCCGGCGTCAGCGGCGCGCGGTCGCCGAGAGCGATGGACTCGCCCAGCGCGTGCCGCGCCTCGCGGCGGATGGCCTGGTCCGGGTGCCGCAGGAGCTGGAGCACCAGCGCCTGCACCACCGGCGGCGCGTGGGCCCGGGCGATGCGGCTCGCCAGGCGGCTGATCGAGGCGCCCAGCCCCTCCGGCTCCGCTTCGGTCGCGCCGGTCTCGATGGCCACCAGGCACCGGGCCGCCGCGGGCGCGGTGCGGGGTCGCTTCAGCAGCAGCACCACCTCGGGCAGCAGGGGCAGGAGGCCGAGCCGGACCACGGCGCGCGCCGCCAGGAGCTGCGCGTCGGCGTCGTCGGAGCCCAGCCAGCGCTCCAGCCGGCCCAGGATCCCCCGCGCCTCGACGGCCTCCGGGGTGAGCGCCGCCAGGGCCGGGCCGAGGGAGTCCCGAGCCTCGAGGTGCGGAAGGAGCGCGGCGCCCAGGGCCTCGCCCTCGTGCCGACGTTCGGCCAAGGCGATGGCGGCCCGAGCGCCGAGGCTCGAGTCGGGGGCGACGCCGGCGAGGGCTTCCTCGCAGCCCTGGCGAGCCAGGGTGGCCAGCGCGGTCCGCCGTACGGGGTCGCTGGGCTCGGCGCCGAACGCCGCCGCCAGGCGGGCGCGCTGCGGTTCGTCCAAGGGGGCGCCCTCGAGGCCTCGCCAGCACTCGTCGCGGACCTCGTCGTGCGTGTGGGCGAGGCCCCCGAGGAGCAGCTCCGACTCCGGCTTCTCGCTCATCGCCAGCATCTCCGCGGCGAGGACGGCGCGGGCCGGATCGTCGCCGGCGAGCTCCTCGCCCAGGGCGCGCCGGGCGTCGTCGTCGAGGCGGGCGCTGCCGGGGATGGCGGTGCCCCCGAGGATGAGCCGCCGGGCATCGACGGCCGCGTGGAGCGCGTCGGTGTAGGTGGCGCGGACCCGGCGGGCGACCAGCCAGGCCATCGCGCCCGCGGTCCCGCAGGCCAACGCCGCCGCCCAGCGGGTGGCGAGGCCGTCGGGCCAGGCGGCGAGGCCGAGCGCGGCGACCGCGTAGGCGGCGGGGGCGAGGACCCCGCGGATCGCGGACTTCGCCTGGGACCGGCGCACGTTCGACAAGGGCGTCTGGAGCTGCTCCGACGAGGGCGCCCAGACCGACTGCTTGAGGATGCGCCCGGTGCCCCGGAGGAAGACCGCGGTCAGCAGACCCGGGACGGCCGCCGCCCCCAACGCGGCCAGGGCGACCGCGCCCGGCGCGAGCAGCAGGCTCCGGGTGGTCCCCAGACGCTCGAGCACGCGCCCCGCGGGACCGCTCAGGAGCAAGAGTCCGATGGCGCTGGTGGCGCCGTAGTAGCGACCGAAGAACGCGCTGATGTGCTCCTTGCCGGCCGGCCCGGTGCCCAGCTCGCTCTGGGCGGTGGCCATCAGGTGGAAGTCCATGAGCTGCTCGGTGCAGAGCATGAGGGTCGCCAGCAGCGCCACGAGGCGCATCAAGGGATCGCCCAGCACATAGCCGAAGCCCTCGCGCCAGCTCTGCAGGAGGTCGAGGCGCTTGCGACCGGCGCGCGCGTCGGGGTCCAGGTCTGCCCGCACGATGAGCCGGAGGACCACCCCGGTCCCGGTGAGAGCCACGGCGGCGAAGGTGAGCAGCTCGGGCGCGCCGACGGCGTGGGAGAGCGGGGCCACCGCGAACCCGCCCAAGGTCCAGGCGGCGCCGGCGCCCATCCCGGCCACCGGGAGCAGCCGCCGGGCGGTGCGCGCGTCGGTGGCGGCGGTGGCCACCGACCAGATCTGGATCAGCAGGACGCCACTCGCGGCCTCGATGAAGACGTAGGTGGCGAAGGGGAGCCAGCGGCCGGCGCCCTCGGCGATGACCGTCTCCGGGTAGAACCAGTAGGCGGCGCGCAGCCCCAGGAAGAGCAGGGCGGCGCCGATCACCGAAGCGGTCGCCAGCCGCGCCGGACCCAGCCGCGGCGCCAGGCTCACGGCCAGCGAACTCGAGGTGGCCAGCACCAGCGCGCTCACCGCGAAGGCCCAGGGGATCGCGTCGCGCTCGTAGGCGCTCAGGAAGAGACCGCTCTGAGCCGCCTTGGCCACCACCAGCGCCAGGCCGAGGGTGAAGATGAGCAGCACGAGGCGGAGCGCGGTGGGACCGCGCCCGTCGGGGATCCCCAGCCAGCGCCGGAGTCCGTCCACTCAGTTCGCCGTGGGGCGCGCGCCCCCGCTGCTCGCCATGGACCCGCTGGTGCCCGAACCGCCGCTGGACTCCCGAGCCCACTCGGGCGGTGGACGGTTCGACCAGCGCGGTCGCCGCTCCGCCGGGGCCCGCAGCTCGCAGCCCTGGTTCTTCGCGATGGGGCCGTCGGGGACCAGGAAGCCGTCGGTGATGCCGGGCATCCCGGTGACCTCGGTGGGCCCGGGGCAGCCGGCGTCGATCCAGGCGCGCACCAGCGCGACCTCGTCGTCGGGGATCGAGGGGAGCCCCATGGGCATGCCCGGCGGCCCGTCGGGGTGGGGCGGGCGCTCGTAGTCGGCGAAGGGCGGGACCCGGTCCCGACGCTCCTCGACCCGGCGGTCCATCATGGCCCGCACCAGCGGCGGCAGCTCGCCCTCCGCGCGGGGCTCGAGCACCGAGTAGCGCTCGCCGGTGGCCCGATCGACGGCCCCGTGGACCAGGGTCTCGTAGGTGCGCATCGCCAACCCGCTGCCCGGCCAACCGAAGCCGCCCTCGTTACCCGGGCCCTGGTCCCGCTCGTGCTCGTTCATGTGGCAGTGGACGCAGATCCGGCCGAGCACCCGGTCCTTCACCTCCGCCCAACCCACGGCCCGATCCACCGGTGCCGGCGGGGTGGGCGCCGTGAAGTCGGGCATCGGGCGAAGCTCGGGATCCCCGTGGATCAGGAAGTCGGCCACTCGCTCGGCCTCGGCGTGGGTGAGCCCCATGTCGGGCATCCGGGTGCCTTCCTTCAGGAGCGCGGGATCCTCGATCCAGGCGACCAGGAGATCCCGGTGCATCCGCTGGCCGGCGAAGCGGAGGTTCGGCGCCAGGCGCGCGGGCATCCCGCCGTCGATCAGGTCCTGGGCCGTCTTGCCGGTGTCCAGGTTTCCGTAGGTGTGGCAGGTGGTGCAGCCCCGGCCGAGGAAGATCTGCTTCCCCTCGGCGATCGCCTCCGCGCTGGGCGCGTCGCCGGCCGCGGGCGCGGGGTTCGCGTAGGGGTCGGCGACCTCGGCGACGGCCGCGAAGTAGCGCACGATCGCGCGGCGGTCGGCCTCGGGGAGGTCCAGCCGGGGCATGGTCTCCTCCATCGCCGGCCGCAGGTCCCAGGGGTCCTGGAGGAACTCGTCGATCCATCGCGGGTCCAGGCGCCGGGCCACCGCGCTCAGGTCGGGGACCTCCTGGTAATGGAAGATGTTGCGCTGGTAGCGCTGGAGGGTCTCTTCGCCGTAGCGAGAGGAGAGCATCTCGTAGTGTCGATGGCCGGGCTCGAGACCCCCGATCCAGACGTGGCAGCTCACGCAGTGGTCCGCGCGGCCGGCCGGGGGGACCTCGTCGACCACGTGGCAGCGGGTGCACTCGTGCCGTTCCAGCGCCGCGCGGCCGGCGTCGAGGGCGCGGGTCCGGTCGGCCTCCGGCCAGTCGACGTGGTGTCGCGCGAGGATGGCGGCGGTGTCCGGAGGTGGGGGCGGCGCCGGCGGCGGCTCGGGGCTGGGATCGTCGGAGCAGGCGACCAGGGCGACGGCGCCGATCAGGAACGCGGCGGCGAGCACGGTGGTGGATCGGAGTCCCACGGGCGACGAGGATACAACGCCGGGGGCTCGCGGCGATCTTCCGCAACTGGTACCACTCGCTTCGGGATGGATCTCGATGGCCGGCGGTGACCCTGCGCGCATGGCCCTCGCCGACACGCTCGCGGGGGAACCGCTGGTGTCGGTCGACGGGTCCGGCGAGCGAGAGCGCGACGGAGCGCCGAGCGCCTTCCCGCCGCGGAGCTCCGATCGGCGCCAGGCCGAGGCGCTCATCGGCTGTCAGGTGGACCACTTCCACATCGAGTCGGTCCTCGGCGTCGGAGGCATGGGCACGGTCTACGGCGCCCAAGACACGAGCCTCGATCGGCCGGTGGCCCTGAAGATGTTGCGGGAGGTCTTCCGCAAGCCCGCGCACGAGGAGCGGCTGAAGCGCGAGGCCCGGGCTCAGGCGAAGCTCCAGAGCCCGCACGTGGTGGGGATCCACTACATCGGCCGGACCGGCTTCGTTCCCGACGGTCGATCCGAGCCCCCGCCGGGCGCCGAGCCGACCGAGCACGGGATGCTCTACTTCGCGATGGAGCGGATCGACGGCGGCTCCCTCGAGGCCGTGCTCGAGCGCGGCGAGACCCTGGAGCCCGAGGTCGCCCGACGCATGATGCTCCAGATCGCCCGGGGTCTGCGCGCGGCCCATCGCGCGGGGATCCTCCACCGGGACATCAAGCCCTCGAACATCCTGCGCGGCGCCGACGGCGTGGTGAAGATCGCCGACTTCGGACTGGCCAAGCCGGTCAGCGCCGAGGAGTCGATCCACGACGGGACCCTGGTGGGCAGCCCCTTCTACATGTCGCCGGAGCAGTGCCAGGGGGAGACCCTGGACCACCGCTCGGACATGTACTCCCTGGGCGCCACCTTCCATCACCTGCTCGGCGGCGAGCCGCCCTTCGGCGGGTCGTCGATCATGGAGGTCGTCCAGGGTCACCTGGGCGCCCCGGTCCCCACGCTGCCGCCGACGATTCCGCCCAAGCTCGCCCGGGTCATCGCGCGCCTCTTGGCCAAGGACCCCGCCGACCGCTACCCCGACCACGACGCGCTCATCGACGCCCTCAAGGCCGCCGCCCCCGAGCGGGCGCCCTACGCCGGCTTCTGGATCCGAGCCACGGCGACCCTGCTGGACACCATCGTCGCCGGCGTCCTCATCGCGCTGCTGGGTTGGTGGGGCATGATCCTCCACCTGGTCCACGTCACCGCGGGCCACGCGACCCGCGGCCAGACGCTGGCCAAGTACCTCCTCAAGATCCAGGTCCGCCGCACCGACGGGCACCGCCTCGGCTGGGGCCGAGCCCTGGCCCGCACGGTGCTCTCCCTCTGGATGCCCCTGGTGGTCGGCATGGCCATCTTCGCCGCCTACGGCTTCGACGGCGTGGTCACGACGATCGAGCAACTCCGCATCGGCGAAGCCGGCCGCATGCAGACGGTGATCCTGTCCCTGGCCCTCGGGAACGGCCTGCTCAGCCTCCTCTACGGCGCGGGCCTGGCCCTGGCGGCGTTCCACCCCCAGAAGCGCAGCGTCCACGACCTGATCACCGGCACGGTGGTCCGCTACCGCCTACCGAGCTGAGCGCGAGGCGCAGGCGAACCGCGTAGGCGCGAGGCGCAGGCCCAGGCCGGATGCCCAGGCCCAGGCAGAATGCGCAGACCCAGGCGCAGGCCCAGGCCGGATGCCCAGGCCCAGGCCGGATGCCCAGGCCCAGGCCCAGGCAGAATGCGCAGGCCCAGGCGCAGACCTAGGCAGAATGCGCAGGCCCAGGCGCAGACCCAGGCCCAGCGCCCAAGGCTCGATGCGCAGGCGTAGGGCCAGGCGTTTGTCCCCGACTTGCTTTGGGGACGCACTTGCCAACTTGCGCATCGGGTCGTCCACGTCGTCGTCGACGGTGCTTTGCGCACTTCGTTGGCGCCCGCTCGATGGGACTCTCCGGCGCCAGCGCGTATCGCCAGCGCGCTTCGCCAGCGCGTATCGCCTGAGCGCTTCGCCAGCGCCTCTGGGTGACCTTCTCGGCGCGTTGGCTTCGGACCTTGGGGCGGGGCTCGTCCTGCTGATGCGAGGGTGCCCTCGTGCTCGGCCGCGTCAAGGCTGCTTCGCCTGCGGCTCGCACCGCCTGCGGCGGCTTCGGCCTGGACCCGGCCTGCGCGCGAGGGCGGGCGGGCGATGCCAGGACGGCGGCGCAGGGCCGTCGTGCTCGGTGAGACCAGGAGGTCTTCGTGATGCGCGTGCGTACGGTTTCGGTTCAGATGGTTCGGGAGGTTCGAGCGGTGGTGGCGGCGTTGAAGGCTGAGGGCGACAGTGAGCTGGCGCAGCAGCTTCATCGGGCTTCACGGTCGGTGGCGTTGAACGTTGCCGAAGGGCTCGCGTTTACGCGGGGGGCTCGGCAGGCGAACCATTTGCGGGTGGCGCTCGGGTTGGCGCGGGAGTCGCTGATGTGCGTCGAGCTCGCGGTGGCGACTGGCGTGGTGGATGAAGCGGCGGCGTCGGAGGCTTGGCGGTTGGTGGACCGGGTCTGCCGGATGTTGTGGCGGTTGATGCGGGCGTAGGCGCCTGGGCCTTGTGCCTGGGCCTT
>DCLA01000087.1:27169-32721 GCA_002320815.1 Myxococcales bacterium UBA1660
CCTGGGCCTTGTGCCTGGGCCTTGAGCCTGGGCCTTGAGCCTGGGCCTTGTGCCTGGGCCTTGAGCCTGGGCCTTGTGCCTGGGCCTTGAGCCTGGGCCTTGTGCCTGGGCTTGTGCGTGGGCTTGTGCCTGGGCCTGGGCCTCGAGCCCTGACCTCGCTGTCTCCCCTGCTTCCGGGGCTTTTCGTGGACCCCCCGGGTCGAGTACCCTGACGCGCGATGCGCGCCATCCTGCTTTTCGTTGCGGCCACGACCCTCGCCACGGCCGCTCCGGCCCTCGCGCAACGGGACAATCCGCTGATCCAGGAGGGCGCGGACCAGTACGACGAGCTTCGCTACGAGGAGGCGCTGCAGACGCTGAGCGCCGCGCTGGTGCGGTCGGGGAACAGCCGGGAACAGCAGGCGCGGATCTACGAGCTGCTGGCCTTCACCTACCTCAGCCTGGGGCGCGAGGCGGAGGCCGAGGGCGCCTACCGCTCGCTGCTGGCCATCGACCCGGCGTTCGAGCCGGGGGGCGATGTCTCCCCGCGCTTCCGCGAGTTCTTCTCCGGGACCAAGCAGCGCTGGGAAGAAGAGGGGCGTCCGGGCGGCGCGCCGCCGGCGCCGGCGTCCATCCGGCACACGTCTCCGGCGCAGGCCGATCCGGGGGAGTCGGTGGAGCTCCGCGCGAGCCTCGACGATCCCAGCGGCCGCATCGTGTCGGTAGTGCTCGCCTATCGGCAGGGCACCTCGGACGTGTTCCGCCGGCTGGACACCACACCGGCGGAGGGCGAGTTCATCGCCACCATCCCCGGCGAGGACGTCGCGCCGCCGCTGGTCGAGTACTACTTCGAGGGCCTCGACGCCGACGGGCTCCCGGTCGCTTCCCGCGGCGACGTCGCGGCGCCGCTCCGCATCGCCGTCGAGGGCGAGAGCGGCGGTATCGCGACCAAGTGGTGGTTCTGGACGATCGTCGGCGCGGTGGTCGTGGGCGGCGTGGTGACCACGGCGGTGCTAGTGACCCGGGACGACGGCGGCCCCGCCGAGCCGACCCAAGGCACTTTCGTCATCTCCATCGGCGAGTGAGAACTCCATGAGCGAGCCCCGCTACCCCTTCGTGCACCTCGAAGTGGCCACCGACGACGTCGAGCTGGCCACCGATCGTTTCTGGGAGCTCGGCGCCGCCGGCGTCGAAGAGCGCGACGAGTCCACCATGAACGGGTCGTCGGGCCCCGGCCGGACCCTCCTCGTGGCCAGCTTCGCCGACGAGGAGAGCGCCCAGTCCGTGGCCGCCGAGGTCGGCGGCGAGGTCCAGGTGATCGTCGGGGACGCCTGGCGCGATGCCTGGAAGGAGCACTTCCAGATCACGCCCATCGGCGACCGACTGCTGCTGCGCCCCTCCTGGCGCGAGGTGCCCGCCGACGCCGGCGAGCGCATCGTGCTCACCATCGATCCCGGCGGTGCCTTCGGGAGTGGGCTCCACGAGTCCACCCGGCTGGTCCTCCGGGTCATCGAGGAGACGGTGAAGGGCGGCGAGGCCATCCTCGACGTCGGCTGCGGCAGCGGAATCCTCGCCGTCGCCGCGCTCCTCCTCGGGGCCGAGCGCGCCTACGGCGTCGACGTGGAGGACAACGCGGTCCCCACGACCCTGGAGAACGCGGAGAACAACGGCGTCGCCGATCGCATCGGCGCCTCCACCGACGACGTGCGCACCGTGGACGGCGCGTGGGATCTGGTGCTCGCCAACATCCAGGCGCCGATCCTCATCGACCTCGCCGAGCCCATCATGGCCCGGGTCGCGCCCCAGGGGACCCTGGTGCTCAGCGGTATCCTCGCCGGCCAGGAAGACGAAGTGGCCGCGGCCTTCCAGCCGATGACGTCGGTCGTCACCGCCGACGGCGAGTGGCGCGCGATCACGCTGCGGCACGGATGACCCTGCGGCGCCTCTTCGGCGACGCGACGGCCGCGGAGGGGGCGCGGGTCGCCCTCGATCCCGAGGCGCGCAAGCACGTGAAGGTGCTCCGGCTGTCCCCGGGCACCCCGGTCGAGCTCTTCGACGGCGAGGGCCACCTCGCCGAGGCGGAGCTCCTCGAGGGCGGCGGGGTCCGGATCGTCCGCTCGTGGGTCGCTGAGCCCGCGCTGCCCCACACGACCCTGGTCTGGGCCCTGCCCAAGGCGCCCGCCGTCGAGCTCGGGATCCGAATGGCGACCGAGCTGGGCGTCGACGCGATCCGGTTGGCCCTCGGGGAGCGCAGCCCGGCCGAGCCTTCGGCCAAGAAGGTCGAGCGCTGGCGCCGCATCGCGCGGGAGGCGACCCGCCAATGCGAGCGGCCGACCACTCCGGACCTACTGGGTCCCCGACCCTTCGCCGAGGCGGCCCGCACCGACGCCGAGCTCCGCCTGGCGGCCCTGGCGCGAACGGACGCCACCGAGCCCGTCGCGACCGCCGCTGCGTCGGTCGCGGTGGCCATCGGACCCGAGGGCGGCTTCACCGACGCCGAGCGCGCGCTGCTCGAGGAGCTCGGGTACCTCCCGCTCGCCCTGGGGCCCCACGTGCTCCGCTCGGACACCGCCGTCGTCGCCGCCCTCGCCGGGATCCAGCGGCGCGGCGCGATCGGCTGAGTTACCCTCGGCGACGATGCGCGACGGACACGATGGGATGCGAGACACCATCGCGGCGCCTCACACGGGGTCCTACGGACTCGGCGGTCGGATCGCCGATCGCTACGAGGTCATCCGTCAGCTCGGCGCCGGCGCCATGGGCGAGGTCTACGAGGTCCGCGACGTGCACCTCGGGGAGGTCGTGGCCCTCAAGCGGGTCCTCGGCGCCAGCGCGCAGCTCCGGCAGCGTTTCCTCCAGGAGGTCCGCCTCAGCCGCCGGGTGACCCACCCCAACGTGGCGCGCACCTTCGACCTCGGCGTCGACGGGGAGGATCCCTTCCTCACGATGGAGCTCGTCGCCGGGCGCAGTCTCGAGGACGTGCTCGAGGAGCGCGGCGCGCTCCCCTTGGACGAGGCGGTGGCCATCGGCATCGAGGTCACCCGCGGTCTCGGCGCCGCCCACGCGGCCGACGTGGTCCACCGGGATCTCAAGCCCGGCAACGTGCTGGTCGAGCCCGCCGGCCGGGTGGTCCTCACCGACTTCGGGATCGCCCGCTCCGGTGAGGGCGGGGACCTCCGCCTCACCGGCGACGCCGCGGTCCTGGGCACCCCGCTCTACATGGCGCCCGAGCAGCTCCGCGCCGGGGCCGTCGACGGACGGACGGACCTCTACGCCTTTGGCGTGATGCTCTACGAGATGGTCACCGGCGCCGTGCCCTTCGAGGGTCCCAACGCCATGGCCGTCGCCGTGGCGCGCTTGAGTCACGATCCCATCGACCCGCGCCGCTACCTGCCCGAGCTCCCCACGGTGATCGCCGAGCTCATCCTGCAGCTCATGGCCCGCGAGCCCGGGAACCGCCCCGCCGACGCGGAGACGGTGCGCGCCGTCTTGGAGTGCTGGAAGCGCGGTGACTGCTCCCCGCGGGTGCGCATTCCCCCGAAGCCCGGCGAGGTCTCGGTCGCGGTTCTGCCCTTCGCCTATCGGGGCGACGCCGAGTCCGACTACCTCGGCGAGGGACTCGCGGAGGAGCTCGTCGACGTGCTCTCCCGGACCCGGGGCCTGCGGGTGCTCAGCTTCGGCGCCACCGGTCACCTCGACCCGCGGACACGCCCCGGGGACCTCGCCGGTCTCGGCGCCGACCACGTGGTCAGCGGCACCGTGCAGCGGCAGGGCGACCGGCTGCGCATCACGGCCCGGGCGAGCGTGACGCAGTCCGCGACCCAGCTCTGGAGCGAGCGCTTCGAGGACGCTTTCGAGAACGCCTTCGAGCTCCAGGAGAAGGTCAGCCAGCGCATCGCCGAGGCGCTCCGGGTGGAGCTCTCCGCGCGCAGCGAGGGGGCGGTCCCCGAGGAGGCGCTGCGCCTCTACTACCAGGCGCGCCGGACCCTGATGACCGACGGCTTCTCGGACTTCGACCTGGCGCCCTTGGAGCAGGCCATCGCGCTCGCCCCCTCGTTCGGCGCCGCCTACGCGCTCCACGCGATGTGCGCGACCCGGCGCTCCTTCCTCACCGCCGTCCAGGAGGGCGCCGACAGCTGGGACGCCGCCGTGAGCAGCGTGCAGCGGGCCCTGCGGGTGGCGCCCGAGCGCGCGGACACCCAGCTCGCCAAGGGCGCGCTGGCGGTCCAGGCGATGGATGTCCCCCGAGCCCTCGAGGGGCTCCTCGAGGCCCTGCGCATCGCGCCGACCCTGCCCCTGGCGCATCACTACTTGGGTTCGCTGCAGCTCGAGGCGGGGATGCTCGCCGATGGCGAGCGACGGTTGAAGCTGGCCATCGAGCTCGACCCCGCGGGCGCCGAGGGTCCCCAGGTCGCTCTGGCGCGGCACTACACGCTCAGCGGCCGCCTCGACGAAGCCGACGCGATGATGGCCGCGGTGGCCGGCCGGCGCGGCGCCACCGGGAGCGGGATGGTCGCGCTCCGGATCGCGCTCTGGAAGGACGACCGGGAGGCGCTGCGGACCTTCGTCGACGAGCGAGGCTCGGGTCGGAACGCGCTCACCGTCGCCGCCATGGCTCGCTACGCCCTGGGCCTCGACGGGCCCGAGGGGCTCGACGAGACCCACGTCTCGATGGCCGTGGTGCGGAACCGGCGCTTCATGGGCGTGGTCCAGCAGTACGGCGCGGACCTCTACGCCTATCGCGGCGACGTCGACCGCGCGCTGCAGGCATTGCAGCGGGCGTCGGATCTCGGGCTCGCGGACGTCGACTGGCTGGACCGCTCCCCGCGCCTCGAGCCGGTCCGACAGACCGAGGCCTACGCCCGCATCCGCGCCGAAGTCGACGAGCGGGCGGTGCCGGTCCGATCCCCGGCGGTGGCCACCAGCACTCTGCGTTGACGCGCGCTCCGGCCGAGAGCGCTCGAGTACACTCTCAGCACCTGCGCCAGCTCGTCGAGGAGTTCCTCGCCTTTGCCGAGATCGAGTACGAGCGCCTGAAGGACGAGCGAGGCTCCCTCCACACCGCCCGCGGCTACTCGCTCCGCCAGGCCGGTGCGCTCCGCACCTTCTGGATGACGGTGGGCTGGAGAAGGACGACGACCTGAGCGAATGCCTCACTTTTCGGCTCTCCTGACCTTCGTGTGGGTCGAGCAGGGCGCGCACCCCGCCCCCGATCCACGCTGGGGCTGTCTAGGACCCTCAGCGAAGGAGGGGCAGGGTGCGCAAACGGAAGGTGCTCGCGAAGGCGCTCGGTGTCGAGCGGGCAGTGGTGGTCGGATTCGACGAGCGAGACGGCAGGCTCGTGCTTCGAGTGCGAGTCCGGCGTGGGGACGAGTGGCGCTGTCCGCTCTGCCAACGGAAGTGCGGAAGGTACGACCGGCCGGAGCATCTCCGACGATGGCGTGCTCCGGACTTCGGGGTGATGCGGGTCGAGGTGGAGGCGTCGACGCCCCGCGTCCGGTGCGTGGAGCACGGAGTCCACACGGCGCACGTGCCGTGGGCCCGGATGGGGAGTCGCTTCCTGCGAGGCTTCG
>DCLA01000060.1:0-2929 GCA_002320815.1 Myxococcales bacterium UBA1660
AGAACCTCTGTGGCCGTGTACTAGTGGGGACGGTGTCCGAAAAGTGATCAATCGCCGGTCGATTTTTTTCGAGCGGGGATCGATTCGGCGGGTTTTCGGAGGTTTTCCGGGGCTAAGAGCGAACGGATCCGGGGAGCGCGCCGCTCCCTCCCAGACTGCGGAGGGACCCCAGGAGCTCGTCGGCGATCGACTCGCGACGGCGCCGCTCGTGGGACCCCAGACCGCCGAGCGCGTCCTGGAGGAGCCGCCGCTCCGCGCCCCGGGTCGCCAACTCCAGATACTCCAGCGCGCAGGCGCGCAGGGGGCCTTCGCCTTCCAGGAGCGCCCGGCGGCAGGCGCGGCCGGCGGGGAGACCCGGGAGAAGGGCGAGGAGCGCTTCCAGGGCCGGATCGGTGGCGACCCGCAGGGGCGGCTCGGGCCCCAAGCGCGCGGCGCCGCTGCGGACTCGCGCGGCCAGCAGCGCCAGGTGGGCCCGGCGGACGCGCGCGGCCAGAGCGAGGGCGACCGCGCCCGCGAGGGCGGCGAGCGTCAGACCCAGGCGATCCACCCAGATCAGAGGCAGGCCCGTGGCGGCCAGGACCAGGGCGCCGCTCCCGAGGGCGTCGCCGAGGCGCACGGCGCCGACGTCCACCAGAACCTTGGTGGCGCGGCGGTGCCGGGGCGCGACCGGCGCGAAGAGGAGCTCGTAGCTGGAGCGGAAGAGGGAGCTCTCGCACACGGACGCGGAGCCGCGGGCCACGAGGACCGGGAGCGCGCCGGCGACCAGGAGGGCGCCGCCGGCTCCGAAGAGCAGCGCCAGGGGGAGGGCGGCGAGCGCCAGCGCGAGGCCGGCGTGACGCAGGAGGCGGCCGGTGACCAGGCTCTGGACCGCGAAGGTGGCCAGGCCGAGGGCGGCGTAGAAGCGGGCGAAGAGCGGCGGCAGGTGGTCCGGGGGGAAGGCCTGGCCGATGCGGATCTTCATCACCAGGTCCAGCGCCGTTCCGGCGACGGCCAGGACCACCACCAGCGCCAGGATGGTGCGGAGGTAGCGGGCGCCTTCGGAGCCGACGGCCGGCGCCGGAGCCGCGGGCGCCGCGAACGAGGAGGTCCGGGCGAAGCGACCCGTCACCGCGGTGGCCACCGCGGCGAGCCCGACCAGGGCGGGCAAGAGGCCCTCGGGGCCGAGGAGCCGGGCGGTCCCCTCGGCGGCGAGACCGCCGACGAGACCTCCGGCGGTCGCGCCGGCGGCGATGAAGCCGATGGCGCGGCGCGCGCGCCGGGGGTCGAAGGCCTCGGTGACCACCGACCAGAAGGCGCTGATGGCCACCGGCCCCACCACGCCGGTGTGCAGGACCAGGAGCCACGCGGCGGCCCGGGGCGCCGCCGGGTGGAGGAGCGCGAGGAGCAGATAGCCGACCGTGGCGCCCGCGAGGAGTCGGGGAGCGACCCGGTGCGGGCCCCGCCGCACCATCGCGCGGGAGACGACGAGGGCGGCCCCGAGGGAGGCCACGGCCGCGGCGAGGGCGGCGGCGGGCAGGGCGCTCGCCGGCTGGGCGGCGAGGAAGAGCGCGTCGCGCGTCGCCTTGCCCGCGACCTGCAGCGCGAGGATGCTCGCCGCGGCCAGCGCCGCCGGGAGCGCGCTCCGCAAGGCTCCTCGCGTCGGGGGGGTCATCGGGCGGTGGCGCCCCGAGATCGATTCGACCGCATCGCTCATGTCCTCCGTACCGAAAACGCCCGGCCCGCGGCCAGAAACGGACGAAGCGGCCTGGCGGTGGGTCCGCGCGCTGGCCGCGCTGACGGCCTACGCCCTGTGGACCCTGGTGCCCTTCGCGTTCCGCGCGCCGGCGTTCGACTCGGTCTTCGCCGTGGCCTACGACGATCTCGGCGGGAACCTCTTCATGATGGTCCCGGTGGGCTGGCTGGTGGCCGACGTGGTCGGGTCCCGGCGCACGATCGGGGTCGCCCTGGGGATGGCCGTCGGCGTGGAGATGGCCCAGCTCTTCATCGCCACCCGCTCACCGGCCGTGGCCGACATCGGGGCCAACGTGCTCGGGGCCTGGGCGGGGACCCTGTGGCATCGGCACGACGGGGAGCGCGCCGTGGCCCCGGTGATGCTCGGCGCCGTCGCGCTCTGGGGGGTGGCCCATCGCTATGGGGCCCCGGCGCGGCCCGAGATCACCGTGGCCCTGCTGGCGGCGCTGGGCGTGGCCACACTGCGGGTCCATCGGTCCGAGTACCGCGCCGAGGCGGTGGCCTTCGTCCTGGTGGGGACCGGGGGGATCATCGGGCTCTCGCCCGAGCCCCTCGTGCTCGCCGCGCTCGGAGGCGCGACCGCGGGGCTCGCGCTGGCCGGGGCCATCGAGCGGCGGACCCGGATGGTGGTTCTCGGCGCCGCGGTGGCCTTCGCGGTCGAACGCTACCCGTGGCACCAGCTCTCGTCCCGTGCCGGCGACGGGATCCTCTGGGCCGTCGAGACCGCGCTGATCGGCGTCGCCCTGGCGACCTACTGGGTGGAGGCCTCGAGGAGGGACAGGTAGCCCCGGGCCATCGAGCGGACCATCGCCATCGCGAAGTCGAAGTGGTCCTCCATCACGTCGAAGAGCGAGTCGTCTTCGAGGCGCAGCGCCAGGACCGAGGTGGCGCAGGTGGCGTCGAACCAGCGGGGCGCCCCGGAGAGGGTGCCCAGGGAGCCCACCACGTCGCCGGGGCCGAAGCGGTTGTCCATCCCGCTGCTGCTCTTGGCCTCCACCTGCCCATGGAGCAGGAAGAGGAAGGCGTCGCTGGCGTCGCCCTCGCGCCAGAGGACGTCCCCGGGCTCGAGCCGCGCTTCCCGGACGTCCCGGGCCAGATCGGCCAGGGCTTCCATGCGGGCGCCCGCGAAGGGCATGGCGTCACGGAGGTGCGCGATGCGGCCGACGAGATCCAGCGGCGGGGGCGCTTCGCCGGGGTC
>DCLA01000060.1:3232-4140 GCA_002320815.1 Myxococcales bacterium UBA1660
GGGGGCGCTTCGCCGGGGTCGGACCAGTTGGCCATGTTGAAGCCGCCGGTTCCGCCCATGGAGCGGCGGATCTCCAGGATCTGCCCGGCGAGCCCCTGGAGGGCCGAGCGCACCACCACGAAGTGCTCCTCGAAGACGTCGAGGAGCTCTTCGGCGGGGAGCATGACGGCGACGGTGGGCTCGACGGCGGTGCACCCGTAGCCGGCGCCGAGCTCCGCCAGCACCGGGACGCTGCCGATGACGCTGCGCGCGCCATAGGTCCGCAGCGTCTTGCCGTTGCTGCTGGTCTTCACGCTGCCCCGGATGATGAAGGCGACGTCCTCGACGGGCTCTTGCTCTTCGTAGAGGACTTCGCCGGGCGCGAAGCGACGCTCCCGGGCGCGGAGGGCGATGGCCGAGGTCTCCTCCGGGTCCAGGTGCACGAAGGCCGGGAACTGGCGGAGGGCGATCAGCCGATCGGTGCGGCCGATCATGAGATCGTCGTGGGACTCGGGCGGGTTCACCGCGGCGCGCTCTTCAAGCGACATGGGTCTCAGGCGACATGGGGCGCTCCGGAGGGTGGGGGTACCTCTTCGCTACCGCGGAGCACGGCCAGCGCGCGCTCGACGACCTCGGCGACGATGGAGCCGGCTTCGGGGCGCGAGGCCTCCAATTGGGGCTCGAGCTCGGTGAGGCCCAGCTCGGCCACGTGGTAGGCGGTGAGCGAGCGGATGGCTTCGCTGCCGTCCTGGATCAGCCGCTCCAGGATGGCCTCGTAGGTGAGCTCCTCCAGCTCGACGTCGAGCACACCCGCGGCCTCGGTGACCCGCCGGGTCGCCGGAGCGTCGTCGATGAGCGCCAGCACGGCTTCGCGCACCGAGCCGGTGAAGGCGTGGTCGACCAGCTCGCGGCTCGCGGCTCGGCGGGCC
>DCLA01000060.1:4456-14597 GCA_002320815.1 Myxococcales bacterium UBA1660
GGCGGGCCTTGTCGCGGCTCTGGAGGCCCCGCCAGTAGAGCTGATAGGCGTCCCGGGGTCGCAACAGGTGCTGCATGCGGAAGACGCGCTCGAGGGCGTTGACCTCCTTCTCGCGCAGGGAGGTCACCAGGAGGTCGCCGCCCACCGTCTGCCGGCGGGGCTCGGCCTTCTGGCCGGCGTCGAGCTGCGCGCGCAGGTGGGTCAGCTCGGTCACCCGCCGCAGGGTGCGCGCCTGGAGCTTCTCGATGGCCTTGGTGTCCAGGAGGAGCCCCCGTTCATCGGCCCGGAGCCGGCCGAGGGCGCGGAGGATCTTGTAGCGGACCGCGCCGTCCTCCTCGCCGAGGAGCGCGGCCTGGAGGATGTCCAGCGCCCACTGGTTGCGGAAGCGGTGGATGGTGCGCGGCAGGTGCCGGCGGATCTTCCGTTCGAGGTTCACGTCGGCCAGGGCGCGCTCCAGGTACTCGAGAGCCGGGGCGCCGATGGCCAAAAAGGCCTTCCGGGCCGCAGGGCGCATGTCGGCGTCGCCGAGCAAGCCGAGCAGGGCGGGCAGGAAGCGGGCGTCGGGGAGGGCGGCCACGGCCAGGGCGGCCTCCTTGCGGACCGCCTCGTCGGAGTCGGCCAGCAGGTCCTCGAGCCACTCGGAGAACTGGGGGTCGCCGGTGTAGCGGATGGCCCGGGCGAGCTGCAGGCGGACCTCGGTGTCGCCCTTCATCATCGCGCCGCTGAGCCGCCGCTCGAGATCTTCGCGGTCGCCGAGGTTCCGCGAGAGCATGCCGACCAGGGCGGTGGCGCGGACGGCGGCGGACTCGTCGTCGAGGGCCCGGCCGAGGACCTCCGGCGCCGCTTCCACCGCGGCGATGGCGCGCAGGGCGCCGGCGCGGACGTCCGGGTCACCCTTGCGCATCAGGCGCCGGGCGGTGGGGACGAAGGCGGGGTCGCCGTCCCGGGCGAAGACCTCGAGGGCTCGGAGCGCGACCGCTTTCGAGGGGTGGTAGAGGACCAGCTTGGGCAAGAGGTCGACCCGGTCGACGTACTCGAAGAGCTCGACGGCGACCTCGACCTCCTCGTCGCGGTCGCTGTTGAGGGCGGCCAGGAGCCCCTGCAGGGTGTGCAGGTCGAGCTCGATCATCGGGTCGTGCAGGTCGACGCCGCCGCGGAGGCTCTGGCGGAAGAGGGCCAGGTAGGGCTTCTTCAGACCGACCAGGATGCCGATCCACGCCGCCAGGAGGACCACCACCACCGTGGCCACCATGACCAGGTCGGCGCCCAGGTAGACCGCGGCCAGGATGCCCAGCGAGGCGACCGCCTGGCCGCCGCGCTGCCCCACGCCGTCGATGATGCCCTTGAAGCGTTCGCGGAGCTCCCGACTCAGCGGGAGGTAGAGGACCTCGGTCGCCGTGCGGTGGAGTGAGTGCCGGAGGCTCCCGTCGGCGCCCTTGAGCAAGATCGCGGGGATCAGCGCGGGGATGAAGAGGAAGGTCCCGGTGCCCACCAGGAGCAGGAGCGGCAGCACGTAGAGGGTGCGGCTCACGCCGATGGCCCGGAGGAGCCGGCTGGAGATGAAGAGCTGTACCACCAGGGCGATGGCGTTCAGCGAGAGGTAGAAGCGGGCGAAGAAGGTCGCCAGGCTGGCCTTGTCGACGTACTCGTCGACGGCGGCCTTGAAGACGTAGTCGACGCCGGTGAGGGCCAGGGTGCTCAGGAGCACCAGGAGCAGGAGGCGCCGGAGGTAGACGTGGTTGGCCAGGGTCCGGAAGCCATGGGCCACGTCGGTGGGCATGGCCGGCTCCTCGTCGTGGCCCTCGAGCTCCGAGCGTTTCCAGCGCAGGGGGGCCACGGCGCCGACCGCGAGGACCACGCCGGCGGCGAGCATCAGGTGCCGGGCGGGGAGGTCGAAGTCGATGAGGCGCTCGGCGAGGCCCGAACCGAGCAGGGCCCCGAAGACACCGCCGGCGGCGATGGGGCCGAAGATGCGTTTGGCCTGAGCGACGTTCACCACGTCGTCGAGGAGCAG
This sequence comes from Myxococcales bacterium UBA1660, assembly GCA_002320815.1. GTDB lineage: Bacteria > Myxococcota_A > Polyangia > Polyangiales > Houyiibacteriaceae > UBA1660. The sequence continues at coordinate 6,471 of DCLA01000060.1, forward strand.
CCAGACCTGGACCACGGTGATGGTCGCGAAGAGCCCGGTCCAGACGTAGAGGGTGAACGCGCGGCCCTGGGGATCGCCCCGGAGCCAGAACCAGAAGCCGATGTCGATGACACCCGAGGCGAGCATCGTCGCCGAGAGCAGCCGCCGCTTGTCGCGAACGTGGTTCAGGGCCCACTGGTTCACCCGCACCACGATCAGCGCGAGGCCGGCGATGGCCAGGTAGGCCCAGGGGAGCGACTCGGCGGAGAGCCCCGAGAGGAAGAGGGTGTCGCGCGCGGTCTCCCCGAGCGCGTGCGCGCCCATCACCATCATCAGCGTCGTGAAGCCGATGACGAGGTTCCGGCGGTCCTCGCGGCGAATGAGCCCCATCTCGAAGCTAGACGTGTCGCGCGGCGGTGCGGTTACTCGGGGAGGTCGGGGTCACTTCGATTCCTGTCGCGTCCGCTTCTGTTCCTCGAGCTCCTCGAGGGTGCGCGGCCAGTCGCCTTTGAGCAATCGGGAGAGGCTGCGGTCGGCCAGGAGCTTGCCGTCGTTCTGGCAGGTGGCGCAGTAGTTGGTCTCGTTGGAGGCGTAGCGGATGCGCTGCACGGGATCGCCGCAACGCGGGCAGGGCTCGCCATACTTCCCGTGGACGGCCATCTCCGGCCGGAAGGCGGTCACCTTGCCCGGCCAGCCGTCGCCGACCTCGTCCCGGAGCGCGTCGCGCCAGCGGACGAGGACGGCTTGGGTCGCATCGTACAGGCGCTCGGTGGTCGGATCGTCGAGGCGCTGGGTCCAGCGGACCGGCGAGAGCTGGGCCTCCCAGAGGATCTCGTCGGAGTAGGCGTTGCCGATCCCGCTGAAGAGGCGCGGGTCCGTGAGCGCTCGCTTCACGGTGTGGTTCCGCATCCGCAAGCGTTCGGCAAAGGTGGTGGCGTCGATGGCCAGGGGCTCGAGGCCGCCGGGATCGAGCTCATCGAGGGCCTTCTCGCCGCGCAGGAGATGGAGGCGCGCGCGCTTCTTCTTGGAGGCCTCGGTGAGGATCAGGGTCCCGTTTTGGAAGTCGAAGGCACAGAGGCCGTTCCGCTTCGGGATGGCCGCGCCGGGGTCCTTCCACTGGAAGCGACCGGCGATCATCAGGTGGACCACGGCGAAGAGATCGTCCTCGAAGGCGAAGACGATGCGTTTGCCGATCCGCCGCAGGCCGGTGACGCGCTTGCCCTCGAAGGCCCCGGCGGGCGGGTCGACGGTCCGCAGGAGGAAGGGGCTCCCCAGGCGAATGCCGGCGAGGACGTGATCGACGACGCGCGGCTCGAGGGCGTGGAGGTAGAGCTCGATGTCGGGTAACTCGGGCACGACGCAGTCTGACATCCACGTCATGGTCGTGTGAACAGAGGTCACGATCGGCGACGTCGATCGACTGTCTTTCCCGACGAGGCGGGTGGTCCACATCTTGCGTCGTTTGCGGATCGATCGTGAAGCGTCTCCTCCCCGTCCTGCTCCTCTCTCTCGTCGCGGCCTGCGTCTCCGGCACGCGGGTGGAGGGTGAGATGAAGGAGACCCGCGAGGGCGTGATGGCGCTCCGCTGGGGTCCGGCCGGCAGTGGCCTGGTCCACGGCGAGGGGCTCGCCACCGAGCAGCGCTTCTGGATCGACGTCGACGGTGCGCCGCCGGCCGCCGCCTTCCACCAGGGCGTCGCGGTGGGTGAGATGGTGCTCCTGGGGACCGGGTCCTCGGTGCGCCTCGGGATGCCGCTGGACGACGTCCACGGCGTGGCCGACGGGGTCGCGGTGGTCTTCCGGCAGAAGGCCCTCGGGGTGGACACCGAGTGGGCGGCGGTCTTCCCGGAGGGGATCAGCTGCGCGACCCAGGGGGCCGAGACCTGGGAGCCCGCCGACTGCCAGAGCCTGGACCCGCTGGTCTTCCAGTAGACCGGGCAGTTCGCGCGGGCGCTGCGGTTCGGATGGCAGAGGCGCGGTAGGGGAGGGGCGCGGTCGGGAGGGGCTCCGAGGTTCGACGGTCGCCGGCTCAGCCGCGGACGTCGACGCGGTCCCGGAGCCAGTCGCCGGTGAGGTTGAAGCCCAGGACGGTGAGCGCGATGGCGCCGCCGGCCACCAAGGCGACGTGGGGAAAGCGCAGGAGCACCCCGCTGCCCTGGTCGAGGAGCGCGCCCCAGCTCACGTGGGTGGCGGGGCCGAGACCCAAGAACGAGAGGGTGGACTCGGCGAGGACCACCCCGCCGAAGGCGCTGGTGGCCTGGATGAGGATCGGGCCCGCCAGGTTGGGCAGGATGTGCCGCAGGAGGATCCGTCGCGGCGGGACCCCGAGGACCCGGGCGGCCTGCACGAACTCGCGATCCCGGAGGGCCAGGGCCTCGGCCCGGGCCAGACGCGCGTAGAGGACCCACCCGGGCACCGCGAGGGCCACGATCAGGTGCCAGAGGCTGGGCTCGGCCACCAGCGCGAGGATCGCGATGTTGAGGACGATGCCGGGGAAGGACTGGACCAGGTCCATGACGCCGCCGAGGACCAGGTCGAAAGTGCCGCCCCGGAGGCCGGCCCAGGCGCCGAGGAGGGTGCCCACCGAGACCGAGAGCCCGACGACGACCAGGGCCACCGTCGCGGCCAGGCGCGCTCCGAGGAGCATGGCGCTCAGCAGATCGACTCCGTTGTCCGCGGTGCCCAGGAGGTGCGCGGCGCTGGGGAGCTCGAACTGGTGGTCGAGATCCAGCGCGCCGGGGTCGGCGGCCAGCCAGGGGCCGACCAAGGCGGCGAGCGCGAAGAGGGCCACCAGGACGGGACCCAGCCGGAGACCGCGGATCACTCGCGGGTCCCCCCGCCGAGCCGGAGGCGCGGGTCCACGAAGGCGTAGGCCAGGTCGAGGGCCAGGTTCACGACCACGTAGACCAGGGCGATCACCAGGACGCAGCCCTGGACCACGGGGAGGTCGCGGTCGAAGAAGGCCTCCAGGAAGAGGTCGCCCAGGCCGGGGCGCTCGAAGATCTTCTCCACCACGACGGTGCCCGAGAGGAGCGCGCCGAGCTGGGCGGCGGCCACGGTGAGGATGGGCATCCACGCCAACCGGAGGGCGTGGCGGCGGAGGAGCGCGCCCTCGCCGAGACCGCGGGCCCGGGCCGCGGTGACGTGGGGAGCCCCGAGGGCTTCGGCGGTGGCCGCGCGGGTCTGCCGCGCGAGGACCGCGGCGAAGGCGGTGCCCAGGGTGAGGGCGGGCAGGACCAGGCCAGCGGCGCCGACGGCGTCGTCGCCGGGGAGGGGGAGCCAGCGGAGCTGGACCGCGAAGGCCAGGACCAGGAGCGGCCCGAGCCAGATGTTGGGCAGGGCCAGGCCGAGGACCGCGAAGGTCGAGGCGCCGCGATCGATCCAGGTGCCCCGGCGGGCCGCGGCGAGGACGCCGAGGGGCAACGCGAGGGCGAGCGCGAGGGCCAGGGCGGCCAGCGCCAGGGCGGCGGTGTCCGGGAGGACCTCGGCGATGCGCTCGCCCACCGAGCGGTCGCTCCGAAAGGAGCGACCCAGGGAGCCGTCGGCGACGTCGCCCAGGAAGCGGGCGTATTGAACGGGGAGGGTCTCGTCGAGGTGCAGCCGGGCGCGGAGGTCGGCGCGGTCCTCGGCGGTGGCCCGGTCGCCGAGGAGGGTGTCCACCGGGTCGCCGGGGATCAGCCGGACCAGGAGGAAGACGAGGGTGACCACCCCGAGGACCGTGGCCAGGCCTCGGACGCCGCGCACCAGCAGATACCGGCCCAGCTCACCGCTCACGGCGGGACCATACCCGCAGATGGAGTCGTGATGGAGTCGCGGGTGCGTGGAGGGCTCAGGCGGTGCGTTGGGCGACCAGCCAGGCCTCGGCCTCGGCGCGGTTGGGGGGCTCCGCCGGGAGCGGGCTGGCGGCGAGGGCGTCGTCGAGGGCGCGCTCCAGGCGCGGCCAGTCGGCCTGGAGAGCAGCGTCGAGATCGGCGTCGATGCCGCCCTTCTCCTCGCCCTCGGCCTTGGCCAGGACCGCCTCGAGGATCCGGGGGAAGCCGTACCGGGGACCGAGCACCCGGACGTCGCCCAAGCACTCGCCGGTGCGGAGGAGGTGCACGCCGGTGAGGGCCACCCGGTAGGCGTAGAGCATGCTCTTCACCCGCGGTTCCCGGAGGTGCTCGCGCTGCATCCCGGTGAAGAAGCCGCGGTAGTGCCGGTGGAAGCGCTGGCTCGCCGCGCCCCGGGCGAGCTCGGCCAGGGCGTCGGCGACCGGGCCGCTGACGAGCTGGAAGGGCGAGAGGAAGCGCTCCAGCACGTTGCCGTTGCCGCGGAAGAGGAGCTTCAGCGCCACCACCAGCTCGTGGGTGGTCAGGTCGTGCTCCAGCCCTTCGAAGTCGGTGAGCACGTCGTGGGTCTCGGCGGGCGGGTCGAACCCGAGGAGCTCGGCCAGGGGCACCTGGTGGACGCCCTTCAGGTCGAGAACGCTGTCCGGCGAGGGGAACCCGTAGAAATGCGCGCCGGTCACGCCGCACTGGACCAGACGCCCCGGCGGCCGGTGGGCGGCGAGGAAGCGGAGGCCGCGCTCGAGGTCGGGCCGGAGGTGGGCGGGCAGGTCCATGGGCGCCGTAGATTGCGCACGCGGGCCCGGATGGGAAGGGCTCAGCGGAGGGCTTCTTCGATCAGCGCGATCCCCAGGGCCTCGATGGCGTCTTCGTCGGGGTCCGCCGGGAGCGGCGAGGTGGCCTCGGCGGCCTTGATACGGGCGACGTTCCCCCGGGCCTCCTCGAGGAGCGCGTCGTAGGGGAGCGCCCCGTCGCGGATGGCCAGCAGGGACTCGGCGTCGGGGCGATGGACGATCACCTCGCCGCGCTCGAGGATCTCGATCGCCATCCGCTGCAGCCGCACGAGGTGCATGGCGTGCTTGGTGTCGTAGCCGTGGGCCGCCTCGAGGGCGGCGCGCGCCGGGTTCCGGTGGCGGGTCCACTGCTGGTACTGGCTCCAGCGCTTCTTGGCGGAGCGGTAGCGCTTCTCCCGGGCGAGGACGTCGAGGAAGGGCGCCGTGATGGCCGGGGTCTCGCCGCGCTCGAGCAGCGCTTCGGCGGCGCCGAGCTGGTCCCGGGGCACCAGGGTCCGCTCGGGGAGCCCGAAGTCCTCGCGGCTCGGCGCCGCGCTCGGCGGGTGCAGGAGCCACTGCCGGTGCGTCTCGATCTTGCGGAGCTGGCCGTGGGCGTAGCGACCGAAGCTCTCGGCGACCCGGCGGGTGAGGAAACCCTCGCGCGCGGCGAGGAGCCGCTCGCCGCCGGGGGTGACGACGCGGTGGTCCTCCGGCCGAGTGAAGAGGGTCTCCAGGACGGTGGGGTTGGCGTTGGCCACCAGCCGGAGGAACTTGCGGACCTCGTAGCGGACGTGGTCCGGCGAGAGCTCGACCTGCTCCGGGCCGCCGCGGTAGCCGAAGTACCACGCGCGGGGTCCCACCAGGACGCCCTTGAGATCGGTGTCCGAACCGGCGCGGGCCAGGCCGTAGGCGCGGCTCCCGTGCACGGTCTCGTAGAGGACGATCCCTTCGGCCATGAGTGCTCCTAGCACGGGCGTCGGCGCGTCGGGACGCTCGGGCGCCCCCCTTTCGGGCACCCCCCGGCATGTGCCACGTTGGTACGCGATGCCCGACCCGACCGATGAGCCACGCTCCGCCGAGCTCGCCGCGCTCCTGGCGCAGGTGGCCGACGAGATGCGCGAGGGGCTGCAGGTGATCGGCCCGGACTACCGCTACCTCTATATCAACGACGCCGCGGCGAGCGCCCAGGGGCGGTCGACCAAGGAGTCCCTCGTCGGGCGGACCATGATGGAGCGCTATCCGGGCATCGAGGACACCGAGATGTTCGGGCTCCTGCAGCGGTGCATGGTCGAGCGCACCAGCGCGTACCTGGAGAACGAGTTCGTCTTCGCCGACGGCAGCCGCCAGTGGTTCGACATCCGCATGGAGCCGGTGCCCGAGGGGGTCACCATCCTCTCCCTGGACATCGAGACCAGCAAGCGCCTGGAGGGCCGCCTCGCGAAGGCCGGCGCCTTCGTAGAGCTCAGCGAGATCACCGACGGCGTGGTCCACGACTTCAGCAACCTGCTGATGGTCATCATGACGAGCTGCGAGCTCCTCACCGAGGACCTGGGCCCCATCGGCCACAGCGCGCGCGAGGAGCTGAGCAACATCCAGACGGCGACCGAGCGCGGGCGCTTGCTCCTGGAGCGGCTCAGCGACGCCAGCCGGGCGTCGCGACCGGCGAGCTCTCCGTGAGCGGGTCGGGTCGCTCGGTCGGGCGATAGGGCACGCAACCGAGGCGGGCCGGGTGCGATGAGGGGCCCCGCCGCGCTCTGCGGCCGAAGGAGGAACGCCCATGGGCGACCCGCGCGTACGCACCGAATCCCGAGCTCCCGTCGCATCTCCCGCTCCGCCGAGCGGGCCACCGCCCGCCGCGGCGCCGCCGCCCCCTCCGCCAACTCCGGCGGAGGCGCGGGACCAGGCGGCGGCCGATCTCGACGCCGCCCGCGACCGCGCCGCGCGGCTCCGCCCGCGGCGGCCCTTGCCGCCCCCGCCCGAGGTCCGGCTCGAGCGACCCTCGCTGCGGCCTCCGGCGGGCGAGGTCCGGCTGACGGAGCGCGAGCTCGTCCGAGCGGCGCCGGACCTCCGCGTCCAGCGGGACCCGGCAGTACCCGAGCTGCCGACCGTGCCGACGTTGGCGGATCTCCCGCCCGCCGAGCGAAGAGGCGTCGAGGAGCTGGTCGCCCGGTTCGCCGATGCCCTCGCAGACGATGGGGCGCCTCGGCTGGAGCCTCTGGTCCGGCCCCTGAACCTGCTGCGCCAAGCCTTTCACCGAGGGCCGATTCGGCCCGATGACCTGCACGCGATGGTCTCCGCGGGAGTCGTGGGCGGGGTCCAGGCCGGCGCCGAGAAGCTGCTCGAGCTCGTGCTGCGCTCCGTCTTCGGCGAGCCGGCGGAGCGCCCCCACCCGGAGGACCCTTTCGGGACGCTCGAACCTCCCGCGCCGGTCGAGCGACTCCACGAGGACGAACAACGCTTCTACCTCGACCTGCCGGCCTTCCCGTGGGGGTGATTGGGGTTCCGTATCGAATCAACCACCTAGGAAGGGGTTGCCCGCGGCGTCCCGCAGCGGTGGCTCTTCGATGGCCACCTGGAGATCGTCGAGCCACAGGTTCTGATCCCGAGGCGATCCCTCGTTGCCGAAGTAGGTGAAGATGAGGAGACCCCGCGCGAAGCCGTCGGGCTCCACCAGGGTCCGTTGGTCGGTGATCTCGGCCACGAGCTCGCCGTTCTTCCAAAGCCTTATCCGGGCGTCACCACCCTCGCTCACCGGGACGTCGTCGAGGTGGTAGTAGACCTCGTAGGTCTCCCAGGCGTCCCGGACGACCTGTTGGGCGGGGTTGCCCTTGCGACGCCACTGCTGGGTTCCCTCGTAGATCCAGTGGTGCGGGTTGCGATCGTCGCGGGTGGCCAGATACCAATCGAGGTAGCCCCACGACTCCTCGCCGGCGGCCTCGAAGGTGCGGAGCCGAACGAACTTCGAGCGACCTTCGTTGAACTCGAAGTCGGCGGGGACGTAGAGGGCGAGCCGGATCCACACCTCGTCGCCGGCGTGGAGCCGGCCCAGCTTTCCGTTGATGATGCCCCCGAAGGAGCCGAAGCCGTTGCGGCCCTGGGGCACGCCGAGACGGCACGCGTGCTCGCCGCGAAAGACGTGGGTGTCGTCCCGGACGCTGCGGGAGAAAGACTCGTCGAAGCCGTCGGGGCCGCCGCAGGCGTCGCCGAGCGCGCGGTCCTCGAAGTCGGCGTCGACCACCAAGACCGGCTCGGGAGCCGCGGCATCGGGGGTCTGGGCGTCCGGTCGTGCCGCGTCGGGGCGCGGGCCGTCGGGTGCCGCATCGGTGGGCCCAGCGTCGGCGGCGAGGGCGTCGCTGCTGCGCGGGTCGGCTTCGGGGGTGGATTCGCAGGCGGCCAGAGCCAGCGCGATGAGGAGGACGGAGCGCATGGAGCGACGGTAGGAGACGGGGGTGAGGGACTCCACTGAGGAGCGCTGAGCCGAGACGATGGGTGGAAATGACGACAATGACGACGATCGTCCCCGAATGACGACAATGACGACGATCGTCCCGG
>DCLA01000124.1 GCA_002320815.1 Myxococcales bacterium UBA1660
GCCGCCGCGAAGCCCGCTGCCAAGACCGCCTCCAAGGGAGCTGCCAAGCCTGCCGCCGCGAAGCCCGCTGCCAAGACCGCCTCCAAGGGAGCTGCCAAGCCTGCCGCCGCGAAGGGCGGCGCCGCCAAGGCCGCCGCCAAGGCCGCAGCCAAGGCCGCCAAGCCCGCCACCGCGAAGGGCACCACCAAGCCCGCCTCGAAGGGCGCCGCCAAGCCCAGGGCGGCAGCCAAGCCCGCAGCGAAAAAGGCCGGCAAGGACGCCGTAGCCGCCCCGCCCCCCGGCAAATAGCCCGAACCACCCTCCGCAGACGGCCGGACCCCCCAAAGGGCCCGGCCGTCCGCATTCCGTCCCCCCACCGATCCCCCGCGAAAACCGGCGCCCGCGCCCCATACGCAGAAAAAACGCAACTCGAGCTTGACGCCCCCCACCCCCAGGGCTATTTACCCCGTCCGCCGCAAGGCACCTGCGGGAGTAACTCAGTGGTAGAGTGCAACCTTGCCAAGGTTGACGTCGCGAGTTCGAATCTCGTCTCCCGCTCCAGAAAAGCTCAATAGCTACGGCCGGTTAGGGTTCACCCCCGACCGTCCGTTTTCGTTCCGTCAGGTGCTCGGGACACCTCGGGGGACACCTCTGCGGTGTCCCGTCCGGCGAGCTGGGGTCGAATCGGGATCACTTGGGCCAGCGAGGCCATTGCGCTCCGCTTCTCGGCGTCGCCGATGAAGGAGTAGTGCTCGGTCATCCGGTCGGTCGAGTGACCGGTCAGCGCCTGCACCACCATCGTGCTGGTCGCCTCACGGCGGACCAGGTTGTTGAACGTGCGGCGGAAACCATGAAGCGTGAACCGCTTCGTAATCCCCGCTCGCTCGAGGCCGCGGAGCAAGGCGCCCCGCACCGAGCCGTTCGACAGCATCGTCCCTTTCGAGGTCGGGAACACGAGGTCGTGCTCCTTCGCCCCCGTCCGGGTGTCGCGCAGCGACCTCAAGGCCTTGGCGAGCGGCTCCACCAGAGGAACGGATCGGGCGCGACCTGTCTTGGTCGTGCCCACGGTCTGCTTCCATTTACCGCGACGGATGACGACACGGGCAGCGGCGAAGTCGACATCCATCCAGCGGACGGCCGCCATCTCGCCGAAGCGGGTGCCGGTCGTGGCCATGAAGAGGAACACCGGGTACCAGTGCTCATCTTCGGAGAGGGCAGCCAGGAGCTCGGAAAGCTCCGACCCCTCGAGGATGTTGGAGCCGCCAACCACGTCATCGCCGACGCGCTCGCTCAGAGCCCTCACGCGTTCGGCGGGGTTCCGTAGCTCGCGCTCGGCACACACATCGGCCAGAAACGTCTTCAGGACGCGAAGCCGGCTGTTGGTCGTGGACGCCGCAGCGTCTTGCGAGTCTCGCCAGGCGATGATGTCCGCCCGGGAGAGCCGGTCGAGGTAGATCTCGCCCAGGTCGGCGAGAGCGTGGTCGAGGGCCAGCGCGTACCGCTCAGCGGTGCTCGGCTTCAGGCCCGACCTCTTGCCAGTCAGCCACGAGATCGCGGCAGCTTCGACCCGGACGCGCTCGGCGGCGTCGTCCGCGTCGGCCTGCTCGATCGCCACTCGCATCTCCTCGCGGATGCGGACGGCGTCGCCCAGGCTCTGACATTCGACTGTCATCTTGCTGTTCTTCTTCTTGCCGGTCTTCGGGCACCGACCCGTGACACGGATATGGAAGCGGCCGTCGGCCAGCCGCTTGATTCCGGGGTACTTGGTCTGCTTCATGCGGATCTCCGGCCCCGGGACCCATGTGCTGGCGTTCAACATAGCTGCGCGCACGGCTGGCGAGCAACGCCTCCAGCGTGGAGCGCCTGAACATGGCCATCCTCCGGCTGGCCCGGCCATCGACGGACAGCTCCCCGCGAGCGATGGCCGACCGCACCCCGCTGGGCGTCATGCGGAGGAAGTCGGCCGCTTCGTAGATGTCCAACCACGACTCGGGCGCAGTCGCGGCTCGTGGGGGGGAGGACCTATGGGGCACGAAGTCCTGTCTAGCGACGCTGGCCGGAACGATGCGACAGGGAAATCCGGTAAGATCGTCCCACACTGCCATGATCGTCTTCCCGAAATTCCCCCACGACCGCGTTCTCCCCGTGGAGCGAGAGGTTTCGGAGCGTTGCCCTGAGTTCGGCGAGCTCACGGAGAGCAGGCAGAAGGAACTGGCGACGACCGCCGTTGCAATGACGGTGAACCAGTCGGCCGGAGCGGTGGCCGCATGGCGGGCTGCCCTGGAGGCAGCCGAGGTTGACCCCGCTCGCTACATCAGAGAGTCCATCGATGACCCAGCGTGGGCGGGGGTCAACCGGGGGGCCGGCCTGGGGGCCTGGATGCGCAATGTGCTGGATGCGTACGCTCGGATCCGGACCTCCGAAGTCGGCCTCGGCCGATGCACGGAGATCACCCCTTTCAGCTCCTCCCACGTCCAGCCTCTCCCTGCGACCCACCTCGAACGTGCGCAGAAGCTCAGCGAGGCCATTTTGGAGGAGGCACGCGCGAGTCTCGGTGCCTACGAAGCCGGCCTCCAGGGCGATGGCAGCCATCGTGACTGGCGGAAGCACGCAGAAGACGAACTATTCGACCTGTCGTCCGCCATGGGCCTGTCCCAAAGAGCGGCAGCGAAGGTGGCGTGCCACCTGGTGGTAGCGGCCGCTGAGAGCCTCTCCTCACACTCCCCAGGCGACCTCGACTCCCGTATCGCCGCCGCCCGCTCGCGCGGTCGGCGACGACGGAAGGAGTGACGACCCCCGGGCGCTCCGCCAACCCAGCCACCGGGCTGCCACCGGCCTTTTCACCGGGATTTGACCAGCCCGATCGCCAGGGAAAAGCCCGCACGGGAACCGAGGGTCGAACCGAGCTTCGCACCGAACCGCAGCCGAGAAGTGGACCGGGCTTGCGCCCGAAAGCCCCTCGACCAAGAAGCGGCTCGCTACCGTGCTCCGCTGCGCTCGGTGCCCCCGCGTGGACGTGGAGTCCACCACCTCCACCACCGCAGCGGCCCAGGGTCCCCTTGAGACTCTGTCCGTGGTCGGGGACTCTCCGTTCAATGGCACTGTTCGATCCCGTGGAGCTCCCCGCGTTCGAGGCCGAACTCCTCGAGGCGCTGTCCGAAGACCAGCCGCTCCGGCGGACCCGGCTCACCATCGACGGCAGGTCTACGGAAGTCGTCGTACGCTTGGTGTGTCGCGACCGAGATGGCTATGCGTTGCACCTGGAACGGGAAGACGGTGCCGCACTACCGGTCCCCGCAGCCGAGGCGAGCGATATCGGCTTCGCCGTCACCTTGATGGTCGGCCAGATGGTCGCTGCGAGTCGCTTCGCTGGAGGGGGCTCGTTCCGGGAGTTCACGGAGGAAGCTTTGAGCGCTCTCCGGTCACAACTGGCCAGTCTGCTCCCGAGCGAGAGCCAATGTGCCCAAGCTCATGGCTCGCTGGAGGTCTCCGGCGTTCCTACCACGGTGCCCTATGTCGTCGACTTGTGGCTGGCAGGGGACTCGGAGCTCTGGAGCGCAGGGATCCGCTTCCGAGACCGAGCCCGGAAGCCGACTGCGCCCGAATATGACCTGGTTTCGGAGGGAAGCACTCCGGAAGAGGCGGTGGACCGACTCTTGGGGCGCCTAGCCGCGAAGAGCGTCCCAGATCCGGAGTAGGCGCTCGAGGTCATCCTGCGCGGCGTCTCGGAGCCGCTCCTGAAGCGCGCTCTTCGCCGCCGCTCTCGAGCGATGCCCGACGTCGAGCAGGCTCGCGATATCGACGCCCAGGCCGCGGGCGATCTTCGCGAGGCTCACGAGGCTGGGGTTGCGCTGGCCCCGTTCGACGGCGCTGAGGTGGGTCGGATGCAGGTCGGCCTTCTCGCCGAGCGTCTCGAGAGAGAGGTTGCCGGCCCTGCGTAAGTCTCGGATCCGAGCCCCCACACGCCGAAGTAGCTCCTCTTCGTCCACGGCCCGAGGTTCGCGGCTCGCAGCGGTCGCTTCCACAGCTCATAGGCATCAATTGACACCCAAAGATATGTCTATACGATAAGAAGCGAGCACTAGAACATGACCATACGCATTCTCCTTCTCTTGGCCGCGTCCTCCGCCCTTCTCGATGGCTGCGGGGACGAAAGTTCAGTGTGTTCCCCGGGGACGACGATCGAGTGTCTCTGTTCCACGGGCGCACCCGGTCGGGCCACATGCGCAACCGATGGGGCGGGCTTCGGGGCCTGCGAGTGCTTCGTCTCCGACGACGCGGGAGCGGGAACCTGCGGACCCGCCACCTGTGGGGGCGGTTGCTGCGACCTCGACGGCACCTGTCGCGACGGCTCAGAGCTCGGGGCCTGCGGGTCCTCGGGAGCCGCCTGCATGGCGTGCGGCACAGGCCAGCTGTGCGAACGTGGCTCGTGCATCATCGACGGCGCGTCGCGATGGAAGATTCGTGTGCTGGACGCCCTCGTGCCGACGACCAAGACCAGCGGTGAGGCGTGGGACGGCTTCGGCGGTGCGCCCGATCCCGCGGTGATCGTGAGGTCTGGCACTCGGATGCTCGGCTTCACGCCCGAGGCGGGCGACGTCTTCGAAGCGACCTTCAATTACACGACGCCGAACGACGTGACCGCGGAGGAGCTGATGACCGACCTGGTCTTCGAAGTCGTCGACGTGGACGCCGCAGCGAACGATACCGCGGGGGCTTGTCGCTACAGCAACCTCGACCCGCAGGTGATCCTCGGTGGAGCCACCCAGACTCTGGAGTGTCCACGTGATGCTTCCGCGTCGAGAGCCGGCTTCTCCCTTCGTTGGCAGGTCACACGACGCTGACGGTTCCTCCCCCCGCGTCTTGTTCAGCCACGCGGCCTCGACCCATCGGCGATGAGCCGGTTGCTCAGCAGCACCTGCCACTGCTTCACCACCTGACGCGCGAACCCCTCGTCGTCGATCAGCACGCCGAGCTCGATGTTTCTCGTTTGGCCGCGGTTGGTGAAGTTGGCGCTGGTGACCAGGCTCCAGCGCTCATCGACGACGACGCACTTGGCGTGAAGGCTGGCCCATGGCGGACCGGGAATCGCCGTTCGAGGGTCGTAGAAGACCGCCGGCCTCTTCCCCGAGAAGGGCCAGTTCTCGCGGAAGAACCTCTCGATCTGCGCCCGGGCGTAGGCCGGGCCTTCGGCGGCGGTGTCGGCCACACCGTCGATATCCAGGAAGAGGTCGGCGAGGACACCGCGCTCTTCCATCGCCCGGTGCAGAGGCTCGAGAATCTCCGCGCCATGATCGAACGAGTAGCCTCCGATGAGCACTCTGTTCTGGGCGCGGTTGAACAAGCTGCGCATCACGACGGCGGTGTCGCGATGCGCGGCCCCCGGCGCGAGGGGACCGCTCCATACCAACTCCAGGTGGCGCTCGGCGCGATGCTCTCGGTCGGCGATGACGGCGCGCAGGACCGCAAGGGCCGCGATTCGGTCGAGGGAGCCCAAGGTCTCGAGGACCGGCGCTTGGACCTCGCCGAAGCCGGCGGCGCTCAGCCTCGACGCCGTGACCGGGCAGCGCACGGTCGTACGCTCGATGGCCCCCGCCAGATCGCGCAGCGTGGGCAGCGAGACGCCGCTGAGTCCCCCCGGCCGGCTCATGGCCGCTCTTGGAAGAAGGCCCAATGCTTGCCGTGGCCCACGGTGGGAACGACCAAGGATCGGTCGAGGAAACGGTTGAACCGCTCGCAGCTGGTCTCGGCGATGAAGAGGCATCCGTGACACCCGGCACCTTCGAGGAAGCGCTCGGCGTGGTCGTCGGCGGGGTTGTGGCTGGCGCAAACCGGATCGTTCGCGCAGAGGCGTCCGAGGTCGTAGGCGCGCTGCAGGTGCTCGCGGATCTTCCTTCCCTGCTCGACGAGGCCGCCCAGGGTGCCTTCGCTGCCCGCGCTACCGGTCGACAGGAGAATCGCGGCCATGGGCGTGTCGGGGTCACGCTCCGAGGGCCCGCAGTAGATGCGCTCGCGGATCGCGCTGGCCGAATAGCCGCACTCCAAACTGATCGCGCTGATGAGCAGATGGGAGAGCGAGTGCAGGAGGTAGTAGCGCGCTCCGAGGTATCCCGGCGCTCGCTCGGCGCCCTTGGGGCTGAGGGTGGCCTTCCAAAGCTCGTAGCCGCGCTTCAGATGGCCATCACGCTCGGTGACGCGCTTCTCCCAGGCCCGCACCGCCTGCTCGTCGAGCTCGAGGAAGACGCCCTCGCCCAGGATCTCGGTCGCAGGCAGCCAATTGGTGGTCAGCCCCAAGGGGGCCGACTCGACCTGAAGGTCGAACTCGCCTTGGAGGTCCGGGGTCGATGGCTCCAATCGAGTGAAGCCGATCTGCGCCCGCACTTCGCGGAGCTTGGGCACGAGCACCAGGCGCTTTACCCCAACCGGCAGGCCGCCTTCCGGTTCGATGGTTCGAGCGAAGAACTCTGCGTCGGCCGGCGCCCGCTCGCCGGGGCGCTCCAGCGGACTGGCGGTCAGCTGCTTGAACTCCGCGCTCCGGAGCGGATCACGCGCGGCCTGCCGATCGCCCCGCCGCGCTTCGACGGCAGCCAAGACCTCCGCATCGCTCCAGCCCTCGAGCGCCTCCCGGATGCCGGGCACCGTCCGGAAGGCGGCGAGGGTCGTCTCGTTGGCGACCTGCAGCGTGCTCCAGTGGGCTTCGATGGCGTCGTCGAGCTCCTTGCCGGGCTCCGGCACCGACAGCGCACTCACGACCTGCGAGAAGTAGGAGTTGCTCGCCGTGCGCACCAAGAGGCGCATGGGCTCCCCACACTCTTCGCCCCCTTCGCCCCCGAGCCAAGGCCGGTGGCCGCCGCACTCGAAGAGAGTCGACCCATCGGCCCCCCGCTGCAGCGCCGCCGAGAGACTCTGGCTGTTTCCGCAGCTCGTGCACTCGACGCGGATCTCGCTGAAGTCACCGCTCGCGCCCTCCTGCAGCCGCAAGCTCGGCGCGGCGCAGCGCTCCTTGGCTCGCACGTGGGCGAAAGCGATCCAGGGGTACTCCTCGCAGTGGCCCCGCCGGCACGCGCCCAGGAAGCGCACGGGCACGCACTCGTGCAGCCGGTTTCCGCGCCCGCACGCATGCCAGTAGCGCTCCTTCTTGAGCTCCAGCCCGCTCTTGAGCATCAGCGCCCGGCACCCGGGGTTCTGGCAGACGAACCACTGGGGGAACTCCAGCACCTGCACCCCGGAGAACTTGGTGGGCTCCCGGTCCTCGCCCACGGGCGGCTCGCGGAAGGCCTTGTCCACGCTCAGGTCGCGGCCCGCTTTGCGGAACCGCTCGGCCAGCGCCTCCCGCAGCCGCGGCTCCACGATAACCGGCACACCGCTCTTGCGGCTGTAGCTCCAGAAGTCCAAGCCACCCACCAGGGCCGCCTGGTCCACCAGGTCGATCATCGAGCCCGGCCCATAGGTGGTCACCATCTGGCTCCGCCGGATGGTGCCCTGGGGCGGGATGTTCTGCTGCTTCTTCGAACGGGCCATCAGCCGCTCCCCAGCGCGCGGCGGCGCTCGAGCCAGAGGTGTACTTGGGGTTCCACGTCACGCATCGACGTCGGCGCCACGAACTGGCGCTCTTCCGCCGACCGGTCGTCATCGGGATCCAGCGCGAGGGAGAGGATGGCCCGCCCGGCGCTCTTGTCCTGATCGAACTTGGAGTAGGAGCGCTTGGTGGCCCCTTCGTCGCGGGCTTCCTTGACCATGCGCTCCCAGAGATCGACGAGGTGGCTCGCGCGATCGCGCAGCTCGCCCTGCAAACGGCTCACCTCGGCGGCGGTCATCTGGTCGTGCGCTCCCGCGCGCTCGGTGATCGCAGTGATGGCTGCATCGGCGACTGCGCGGTGCGCTTCGATGTTCATCGCACCGGACGGCGCAGTGAGCTCCTCGTGCGCGAGCCGGGTCATCGCCATCAGCGCACCGACCAACCCCCGCTCGAGCGCGCGGGTGGAGAAGGGCGTCAGGCTGGTCGCCTCCACGAAGCGGTAGAAGCTCGCGTGGTAGGCGGTGAAGCGCTCATAGTGCGAGCGGTCCCGAGGCTTGGAGACGTTGAAGCAGGTCAGCACCAGGCCGGGATGCTGGCGCCCCACTCGACTCGAGGCCTGGATGTATTCGGCGGTGGTCTTCGGCTGCCCGGCTACGACCATCAGGCCCAGCCGGTCGATGTCCACGCCCACCGAGATCATGTTCGAGGCCAGCAGCACGTCCACGTGCTCCTTGTCCGCGTGCGGCTTGTTCAGCCGGTCCTTCGACTCCTTGATGCGGCCCGTCGACTCCCTAGACGTGAGCTCCACCGGCTCCGCCTGGATGATCCGCTTGGCCAGGAAGGGGTGTGGCTCGCTCTCTCGCCCGACCGGCACCCGCTCTTCGATCTGCTCACAACGACTGCGCACCTCGTCTTCGACCAGGCGGCGCATACCGCCAAGCTCGCGCAGCGAGTTGAAGTAGCCGGCCACGGTCATGTAGGGGTCCGCGACCGCAGCACCGAGCTGCTCGTACTGCTTCTGCGCCGCGGTCAGGGCCGTCACGTAGGTCCGCAGCAGAATCCCCTTCATCGACCGCGCCTGGGCGGCGATGCCCACGTAGAGGCGGCCGGGCGCCTCCTTGTCGACCTCGGCGAAGAAGCTCTCGGAGTCATCCACTCCCGGCGGCGGGAACACGGTCACGTCCTTGCGGGCGAAGAGCGCCTGGATCTGCTCGCTGGCCCGCCGCACCGTCGCCGTCGAGGCGATCACCTTGGGCCGCACCGCCTTGCCCTCGACCGTGCGGGTGGAGAGGAAGTCGATGGCCGTCTCGTAGAGCCCGACCATGGTGCCCAGCGGACCACTGATCAGATGCAGCTCGTCCTGCACGATGAGCTCCGGCGGGTCCAGCCCGCCGGGCAGCAGCTTGGCGTTGCGCGGCTTGCCGTCGGCGGGACCGAAGAACCCGTACCCGCCGCCCAACGCCTCCATGCGGCCGCTCACCCGCCCGAAGAGTTTTCCGGTCTCTCCGCGCCAGGGGAGCATGGCGAACTTGTCGACGGTGGCGACCACGAACGCCGGCAGCTCGCTATAGATCTGCTCGTCCACGAAGAGCACCGGCAACCCCTGCGGGCTCCGCCGCGCGGCGAAGTCGCAGCGGAAGTTGCGGCATCCCACCACGATGGCCTCGGTCTTCGTGGCGCTGGGCACGAGCTGCAGGCTGTCCTTGCCCAGCTCGGTCTGGCACCAGGGGCACTCGGCCAGGGGGAAGGGGCTGCTCGCGTTCTTGGCGCTGCTGTTCTTGTACTCCAGCACCTGGGTCTTCAGCTGGCCCATGGTGTTGGCGGTGGCGCTCATACCCACCCACAGCCCCACCGCGAAGCGCTCCTCTCCCAACCGCTTCGGGTCCGCGCGCCGCAGGACCTCCAGGGCGCACATCAGCGTGGCCGCGCGCCCGAGCTGGTCCAGAGTCAGCAGCCGCAGCGTGTAGCGCAGCAGGACCGCGACCCCGAGCCCCTTGTCCGGCCGCCGCTGCCCACGAATGCGCCGCAGGAGCAGCGTGAAGGCGATGACCCCCAGGTAGGCCTCGGTCTTGCCGCCGCCGGTGGGGAAGAAGATGAGCTCGACGTTGTCCCGGTCCGCGTGCGTCGGGTCGGCGACGCCGTCGAGGTTCAGCAGCACGAAGGCCAACTGAAAGAGGCGCCACTCGGGCTGCTTCCCGTTCGTATAGCGTCCCGGGCTCCGCTTCAGCGCCGCCGTGGCCATGGCGCGGTTGGCCAAGCGGAAGGCCTCCAGCACTTCGGGGTCCTGCGCCAGGCGCTCGATGCCGCTGCGGATGCGGGCCTGGGCCAGCTCGGCCCGCTCGACCAACGTGTCCCGGCAGGCCTCGCGGTCGGCGCTGTCCACCGGAATGGCCGCCTGCTTCTTCAACCACTCGCCGTAGGCCTCGGCGATGGGCAGCAAGCGCTCTCGCGCCTCGGCGCCATCTTTCAGGTCGGCGAGTACCATCATGTCGACGGTGCTCCCTGCCGGCGCTGCCCCGGGCCGCACTCGCTGCACCTCGTGGCGGGGCAGCCAAGTGGTCTTCACCCTCACCGCGCGGTCCGCGTCGTTCACCGCCCCCTCGGGCACCTCCACCGAGACCCCGTGCCCGACCGCGTACTCCCGCCGCTCGCGGAACTGCAGGTCGGCCACCCGGTCGTCCCAGTCGGTGGCGCCCTCGCCGCGCCGGTTCGCGCGCGACAAAAAGCCGTCGGCGTAGCTCAGCTCGAGCTCCACCTGGAAGAGGAACTCTGCGTCTTGCTCCGCGACCTTCTCCCGCGCGGGCCGCCGATTGACCAAGAAGAGCGAGAGCGCTCGCGTCCCCGCCTCCAAGCCCGGAGCCTCGGCTGCCTCCAGGTTCCCCACCAGGAAGATCCGCTCTCCCGGCGCGATGGGCACCCCCGCAATCAGCGCCTTCGGGTCCAAGGGCACGCGTACCTGCGGCACCTCGCGCGCCACCCGGCGCCACACCGGCCGCCGCTGCCCCTCGGGAACCTCGGGCAGGTACTCGGCGAAGCGCACCGTCGCCAACAGGTGGTCGCCCCCCTGCGCAGGGAGCAGCACGCTCATCCCCATCGACGCGGGAAACCGGTGCTTCCGCTTGGGCTCCGGTTCCTGCGCCCCAGTCTCCTCGGGCTCGTCCTCCAGCGTGTTGAAGTCCTCCTCGGCCGTCGGGTCGCGTGTCTCGCGGTCCTGCTCCGGGGCGAGGAAGCCGGTGAGGTACCAACGCGACGGTGGGAGGGGCAGCACCTCGTCGGCGTCCCTCGTGGATGGCCCGACCAAGTCCGCTTCCAGCCCGCCCAACACGGAGGCGCGAGCCTCGACCGCGGTGCTCGGGCCAGTGCCACCAGCCGCGAGCGGCGCGTCATCGGTCAGCGTGCCCTCGAATGCCTGGGTCACCCGGTCCGAGATGGGGCCCGCCATGCTGCCCGCGCCGATCGAGTCCACCACGGCGTCGAGCTCGAGCCCTTGCACGAGCGCGCGCAGGAAGGGGGCCGAGGCTGCTTCCACCGCGCTCCAGTCGAGGTGCACCGCGCCCTTCTTCAGTTCCCGATTCAGCGCCGCCGCCTGCTCCAGGTCAGACAACACTCCCGATAGCTTCTCGGTCCGGCTCACCCGCTCATCCGCCCTTCGGCCGCGTCTCTTCGCGCTGATATCCGCATCGCTGCCGCAGCATACGGGATCGGGCTGACGACGTATGTCACTGATTCGCAGCCCCACCGCCCGGTCGCGGCCTACGGCTCACTTCGTCTCGCCGAGCGCCTCCAAGAGCTCGGCATCGCTCTCGTCGCCCGGCCAGGTACCGAAGAACGCGGCCACTCCGCTCGTGTCGTCTTGTGGCACCCGCGGCGCCACCTCCGCCTGTCCTTCGGCCCCGCCGGGCTGTGGCCGCTCCGCCACCGGCTGCTCGAGCACGAACCGGACCTTCTCCCGCCGGAGCATCTCCCACGGGTTCATGGTCTTCACGCCCACCCCGATGCAGGCGGTGGGCAGCTTCACCTTCTTCGCCTGCGGGGCCGGTGTCTCGTGAGTGACCACCACATCACCGTGGGCATGGGCGTAGGCGACCAGATAGTAGTCGGCGGCCTCGAAGAAGGTGTTTGCGGCGGCCTGGCCGTACTGCGGTTGAGCCTTCACCCACGAGCTCACCGCGGTGAACGCGGCGATGACCGACGGATCCATCGGCAGGAAGAATTCTTCGCTCTGCCGGCCCGCCCACGTCGCCAGCTCGTCGTCGCCCGTGGTCAGCTCATCCTGCACCTTCTCGATGGAGCACACCCGCCCAGCTGCCCGGTCCGACTCCAGCCACTCCCAGAAGCCAGGGCAGATATCGAACCCGTAAGCCCGGTTTTTCCCTTGGATGAAGACGTTGGCGTCGAGCAGGTACCTCATGCGGACAGCCCATAGCGGTTCCCCATCTCCTGCAGGGTGGAGACCTTGGAGATGGCGAGCAGCTGCATCGCGTCGCGCAGCAGGGTGTCGCCCTGCAGTGCGCTCGCGACCAGGGCGCGGGCGAAGGTGGGGCTGGTCCGCATGGACTGGGTCGCGTAGAAGTTGCCGCCGCGACCTCCACCCACCAGCGCCATGACCTTCGCGTGCTCACGGGCATAGGCCGCTCGAAAATCGTCGGCATCCAGTAGCCCGAGCTCGTGCATTCGTCGCAGCAGCACGAGGGTGCTCACCTTGTAGAGCCGTGCCAGCCGCGCGAGCTCGCCCGCCAGGTCGCCGCCGATCTCGGCCTCCGCCGTCAGGCTCTCGCCGGGGACAAGCACTTCGGCCGCGACCTGATTGCACCAGCGCTCGACCTCGTGAGGCGAGTCGGTCAGCGGCAGGTCCGAGAGCGCGCTCGAGCCGAGCCACAGATGGGCCACCTCGTGGACCAGGGTGAACATCTGCGCGGACTTCGAATCCTTCCCGTTCACGAAGACCAGCGGCGCCACCTCGTCCGCCAGGGCGAAGCCGCGAAACTCGTCGACATCCAGCGCGCGGTGGGTGTTGTTGCCCACCACGCCGTTGATCATCACCAGCACGCCGAGGTCCTCGGTTCGCTCGATGAGGGTGCGCAGCGCTTCGGTCCACGTCCTAAAGGATCGGCGCTCACTCATCTGGAAATCGAGCGCGCGACGAATGCCGGCGGCCACCGTCATCGGGTCGTCGGCCGTGGTCACCGACCGGACCCAGTTCAGAGTGCGCTGGGGATCCTCGTAGCGAAGGTGTTCGCGGTACCAGGCTTGCCGGCGCTCGCAGAGGTAGATGGTGTCGAGCAGGTCGGCGCTCGGCCGGGCCACCGAGTGGTCCGCCACGGTTCGGAGGTCCGCAATCGGCACCTCTTCACTGGGAGGCTCCGGAAGGAAGAAGTAGCCCACCGGCGTATGGGTCGCCTTGGCGAACTTCTCGAGCTGCTTGAGCGTCGGCTGCGCCTCGCCCGCGAGCCACTCGGGCAGCCTGGCGAAGCTATCGGCGAGGCCGTCCAGGTCCCGCCGCGCACGACGGGCTGCCCATTCGAACATCGCGGGCGGGATATCGACTCGGACAGTCATGAGCGGGGTACTGAGCATGAGCTTACGTAGCGGGACTCGCGGAGGCTACTTCGGCGACCGGCAATCGAGGCGCGCCCCCACCCTCGCACGCACCTGTGACATGCGAGGGAAGAGGGCCGGAAGCTGGGGTCATCGAGGCCAGCGATGGCACGGCCTCATCACTCTCGCCCCACGATGCGGCGAGTGGATGCGACCCGCTCCTCGCACCGGTTCGCGATTCGCTCGAGGTCGGTGGCTCGCAGCACGCGGTTCGCGACCAGGGAACCCTTGCGGGTGAGAGCTGCGTGCGTTCGCTTGTCGCAGGTGAAGACGTCAACGAACGGCGCGTAGGTCGCCTGCTCGGCATCGCGGATGTCGCTGATGGCGAATTTATCCTTGAACCCTGGCCCGACGGTCCACTCCTCGTGGGCGCGATCGAGGACGCTGACAGCGCAAGCACAACCGGGTGCGGTGGACTGCTGCTTCTCCCAAGCCTCACTGAACCTGGCTGAACGTTCTTCATTCGCGATCACCTCTGGCGGCGCGTGAGGCGCCACCACGTGGCGAAACCCAGGGCTGTACCCACTGCCGAGGATTGGCCAGAACCCGCGCTTGGTCAGCGCGCGCCTGGTTGCGTTGAAGCACGCCATCACCAACCGGATCGATGGACGGTCTGCTTCCGGGATTTCCCTGACGAGGCTCCGGAAGTCTCCCTGCAGAATGAACTCGGTAAGCTTTCGCCGCGTTCTCAGGTCCTTGATCGACGCTACTGAATGGGATCGGCGTCCCCGTTTCGTGGCGGCCACTGCCACCGCCTGCAGCCTCCGGGCAATGGCGGTCGCCGCCCGATACTCGGCCAGTTGGTCGAGCGTCCACCCCGCCACGGGGACCGGACGAAGCTCCAGCGCCTCAAGCGGCAACCCGTCGAGGGACCGACAGACCTGAGCGACCTCGTGGGCCCAAATGGTGTGAGCTCCGACACCTGCGAAGAGGTGGACTCCTGGGAGCTCGAGGAGGTGCCGTGCCGCGCGGGTCCAGCCGGGGTTGGACTCAGGAAACTCATTCAGGAGCTCATGGCCTCCGAGAACGACCAGTTTGCCTGCCGTAGCCAACGCCTTCAGCCGGCTGGCCGCCGCAGGCGAGGCTCCCCGCTCCAGGGCTGACCACCCGCTACGGTCGAGGTACAGGCTCACGGGGGGGACGCGCCCGTGCGCCTCCATCGTGCGGACTGTGTTCAAGTTCCGGTCCCTTTGCCTCGCGCGGCCTTTCGCCGCTGGCGAATGAACTCGATCAAGATGGGCTTGATGGCTTCGTTGACGATCCGAGCCGTTTCGGCGACGGCCTTGGCCGGGTCGCGACCACCGCTGAGGCCGCCCATCCCCTCGAGCATTCGGTGGGCGGCGGCATCGGCGTAGTAGAAGCGTGTCCGCTCCATGGTCTCCCCGTCGGAGAAGTAAGCAGCCGCAGATGCAGGGTCGGCTCGGCCGCTGAGGAAGTGGTCTTCGTACCCAACAGCTAAGGCGGCGGGGTTGTAGTAGTGGAAGGTGACGTGCCGGACCCTCATCAGGGCCTTGGCCAGCTCCGAGCTCTTCCCCTCCTTGCCGTTCGCGAGCGCTACCAGCTCGCGCCACTGCTTCCGAGCCACCACGTCGACGGTACCGAGGACCCGCCGAACCTCCGAGTCCTTGAGCGTGTCCTCGAACTTCCGTAACAGCTCGAGGAGTTCGTGGATGATGCCCGCGATCATCCGAATGCTCTGGATCAGCATCCCGGTCCGCTGGCCGTTGTAGCCGCTAATCGCCTCCGCGTCCTCGGCAGGCCGCTGGGCCAGCTGGAGGTGGAACCATGACATTCCCTTCAGGTCGTTGAAGACGAGCGCGAGGGCGAGGAACAGCTGGTCCACCCGGTTGCGTCGGTTGGCCATCAGGAGCGATGGATCGATCCGAGAAAGAGGTGCGAGGTCGAAGTCTGAGAGCGATTCAGGCACCGTCACTGCTCACCCTCTTCCCGCGGTCGGATGTCGAGCACGATCACCTGGGCGTTGTCGAAGACGTACATCACCCGGTAGCCGTGCACCTTGCAGCGGAAGAGTCCGCCGCCATCCTTCAGCTTTCGCTTCTGCCGTCCATCGGGTAGCGGGTCATCGCAGAGCGTGTCAAGTCCGCGGAGGACCCGCGGGAGGTCGTTCTTGGGAACGTTGGCCGAGAGCGCACGGAACGCGGAGCCTCTGAAGGTGAGCTCCAACATTCTCTAGTTGACCGGGAATGTCTCGACTTCAACCCGAAATCCCAGGCCCGAAAGATGTGTTGCTCGATTGGACAGCGTGAGCTTCGCGAAGAACGGCAGCTTGTCCAGTTTTCGCGCGCTCTTCTTAGTGCCGATACAGATGCGCGCGGTCCATGTGCCTCGTGCGGGGGGCGTGGTAACGAGAGGCTTAAGAACAGGCCACCTCTTTCCGATATCATCACGAAAATCCGAATCTCCAACTAGTGCGGCGCAAGAAACGTGCGCCTGCGCGGCGAGGTGGCTTATCGGAGCGGACCCGCGGTACTTCTTTACAAAGTACATCGTTGCTCCGCCCGAGGCAGGATCGATAACATCACATAGCTCAATTTTGGAACGTCCCCGATATGTGGTAAGGCACTTTGCGTCCAGCAGGAGGCTGCCCGGAAGGGCTGTGGATAGTAGTTTGTTGTAGGCTGCTTCGTCCGCGAGAGCAGCTGTCCATGGCGGACACGGAGCCCCAGTCGTTTTCGAAAAGCCCATCAGCTTCTGATCGATCCTACGTTCAAACTTCGGCTCGAATGCGTAGAAATCTCCAGCGTGCACGACGTAGTGCTTTCCGCCGGTTGTCACAGTTCCAGACAGGCACTTCAACACCTTCCATTTGGCAATGAGTGTGTCGTCCGACCGCAGAACGTGAACCTGATCATTCTCAAGTCGCTTGCGAGAGAGCGACCGGCTTTTCAGGAAGGTTACATAGTCTTCGATCGTCAGATCGGTGCTCGGTGCTGTGACAGGCCCACTCGCGCCGAAGGAGAACCGCGCCAACTCATTGTTAGGCAAGCTTTCAGGCAACCCAAGCTCTACCTTCGCTGTACCCTTCGGAGCACCCTTCTTGCCACGACGCTTAGCTCGTTTTGACGTGGTCCCACCTGCAAGATGTGCCACACACAAGCCGATCAACTTGTCGCGCAGAGTCCCGTCGGATACGTGGCGAACGTGATCTAGCCACTCATAATTCGTACGATACGCCTTTCCTGCGTAAGTTGACGTCACCCAGTCAAGAAAGCCCGAGAGCGTGGCAGGAGTAAGTTCGGGATCCAAGTACAGCGGATCGCGGCCGGCTACGTTGCCAGCCCACACAGATGGTACGCTCTTCAACACCCCGCCCTTGACGCCTCCGAGCATTTCCGACTCCGTATCAAAGTCGAAGTCGTGAAAAGCCGTTCTTACGACCGATTGCTGATTTGTCAGAACGGTCTTGAAGTCTATCCGTACGTGACCAATGTTCTGTAGTCTCTCAGGGTCGATAATACTCAGCGCGGTTCGAAGCCCGAATCCTCTCACGAGCAGTGAGTCATCTAGCGCGAATCGCCCGCTGCCAAAGGTAATCGCATACGCCGCGGGCTGCGGAGGTGTCTTCCGCACCGCAATGAGCACCGCTGCGTTCGGGCGGCTCTTCGCGAACATCGACTCTGCGCGCGGATCGAGAGCGGCGAGGAACTGGACCCACTTGGGTGCGCGTGGCTTCTTCGGGACCGAGAAGAGTGTGACGGCGTAGGGTGAGTCAGGCTGTGAGTCAACGGAAAGCCGCTGATGGGCTCCGGACTTCCGCGCATCTTTGTTGAGAGCCTCGTTTGGAGCAGAGTAGAGTCTATCTACATGACTGTCCTTTAGGCGGTAGATTGCCAACGGAGTTCTCATGTGGCACCCCCTGCGCGTTCGGCGTTGAGGACGAAGAGGCGGTCGATGACTTGGTCTTGGAAGGTTTCGAGGGCCTTCTGCTCGGTGGGGGTGGCGGGGCAGAAGGGCGGGACTTCGAGGTCGGTCCAGCCGTAGGCGTCGAGGACGGCGCGGTCCATGGCTTCGTGGAGCTTGCGGAGGTGCTGGATCGCGGGGTCTTGGCAGTCGGGGTCTTTGAGGAGGTTGTAGGTCTGCGTGAGGCCTTGGTCGGTTTCGACCATGAAGGTGGCACGGACTTCGTGGAGCTTTTCGCCGATGGTCTCGAGGGCGGGAACGACACTCCGTGGGTCCGGCTTGGGGAAGGGGAAGGTCTCGAAGCAGTCGCTGGCGGCGTAGCGCAGGTCGTTCTTCATCGAGGAGGAGAGTAGGCGGGCCCAGGGTTCGTGGATGCGGGACTGAAGGACGGTGAAGCTGGTGCTCGCCGGTAGTGGGTAGACGTAAAGGGTGTGGGAGAAGACTTGCTCGGTCGGCTGAAACGCAAAGACCAGATGTTTGCTCACCTGGGAGTTGGCAAGACACCGAGGCAGGTGCCTAACTGCCGTTCGTAGCTCCGGCGTGTCGCTTCTAAATAGCCACCAATACTTCTTTTGTCTACGAGCGATCGCGTTGTGACTGCGCGCGTCTCGTTCAGGTGGGTCTGGATGCGCCTCGGATCAC
>DCLA01000036.1:0-8021 GCA_002320815.1 Myxococcales bacterium UBA1660
GGTCTTTTCCAAAAGACCCCTCAGTCAGGAAGCGCGCCTTGATAGAACCAGGCGCCGATCAGATCGCGCTCTTCCTCGGTGATGTGCTCCTGGTCCATCAGGGGCATCACCTTGGTCACCACCACCTGGGTGTTGATGCGGCCGGCGTTCTGCACGATCTGCTCGCGGGTATCGAACATCACGCCCTGGGGCGGGGCGGTGAAGCCGTCCTGGGTGGGCGTCGCCGAGTGGCAGCGGACGCAGTGCCGTTCGATGACCTGCCGCACCTCGGAGAACTGGACCGGCCGATGGTCGGCATAGGTCTTGGGCTTGGTCACGAAGGCCAGACCGAGCATCAGCATGGCCGCCACCGGGAGCACCCAGACGTTCTTCTCGCCCTTGCCGCGGACGTTGAACCAATGCCGGGTCAGCGCGCCCGCCAGGGAGATCCCGATGAGGATCGCCCAGTTCCACTCGAACCCGTAGGTCATCGGGTAGTGGTTGCTCACCATGATGAAGAGCACGGGGAGCGTGAAGTAGTTGTTGTGCAGCGAGCGCTGCGCGCCGGCCTGGCCCAGCGAGGCGTCGGGCTCCTCCCCGCGGACCATGGCGTCGACCATGATCTTCTGGTTGGGGATGATCACGAAGAAGACGTTGGCCGCCATGATGGTGCCGATGAGCGCGCCGACGTGGATGTAGGCCGCGCGCGCCCCGATCACCTGGGTGAGCCCGAAGGCCACGCCGCTGAGCAGGAGGAACACCACGATGCCGAAGGGCAGCGCGTGCTTCCCCAGCGGGGACTTGCAGAGCAGGTGGTAGACGGTCCAGCCGATGAGCAAGGTGCCGGCGCCGACGGCCACGGCCTGCCAGGGCGCGATCACCCGCACCGAGTTGTCGACCATGAAGGTCTCGGCGTTGAGCCAGTAGACCAGCGCCAGCAGTGAGAAGCCGCTGATCCAGGTGACGTAGGCCTCCCACTTGAACCAGTGCAGGACCTTGGGGAGCTTCTCGGGGGCGACTCGGTACTTCACCACCCGGTAGAACGCGCCGCCGTGCACGGACCAGAGGTCCCCCGCGACGCCCTCTTCGGGGGTCTCCGGCGGCCGCACGTGGTTGTTCAGCCAGTTGAAGTAGAAGGAGGTCCCGATCCAGGTCACGCCCGTGACGATATGGAGCCAACGGACCACCAGCTCGAGCCAATCGGTGGCGTGGTCGAACATGGAAGTGGGTCGCTTTAGTCGGGAATCGTGGCCGAGTCGAGCGCCCTCCCCGACGGGCTCCCGGACCCGCGGGGGACGGAAAAGAAGACGGCGCCCAGTGGAGAGACGGGCGCCGTCAGCGCGGAGACGAAGGCGCTCCGCACGCCGAGAGACCTGGCAGGTGGGTGCTCAGGTCCCCGTGCAGAAGTCGCGGGGGCCGCAGGCGCGGCTGACGATGGGCGGGGTGCCCATGACGGCGCAGAAGCCGGAGACGCACTCCTGGTCCTGGCCGCACTCCACACCGTCGGCCTTGAGCATGAGGCAGGTGCGGGTCTCGAAGTCGCACCAGCTGTCCTGGCACTCGCCGAGCTCTTCGAACGTGTCGCTGATGCACGGGTCCCCCTCATCGAGGGGTGTGGGCGCGGCGGGGACGAAGCAGCCGACGGGAGCGCCGCTGCCGTCATCGAGCTGACAGGCCAGGTCGGGCGCGCACACCTGTTCGTCGGGGAAGCCACCGCAAGCCTCGCCGTCGCCGCTGACCGCGACGCAGCTGCCACTCTCACCGCCCAGGCCGCCGATCGTGCAGGCGTCCTCGTCGCCGCCGAGGCAGCAGAACGCCTGCTCGGGGTCGCAGGTCCCGTACTTGTCTTCGTAGAGCGAGGTGCAGTCGTCGCCGGGAGTCCCCAGACGGTCGAAGAAGCCGTGCTTCACCTGCTCGGTGGTCTGGGGAAAGGGCAGGTCTTTGGCGAAGCAGGTGCCGTCGTAGAGCACGGCCTCGAGATCGGCGCCGCACGACGCGGACGACAGGTCGCCCAGGCAAGACTCGTAGGCGGCGGCATCGAAGGTCATCTCGCCGCCGCGCGTCGCCGCGAGAGCGTCCCCGAAGATGACGCCGAGGAGGGCCTGGTTCACCGCGACGCACGACGCCATGTCGGTGGGAGGCAAGGCCTCCTGCTGCTCCATGAAGGAGCAGGGCGCTCCCGGGAAGCAGGTGTACTGCTCGAAGAACTCCGCGATGCTGTCCTCGTCGCAGCAACGGAAGAGCGCCGCGCACTGGGCGGTGGCCACCTCGAGCTCGAAGCCGTCGAGGCCCCCGGGGGTCCCGCCGTCGTCGCCCAGGTCGGGCGGCCCCTGGTCGGGGAGCTCGATGAACGAGTCCGGCATGGGGCCGAAGTCCGGCTGTCCGCCGTCCGGGGTGGACATGTCGATGACGTCGTCGCCGTCGTCGCCGTCGTCGTCTCCACAACCGACGAGGCCCCACGCGAGGGCGAGCAAGGTGCAAGGAAGAGTGAAACGGTACATCTGAGCCTTTCCACGCGGCCCCACCGGCCGCGGTCGCTGTGTTGGAGTCCGCGCCCGGCGGATGTGACCCGAAATCGTACCCGAGGGTCGGACGCGCGGTCGCCGGCTCAGTCCGCGCGCAGGCGCCAGACGTTCGAGCGGAACACGTTGCCCGCCAGCGCGATCCGTCCGCCCGGCCCCAGCATCGGATCGCCCATCCAGCGCTCGGCCTCCCGGTGGACCACGGTGACGGTCCCATCCGGGGCGAGGCGCAGGAGTCGATAGGGCTCGGGGGGCTGACAGGCGACGGTGACCAGCCAGCCGTCGCCGGGCGCCGGGGTCACGCCGTGGGCCGAGCAGCCGCTGGGCAGCGGGAAGCGCTGCTCGCGTTCGCCCTCGAGGACCAGGATCGCGCCCTCGCGCCGGAGGGGCATGGCCACCGTGGGCGGCTCGGTCCAGCGCACGCCCATCCGGGCCATCACGTTGCCCGGGAGCGGGCGCTCGCTGCCGACCTCGCCGTCGGGGACCGCGATGGTGCGCAGGTTCGCGTCGTCGCCCGCGGTGAGCACCAGGCACCGGGGCGCGGCGGGATCACAGCTCGCCCAATGGCTCATCGGCGGCGGCCGGCCCCACCCGGCGGCGCCCGGGGCGGGCTCGGGCGCGGCCAGGAGCGTGCGCTCGGTCCCCGCGTCGTCGCGGAAGATCAGCGCGAAGCTCTCGTGGCGATCCCGGGGCAGGCGCCAGGTCACCATCCCGCCCTGGACCCGGGTGGGCCAGGTGGCGGGCGCGTCCAGGAGGGGGCTGGGGAGCTCGTCGCCCACCGGATGGGCCAGCGCGCGGAAGCGGGCCCCCTGCTGCTCCACCACCCACAGGGGCTCGGCGCTCCAGTCCGCGGGGCGGACCGAAGCCAGCGAGCGGCTCACGTCGGCGAGGTCCTCGACGCCGTCTGCGGTGACGCGGCCGACGAGGAGCACGTGATCGTGGGCGTGGCTGGTCGCGGTGATGCGCCCGTTCTGATCCAGGCTCAGGCGACAGGGGTCGAAGGGCAGGGTCGCGTGGACCTCCGGATCCCAGCGGTCGGCGGGGGTCCGCAGGAGCAGCCGATCCTGACTCTGCCCGTCGGGACCGCCGGGCGCGTGGCCCACCAGGAGGGTGGCGTCGTCGAGCCACACCAGGGCCAGGCCGCGGGTGGGCGGCCAGAACGCCGGGTCCGACGTCAGCAGCCGCTTCTCCCCGTCGAGCTCGACGACCCAGAGGTCCACCGTGGCCGAGCCGCTGGGGGTCTGGCGCACGGCGAGCGCGGCCAGGCGGCTCGAGTCGGGTGGGAAGGCCGCCACGACCAGCGCGACCTCCCCTTCGAGGACGACCCGGGGCTCGCCCCCGGGCGCGCCATCGACCAGGCCGACCAGCTCCAGGCGGTCGTCGTACTCCAGCGCCAGCCACCGCCCGTCGGGCGAGGGCATCGGGCAGGCGGTCTCGGGGAAGTGCCGCTCGAGCTGAGGATCCGCGGCCAAGGTCTCCACCAACGGTGCGCGGTAGACCCCGTCGGCCGCCCCGATCCAGAGGTTGGCGCCGTCCGGTGCGAACGCCACGCAGTGGGCTCCCAGGGAGGCCGGCGCCACCCGGGCCAAGCGGTCGCCGGTCAGATCGCGCACGAAGAGTCCCCGCCGCTCGGCGTAGGCGAGCTGCGAACCGTCGGCGGAGGTGACGCCCTCGAAGAGCATCGCGCTGGACGCGAGATCGGTCAGGCGCTCCCACTCGGGCTCGGGCACCTCGGCGACGGTGGGCGCGCTCGCGATCGGTTGGGGCGGGGGTTCCGGGGGCGCGAGCCAGGCGGCCAGCGCGACCGAGGCGGCCAGCGCGACGGCGACGGCCCCGAAGGTCAGCCAGCGGCGTCGCCGGGCGACGCGGGCCAAGGCCGCCACCAACGCCGCACCGTCCGCGGGCCGCTGGGCCGGATCGGGGCGGGTACACGCCGCGGCGAGATCGCGGAGTCCCCGGGGCGCGGGGCCGGTGGTGGTCCCGCCGCCCAGCCAGCGCAGGAGCACCCCGAAGGCGTAGACGTCGCCGGGGACCCCGGCGTCCCCATCGACGCCTTCCGGCGCGGCGTATCCCGGCGTGCCCCCGCGTGGCGCCCGGTCGTTCGCCCGCGCCGCGAGCCCGAAGTCCACGAGCTTCACCTGGCCCCGCCGGTCGACCATCACGTTGGCCGGCTTCACGTCGCGGTGCGCCAACCCCTCGGCGTGGAGCGCGGCGAGCGCGCCGGCCAGGGTGCGCGCGAGGGCCTCGGCGTCGTGATCGGTGCGGCCCTCGGTGAGCGGCTGGCCCTCGACGAGCTCCATCGCCACGTAGCCCAGGTCGCCCGCCTCGCCCACGTCGTAGACGCGCACCAGCGCCGGGTGCTCCACGGCCGCCGCGGCTCGCGCCTCGCGCACGATGGCCTCGCAGGCCTCGGGACCCACGTGCTCGAGCACCTTGATCGCCACCCGCCGGTCGAGCCGGGTGTCCACCGCGGCGAAGACCCGACCCATGCCCCCGCGGCCGAGCGGCGCCTCGACGCGGTAGGGCCCGAGGCGCGTACCCGGGCCCACCGGATCCAGCGGGAGCGGGGGCGCCTCGGCGAGAGCCCCGAGGAGCGCGTCGAGGTCGGCGTCGTCCACCCTCAGGCCTGGTCCGCTCGCTCGGTCGCCGCGTCGCGCAGCCGCTTCTTCAGCCGGTCGAAGCGCTTGCGCACCGTGGCCGCCGCGCGGCTCGGGTCCGCCTCGGCCTCCTCGCCCAGGAGCACCAGGGCCACGTCGCTCCAGGCCATGCGCCGATCGATCCGCAGCGTGAGCAGGGTCTGCTCGTCGGGGTCCAGGGACTCCCGGAGCTCCGCCAGCCACTCCTTGTTCTCGGTGCGCAGGTGGGGGAGCGTGGTGCTCTTCTCCGGGGCCTGGAGCGCGGCCATGTCCGCGGTGTCCAAGCGCGCCGGCCGACGGTCCCGGGTCCGCGCGCGGTACACGGCGTTCCGGGCGGATCGGTAGGCCCAGGTGCGGAACGAGCTCCGCCACTCGAAGCCCTCGAAGCCCTTCCACAGATCTTCGAGGAGCTTGGCGAAGACGTCCCGGGCCCAGTCCTCGCTGCGCAAGAGCGTGGTCATGTAGCCCAAGAGCTCCGGCCCGTAGAGGCGGACCGCCTGGTCCATGGCGCCGCGCAGGTCCCCCTGCTCGTGGGCCTGGCGGATGGCATCCTCTCCCGATTCGGCGCCGGTGGCGGAAGGCACGCGCCGAAGAGTAGGGCACCGCTCCGACCCGCGCAGCTCCGTCGACATCGAGCCCCGCACACCGCGCGGAGGAGAGTTTTACTCTTCCAAGCTCACCGTCATGCGCCCGACGATCAGCTCGAGCGAGTCCAAGACCGAGCGGGTCATTCGACCGCGCTGATGCTGAGCTGACCGCGGACCAGCCGATTGGCGAAGCAGTCCACCACCAGGAAGTAGCGCCCGGCGTCGGTCGCGGTGAAGCGGAACGTCTCGCCCTCGCCGTACCAGCCGTCGTCGACCGCGGCCTCGCAGGTGAAGTCGGTGTCGCAGAGCGCCGCGTCGCCGGGGCCGACCACGTAGAGAGCCGCGTTGGTGTCGTCGTCGGTGGTGGTGAACTCGATGTCCACCGCCTCGCCAGCGGTGAGGTCCATCGCGTAGAC
This sequence comes from Myxococcales bacterium UBA1660, assembly GCA_002320815.1. Lineage (GTDB taxonomy): Bacteria > Myxococcota_A > Polyangia > Polyangiales > Houyiibacteriaceae > UBA1660. The sequence continues at coordinate 6,141 of DCLA01000036.1, forward strand.
CGAGTCCAGGCCCCACCGCTCCGATCTGAAGCAGCTCGCGGCCAGGTAGCTGTTGTGAGCGCCGCGGGTGTCCACCGTCCCGGTGAAGGGCAGGGTCACCGTCTCGGCGGAGGCGCAGTCGTCGTTGACGACCGCGGAGATGCACTCGGTCTGCCCGAGGGTGTCGAACTGGCCCTGGAAGACGCAGACCTGGTCGGCGGCGCAGTCGGGCGACGACGCGGGCAGGTCCTGCGGGAGGCCGCAGTCGGGATCCGGCGCACCGCACTCGCAGTTGCAGACGCCGTCTTCGTAGGCCGTGGGATCGCAGGTCCAGTAGCGCGGGTAGTCGGGCAAGCAGTAGCCGGCGACCTCGCCGTAGACCACCTCGCAGTACTCGTGGTTCTCGGTGTCGCAGTCGGCGTCGGTCTGACAGAACGCGCGGCACTCCCAGACCGTCGGCTCGTCGGGGCCGGCGAACCACTCGCTGCAGACGCCCTCGGCGTAGCCCGGCTGCTCGCCGCAGTAGGTCGCCCCATAGGCGCCCGGGCCGCACTCCTCGCCGAGCTGCGCCGGGTCGAAGTGATCCGGGTCGTTGTCGCAGATGCGGTTGCCGAGCCCTTCCCAGACGCAGGTGCCCACCTCGCAGGTGCCGGTCTCGGAGCAGTCCTGGTAGCAGCGCGCCTCGAGCCCGCCACAGACCTGCCCGGTGTCGCACCCGCGGACCGGCAGCGGCTCCTCGTCGCACTCTTCACCGAGGATGCCGTCGCACGGGAAGCAGTCGGGGTCCCAGGTCCCGCAGCCGCAGTCGCAGGCGTCGCCCGCGCCGTAGGTGTTCGGGTCGCAACGCCAGGCCTCCGGCGGGAAAGCCTGCTCGACCTCGAGCATCGCCGGGAGGGCGATGCAGTCGCCGTCGGGCACCCAGGTGGACTCGATGCCCTCGATGGTGATCTCGCCCAGGACCACGTCCCGGAGGATGAAGTGCTTCCGCGGCGAGAAGGCGTCCTCGACCAGCTCGATCGTCCCCGAGCGCGCGAAGAACCCATGCATGGGGTTCACCTCGTCGGCGCCGCTGAGGGCGACGACGCAGTGGGGGCAATGGGGGAAGGACTCGTTCGCCGTGTCCGGACCGAGCTCGACGACGCCCTCGTAGGGCGTGTCGCCGTAGCGCTGGAACCAGACGTGCAGACCCCAGGGGCTCTCGCCGAGCTCGAGGCCGAGGTCGCCGCGGATCCGGACCCCGGTGTCGTCGATGTTGTCCAGGCGCCACTCGGCGACCCCGGTGGTCTCCATGCAGCCGTCCTCGCGGCCGGCGTCGGTGCCGAGATCGGCCGCTGCGTCGGGCTCGGCGTCGGCGCCGGGGACGAAGGCGTCGGTGCCGGCGTCGGGGACGACGGTCTCGTCGTCGTCACCACAGCCCAGGGTGACCAAGAGGGAGAGCAGAAGGAAAGGAACGCGTCGGGTCATCTCGCGGAAGATCGAGTCCATCGTCCCCAGATGTGACGGAACGAAAGAGGCCTCGCCAACCCGCTGGGGGTGAACGAGGCCCATTCGGTACTCGGAGATCGAGTCAGTTCACCGTGATGGTGTAGTCGCCGGTGGCGCCGCTGTAGCCGTACACGCGAACCGCGAAGGGGCCGTCGTGGCCGTAGCGCTCCTCGTCGGAGACCCCGGCGCTCTGACCGAGGCGGCCCCCCTCGACGTCGAAGGCCTCGAGGTCGAGGTCTCCGGCGGCGTGGCTGAAGGTCACCACGACCTCGCCGCCCTCGGGGACGAGGTACCAGTCGGAGTCCCCGCCGCAGATGGTGCCGCTGGTGGCGGCCGTCAGCCGGAGCGCGGTGGCCTGGCTGTCGTCCTGACCGGCCAGGTCGCAGGCGTCGCCGGGTTCCGGCTCCGGCTCGGGCT
>DCLA01000036.1:8322-114576 GCA_002320815.1 Myxococcales bacterium UBA1660
GGTTCCGGCTCCGGCTCGGGCTCGACGACCGGGTCGGTGGTGCCGCTCTCGCAGAAGGCCGCGCCGCTGGTCACGGCGCGCGGAGCGACGGTGTCCTCGGCCACGTCGCGCTGGCTGCAGGCCTCGTCCTCGCTCCAGTCCCGCCACTCGCCGGCGAGGCCCAGGGTCGCCGCGTGGTCGGCCCAGCGGGCGTACCCCTCGAGCTCGGCGCGGAAGACGCTGGGCGCGACGCACATCCCGTCGGCCTCGGCGTCCGCCTGCTCCGCCCGGGCGTAGTCCATGACGACCATGTGCATCGTCGCGGTCGAGCGGTTCCAGCAGCAGGTGCGGGAGACCTCGTACTCGAGCTCGGCGAAGACGTGGTCCTCGAGGGTCCGGTGCTCGGCGTCGGTGCGGGAGCGGGTCCAGCCGTAGAGGTCGTGGGTGAGCTCGTAGAGGCGCTCGAAGGCGTCCTCGCGCCGGGTGCGCGCGGCGCAGCTCGCCGGGTAGTCGCGCAAGTGCATGCGGGCGGCGTCGATCTCCACCAGCGCGACCTCGACCTGCTCCTCGGGGGAGACGTCGGCGAGGATCTCGCGGAACTCGTCGGGCCGGGCGGCGATGGCCGCGGTGTCGCCGGGATCGATGTAGTGATCGAGGTCGGCGTCGTTGACCACGTTGCGCCAGCGGCCGCTCACGCGGACCGCGGTGCGCCAACGACGGATGCCGCCGCCGAGCTCGGCGTAGGGGGTCCCGTCCGAAGCGGTGCCTTCGCCGCCGGTGTTGGAGAGGGTGAACTTGCTGCGGGCCCGGTTGGGCTCCTCCCAGAGGGGCTGCCGGCGGGGCATCGAGCCCGAGGCGAGGGCGACCTGGAGGCGGCCGGGGACGGGCTCGTCCACCTGCATCACCGGGAGCACGTGGCCGATGCCGCGCTTCTGCCAGCGCTCGATGAGCGAGTCGCCGGGCCGAGTCGCGACGGGCTCGATGTGGAACATGTTGGCTTCGTCGGCGAGGTTCGTGCTGCCGTAGTAGAGGAGCAGGAGGCGCAGGAAGTAGCCGACCCGCTTGTTCAGCATGATCTCGTCGAAGTACGCGCCGGCGCCGGCGCCCTCCTCGAGGCTGGGCACGCCGTCGTCGTCACCCAGGCGGTAGCCACGCAGGCGCGAGTCGGAGGGCCAGGCCTGGCCGTCGCGCCACTCGCCGGTGTAGTCGCGGTAGCGAGTGCGGAAGCTGGGGAAGCGGCCGATGTTCTCGCCGCTGGCGTTGATGAAGCCGAAGTGGCCGGCGTACATCCGCTGGCTGGTGTGCGAGTCCCAGCCTTCGATGAAGAAGGGCAGGCCGTACCAGCTCGCGAAGGTGGCGCGGAGGAAGAGGGCGACCTCGGCGCACTCGAGGGTGGGCGACTCGAAGGTGCGGCCATCCCAGGGGGTGCTCATCCGGAAGGTCTCGCCGTAGCCGGTGGAGCGGGGGATGCGCTCGAAGCTGGCGACCCAGGCGTCGAACTTCTGCTCCCAGGTCAGCCCGCTGTTCGCCGACCAGGCCATGCCGGCGTCGCCGTCGGTGTCCATCCAGTCGCGGGTGACCGCCCAGACCTCGGTGGCGACCCCATCCGCCACCCGCGGACCGGGGTCCCCATCGGCGTCGAACTTGCCGTCGGCCGCGGGGGTCGCCTCGAAGGGCCCCGCGATTCCCGTCTCATCATACGCTTCCTGAGCAGCCTCATCCGAGGACGACCCCGGCGCGCAGGCGACGGTGAGCAAGGTGGCGACGATGTAGGTCTTGCGCATACCACTGCGTACAGCGAAAAGCATGCCAGGGATTGTCGCAAGAAATCATTGAGCTTTACCAGCCCAGGTGGCGACCCGACCCGCCGATCCCCGGAGTCCGGGGTCGCCAGTTCCCATGGCTCGCCGAAAGACCGAACGTTTCGGTCATCCCCGGTCGGTCAATAGGGCGGCGAGGGCGGCGACGTGGGGGTCGTCGACGCCCAGGTCGCGCAGGGCGCGGTCGAGCTCCAACACGTACTCGACGTTCGCGCCGCTGGGGCCGACCGAGCTAGCGATCTGCCGGGCAATGGCCTCGAGCGGCGCGTCGCCCAGGAACTCGTCGTTGTCCGGGGTCGCCACGTAGACCAGCGCCTCCACGGTCTCCCCCGAGCGGAGCTCGGTGGGCACCTGGTGGCGCGCGTACCCGCCCTTCTCCCGATGGTCGAGGTTGGCCAGGACCCGCTCGCGCTCGGCGGGTGCGACCTCGTAGGCCATGCCCCAGGTCTCGGCGTCCGCCTCCGGCAGCAGGGTCACCACTCGCCCGGGCGCGCCGGGGACGCCGCGATGGTCGGTGCTCCCCTGCCAGAACCTACGAGTCCAGTGCCGAATCCGCGCCGGCTCCCGGCGCCGGTGCGCGAAGGCCGGTCGCCAGACCAGCGAGCCATAGCCGAAGACCCAGAGCGCGCTCATGGGTTCCCACTATTCGCGGCCCAGTGAGCCTCTTCAAGCGCTCGCCCACGGCGGCGAAGGACCCCGATGAGGGGATGGCCGACGACCCGACCGTCCCGAAATGGGTCGCGCGGTTCCATGAGCACCGAAAGGATCCGATGAGGGTGCGCTTAAATCCGTTTCGCCCATCTGGCACTCGGTGGCGCTCCCCCGTACCGTCGATCCGGGTTTCGATGCGGGCGAGGCATCGTCACCGGGGAGCGAGCGATGGGCGACGACGATTTCAAGGCGCGACTGCGACGACGTCAGCGGAAAGCCACCGTGCGCGCCGCGATCGAGCTCCCGCCCGAAGCGCTGCGAGGACCCGAGCCGGATCCGGAGCCCACCCGCTCCACCCAGAAGATGCGCTCCTTCCGAGCGCGGGCGGAGTCGGAGTTCGCCAAGGAGCGCGAGCTACCGCCCGACCTGCAGTCGCTCCTGCGCGCGGTCCTCGGTGGCCGCCGGGACCAGGCGCTGGCCGACGAGCTGGGCACCGACACCCTGGGCCTCCGCGCCCTGGAGCACCGCTTCCAGCTCCTCAGCGGCAAGAGCGTCTACGTGGCCGCCGTCGAGGTGGTCAATCGTGCCAACCGCATGCGGCGCGACACGATCCCCGAGTGACCCCGCGGACCTGACCCGCCGGCGTCAGCCGATGGGCCGGCAGAGCACGAAGGGCTGCACGATGATCGCGTAGAAGGCGACCGGCGCCTCGTCCCAGGCGGTCACCTCGTCCAGCGTGGGCCGGCGGATCGTCGTGTCCTGGATCCAGCGACCCACGGTCTCCTGGTCGTCGCTCGCCACCGCCACCGCGGCGTCGACCAGCTCGGTTCCCTCGGCGACGACGAAGAGCGCGTTGCGCCGGGCGTGGGGTTCGAGGGCCGCCCAGGTCGCGGGGAGCACCTCGGCTTCGAGCTTCTCTCGGAGGGACATCGCTCCTCGATAGCGCGCTCGGCTCAGCGGCGCAGCCCGGTGAGCAGCGCGGCGGCGTTCGTCCCGAGGTCCGGCGTGTAGTAGCCGCCCTCCTGCACCACCACGACGGGCAGGCCCATCCCGGCCAGGATCCCGCCCAGGGTCTCGAAGTCGTCGGTGGTGAGCTCCCACCCGCCCACGGGATCCTTCTCGTAGCCGTCGAAGCCGGCGGAGAGCACCAGGAAGTCGGGTCCGAAGGACCGGATGGCTTCGAGCGCGACCTTGGTGAGCAGGTGCCCATAGGCCTCGCCGCGGGTCCCCGCGGGCAAGCAGAGGTTCAGGTTGTAGCCCTCGCCGGCGCCCTCGCCGCGCTCGTCGGCGTACCCGCAGTGGAAGGGGAAGAACTCGGTGGGGTCGCCGTGGATGCTGCACACGAAGACCTCGTCGCTCCCGTAGTAGAGCGACTGGGTCCCGTTCCCGTGGTGGAAGTCGATGTCCAGGATCGCGACCTTCCCGTGGGGCCGGAGGGTCTCCGTGGCGATGGCCGCGTTGTTGAAGTAGCAGTAGCCCCCGAAGAGGTCGGCCTGGGCGTGGTGCCCGGGCGGCCGCGAGAGCGCGTAGGCCATCGGGACCTTCTCCTCGAGGACCGCCTTGGCCGCCTCCTGCGCGCAGGCGGCGCTCCAGGCCGCCGCCGTCCAGGTGTTGCGCGTCAGGGGGGTCCCGGCGTCGAAGCACCAGGCGCCCGCCATGTGCAGGTTGCTGGGGTCGCCCTTACCGCGCTGGAGCTTGGGGAAGACGTGCGGGTACAGGGTCTCGCCGGCTTCGAGGGCGGCGGCCCGGCGGTACACCATGAGCAGCTCTTCGTCGTGGAGCGCCTCGATGGCCTCGATGGGCATCCGGTTCGGCGGCCGCAGATCGATGCCCGGCAGATCGATCAGCGAAGCGCGAATGGCCTCGGCCCGCGCGGTCGTCTCGGGGTGGTCGATGCGCTCGCCGAAGGCCCACTCGTAGGCGGGCTTGAAGGCGAGCTGGTCGGGGTGGAAGAAGGCCGGCGTCGTCGAGCTCATGGGGGGACCGAACCATTCGTAAACGGCGGGCGATGCGCAAGAAGGAACCCGTTCGTCACCCGGGATTCCCTTGCGAAATCGGCTCGAGCCCTTATATGAGCGGGTCTTCTCCTTGTTTTTACGGTCCAAACGCATGTCCGCACCCGACTCCTCCGCCGCTCCCATCGCCACCGACGACGCCTCGCCGCGCAAGGTGCTCTGCGATCTGACGCTGCCCACGGGGGACGAGGTGACCATCCAGGACGACCACTTCTCCGACCGCCTCCGCTGCGACCACCCGCTGGACCTCGGGTCCGCGGCCGAAGCCGAGGCCCTCGGACGCCAGCTGGTGCGCGAGGCCCAGGCCCGCGACCGCGGCCGCATCGTGACCTTCGTCCCGGAGCGCCTCGCGTCCGGTCTGGCGGCCACCGGCTTCGAGGCCGAGGGCGTGATGCCCGGCTTCTATGGCGGGGAAGAAGACTGCGTCGCCATGGGCTTCTACGTGAACGGCGAGCGCGGCGCCCTCGCCGACGAGGCCGCCGTCGCCCAGGTGAAGGCGATCCTCGAGGCCAAGCGCGAAGCCGAGCCCCGCCCGCGACCGCCGGTGGAGACCTGCCTGGCGGACCCCAGCGACGCGCCGGCCGTGGCCGAGCTCCTCGCCGACACCTTCGCCCAGTACCCCACCCCCAGCGGCGACCCGGCCTACGTGGCCGAGGCCATCGCCGAAGGGATCCCCTTCCGCTACGTCGCCGTCGAGGGCGAGGTGGTGGCCTGCGCCAGCGCGGACCTGATCCCCGAGGCGGCCACCGCCGAGCTCACCGATTGCGCGACCCGCCCGGATCATCGGGGTCAGGGCTACATGCAGGCCATCCTCCTGGACCTCATGGACGACCTCGCCGAGCGCGACTACCCCACGGCGTTCACCCTGGCTCGCGCGCGGATCCCCGGCGTGAACCTGGCGTTCCAGCGGCTCGGCTTCGAGCTCCGGGGGACCATGCCCCAGAGCTGCCGCATCGGCGGCGGCATCGAAGACATGAACATCTGGAGCCGCCCGCTGGTGCCCGCGATCCAGAGCGCCCAGACCGCCGCCTGAGCGTCCCCGTCGGGGCCGATCCGAGGGCGGACGAAAGACCGCCCGACCCCCACCGGTCCCCCTCGACGCCTCCGGCCATGGCCCTACGTCGGCTCGCATGAACGAGCCCTGGAAGAACGTCATGGACAAACTGCGCGGTTGGGGGACCGCGTTCATCGAGATGCTGCCCAACCTGGCGGTGGCGATCCTCATCGTGATCGCCTTCGTCATCCTGGCGCGGATCGCGGTGCGCATCACCCGACCCGCCCTGGGCCGCATCTCCAGCCACAAGCAGCTCCGGGGCCTGGCCCTCTCGGTGCTCAAGACCGGCATCCTGCTCCTGGGCGTCTTCATCGCCCTCGGGGTCCTCAACCTCGACGGCACGGTGGCCTCGCTCCTGGCTGGTGTCGGTGTGATCGGCTTGGCCCTCGGCTTCGCCTTCCAGGACATCGCCGCCAACTTCATGAGCGGGATCATCCTCGCCGTCCGCGAGCCCTTCCACGAGGGCGACATGGTCACCATCGGCAGCTTCGAGGGGAGCATCGAGCGCCTGGACCTGCGGGCCACCGTGGGCCGCACCTTCCAGGGTCAGATCGTCACCATCCCCAACAAGGACGTCCTGGGCAGTCACATCATCAACTTCACCACCAGCCGCGAGTGGCGGGTCCACGTGGACATCGGCGTCTCCTACGGCGACGACCTGGACGCCGCCGAGGCGGCGGTGAAGGACGCCCTGGAGTCGGTCTCCGAGCGCGACGAGAGCAAGCCCGTCGACGTCTGGTACACCGGCTTCGGCGACAGCTCGATCAACATCTCGGCGCGGATGTGGATCCGCAACGACACCCAGAGCTTCCTCCTGGCCCGCTCCCAGATGGTCAAAGCGCTGAAGAAGACCTTCGACGAGCGCGACCTGACCATCCCCTTCCCGATCCGCACCCTCGACTTCGGGATCGTCGGCGGCAAGGAGCTCTCGGAGGCGCTGCCCCAGGTCCCCGAGCGCGACGCCGCCTGACACTGCGCGAGAAAATTCCCGTGCGGTCGTGCTCCGCATTCGTCAGACTGCGAGGCACGTTCATGCGTCACTTCATCCGTGTTCTCCCCTGCATCCTGGCCCTCACCCTGATCGCTTGCGGAGACGACGGCGGCGGCGACCCGGACGGGGGCGGCGGCGAGACCGACGCCACCCCGGGTGACGACGGCGGCGGCCGCGACGGATCCACGCCGGGCCGAGACTTCGGTCCCGGCCCGGAGTGCGGCGACGGCGTCCGGGAGACCGGCGAGGACTGCGACGACGGCGACCTCGACGACGGCGACGGCTGCTCGGCCACGTGCACCGTCGAAGACGGTTTCGTCTGCCCGGCGGCGGGCGGCGAGTGCCAGCCGGAGACCGTCTGCGGCAACGGCGTCCTCGACGCCGGCGAGGACTGCGACGACAACAACACCGCGGCCGGCGACGGCTGCTCGGCCACCTGCGCGGTCGAAGCCGGCTGGATGTGCCCCGTGGTCGGCGTCGCCTGCTCCGCCGCCGAGTGCGGCGACGGCATCGTGGCCGGCGCCGAGGACTGCGAGGACGACGACGACGTGCCCACCAGCGGCGACGGCTGCTCGGACACCTGCGTCCTCGAGGACGGCTTCGTCTGCGAGACCCCCGGCGGCGCCTGCCGCGAGACCACATGCGGTGACGGCGTGGTCGAGGGCACCGAGCAGTGCGACGACATGAACAACGACACCGGCGACGGCTGCAACCCCTTCTGCGAGCGCGAGCCGATGTGCACCGACGGCGTGTGCACCAGCGCCTGCGGCGACGGCATCGTCCTCCCGGGCGAGCCCTGTGACGACGGCAACACCCGCGACGGCGACGGCTGTTCGTCCACCTGCACCATCGAGGAGGGCTTCATGTGCGAGCTCGAGGTCCTCGACGACCCGCCCTCGCTCCTGCTCCCGGTGGTCTACCGCGACTTCCGGGGCAACGATCTGCCGGGCGGGCACATCGACTTCGAGAACGCCAACGGCGCCGAGCTGGGCATCGTGGAGACCATGCTCGGCAGCGACGGGCTCCCGGTCTACGCCCACGGAGCCAGCGGCGCGACCTCGGCGTCGACCCACGGTCAGGCCGCCTTCGACCAGTGGTACCGCGACTCGGCCATGAGCGTGACCGTGGTGGAGCGCATCGAGCTCGGCCGCACCGGCGCCGGGACCTACGTCTTCGACGACTCGACCTTCTTCCCCATGGACGACCGCGGCTGGGTCGGGCTGGGCATGGAGCCCGAGCGGAACGGCGACCACAACTTCAGCTTCACCTCCGCGGTCCGCTACTGGTTCGAGTACGAGGGCGACGAGCAGCTCAGCTTCCGCGGCGACGACGACGTCTGGGTCTTCATCAACGGCCACCTGGCCATCGACCTCGGCGGTGTCCACGGCGCCCAGAGCGGCTCGATCACCCTGAACGCCGCCTCCGCGTCGACCCTGGGCCTGACCCTCGGCGGCATCTACGAGGTCCTCGTGCTCCAGGCGGAGCGCCACACCACGGCGTCGAGCTACCGGCTCACCCTCTCCAACTTCACCAGCTCCCTCACCCAGTGCGAGCCCATCTGCGGCGACGGCATCGTGACCCGCTTCGAGGCCTGCGACGACGGCGTCAACGACGGCAGCTACGGCGGCTGCATGCCCGGGTGCCGCGAGCGCGCGCCCCGCTGCGGCGACGGCACGGTCCAGGAGGACGAGGGCGAGACCTGCGACATGCCGCCCAACGTGGGCGCCTACGGCGGGTGCACCCCCGACTGCCAGCTCGGTCCGCGCTGCGGCGACGGAGTCCGGCAGCCCGCCGAGGGCGAGCAGTGCGACGACGGCAACACCGACGACGACGACGGCTGCGCCAACGACTGCACCCCGAACCTCGGCTGAGCCCATCGCGCGAGCGCCGCGAGACGAAACCGTCACCTGGGACCCCTTGTGGGTCCCACAGTGTGGTGCTAGGTGGGACATCGCGTGACGGTCCGGGGGGCGCCACACCCGCCCCCTCGGGAGCTCAAGCTCTCAGATCCGGAGAAGACCCGGCTCCCGTAGGAGCCCGCGAGCCCGTCGCCGCTCCTCCGGAGGTGTGTCCATGCGCGCGAAGTTCATCTGTCTCCTCGTCTCCCTCGCGGCCTGCGCGGTCGAGACCCCCGGAGCCGATCCCGCTGGGGACCTCACCTTCCCGGTGGTCACCGAGGGCTCCGTCGAGGAGGCCGCGGTCCTGGCGTTCGTCAACGACGCCGCCACCACGGTGACCGTGCTCGACGACGAGGTGCCCCTCGACGCCCGCGCGGCGACCAACCTCGTCGCCCGCCGGGACGGCGCCGACGGCGTCTGGGGGACCGCCGACGACGCGCCGTTCGTGTCCATCGCCGATCTCGACTCGGTGCCCTGGGTGGGCTCCGCGGCCATCGACGCTCTCCTGGCCCATGCCCGCGCCAACGGGTGGCTGGACGCCGGCGCCGACCAGCGCGACGCCGCCATCCTGGGCCTGGTGAACGACGCCACCACCACCTTGGCCGTCCTCGACGACGAGGTGCCCCTCGACGCCCGCGCGGCGACGAACATCGTGGCCCACCGCGACGGCGCCGACGGCGTCTTCGGCACCGGCGACGACCGACTCTTCGCCTCCGTGGCCGAGCTGGACATGGTGCCCTACGTGGGTCCCTCGGCCCTCGATGCCCTGGCCGCCTACGCGCTGGCCCACGGCTTCGGCGACGTCACCGAGCCCCCGGCGGCGACACCCTGCGCGCTGATCTCCGAGGTCGTCGAGGCCGGCGGCAACTACAACAAGGCCGTCGAGATCACCAACTGCGGCGACGCGCCCCTGGAGCTCGCGGACCTCGGCTTCTGTCTGGTCCGCAACGACGACACCACCTGCTCGGACTCGGTCTCCGTCGGGGTGGGCACCCTGGCCCCGGGCGCGGTCCACGTGCTCTGCCGCTCGGCCCGGGAGCACCTGAACGACCCCTTCCCGCTCCTGGCCCAGGCCTGTGACCAGGAGGTCGGCACCGCCGCCAGCTTCAACGGCGACGACCGCCTGGTGCTCTTCGCCGACACCGATCGCGACGGTTTCCTCGGCGTCGCCGATCCCCTCCTCGACGTCTTCGGCGACATGGCCCGCCGACCCACCGACACCGTGTGGGCCGACCAGCGCTTCCGCCGCTGTGATCCGGCGCCCCACGTGGCCGGCCCCTTCCGCCTCGACGGATGGACGATCACCGGCCGCTACGAGGGCAGCGTGTACGACGACCTCGGCGTCCCGCCGGTCTACGACTGCGCCGCGCCGGTCCCCGGCGCCGAGGGCGAGGACTGCACCCGGGAGGTCGGCTGCGAAGAGGGCCTGCGCTGCGAGGGCGTGCCCTTCGACGGGTCCGGCGATCTGGGGAAGTGCATCGACCCGGTCGACGCGCCCGGCGTCGGCGACACCTGCGACCCCGCCGCGCCCTGCGCCGACGGCCAGCTCTGCGCCGGCTCGACCCTCTGGGGTAACGGCTTCTGCGTGCCCGGCTGGATGGCCGGTCGCTTCGCGAGCACCGAGACCGTCGCCATCCCGGAGACCGGCGCCGCCGAGCCCGGCCTGGTGGTCTACGGCCTGGCCACGGTGCCCATGGACATCGAGGTCGTGGTCCAGCTCGACCACCCGCGCCGCACCGATCTCCGCCTGACCTTGGTGGACCCCAACGGCAGCGAGGCCCCGCTCTGGGACCGCACCCCCGAGCTCGAGGCCACCGACCGCAGCTTCGCCCTCGAGGGCTCCATCGCCCGCGACGACATGGTCAACGGCGAGTGGCACCTCCGGGTCGAAGACCTGGTCAGCGGCGAGACCGGCACCCTGGAGCGCTGGTCCCTCTTCATCGTCAGCCGCTACGACTGACGTCAGACCATGAGCGGCTCGAGGGGCCCGCGGAACTCCGGTCGATCCCGGAGATCCCGGTCCCCGAAGAAATCGATGTCCGTCTGACCCATGGCATGGGCGATGCTCACGAGCAGCTTGTTGTGCGGCACCCGTTCGGTGCCCGCGATGTCCCGCAGCCGCAGATAGCGGCCCAGCTTCAACGTCCGCCCACCACCGCCGGCGAGGATCGCCGGGTGCCGGGTGTGCTGGTTGTCGTGCCCGTCGTGGCCGAACTCGTTGTGCCAGAACACGATGGTGTTATCGAGGACCGTCCCGCCGTTCGGGTCCAGCGGATCCACGATCGAGTCCAGCACCTCGAGGACCAGCGCGAAGTTCCCGGTCGCCCAGCGGAGCCCCGCGAGGTAGCCGCGGCGGATGGTGTCGAGCTCGGGCCCGGACGCGCCCCAGTAGCTGTGCACCAGGTCCTCGTGGAATCGGTAGGCGGCGCCAAAGAGCTCCGGCGCGCCCGATGACCGCACCTCGGGGATGTCGGTGTAGTAGTTCGGGTAGTCGTTCAGGATCTGCAGGGTCGCGCAGCGCGCGCGGCCGCAGGCGAAGGCCCGGGCGATGACCTCGGCCTGGGCGCGGGTGACCCGGCCGACCCCGGTGTGGTCGCCGACGTTCTGGCTCACCTCGGGCACGTCGGTCCCCGAGGTCTCGCAGGCCCCGACGAAGCCGCCGCCGGTGCCGCTCCCGGCGGCCGGCGTGAGGGCACCCATCGCCGCGAGGTGGCGCTGGAGCTTGTCGGCCTCGACTTCGCCGAGCCGCCCCTGGAGCGCCTCCAGCGCGCGCTGATCGTAGCCGAAGATGCGCCGCTCGCCGCTGCTGTAGTCCACGGCCGGCTCCATCGGATCCGGCGGAACGAACCCCTCGGGGAAGGCGGTGCGGAAGAGCGCGCGCGGATCCGCCTGAGGCGTCCGGAAACGCCCGGCGTCGTCGTAGCTCATGCACTTCCAGGTGCCCGTCGGCTCGACGCACGCGGTGAGCAGCGCGGGCGCGCCCAGCCGCGCGTGGAGCACGAAGTCCAGGCTGGGGTGACCGTCGAAGTTCCCCTCGCGGTTCGAGGGCGCCTGGGCGCCGGTGAGCATGGTGCCCTGCTCGTTGTGCCCGTGGTTCGTATAGAGCCCGCTGCGGGTCCCCACCTTCACGCACTGGGTGTCCAACCCGTCGAGCACGGTGATCTTGTGCCGCCAGTCCATGAGCGGCCGGAGGATCGCCATGTCGTAGTCGAAGCTCAGATCCGACAGCGGCACGTCGGTCCCGCGGGGGTCGGAGCCGTCGCTCTCGCGGGGGATCCACCAGTCGCGATCCACGCCGTGCGGCGTGCGGATCGCCAGGAAGCGCATGGGGCCCATGGGCGGCTGGGCGCCTGCCGGGCGAATGGACGGAGCCACCGCGGCGCCGAGGGCACCGAGACCGAGGAGGCGAGCGAAGTCGCGACGCGAGAGACTCATCGGGTCACCTTCCGTTCGATGAACGCGGGGTCGCGGACCAGGGCCACCAAGAGCTCCTCGAAGCTCCCGCCGCTCTCCACGAAGGCCCGGTCGGCCTCGCTCGTCCAGCGGACCGTGGCCGGGTCGCCGACGTCGGCGCCCATCAGGAAGTGCGCGAATCGGCGCACGAGACAGCTCCGGAACGCGTGGTCCTCGGCCAGCGCCGCCGAGACGTCGACCGCGCCATCCACGGCACCGTGCCCGGGCAAGAGGATGTCGGTCTCCACCGGGCGCCCGTCATGGTCATAGGTGGTCTGCCAGGCGCCGTCGCCAGCGAAGGTCTCGAAGGCCAAACCGATGGGGTCGGCCAACCGGTGGCAGGCGCCACAGGTCGCGTCTTCGCCCCGCGCGACCACCACGTCGCGCACGCTCGCGTCGGGATCCACCAGATCCGCGAGCGCGGCCGCCAGGTCGATGTCCAGCGGCGCCACGTCGCGACACATCGCGTCGCGGAAGACCGCCATGCCGCGACGGACAACGTTGGCCTCGCCGCGCTTGCCGTGGGCCACGAGCCACGCCGCCTGGGTGAGCAGACCGCTGCGCTGGCCCTCGGCCATGGTCACCGACTGCACTCCGTCGCCGGGATGATCGACGCCGTAGTAGGCCGCGAGCTCGGGGCGGACCCAAGTCTGCGGCCGGGTCATCAGGTCGGCGAGCGTGCCGCGCTCGTCGACCACCACCCGGGAGACGAAGGTCCGATACTCCTCTTCCATCTGGGCCACCAGCGCCGGATCCAGCCCGACCTCGTTGCCCTGGGACTCGAGGGTGGCCATCTCGAGCCACTCCCAGAAGAAGCGCTGCCAAACCGGGTCGGACGAGTCCATGAGTCGCCGCGCGTGGGCTTCCCGGACATCCGGATCGGCGAGGCTCCCGGCGGCGGCCATCAGCGCGTCGTCGGGGCCGGCGTCGGTGAGCCCGAAGGAGAGCAGGCTGGCGATGGCGTAGCCGTCCAGCTCGGCGACGGATCCCTCGGCGCCCTCGGCGAGCTCGATGCGGTAGAGGAAGCTCGGCGAGAGCAGCACCGCCCGGACCAAGCCGGCGAAGGCATAGTCTGCGTCGTACTCGGCCGCGAGCTCGTCGTGGAGGGTGCGCAGCTCGGTTCGCTCGGCCGCGGTCACGGGGCGGCGGAAGGCCTCCGCCGGGAACCACTCCAGGAACCCGTCCACACACTCGCTCGTGCCCCAGGTGTCGCCACATCGCGAAGCAGCCGGCCCGTGGGCCACCACCCACTCGCCCACCGAGCGCATGGTGTCGACGAAGCGGCCGGCGTTGCCGGTGTCGACCACCGCCGTCGCCGCGATGTTGGTCAGCCCGTGCTCGGCCGCTCCGCCCGGGAGATCCACGCTGGGGACCTCCGGCCCGAACATGCCCTCGACCTCGCCCTGGAGCTGACTCGGCGAGAGCCGCCAGATGCGGTCTTCGAAACGCGGGTCCCGCGCCTCGGCTTCGCTCTCTCCCGGGTAGCCGCCTTCGCCGATGGTCCCCTCGCACGCGACGAGACCGACGAGGAGCATGCCGGCGATGGATCTGCTGCGCATCGGTCGCCCTCCAGGGGGGGAAGGTAGCAGCGGTGGCGCGCGTTGGTCAGGGGTACGCTGGCCGGATCCTGCGCAACATCGCTCGAGATCACCGAGTCCTCGTACCATTCCGATCGCATGGTTCGTGGACTCCTGCTCAGCGCCCTCCTCCTCGCCGGCTGCCAAGGCCGCCGCGCGCCGCGGGAGAACGAGGCGCTGCCCCCGGCTCCCGACCCGAGCATCATCCGGGTGGTCACCTTCAACGCCTGGGGCGTGCCCTTTCGCGATCGTCACGACGACTTGTGGGACGAGGTGGCGCCGGCGCTCCAAGCCCTGCGGCCGGACGTGGTGTTGCTCCAGGAGGTCTGGTTCGAGGACGACGCCGCCCGGCTCGCCGAGGCCTTCGCCGCCATCGGTTTGAACCATCAGATTCACCACGCCTCGGACGCGCCGCTGGCCTTCGACAGCGCGGGGTTGATGATCGCCGCGCGATGGCCGCTGCGCGACGAGCGCTTCGTGCCCTTCGCCGCCGGCCGGATCCCCGTCCGGCCCTGGCACGTGGACTGGTTCAGCGGGAAGGGGGTCCAGAGCGCCTGGATCGATCACCCCGACGGCCCGCTGCGGGTGGCCACGGTGCACATGCAGGCCGACTACGACGGCGTGGTCTACACCGACGTGCGCGTGGCCCAGACCGCGGAGCTGGTGGCCGAGCTGCGGCCCGAGCCGGTGCACCTCCTGGCCGGGGACTTCAACAGCTTCGAGGACGAGATCGAGCACCGCGTCGTCCGCGACGCGCTGGATCTTCACTCGGCGACCGCCCATCGGGTCGACGACATCCTGGTCGGCGACGGCGTCACCGTGGCCGGCGGGTGGTGGATGCACGCGCCGGGCGTGGATCTGGATGGGCAGCCCTTCGCCATCTCGGACCACGCGATCCTGATCGCCGACGTCCGCCCGGGTCCCATCGCGGCGCCGGAGCGGGAACTGGATCCGACTCTGAGGGCGGACCTACGGGACTTCTTCGCCGACCGGCGATCGGAGCGCTGGTGGAAGCGGGGCGGCGGTTGGCTGGCGGTGCTCGTCGCGCTGCTGCTGGTCGCGGCCTCGGCGCG
Organism: Myxococcales bacterium UBA1660; assembly: GCA_002320815.1. GTDB lineage: Bacteria > Myxococcota_A > Polyangia > Polyangiales > Houyiibacteriaceae > UBA1660. Next base: position 22,834 of record DCLA01000036.1, read on the forward strand.
CAACCGGAGGCGCGGCGGTCGGCGCGCGGCGCGGGCCCTCTGGCTGGCGATGGCGGTGCTGGCGACCGCGGGGGCCTACCGGGGGATCACGGTGGGCCACGCCCGGGACCGCTGGCGCGAAGGGGCCGAGTCGATCCTCTTGGGGCAGGGATCGGCGACCCCGGCCGATTCTCGGTGACCTGAGCTGCAGGCGCTGCGCTTCAACTGCTGACAATCGCTAAGCTCGACGCCGCCCGAGAGACTCCGATGGACGCCGTTTCACCCGCCCGCGGGCATGGGCATTCGCCTTCGGCGAGGCAACCGCCTGACGGCGGGGCATCCGCCTGGCGGCGGGGCAAGGGAGCAGTCCGATGAAACGCGGCCTCCGGCCGCTCTTTCATGAACTGCTAGAGTGCCCCGCGATGGGACGATTCGACGGGAAAGTCGCCTGGATCACGGGCGGGGGCAGCGGCATCGGCAAGGCGCTCGCGCTGGAGTTCGCTCGCGAGGGCGCCGCGGTCGCGGTCTCCGGGCGACGCGTGGAGCGGATCGAAGAGGTGGCCCAGGAGATCGAGGCCGCCGGCGGTCGGGGCCTCGCCGTGCCCTGCGACGTGACCGAGGACGGCGCCTGCGCGCAGGCCGTGGACACGATCGTGCGCGAGCTCGGGCGCCTGGACGTCGCGGTGGCCAACGCCGGCTTCGGGGTCGCCGGGAAGGTCACCGAACTCGACGTCGCGGCCTGGAAGCGACAGTTCGACGTGAACGTCTTCGGGCTCGTCGCGACCCTCCAGGCCGCGGTGCCCGCGCTGCGCGAGACCGACGGCCGGGTGGCGCTCCTGGGCTCGGTGATGGCGATGGTCACCGTGCCGGGCAACGGACCCTACGCCGCGAGCAAATACGCGGTGCGCGCCATCGGGCAGACGCTGTCGATGGAACTCCACGGGACCGGCATGAGCTGCACCCTGCTCCACCCGGGCTTCGTGGAGTCCGAGATCGGCCAGGTGGACAACCAGGGTCGTCACCATGCGGACCGTAAGGATCCCCGGCCCGCCAAGCTCATGTGGCCCGCGGACAAGGCGGCGAAGAGCTGCGTGCGCGCGATCCACGCCCGCAAGCGCGAGCACGTCTTCACCGCCCACGGCAAGGTCGCCGCCTTCCTCGGCCGGCACACCCCCAGCCTCCTCCACCTCGCCGCCACCCGTTCCTGACCGCCCATTCCTGACCGGAACCGCAAGCCCGACGGGACGCAAGCCCGAGGGGACAGGTACACCCTCTTTTCGCCCCACTCTTTGCGGGCGATTCCGACCCAACTCGACCAAGATCGTTGCGTCCCCGAATGGTGCCGTAGCCGACGAGACTCGGGGTTGGTTGGGGGGACGGCCACGCCGGTGACCCCAGCCAGGGACTCTTGGATCTTGGTCGAGTTGGATCGGAATCGCCCTATTTTACCGGGGTGAAATCAGGGTGTACCTGTCCCCGGGGTTCCGGCGTCGATGAAGGCGAGGCGGAGGGTGGGGGTTTCGCCGTGGGTGGAGACCAGGAGGACGCCGCCGCGGTAGGCGAAGGCCCGCGCGTGGCGGGGAGAGAAGGGGAGCTCCGGGGTCAGGGTCTCCCAGCGGTCGGCGGCGGGGTCGTAGCGTTCGAGCTGGCGCACCTCGACCAGGCCGTCGCCTTCGCGCGCGGTGCCGCCCACCAGCGCCAGGTGCGCGCCGACGGTGACCAGCTCGCCGCCGAGGCGCGGCCGGGAGGGGCAGGTGAAGGGCGCGAAGCTGCGCTCGCGGAGGTCGAAGCGGGTGCAGCTGTCGACGAGCTGGAAGCCGTCGCGCATCCCGCCGGTCAGGTAGTGGGTCCCCCCGACGCTGGCGGCGGCGAAGGCGCGGCGCGCCTCGGGGAGCTCGGCGGGCAGGGTCGCGAACTCCTCCGCGCCCGGCGCCAGCGCGACGACCTCGGTGAGGTGCCGGAACTGGTCCTCCCGCTCGCGGGTGGGGTCGTAGTCGAGGCCCCCGACGACGTAGACCGATCCATCGGGTCCTCGCACCAGGTCGGTCTGGGAGCGCGCCACCGGCAGCGCCGGACCGGGCACGAAGCGATCCCGGGCGACGTCGTAGCGGTAGAGCTCCCGCTGGGTGGTCGCCTGGCTCTCCCCCTCGCCGGCGAAGGGCTCGTGACCGAAGCCGCCGGCGACGAGCACCACCGGCTCCCCGTCGACGACATCCACGCGGGTCGCCATCGTCTGGCGGCGGTGGGGGTAGGCCGACCGCGCCTCGATGCCCAAGGACGGCAGGTGGATGCGCCACCCCTCGTCCTGGAAACGTTCGGCGGAGAAGTCGTGCTGCTCGAGGGAGTCGTTGCCGCCGAAGAAGTAGAGGTGGTCCCCGACCAGGAACATCGCCTGGCGGTTCTTGGCCACGCCGGGCCAGGGCAGCGTCGCCGTAGTCACCGGGGGGCGGGTTCCGTCGGCTTCCAGGAGCTCGACCAGCCGGGTGCGCCCCTCGGTGTGCATCCCGCCGATGCCGCCGACGACGGCGATCTGGTCGCCGACCCGGGCCATCCGATGGAAGAAGCGGCCGAAGCGCAGCTCGCCGCGGCGCTCCCACTGGTCCTCGCCCGGGGTCCAGTGCCAGAGCACTCCGTCCATCCCGCTGGCCAGGTACCCCGCCGGAGTGGCGACCACCGCCACGCCGAAGCCGCTACGCTCGCCGGGCAGGTCGGGACCCTGGGTCCACTCCCCGCTCGCGACGTCGTAGTGGTCGACCCGCTGCGAGATCCCCTCGGCGGTGAGGCCTCCGATGACCACGAAGCCGTCCTCCCGGGCCGCCGCGCCCACGGCGCGACGCACCACCGGGGTCGGCAGGGACTCCCAGAGACCGTCCCGGAAGCGCAACATGGTCTCGGCGAAGACGCCCTCGCGCGGGTCGCCCTCGAGCTTCCAGCCGCCGACCACGTAGACGTCGTCGCCCACGGCGATCGCCTCGTGGGACGACCGCGGCCGGGGCAGCGGCTCGGCGTCCTGCCACTGGCCATCGACGTATCGTTGGTGCTCCGTGGTCGAGCGCAGGATGCCCGGCTCGGTGACCCGCATGCCGCCGATGCGGTGGAGGGCTCCGGCGAGAGGGACCAGCGCGACCGATTGGATCCCGCCCGCGATGGGCGCCAGGGTCTCCCAGGTCGCGGATCCGGCGCGCCAGACGCGGAGCGCCGCGGACTGGTCCTCGGCGATGTATCGATGGGGCTCCCCACGGAAGCCGCCGAGCACGTAGACGTCGTCGCCCAGGGCCGCCATGCCGAAGCTGGTGATCCCCTCGGGGAGCACCGGGCCCATCCCGTCGACTTCGACCTGGTCGGCGTCGGCGAAGAGGACCTCGGGCCGCTCCTCGCTGCGCTCGGTGGCGCGGACCCGCGCCGGGTGGGGCTCCGGTCGACCTGCCGGAGCCGGGGCCGGCGTCGTCGACGCGCAGCCCAAGAAGAGCGACGCCACCGCCGCGCTGGTGCGTACCCGCAACATCACTCGCCTCCTTCGAAGCCGGTCATCCCGGCGCCGGCGTAGACCCACTCGAGCTGGTAGGCGCCGTCGGCGTAGGTCGCGATGCGGACCTTGGCGAAGTCGCCGGCCGTCGTGCGCACCACGTAGACGGTCGCCTTGGGGCTCACCGTGTGGGTCGTGAAGTCGTAGTCGTACCACTCGGCCAACACCGGGTTGCCCGAGTAGGTCCCCGACCCGGGCGCCCCGGCCACCGGGAGCTCCTCGTCGACGGCGAACTCGCTGGGTACGGTCGTGACCGTGGCCAGGTCGGCCACCTCGGCGTCGGCGGCTCCGCCGAGCCCCTCACCGCTGGTCCCCGAGTCGGTGGCCCACGCGGTGCGCCGCACCGCGATGTCCCAGCCGGTATCGACGATGGCACCGCGCTCGAAGGCGAAGCGGACCCAGTCGGTGTCGGAGCTGGCGTCGAGGTCGGTGGAGTGGATCGCGGGCGCCATCCCCACCGGGGCCAGCTCGAGGGTGTAGACCCCGTCGTCCCAGCCGGTGATGCGCAGCTTGGCGTAGTCGCCGGCGGCGCCGCGGATCACGTAGACGTCGTCGGGGCGGGCGCTCACCGCGTGGGTCGTCGGGTCGTAGTCGTACCAGGCCGCGAGCACCTCGTTGCCCGGCGCTTCCCCGGAGCCCGGCGGGCCGGGAAGGGGCAAGAGGGCATCACGAACGAAACCCACCGTGTCGGTGGTGCTCAGCGTGTCCCACGACTCGGTCGCGAGGCGCGCGCCGCCGACCCCGGGTCCGCTGGCGCCGCCGTTGGTGCGGATCGCGGTCCGCTGCAGCGCGAGGTCCCACTCGGTGGAGGTCGCCGGATCGACCACGGTGAGCTCGTCGCCATCGAGGGCGAGGTGGACCCAGGCGTCCGTGGCCGAGGCGTCGACGACCTGACCGGCGGGGGTCTCCTCGGGGGCGGCGACCTCCTTCCACTGGAACGCGGGGTAGCCCCCCTCGGCCGTGTCGGGCGAGTAGTAGTCGACGAGCTGGATCGCGAAGTAGCGACCGCCGGTGCTCTCCAGCACGTACACCCGCTCCTTGGGGCTGAGCTGGTGGGTCGCCGGATCGTAGGCGTACCAGGGGTCGTCCTCGTTGCTGATGACCGTGCTCGGCGGCGGCTCCTCGCCCATGGGTACGTCGTCGGGGATCTCCGAGGCGCTGGGCTCCTCGTCCTGCCGCCAACCGGTGGCGGGCGCCTCGGTCACGGCGTCGAGGGTCGTGCCGTCGAGGACGGCCACTCGCACCTCGGCGGGACCGCCGGCGCCGCCGTTGGTGCGAAGGTGATAGCGCTGGATCGCCAGATCCCAGTCGGTGTCGGTCTCCAGGTCCCCGGAGACCTCGGCGCCGCTCGCGTCGAGGTCCAGGAGCACCCAGCGGGTCAGGTCGGAGCCGTCGACCAGAGTCTCGGTGACGCCGTCGCCGAGGTCGGTGTGCCGGACGTCGTCGCTCGGGGCCGGGCCCGCGTCGGGGCTGGGGGCCGCGTCGGCGACCGGGCCGCCATCGGGAGTGGGGTCTTCACCGAGGTCCTCGGCGCAGCCGAGAAAGGAGAGGAGAACGAAGGGAAGGAGGGTTCGTCGGGTTCGCAAGGGCTCCTGGCAGGGGTCGTCGCGCGTCGGCGATCGAAGACGGGGGGACCGAGGTCCGCGGGAAAGTATTGAAATTGATTTTCAACATCGTCCAGTGGAATCCGAAAGTCGGGTGCGGATCCCTCGAAATCACTCCGCTTTCTGCCAACCCCGGTCGTTCCCGGAGGTCGATTCCGGTCGATTGGGCAGAGGACCGAGGTGCGCGGACTTGCGTGGCGGAGGGGATCGGGCTACTCCCGGCCACGAAATTGAAAACCGCTTTCATTTTCACCCCGAGCGGGGCCGCGCCCCCCTTGACCTTCATCTAGAGGACGAGACCCGATGTTCATGAACGCGAAGACCCTCGGCCTGGCCTGTCTGGCCGGCCTCCTGGCCTGCGGCGACGACCCCGTGGACGAACTCCCCGCCAGCGCTTCGGCGGCGGTGACCCAGTACGCCGAGGTGGTGCACGCCAGCTACGCCTCCTCGCTGGAGACCGCCCGCACCCTCGACGCCGCGCTCGAGGCTTTCGTGGCGGATCCCACCGAGGCCAACCTGACGGCCGCCAAGGAGGCCTGGATCGCGGCCCGGCGCCCCTACCTGCAGACCGAGGTCTTCCGCTTCTACGACGGCCCCATCGATGGCGCCGACGGTGACCCGGAGGGTCTGATCAACGCCTGGCCCATGGACGAGCAGACCGTCGACTACGTCGAGGGCAGCCCCGACGCCGGCCGCATCAACGACGAATCCTTCGAGATCACCGCGGACAACCTCACCGCGGCCAACGGCGAAGGCGGCGAGGCCGACGTGGCCGCCGGCTGGCACCCCATCGAGTTCCTCCTCTGGGGCCAGGACCTGACCGAGCCGAGCATGATGATGCCCGGCCAGCGTCCGGTGAGCGACTACGTCGACGCCGCCAACGCCGAGCGTCGCAAGGAGTACCTGACCACCCTGGGCGATCTCCTGGTCACGCACCTCGAGCAGCTCGAGGCGGCCTGGGCGCCGGGCGCCACCTACCGCGCCGACTTCGTGGCCGCGGAGCCCGAAGAGTCCCTGCAGAAGATCCTCACCGGCATGATCGTGCTCAGCGGCTTCGAGACCGCGGGCGAACGCCTCCAGGCCGCCCTCGACGCCGGCGAGCAGGAAGAGGAGCACTCCTGCTTCTCCGACAACACCCACGAGGACATGCTCTACGACGTCATCGGCGTGCAGAACGTCTGGAAGGGCACCTTCGGGGCGACCACCGGCACCGGCATCGAGACCGTCGTCCGCGACCTCGACGGAGACCTCGCCGACGAGCTCGACGCCCGGATCCAGACCAGCGTCGACCTGGCCATGGCCCTCCAGGCTCCGTTCGACTTGGAGATTCAGCCGGGTAATACCGAGGGCAATGCGCGTGTCCAGGCGCTCATCGACTCGCTCCGCACTCAGGAGATGCTCCTCTCGGAGGTCTTCATCGAGCTCGGCTTCACGGTCCCCGACCCCGAGTGATCCCATGATCGGCAGGGCTCTCTGGGGATCGTGCGCGCTCGCCGTCGCCCTCGTCGTCTCGTGCGACGGTGGGGCGGCGGGTCCCGATCCCCGGGAGACCTTCCCCGGAGGCGACACGACGAATCAGCTCCTCGTCTCCGCCTCCCAGGCGTTCACCTTCCCGGCCAGCAACCTCTCCTCGGAGCGGCGCGCGGCCTTCTTCACCGGGAACGCCTTTTTCAACCAGGCCTGGGTGGCCGCGCCGGCGTCGACCACCGCCCGCGACGGACTGGGTCCGACCTTCGTCGCCCCGGCGTGCTCCACGTGCCACTTCCGGGACGGTCGCGGCGCGCCGCCGACCGAGACCGATGAACCGCTGGTCGCGGTGCTCTTCCGGCTCAGCGCCCCCGGCCGCGACGAACGCACCGGTGAGCCGCTGCCCGAGCCCACCTACGGCGATCAGCTCCAGCCCTTCGCCGTCGACGGCGTGCCCCCCGAGGGCACCCCCCACGTGAGCTACGAAGAGGTCGCCGGGACCTACGGCGACGGCACCCCCTATTCGCTCCGGCACCCGACCTACTGGATCGACGAGCTGAGCCACGGACCCTTCGTGGAGGGCACCCGGGTCTCGCCGCGGGTCGCGCCGCAGATGATCGGCCTGGGGCTCCTCGAGGCGATCCCCGAGGAAAGGCTCCGCGCCCTGGCCGACCCGGACGACGTCGACGGCGACGGGATCCGCGGGATCGTCCAGGAGCTCTGGGACCACGGGACCGAGGCGCGAGTCGTCGGGCGCTTCGGCTGGAAGGCCGATCAGCCCACGGTGCTGAACCAGACCGCCGCGGCGTTCCTCGGGGACGTGGGGATCACCAGCTCGCTCTTCCCCGACGAGGGCTGCGGCTCGGCGCAGGTCGAGTGCGACGCGGCGCCCCGGGGCGGCGATCCGGAGATCGACGACGAGCTGCTGGGCAAGGTGGCCTTCTACTCGGCGACCCTGGCGGTGCCCGCCCGGGCCGACGCCGACGACCCCGAGGTCCTGGAGGGCCGCGCGCTCTTCCGCGACTTCGGCTGCGACGGCTGCCACACGCCGGGCCACGAGACCGGTGAGCTCCCGGGTTTCCCCGAGCTCTCGCACCAGCAGATCTGGCCCTACACCGACCTCCTGCTCCACGACCTCGGCGACGCGCTCGGTGACGACCGGCCCCTCCACGAGGCCACCGGGAACCACTGGCGTACGCCGCCCCTCTGGGGTCTCCGCTACGTGCCGCGGGTCAACGGGCACGATACTCTCCTGCACGACGGCCGCGCCCGGGGCTTCGCCGAAGCGATCCTCTGGCACGGCGGCGAGGCCGAGCCCGCGCGCGAAGCCTTCCGCAACGCCTCCCTCACCGAGCGCGAGGCCCTCGTCCGCTTCTTGGGATCCCTCTGATGCGCCGCCTCTTCTTCGCTCTCTTCTTCCTCTTCGGCTGCACCCCCGCCGAATCGTTCGACCGGCAGGCGATGCTGGAGTCGATCGGCCTCGAGGTCGTGATCCCCCAGTACGAGCTGCTGGTGGAGCGCACCGTGGCCCTGGAGTCGGCGGCGGCGACCTTCTGCGCCGAGCCCAGCGCGGACACCCTCGAGGCCACCCGGGCTGCGTTTCGGAGCGCGAAGGAGCCGCTGAAGATGGCGGAGCCCTGGGCCTTCGGTCCCTACACCGACAGCCCGCTGCGGCTGGGGCCGGAGATCGATCTCTGGCCCGGGCGCGCCGCCACCGTCGACGACCGCCTGGCCGGCACCGACGCCGTGGACGTCGCCGCCATCGAGGCGGCCGGCGGCTACGCCAAGGGCTTCCCCGCGCTGGACCACCTGCTCTTCGCCTATCAGCTCGAGGCCCTACGGGACGAGCGCGCCTGCACCTACCTGCGCAGCCTGACCTCGCAGATCCGCGGGGTCGCCGAAGAGCTCCTGGCCGCCTGGGCCCCGAGCGGCGGCGACTACATCGGACTCTTCATCCGCGGCGAGACGCCCTTCGCCGGGGTCCAGGGCTCCACCAGCGTGCTGGTCGAGCAGCTCATCTACACCCTGGAGAACGTCCGCGAGCTCAAGATCGGCAAGCCCTTCGGCAAGCGGGACTCGGGCGTGGTGCAGCCCGAGGCCATCGAGGCCCCCGACTCGGGCCGCTCGCTCCAGGACGCCGAGGACGCCGTCCGGGGCACCGAGCGGGCCTACCGCGGCGCCGAGGGCGAGGCTTCGCTGGGCGTCGAGGACCTGCTCCTGGCCCGCCGCCCGGAGCTGGCGCCCGAGATCGACGCCGGCTTCCAGCGGGTCTACGACGCCTTCGACGCGGTGCCCGGTCCGCTCGCGGTGGCCATCACCGAGAGCACGACCGAGGTCGAGGCCCTCTACCAGGCGGTGAAGGATCTCCAGGTCCTCTTCGCCGTGGACCTCGCCCAGGCCCTGGGCGTGACGATCACCTTCAACCCGACCGATGGGGACTGAGCGCGGCCCGAGGGGCGCGACCGTCGACGGCGCTTCGCTGGCCGTCTTCCGCATCCTCTTCGGGTCGCTCATGGCCTTCAACGTCCTCCGCTACGAAGCGGCGGGCTGGGTCCACGACCTCTACATCGCCCCGACGGTGATGTTCCCCTACTGGGGCCTGGAGTGGATCCGGCCCCTGCCCGGCTGGGGGATGCACGCCGTCTTCGGGGTGATCTTCCTCGCCGCCGTGGGGGTGGCCCTGGGCTGGCGGACCCGCGCGAGCCTCGGGGTCTTCCTCGGCGCGTTCACCTACGTGGAGCTCCTCGATCGCTCCACCTACCTGAACCACTACTACCTGGTCAGCCTGCTGGCGGCGCTGATGCTCTTCCTGCCGGTGGCCGAGGTCTGGTCCCTGGACGCGCGCCGCCGCGGCGGCCGCCCGGTGGGCGCCTGGGCCCTGTGGATCCTCCGCGCGCAGCTCGGGCTGGTCTACGTCTTCGCCGGGTTGGCCAAGGTCCGCGCGGACTGGCTCCTCGAGGGGCAGCCGCTGGCCACGTGGCTCGGTCGCCACGAGGACCTACCGCTGATCGGGCCCTGGTTGGTGCAGCCGGGGGTCGCCCTGGCGATGAGCTGGGCGGGGTGCCTCTTCGACCTGAGCGCGCCCTTCTTCCTCTCCCACCGGCGCACGCGACCCGCGTTCTACCTGGTGGTCGTCGGCTTCCATCTGGTCACCGCGGCGCTCTTCAACATCGGGATCTTCCCCTGGATGATGATGGCGGCGACGACCCTCTTCTTCGCGCCCGATTGGCCCCGGCGGGTCTTCCGCCGGGCCGCGACGCCGACCCTGGGGCCGCCGGCTCCGCTGCCCCGCTGGGCCGGAATCGCGCTGGCTCTGTACTTCGCGGTGCAGGTGTCGGTCCCGCTGCGGCAGCACGCGTACGGCGGTTCCTCCACCTGGCACGAGCAGGGCTTCCGCTTCGCCTGGAACGTGATGGTCATGGAGAAGACCGGGCAGGTGGACTTCATCGTCCGCGACGCCCAGGGCCGGGAGACGGTGGTGTTGCCCAGCGAGGAGCTGACCCGGCTGCAGCTCCGGATGATGGAGACCCAGCCGGACCTCATCCTGGCCTACGCGCACCACCTGGCGCGCCGCTGGGAGCGCGAGGGCCGCGGTCCCGTCGAGGTCCACGCCGACGGCTGGGTCTCGCTCAATGGCCGCCGCCGCCAGCGGCTGATCGATCCCGAGGTGGACCTGGCCCAGGTGTCCGACGGCTTCGCGCCCAAGGCCTGGATCCTGCCGCTGGATCAGCCGAGCTCCTGGGCCCGGCACCGCTGAAGGGCGCAGCCGCAGCGGGGGGTCAGGGCTCCGGGCGGCGCCGGGCGGCGAGCCCGACCCAGAAGGTGCGCGGCCGGGTGGTGAGGTACACGCCGCCGTTGTTGAGGACGTTGTCCACGCCCACGAAGACCTCCAGGCGCTCGTCGGCGATCGTCTTGGCCAGGCGGAGGTCCAGCGCCAGGTAGGGCTCGGCTTCGAGGGGTCCGTCGTCGCCGTTGAAGATCCGCGCGCCCATGAGCTGGCTACGCCAGCGGGCGCTCCAGCCGCTCCGGGCGTAGCGGACGCGCAGGCTGGCCTGGTGCCGAGCCCGCCCGGGTAGCGGGTCCCCGCTCTGGAGATCCCGCGCGTGGAGCCAGGTGTAGCTCCCGTCGACGTCGAGGCGGCCCCACGAGCCGCGGGTGGCGTAGCGGAGTTGGCTCTCCAGACCCGCGGTGCGCGCGTCGCCGACGTTGACGTAGTGATAGGTGCTCACCCCGTCCTCGGTGGCCTGCAGATCGGTGGTGATCAGATCCCGCACCCGGGTCCAATGCCCGGTGAGGTGCAGCGCGAGGCGGCGGCCTTCGGTGCGCGCCAGGTCGAGCTCGACGCCGCCGTCGAGGCCCCAGCTCTGCTCGGGGCGCAGGTCGGGGTTCCCGTTGACGATGTAGCCGAGCGCGGCGTTCTGGGTGAACTGGAGCAAGAGCTCCCGGAAGCCCGGAGCGCGGAAGCCGCGCCCGCCCGACGCCCGGATCCGGACCCGGTCGTGGACGTCGAAGCGGAGCTGGAGCTTGGGCGAGAGGGCCTGCCCGAAGGCGCTGTCGGCGTCGAAGCGGAGGCCGGGGACCACCCCGACGCGCTCCGAGGGCTGCCACTCGTGCTGGACGTAGGGCGCGAGGCGGGCGCGAGTGCCGGGGCCGCTCAGCCGCGGCGACGCCAGCCGCTCCAGGGAGGTGTCGTAGCCGACGGTGGTCACGTGGTGGCTGGAGAAGGCGTGGACGTAGCGCAGGCGGAGTTGGCCGATCTGCTCCCGGGTGTCGGTGACCTCGCCCATCTGCGCGCCGCCGCGGACCCGGCGCACGAACTGGTCCCGGAAGGCCCCGTAGCTGCCCCAGATCCGCAGCGTCCCGCGCCGCAGCGTGATGCGGGTCGAGGCGCCCACCCGCGCCTGCTCGGTGCGGTTCGCGCGCTCGACCACCGTCCGGCCGCGGAGCTCCAGGGCCACGTCGTCGCGGCGCAGGTAGGTGCCGTGGATCCGCAGCCGGCCCCGGTCGAAGCGGATCACGCCGCTGCCGCCGATGTCCCAGGTGCTGCTCTGGGGCGCGGTGGTGGCGGCGTCCGAGGGATCCAGGTCGAAAGCGTCCAGGCGGTGGAAGCCGCCGTGGACCTCGGCGCCGCCGTGGGATCCCCCGTAGCCCGCGCTGGCGCTGAGATCGTAGGTGCCGCCGTAGCCGTCCCGGGGCACGTCGCCCGTGCGGGGTCCGCCCTCGAAGCCGCCGCGCGGGTTGGTGCGCAGGCGATCCTGGTAGCCGTAGGTCGCGCGGAGCGAGGTCGCCCAACCCTCGGGCGGGTCCCGGGGGATCAGGTCCACCACGCCGCCAATGGCGTCGCTGCCGTAGAGCGCCGAGGAGGCGCCGCGGAGGATCTCGACCGAGGCGTAGTCCTCGAGCTGGAAGCGGGAGAGATCCAGGGTCCCGTCCATGCGGCCGATGATGCGCTCGCCATCGACCAAGAAGAGCACGTGCTCGGGCTCGAGGCCCCGGAGCCGGAGGCCTTCGCCACGGACCGCGGAGAAGACCTGCATGTTGCCGCGCTCCTCGAGGAGCTCGGCCACGGTCTCGGCGCCGGACTCCTCGAGCTCCTGCCGGTCGATGGACTCCACCTGGGCCACTTCGCCCTGGCCGTCGACCTCGTAGTCGACCCGGAGCTCGTCCAGATCGACGGCTTCCGCCGCGCCGCCCGAACCGGTCTCCGCGCCGTCCTCGCCGGCCGCCGCTTCCGCGAGCAGCGCGTCCCAGTCCTCGTCGTCCAGCGGGTCCTGGGCCGCCGCGGGCGCGGCCAGGAGCACCAGGCCGATCCAGAGCCGCCTCAGGAGGTGCCGCGCAGATCGGGCTCGCCTCGGAGCGCGGAGATCAGCAGTTCTCGGGGCACGAGCACCTTGGTCTTGCAGCGACCGCAGTGCAGCTCGAGCCCTTCGGCCACGACGCGAGCCAGGAGCCGGTGGCATCCGCAACGGCAGTCACCGTTGGGCTCCACCCGCACCACGCCTCGCTCGAACGCTCGTCGACCCACGCCCCTTTATTGAAATTGATTTTCAAGACCGTCAAGAGGATTCGGTCCCGAAAGCGTGAACGCGGGCGTCAGGGGGACTCGGAGGTCGCCTCCAGCTCCTGCACGAAGTGCAGCCCGGCGTAGGCCAGGCCCATCAGGCCCAGCATCACGAAGGCGAGGATGATCGGGGTCCACGAGAACCCGGTCTGGAGCGCGAAGCGGTCGCGGTAGTAGCGGCCCTTGCTCCGCTCCCGGAGCTTCTTCTGCACCCCGGGCAGGAGATCGGGGACGTCGCCCTCGACCTCGCCGAGCCCGTGGGCCTCGTCGAGGAGGGCGGCGAGCTCCTCGTACTCCGCGCGCAGCTCGGCGTCGGCGTCGAGGGCCGCGTCGAAGGCCTCGCGCTCGGGTCCCTCGAGGACCCCGTCGTAGGCCTCGCTGAAGAGGTCTCTGGCTTCTTCGGCGTTCATGAGCCTTCTTCGTCCATCGTGCCGCTGGCGCGCAGCTCGCGCACGCGCTCGGCGAGGGCCAGGCGGGCCCGGTGCAGGCGACTCTTCACGGTGCCGGCCGGCAGACCGGTCACGTCTTGGATCTCGTCGTAGGTCAGGTTCTCGATGTCCCGGAGCACGACCAGGGTCCGCTGCTCCTCGTTCAGCTCGCGCAGAGCCTGCCCGATGAAGCCCTCCACCTGGCGCCCGAGGAGCACGTCGTCCGGGCGCGGGAGCTGGGCGCTGGTGGACATGGTGGCGCTCTCGATGGCGTGGGCGTCGGCGATCTCGTCGAGCTCGCGCTTCTGCCCCCGACCGCGCCGGCCCAGGAACTTCAGCCGGTTCTTGCAGTGGTTGGTGGCCACCCGATACATCCAGGTGCTCAGCTTGGAGTCGCCGCGGAAGCCGTCGATCCGCTTGAACACGGTGACGAAGACCTCCTGCGCCAGGTCCTCGGCCTCGGCCCGGTCCCCGAGCATGCGGAAGACCAACCGGTAGATGCGCCCCTGGTAGAGCTCCACCAGCTCGTTGAAGGCCGCCTCATCGCGCCGCTTCAGGCGCGCGACCAGCTCTTCTTCGTGACCTTCGGGCATGGGGACGTGGAAACCAGCCGCCGTTGCGGCCCGCTCTTCGAGGGTGAAGCCCTTGGCGGTCGTGGCAGCCACGACCCCCTGACACCATCACCCGCGCCCGGTTCCACTCGGCGCCGCGAGCTTACACCGAGCGGCGCGGATCACTGCACGTGATAGCGGATGTTCAGCAGGAGCTGGGTGTCGTTGCCGGGCTCGTAGGCGATGTCCTGGCGGAGCGCGATGTCCATCCCGAACTGCTGGTCCACGTAGCCCACCGAGGCGGTGATCTGATTGAGTACCCGGCCCTGGTCCCGGCGATACCCGACGCGCAGCGGGAAGCTCTCGCCGGCGAGGTACTCGATGCCCACGCCGAAGAGGAGCTCCGCCTGCTCGAAGGTGGTCAGGTCGACCAAGATGTCGCCGGAGACGCTGAAGAGGTTCCCGAAGGCGTAGCCGAGACCGCCCCCGAGGGTCAGCGGGGCCAGGGGCGAGTCGGTGCGGATCAGGTTGTTGCCGAGGAGCGCGATGTGCAGCCCGTCCACCGGGGTCACCCGAATCGACGCGTCGAGGGTGAAGGCCTTCACGCCGGCGCCGACGCTCTCGCCGTCGGAGTTCTCCTGGCGGGAGCGGAGGTTGATGTACCGGGCCGAGAGCCCGAGGCCGATCTTCTGGGAGAGGGGCAGACCCAGGGCCAGGCGGCCGTCGTAGCCGCGCAAGGCGCGGTCGCCGCTGCCGTAGAAGCCGTGGAAGCTCAGACCGGCGGCCATCTTGGAGGTGATGGAGTCGACGATGGCGCCGCCGTACATCCAGGCGCGGTCGCCGGGGACGAAGGAGGCCATGGTCTCGATGTGGTAGAGCTGGGCCATCCCGATGTTGGCCGCGTTGTAGGCCAGCGCGGAGGTGCCCTGGGCCGTGGCCCGCGCGCCGAGACCCATGCCGACGCCTCGCGCCGTCTCGTAGGTCTCTTCTCGGGGGGCTTCGGCACTCGGTGCCACCAGGCTGCCGTCGCCGGTGAGCTCGGTCGCCTGGGCCTGCCCCTCCGTCGCGAAGAGCAGCGCGCCCCAGAGGCTCAGCGCCACCAGTCCACAGCTTTTCCCCACCCTGCCGATCGCGTGATCCATGGATTCTGCTCGTACCACCGGGCGATCCCGCGCCGAAGAAAATGGCCGAAGCAGCGGATCGCTCATCCTCGTGCGTCGACCTCGGACGCTCGGATGCACAACGCGCGGCAGGGCTGTGGATCATTCCCCAACCGTGCGCAAGGCGATCCCCAGGTGCCACGCTCGATCCCACCGGGATCACTCATGGATCGCCTCGATCGTGATCCCCAACGGGTCCCCAGAGAGGGCGAGGATCGATCCCTCCGCGGTCTCGAATGGAGTGATTCCGGACACTTGGAGCCCGTTGGGGATTCGCGGGGGATCAAGGTCGATGTCGGCCGCAAAAATGCGATCGTTTTTTCTCCGGAGATCCTCGGAGGTTAGCCGCGCTGGGGAAAAGTGACGTAGACGCGTCGGGGGGAGGCTGCTAGTTTCGCCTTCCCTCGACATGGGGACTCGAGAGCCGGAACGTAGAGACAACGCGACGAGGTGAGCCGAGGCACGTCCTCCCTCCACCGAGCACCCTCCGGCCAGCGCAACCACGAAGACCACGAACGACACGAAGAGTCATCCGCGCGCGATTTCGGTCACCCATGCGAGACGAGCAGAGAAGAGAAGTCAGGGACAGGGATTAGTTGGGGACAAAAAGTGGAAACCACCCGGGTCGACGAGTAGATCGGCGGGCGGTTTCCAAGTCCTCGCGCGTGCGGACGAGTCTACGGGACGAACGAGCACGCGCAGGGTGAGGTCGCGAACGGAAAGGCCCCCGAGGGCCAGGTTTCCACACCTGTGGGTTGGGTGTGGATAGATGGATAATTGCGTCGTAATTTCGAGGTTTTGAGCTGATGAACGAACTGTGGGAACGAGCACTCTCGACGCTTCGCGGCAAGCTCTCCGCGGAGAACTTCGATACGTGGCTGTCGCCGGTCGACTGCGACGCCATCGAAGGTGACACCGCCGTGCTCCGGATCCCCAACCGCTTCTATGCGGACTGGATCAGCAACCACTACTCGGACCTCCTCCTGGAGGCCTTCGAGGCGGCGGCTCCGAGCGATGCGCCCAAGCGGCTGCGCTTCGAGGTCGACGAGCTGTTGCAGGAGAAGGTGCCCCCGGCCCGCCCGGCGGTGCCCGCGCCGCGGCCCCGGAGCCGGGCCAGCGCGCCGGTCGAGCGCGCCCCGGAGCTCCCCTCCTCGCCGTCGACGCTGAAGCCCACCGACCTGAACCCGAAGTACAGCTTCGACAACTTCGTCGTCGGTCCGTCGAACCAGCTCGGCCACGCGGCCTCGGTGGCCGTCGGGTCCGCGCCCGGCAAGCGGTACAACCCGCTCTTCATCTACGGCGGCGTCGGCCTCGGCAAGACGCACCTGATGAACGCCATGGGGCATCGGATCCTCGAGGACGACCCGGGCGCGCGCATCCTCTATCTCTCGGCGGAGCGCTTCACCAACGAGTTCATCTGGTCGCTGCAGAACCACCGCATCGACGAGTTCCGCCGCCGCTACCGCGAGGGCTGCGACGTCCTGCTCATGGACGACATCCAGTTCCTGGCCGGCCGCGACCAGACCCAGGAAGAGTTCTTCCACACGTTCAACGCGCTCTACCACCGCGACAAGCAGATCGTGGTCACCTCCGACGTCTACCCGCAGCAGATCGCGGAGATGGAGGAGCGGCTGGTGAGCCGGTTCCAGTCGGGCATGGTCGCGGACATCCAGCCGCCCGAGCTCGACACCCGCGTGGCCATCATCCAGAAGAAGGCCGAGGCGGAGAACATCCCGCTGGCCGCCGAGGTCGCCGACTTCATCGCCCACGTGGTGAAGAGCAACGTGCGCGAGCTCGAGGGCACCCTCCTGCGCATCGCGGTGAAGGCCGAGCTGCTCAGCCGGCCCATCGACCTCGAGCTGGCCAAGGACGCCCTCCGCGGCGTGCTGCCGCCGCCCGAGCAGGCGCTGACCGTCGAGGACATCCAGCGCGCCGTCTGCGCCTACTTCGGGATCAAGCTCAGCGACCTCAAGGGCAAGCGCCGCCACCGCCAGGTGAGCTACCCGCGACAGATCGCGATGTACCTCTGCCGGCATCGGCTGGGCACCAGCTACCCCGAGCTCGGTGACCGCTTCGGCGGCAAGGACCACACGACGGTGATCAGCGCCTGCCGCAAGATCAACGGCCTGCTCGAAGGCGACGACGAGCAGACCACCGCCGCGGTCAAGGCCCTGGAGATGAAGCTCGGCGCCTGACGGCGGGGCACGGGGCAGGACGCTTCCGAACTCGCCCTTCGGGCTCGTTCTTCAGCGCCCTGCTACTTCATCCGCCTGCTAATCGAGCAGCTTCGCCTGCCGGAGGATCTCGCGCCAGCTCGGGCGGGATCCTCCGAGGAGCAGCCCCACGCGGAAGAGGCGGGCGCCGATGCGGATGGCCAGCCAGGTGGCCAGCATCAAGCTGGCCACCGCCAGCGCGAGCTCCGAGGGGGCGACGCCGTCGGGATCGACCGACATGCGGACCATCAGGGTCAGCGGGGCGGTGAAGGGGATCACGCTGAAGAGGGTCCCCAGGGTCCCGTGGGGTTCCTCGAGAAGCATCAGGAGGACCATCAGCGGCGTCACCGAGAGCATGGCCCAGCCGAGGGTGAGCTTCTGGCTCTCGGCGACGCTCGAGCCGAGGGATCCGGTGGCCAGCATCAGGCTGCCGATGAAGAGGTAGCCGAGGACGAAGAAGAGCGGCGCGATGGCGATGGCTTCCCAGGGGAAGACCACGTCCATGGTGCTCAACATGGCGACCGCGCCGGCGCTGCCGCCGAGGGCCATGACGCCCCAGACCGTCAACTGGATCAGCCCGGCCACGCCGAGGCCGAGGAGCTTGCCCAGGAGGATCTCGTTGGGATCCGCGGAGCTGAGGAGCACCTCGACGATCTTGGACTCCTTGTCCACCGCGACGGCCTGCACGAGGTAGCCGGAGGAGAAGAGGAGCGCGGTGAGGAGGAAGACCCCGAGGAGGAAGGGGACCCCCATGCGCAGCAGGAGCTCGACGGTGCGCTCGGCCTCGCCGCGGTGCGCGCCGGAGTCGTTCACGATGGTCCGCTCGAGCTCCATGGGCTCCAGGACCCGCTGCCGGATCTCGGGGCGGACCTCGGACTCGGTGCGCAGCAGGCGGTCCCGGAGCAGGCGCGCCAGGGTCGGCTCGACGGCGGAGTGGCGCGCGCTGATCACCGGGCCGCCGGTGCGGGCGAAGACGTCGACGCGCCCGGACTCGACGTAGTCGCCGGTGACCACGTAGAGGCCACCGGGGAGGAAGTCGGCCGCGAGCGCCTCGCGGCCCTCGTCGACGCTCTCGTAGCGGCGGAAGACCACCGATCTGAGGGCGATCAAGGGGCCGTCGTCGACGCGCACGGCGGCCGCGCGTTCGGTGAGGTCGAGGTCTTCGGGGCCGGTCCAGATGGCGGGGTCGGCGAAGAGACCGGCCTCGTCCACCAGGCCACAGACCGCGACCTCGTCGAGCTGCCGGGCGAGGAAGTCGCCCTGGATGAGCAGCATCACCCCCGCCAGCGCGGTGAGGAAGATGGGCAGGCCGAAGGTCGCCAGGAGGAAGCTCGGGCGCTTCACGACGTTGGCCATCTCGAAGCGGGCGATGGCGCCCACGCGGTTGGGACGGATCACGCGGGGGCTCCGAGGTCGGGGGACGCGGCGGGGTTCGGGAGCGGGTGGCCTTCGCCGCGGGCGACCTGGAGGAAGACCTGCTCCATGGTGACCAGGATCTCCTCGAAGCGCTCCACGCGCGCCCCGGCGGCGACCAGGGCCTCCAGGATGTCCGGGGGGTCCACGCCGTCGTCCAGGAGGAGCTCGTGGCCCCCGTCCCGGGCGTGGACCGAGCGCACGCCGGCGAGCTCGGGGAGCTCGCCCCGGAGCCGGACGAAGACGGCGGGCCGCGAGCGCTCGCGGCGGACGGTGTCGATGTCGCCGTAGACCACCCGCTCGCCGCGGTGGATCACCGCCACCCGATCACAGAGGGCCTCGATCTGATGCATCAGGTGGGTGGAGAGGACGGTGGTCCGGCCGGCGGCGCGCCGCTCGGCGATGAGCTCCTTGACCAGCTCCACGTTCACCGGGTCCAGCCCGCTGAAGGGCTCGTCCAGGACGGCCAGGGGGGGATCGGCCAGGAGGGTGCCGGCGATCTGGACCTTCTGGCTCATGCCCTTGGAGAGCGCCTCGAGGCGCCGGTCGGCGACCTCGCTCAGGCCGATGCGCGCCAACCAGGCCTCGGAGCGAGCCTTGGCCTCGGCTCGGGACAGGCCCTTCAGGCGCCCGAGGTAGACGAGCACCTCGAGGACCCGGCTCTTCTTGTAGAGCCCGCGCTCCTCGGGCAGGTAGCCGACCTGGTCGAGGGCCTCGCGGCTCATGGGCTGGCCGAGGAGGCTCACCTCGCCCTCGTCGGGACGAATGATGTCCAGGCCGATGCGGATGAGCGAGGTCTTCCCCGCTCCGTTGGGCCCCAAGAGGCCGAAGACCTCGCCCTCCTCGACCGCGAGCGAGACGCCCTTCAGCGCGTGGAACGACCCGTAGCGCTTGTGGATCGAGGTGAAGCGCAGGATGGCCACGCTCAGCCCATAGCCTCTGGGGTGGCGCGGCGCACGACGGCGTCAGCTCACGTAGGGGCGCACCCGGGCGACGAACTCGTCGGCGCTCAGGGTGTTGAGGACGTCGTCGGGCTCCAGCCCGCCGCGCCGGGCCACGTCGATGCCGTAGCGGGTGTAGTGCAGGGTCCGGGTCGAGTGGGCGTCGCTGGAGATCACGAAGGGGATCCCGCGACCGCGGGCGGCGCGGACGTGCTCGGGCGGGAGGTCCATCCGGTGGGGGTCGCCGTTGATCTCGATGGCGCAGCGCTCCTCGGCGGCGACCGCGAGGATCTCCTCCAGCCGGCAGGGGACCGGGTCCCGGGAGAGGACCAGCCGGCCCAGGGGATGGCCCCAGATCTTGAAGCAGGGGTGCCGCATGGCGCGCAGGATCCGTGCGGTCATCGCGTCCTCGCCGAGCTTGTGGCGGCTGTGGATCGAGGCGATCACCACGTCGAGCTGCTCCAGGATCGCGTCGTCGTAGTCGAGGGCGCCGTCCTTCAGGATGTCGCTCTCGATCCCCTTGAGGAGGCGGATGCCGACCTTGGCCTGGACCTCGTCGATCTCGGCCCATTGGCGCTTCATCCGCTCGGGATCGAGGCCCTTGGCGTAGTGCGCGCTCTGGGAGTGGTCGGTGATCGTGAGGTAGCGGAAGCCGCGCGCCTCGGCGGCCCGGGCCATCTCCTCGATGCTCTGGTTCCCGTCCGAGTAGGTGGTGTGGCAGTGGACCATGCCCAGCAGGTCCCGCTCCTCGATGAGCCGCTCGTCGGGGCGACGCTCGGGATCGTCGCGGCGC
This sequence comes from Myxococcales bacterium UBA1660, assembly GCA_002320815.1. Taxonomy (GTDB): domain Bacteria; phylum Myxococcota_A; class Polyangia; order Polyangiales; family Houyiibacteriaceae; genus UBA1660. Next base: position 42,970 of record DCLA01000036.1, read on the forward strand.
TCCGGGGCCACCCACTGCACGCCGGCGGCGGTGTGGAGCGCGGCCTCGTCGTCGCCCTGAGCGTCGCCGAGGGTGGCCACGTAGGCGGCGGGCCCGGTGGTCTCCGCGAGGAGCCGGCCCCAGGAGCGACCCTCGGCGAGGTGCAGGATCACCAGGGCGCCATCGAGGAGCCGGGCGCGCAGCGGGACCTCGTCGTCGGCGCTGACCAAGCGGGCGACGCGCGGGAGGCTCTCGAAGAGGAGCGCCGCGCGCAGCGGGTCGGCGTCGGCGGCGAGCTCGATCACCCCGATGGCGTCCTCCCGGCGCCGGATGGCGCCGACGACGGCGGCGCGGATGCCGCCGCGGGCGAGGTCCCGGACCAGCTCGTCGGCGAGGGGCTCGGCGACGGGGAGCGCGAGGGCCACCGGCTCGGCCAGGTAGCGCTCGAGGGCGCCCCGCAGCTTCTCCAGGGGGATCCCCAGGTCTTCGGCGGTCCCCTCCTGGATACGGCGCAGGAGCGCGGGGACGCCGTCGATGCCCTCCTCCTCGAAGAGGCGCAGGGCGTCGGTGGTGGAGACGCCCTCGACGGCGCTGAGCTCGAGGACCGAGGCGGGGACCCGGCGCAGGTCGTCCAGGCGGGGGGAGCGCCCCTCGCGGACCAGGTGACGGATCTCTTCGGCGGTGGATTTGCCGATGGACTGGAGCTTCTCCAGGGCGCCGGGCCGGAGCATGGTGGCCCGGTCCGGGCGCAGCCCGTCGATGGTGCGCGCGGCCTCGTGGAAGGCCTTGCCGGCGTAGCGGTTCTTGCCGAGGGCGCTGGTGCGCAGCGCGATCTCGTTCAGGGCGGCGACGATGGCGTCGTGATCGACGGCGGGCTCGGCGAGGGTCACGGTCGATCAGAGGTAGGGGTCCGGGAGACCGTTGGCAAGCGTGCTGGCGCGCGTGTTGGCGAGCGCGGGCCGTGCGCGTCACGCGCGGATCTGGGTGACCTCGCCGTCGACGTCGACGTGGGTGGGGTCCTCCACCGGGGCCTCGCCGGTGTGCTCCCGGACCCAGCGCTCGAGCTCGGCGACGGCCTGGGGGTCCTCGCCGCCGACCAGGCGGTCGAGGGCCGTGAGCATCTGCCGGGCGCTCGCGAAGCGCCGCGCGGGATCGCGCGCGAGGGCGCGCCGGAAGAAGTCGTCCCACCCCGAGCTCAGCTCGGGTCGGCGCTGGCTGATCGGCGGGGGCTCCTCGTGCATCAGCGCGGCCAGGGTGGCCACGTCGCTCTCGCGGGCGAAGAGGGGCCCGAGGGCCAGGAGCTCCCAGAGGATCACGCCGGTGGCGAAGAGGTCGGCGCGGGGATCCACCGGGTCGCCCTGGGCCTGCTCCGGGGCCACGTAGGCCAGGTGGCCCACCACCGTCTTGGTCTGGGCCGCGGCGGAGTCGCGCAGGGCCCGGGCGACGCCGAAGTCGGTGATCTTCACGTCGCCGGTCCGGGAGAGGAGCACGTTGGCCGGACAGAGGTCCCGGTGGACCACCCGGAGCAGCGCGCCGTCGGCGCTCCGGGCCACCTCGTGGGCGTGGACCAGCCCCTGGAGGATCCCCCGGCCCACGGCGCCGACCAGCGCCGGGCTCGGCGGTCGCCCGACCCGGCGGGCCGCCCGGAGGAACGCCGCGAGGGTCATGCCATCGACGAACTCCATGGACAGGAAGTAGCGGTCGCCGGCGCGACCGAAATCGAGGACCTGGACGATGTTGGGGTGGGCGAGCCGCGAGGAGATGGCCGCCTCGCTGCGGAAGAATTCGACGAAGCGCTCCTGCTCGGCGAGGTGGGGGTGGATCCGTTTGACGGCCACCCGCCGCTCGAAGCCGCCCTCCGGGCAGTAGACGGCCTCGAAGACGGTGGCCATGCCGCCCTTGGCGATCTCGGAGAGCAGGCGGTACTTCCCGAAGAGCTCGCGCTCCCGGAGGGTGGCCTCGGCTCGGCCCAAGGCGGTCACCAGGCCGCGGCCGGTGACCACCGCCAGGACGCCCCCGGCGATGAGCGAGAGGGCTCGGCTGATCTGCATGCCGCGCCCATAGACCGGCATCCCCTGGAGCACGGGGGGCAGCGCGTCGGCGACGACACCGAAGTAGAGCCCCAAGAAGCAGGCCGCGCTGATCAGCCCGGTGACCATGGCGGCGTGGAGCCGGAGGCGCACCGTGAGCCCGAAGATCACCAGGGTGTAGACCATCGGCGGCACCCACGAAGCCAGCGCGTAGCCGGCGCCCTGGGCGAGGTAGAGCGCGAAGAAGAAGCCCCAGGGGATGGTGGACTCGAGGACCGCCATCACGTTCTCGGCGGTGGAGGTGAGGGGACCACGCCGGAGCCGGAGCAGCATGCTCCCGTAGATCAGCGCGTAGAGGGTGCTGAGAGCAGCGCAGGCCTTACCGACCGACGGAGAGACGGTGGCCGCCACCACCAGCGACGCCAACAGCCCCAGCAGGCCGGCGATGAGCCAGGCCCGGGTGATGAAGTAGTCGAGCTCGTGGAGCTCCTGGGTGAGCGCCGTCCGCAGCGGACGCGTCCAGCTCTTTTTCTCGGCGCCGCTCAACGTCCCCGATGATAGCCGCTCAGCGCGGCAGCGGGGCGGGGTCCGGAAGGACGATGGGCTCGGCGGCCACCACCGGGCCCTGGGCGAGGTCGTAGGGAAGGACCTGCTTGGCGTCGAAGTCCACCACGACGAAGCCGGGCGGCCCGTCGTCGTGGAGGGTCCCCGCGTTGACGACCACCAGGCCCTGGAAGCGCCGCACCATCCGCCGATGGGTGTGAGCGGCGATCATGTAGGTGGTCTCCGGATCCAGCATGAGCCGCCGTAGGATGGGCATGACCGGCTGGAGCGCGTAGCCGCGGGTGTCCTCGTTGAGGAAGAACATGTCGTCCTCGGCGACCGCGTGGCAGACCAGGGCCCCACCGTTCGTCGTGGCGATGCGGGCCGTGGGCGGCAGGGCGGTGATCCACTCGCGGGTGGCGGGGGTCAGCTCGAGGGTGGCGTGGGGCAGGTCCCGCATGGTCCCGGCGAGAGCCCAGCGCTCGTGGTTGCCGGCCACGGTGAGGACGTCGTGCTCCTGGAGCAGCGCGACGCAGCGGTCCAGGTCGCCGGGCCCGTCGGTCAGGTCGCCGCAGCAGAGGATCCGGTCGACGCCCATCTCCCGCAGCGCCTCCAGCGCGCGCTCCACCCGGTCGGCGTGGGTGTGCACGTCGCCGAGGACTCCGATGCGGCCCAGGGGTCTCACGTCGAAGTGCATACGGCGTCCGTCCCGGGCCCGCCATGACGCGCCATCGACGCAGCGCGTCAGAGAACTTTCCGCTCGCCGAAGCGTAGAGTGCTCTGTGACGCGACGACGACGAGGGTGGCTCTTCCTGGGAGCGTCGGTGGCGGCGCACCTGGGCCTCCTCGCCTGGAGTCCTCCCGCGCGCCCCCCGGCGCCGAACCCGATCACGGTCCCGCTGGCGCTCTTCACCCCCGGAACGGGGATCGCCCAGCCCGGACCCGCGGAATCCGGAGGCGGCCCCGCGGGAGCCGACGAGGAGCCGGGGACCCGGGACGAGGTGGACCGCCCGGCGCGCTCCCGGCGGGGACCCGCGGCGGCGAGCGAGGCCACCGGAGTGGAAGCCCCGGGAGCTGCCCCCGAGTCCGGCGCCGATCCCGGCGACCCCGGCGCGCTCGACGCGCTCGAAGCGGGGAGCGGCGGCGAGAGCGCGGACGACTTCCTGGACCGGCTGATGGAGGGTTCGGGACCCCGACGTCCCCAGCCGGGGGCATGTCCGGACCCGGTGCTGGGGACCTGGCGCGCCCGACGCTACGACCCGGTCCAGGGGAAACGCGCGGAATTCCTCCTGCGGGTCACCGAGCGCGAGGGCGAGCGGGTCCGCGGAAGGATCACCCTGCGGGCCTGGTCGGGCGACACGGAGAGCCCGCCGCGCTGCGCGCCGGGGTCCTGGTTCCACACCGTGCGGATGCCGGCGACCGGCCGCTTCGAGGATGGCCGGCTGCGCTTCGACGCCCTGTCGTTCCAGCGGGTGAGTCACTGCAGCGATCCCGGATTCGCCTACAACCTGGATCATTTCACCGGGACGGTGAGCGGTGACGGGCTCCGGGCGGTGAACAACGACGGGGGCCACGAGGTGGACACGCCCTACCGCTTCCAGCGCATCGCCTGCCACTGAGCGCCCGGCGAGTCGCCGGTGACACGGGTCACGAGTGGCACTCGATGACGCCTCCACGGTACGCGAGTGCCCACGCGCTCGCCCGGACGATGGGGGCTGGCCGAGCGCCTCCGTGGCCCTATGTGACCCCGCCTGCCACTCTCTTTCCTTTTGAGCGAGGGCGGGTTATGCCTGCCCGAGCGGCTGCCGTCGCTGGCTCCCGGCCCGGTTTCGACCGGCCTCCGTTTCATCCCCAGGCCCCTGGGGAAAACGGGCCCCCAAACCCTGTGGGGAAAAGGGGGATGTTCTCTTCCACAGTCCGACCACGGATCCGTCCCCAGCCAGGAACCGACGAATCGCCAACGATCCCCCGGGGTTGGCCCGAAGAGTCCCCAATCCACAGGCGTTAAGACGACGACGAGATCTTAAAATTAGGATCTCTTTAACTACCCCACCGCATGCGGAAAACTCTCCGTACGCAACCCTGACTCCCGAGCACAGAGATAGAGGCACCCATGGAGCTCAAGATCGAGAAGCGGGATTTCCTGCGCGGGCTCACCCGGACGCACGCGGTCGCCGACCGCAAGAGCTCGATGCCCATCCTGAGCAACGTCTTGCTCAGCACCGAGAGCACCAAGAAGCTCCGGCTGGCTGCCACCGACCTCTACCTGGGTGTCACCGCCATCGCGCCTGCGGTGGTCCAGAAGGGCGGCACGGTCGCCCTCGCCGCTCGGACGCTCTTCGACATCGTCAAGGCGCTCCCCGAGGGGGAGATGACCATCACGGTCGGCAGCGACCTGCAGACGACCATCGAGCTCGGTCGCATTCGCTACAAGATCCCCGGGCTGCCCGGTGAGGACTTCCCGCCCATCCCGAACCCGGGCGAGGCGGACATGACCGCGCTGGACGCGGAGCTGCTCGCGGAGCTGATCGGTCTGACCAGCTACTCGATGTCCAGCGACGACACCCGGCCGCACCTGGCGGGCACCATGTTCCAGGGCGACGGCAAGGCGGTCCGCATGGTGACCACCGACGGTCACCGGCTCAGCAAAGCCGAGCAGGTCCTGGACGAGTCGAGCCCCATGCTCGATTTCTCGATGCTCGTGCCCCACAAGGGCGTGGGCGAGCTGAAGCGAGTCGTCGACGACGCGCGCACCGCGGCCAAGGGTCTCGACGAGGCACCGGTGGTCGAGGTCTCCACCGCCGGGGGCAATGCCTTCTTCAAGAGCGGGGAGCTCCTCCTGAGCGTGAAGCTCGCCGACGAGCAGTTCCCGCCCTACGAGAAGGTGATCCCGCAGCAGCAGTCGAAGCGGGCCGTCTGCGGTCGCTCCAAGCTCATCGACTCCCTGCGGCGCATCAGCCTCGTGGCCAACGACAAGAGCGGCGGCGTCCAGCTGCACCTCGAGCCGGGCATGCTGCGCATCCAGAGCCAGAGCCCGGACGTCGGCGAAGGTACCGAGGAGATCGAGATCGACTACGCGGACGAGCCCATCTCGGTGGGCTTCAACGCGCGCTACCTGCTCGACGCGCTCGGCGCCCTCCCCCACGACGAGGTGGCCCTCGAGCTCAGCGGCTCGCTGGACCCGGGTGTGATCAAGCCGGTCGGCGGCGGCGTCGACTTCGTCGGCGTGATCATGCCCATGCGCATCTGACGCGGGCGCGCGGCGAAACGCCGGGCTCGTAATCCCGGAGGCTCCCCGACGGACCAACCGGGGCCCCATGCTCGCCCGCCGTCAGGATCACCCCCGCGCCGTCTTCGCGGTCGCCATCGGCGCGGTGGTGCTCTCGCTGCTCCTGGTCGCCGCGCTGACCACGGTCTACGTGCTCTACGGGAGTCAGCTCGCGCTCTCCCAGGCGGCCGACAGCTTCGCGGACACGCTGACCCAGGTGGCGCTGGTGGTCTCGCTCTTCATCGCGCGCCAGCCGCCGGACGCGGAGCACCACTACGGCCACCAGCGGGCCGAGCCCATCGCCGCCCTGGTGGCTTCGGTGATGATCGGGGTGGTCTCCATCGAGGTCATCCGGGAGGCCATCACCGCCATCTTCGCGGGCCACGCGCCGGCGATGCACTGGTCGCTCCCGCTGATCTTCGGGATCAAGGGCCTCACCAAGGTGGTCATGGGCGTCGTCTGCTGGCGCATCGACCCCAGCGAGGATCCCAACCCGGTCCTCCGGGCCATCTACGTCGACGCCCGCAACGACGCGGTGCTCAGCATCCTGTCGGTGGTGGGTTACTTCGGCGCCAAGTACGGAGCGTCGTCGGTGGACGCCTACCTGGCGATTCCCATCGGGCTCTGGATCGGGTGGTCGGCCATCGATCTCGCCCAGGACACGGTGCCGCTCCTGATGGGCCAGGCGCCTTCACCGGAGCGGCAGGCGGAGCTCGAGGAGGTCGTCTGCGCCATCGACGGGGTCCGGGAGGTGCGACGCATGCGCATCCAGCACGTGGGGGTCGAGCTGGATCTCGACGTGCACGTGTACGTGGACCCCGACCTGAGCCTCCGGGAGGCCCACGCCATCGGGCGCGCGGTCGAGCGGCGGCTCATCGAGGAGGACGACGTGACCCACGCCATGGTGCACATGGAGCCGGAGGGCGAGACGCCCTCCTCGCTCATGGGGGAGTCACTTTCGGGAGCGACGGTGCCGTCGCATCACCACGGCTCCGAGAAGCAGGCCGCCGAGGGCTAGGGGCGCCGCGGGCGCCTCGTCCCGGCCGGCCACCCGACAGCCGCAGCCCTCGTCGGCGGGCGCGTCGGTGCACTCGGCGCCGGGGTCGGTGCAGGCGAAGTAGCCCAGGGCGTCGTCGTCGAGCTCCAGGAGGAAGCGGGCGACCAGGGCGCGCTCCTCGGGGGTGAGGTCCGCGGGGACCCCGTCCTCGCCGTGGCCGGCGATGGCGTCCTCGAGGGTCGCGGCGGAGCCGTCGTGGAAGTAGGGCGCGCTCTGCCACACGCCGCGCAGGGTGGGCGTGTCCAGGCCGTCCAGGGCCCCGCCGCGCCGACCGCCGCTGAGGGGCCCCAGGGTGCCCACGTCGTGGCGGACGTCCAGGGCGCTGTCGGTGAGGCGCTCGCCGGCGTGGCAGCTCTGGCAGCCGGCCTCCTCGAACAGCGCCTGACCCTGGCGGGCCTCGGGGGTCATCTCGCCGGTCTCGGTCTTGAACGGGCTGCGCGGGAAGGTGTCCAGGGTGGTCACGTACGCGGCCAGGGCGTCGAGGCGCTCGGAGCGACCGGCCTTGGGCTCCCCGAGGGCGTCCATGGTCTCCTCGAAGTCCTCGTCGGTGAGCAGGCCGGGGCCGCCGAAGTGGAGCCGGATGTCGTTCTCGAAGTCGTGGACCTCGTCGAAGTTGCCGCTCCAGTGCATCGGGCCGTGGGCGGCGCCGGCGCGACCACGCAGGTCGGTGGTGTTCCGGAGGCCCTCGCCGCGGTTGGTGAAGTCCCAGGTGCGGCCGTCGTGGTCGCCGTCGAGGTGGCAGCTGGCGCAGCTGATGTAGCCGTCCTGGCTCATGGCGCTGCCGTCGTAGAAGATCTGCTTGCCCAGGAGGACCATCGGGTCGAGGGGCTCGTCGGCCACGGTGGTCACCGAACCCAGGGTGCCCGGGCGGGCGTCGTCACCGGCCAGGAGCGAGGCCACGTCGAAGACTTCCACGGTCCGCGAGAGGAAGCTCTGGACGAAGAGCCGGCCCGCGGCGCTCAGGGCGACCCCCTGGGGAGCCAGCCCAGTGGCGAATCCGCCCACCAGGCGCCCCGTGTGGGCGTCCAAGACGTCGATCTGGTTCGACCCCTGGCTGACCACGAAAGCGAGGTCTGCAGAGGCGCTCAGGGCGACTGCGGTGGGGCTGTCGTGGTCGTTGAGGTCCACCCGCAGGTCGATGAGCTCGGATCCGGTCTCCAGATCGAGCATGGCGACCGAGGCGCGGACGGTGTTGTCCGGGTCCAGGGGCTCGCCGTCCCGGGCACTGCCGCGCTCGATGTTGTCCTTCTTGCCCGGGATCCAGGCGCGCAGCCCGTCAGGGGAGATGGTCACCGCGGTGAGGTAGTTGAGGACCCCGCGGCCGGCGCTGGCGGTGTCCGGGCCGAGATCGAGGGCCAGCGAGTAGGTCTTCTGGACCTCGAGGGAGTCCGCATCGAGCCGGAAGATCTCGGCGCCGTCGTCGGGGCTGCGGAAGCGGGTGACCAGGAGGGTCGAGCCGTCGATGGCCAGGCCCCGGGGCGCGAGCTCACCGGGCTCGGCGAGGCTCACGCGGCCGGTGACGGTCCCGGTGGGGTCCAGGGCGAGGACCTCGGCGGTGCCCTGGAGGGTCACGAAGAGGCGCTCGCCGTCGGGGTGGGCGGCGATGCCGTGGGGGCCGGCGCCGTAGCGGAGGGCGACCCGCTGGAGCTCGGCGCCGCCGTCGGGGTCGAGGATCACCAGGGCGTCGTCGCCCTCGGCGGTGACCCAGAGGCGACCGTCGCCGGCCTGGGCCACGGTGCGCGGGTGGGTCCCGGCGGGGACCTCCCAGAGGACCTCGAGGGTCTCGGCGTCGATGGCGGTGAGGGTCCCGGCGTCTGGGTTGGTCACGAAGACCCGGCCGCGGGTGTCGTCCACCAGGATGGCGGTGCTGCGGGTGGGCGGGTCCTCCCGGAGCGGCGCGTGGATCACCTGGGTCGCGGCGCAGGAGCGGGCCCCACCCTCGGCGGTGGTCACCCGCAGGCGCACCGAGTGGCGGGCGGCGGCGCCGAAGACGTGGTCCAGCTGGGGCACGTCGGTGGTCACGGTGGTGTCCTCGACGGTCCACTCGTAGGTGGCGCCCACGCCGGCGTCGGCGGCGCCGAGGGTGACCGAGGTGCCCATCTCGCTGGGGTCGGCGTTGGTGATCGCGCAGGTCGGCGAGACCACCGTGTCGCCGGTGGCGAAGGTCAGGGTGAAGGTCTCGGCGATGGGGTTGCCCACCAGGTCCTTCACGCCGCCGGCGGGGATCACCACCTCGTAGGAGGTGTTCTCGGCGAAGGGCGCGTCGGGCCAGAAGGAGACCACCGTCTGGGCGTGACCGAACATGCCCGGCAGGGCGGTGCCCGCGTCGGGGCCGGTGAGCGGGCGGACCTGGATGGTCTCGGTGTCCAGCGAGTCGGGGTCGATCTGGTCGCTGAACGAGAGGAAGAGCCGCGAGGTGGTGGGGAGCTGGGTGGCGCCCTCGAGGGGGAAGGTCTTCATCATCGCGGGGCCGGTGAGGTCCCGCTCGGTGTCGTGGACCGCGAGGACCGCGCCGATGGAGACCTCGTCGTCGCCGAGGACGACGATGTTGCCGATGGGCAGGGTGAACTGGTCGTCGATGAAGGCGCCGCGGAGCTCGCCGCGCATGGCGCGCCCCTCGATGTAGCTGTCGTACTCGGGCTCGCTGAGGTCGCCGAGGCGGTACTTGTAGGTGCCGGCGTTGGGCCGGAGCGAGCCCACGAAGGCGAAGCCTTCCTGGCCGAAGGAGATGTACTCGCTGTCCGGGGTCTCCACCGAGCTGATGGGCGTGATGGCCGCCGGGTCGGTGGTCACGTCGTAGATGCGCAGCGGGGTGAGCAGGTAGGCCTCGCCGCCGTAGAAGCCACCGATGTAGCTCTCGGGTTCGGGCAGGGTCGACGCCAGGAGCCCCGGGTTCCAGGGATCGGTGACGTCGACGGTGGCGATGCCCGCGAACTCCTTGGGCGTGGTGATCACCAGGTGGTTGCCCAGGGACCAGAGGGGACCGGCGATGACGCCGCCGAGCTCGTCGGTGGTCAGGCGCGCCGCGACCATCGGGTTGAGCAGGTCGGTGGTGTCCACCACGTGCAGACCGGTGCTGGTCCCGCCGACGTAGAGAGCCAGGCCCTGCCAGCTCACGCCCCAGACGGCCTCGGTGTTGTCGCCGTAGTCGACGCCCTCGATGTCCAGGGTGCAGAGGAGCTCGGGCGCCAGCGGGTCGGTGAGCCGCCAGAGCTCCACGCCATACCCGTTGATCAGCGCCGCGTAGGACTGCCACTCGGTGCCGTCGAAGCGACGCTGGAAGGCCACCTGGTGGGACTCGGCCTCGTCCTCGTTGAACGGGCTCTCGAAGGCGGTGATGAAGCGCGGCCGGTAGGGGTCGCGGATGTCCCAGAAGGAGTGCTCGCCGTTGCCCGTGAGCAGCAGCCGGCCGCTGATCACCGCGGGCTGGTTCACGTGGTAGCCCCGAGACATCTCGGTGCTCATGTAGAAACCCACCTCCGACTCGTCGAAGGCGCGGTTGGGCATCTGGGCCTGGGTGATGCTGCCCGTGAGCACGAGCAGCAGCGAGACGAGGACGGTCCGCATGCGCGGACGAGAATAACGTTCGCCGGGCCTGGGGCCCAAATCGCGGTGAGAAGGCGCTCAGCCGGCGGGGACGGTCGCGAGGGCTGCGGTCTCGCCGGCGTCCTCGGTCTCCGCTTCCTCGTCGACCTCTTCGTCGCTCTCGATGGCGCGGACGTTGCCGTCCTCGTCGTGCTCGAAGCCTTCGGGGAGCGCGAGGAGCCGGGCGTCGCCGGAGCGGATGCCCTCGTCGGCCAGGATGTAGCCGCGGCCTTCCTTCTCCCACTTCTGCTCGATGGTGGTCTCGGCCACGAGCATCGTGGACTGGTCGTACCAACGGACGGTGACGTAGGCCATGGCCTCGTCCCGGGTCTCGCCGACCTGCACGTGGATGATCTCGCTGTCGGCGATTTGCATCCGCTCGTGCCACTCGTGGTGGGTCAGGCTGAACTCGCTGCGGTAGGCCGGCGCGACCCGCTGCGTCGCCAGGTCCATGCGGTTCCAGCGCACTTCGTCATTGAGGCCGACCACCGAGTCCCGGAGGCGCTCCTCGGCGCTGACGTTGTTGAAGATGCACCCCGAGGCGAGGGCGCCGAGGAGGGTGAGGCCGAGGATCGACGGAACGCGCATGGCCGGACACTACGGAGCGCGCGCGCGAGGGGGCAAGAAAGGGGACGGAGCGTTGGAAGCCTCGGAGGGACCGTGTATGACACGGCATGACCTTGGTGATCGGCATCGCCGGCGGGACGGGCTCCGGGAAGACCACCGTCGCGAAGAAGGTGGAGTCCGCGGTTCCCATCGAGCAGGTGAACCGCATCGAGCACGACAGCTACTACCGGGACCGCTCGGACCTCACCTACGAGCAGCGGTGTGGGCTCAACTTCGATCACCCGAGCTCCCTCGAGACCAGCCTCTTCGTGGAGCACGTCCGGGCGCTCAAGGCCGGCCAGGCCGTCGAGGTGCCCGTCTACGACTTCACCACGCACCGGCGGAAGGAGACCAGCCGCCGGGTGACGCCCAAGCCCATCCTCATCGTCGAGGGCATCCTGGCCCTGGCCGAGCCCGACCTCCGGGCGGAGATGGACATCAAGATCTTCGTGGACACCGACTCGGACATCCGCGCCTTTCGGCGGATCCGCCGGGACCTCGAGGAGCGCGGCCGCGACTTCGATTCGATCCGCACCCAGTACTACGAGACCGTGCGCCCGATGCACCTGCAGTTCGTCGAGCCCTCGAAGCGCTGGGCGGACCTGATCATGCCCGAGGGCGGCCAGAACCGCGTGGCCCTGGACGTGCTGATCTCCAAGCTGAAGTCGGTCATCAAGACCCACTCGTCGATCCCGCCCGCCCTCGCCGGCGAAGACGAGTAGGTCAGAGGGAGACCTGGATCTGGAGACGGATCCGGTGGTCGCCCTGGTCGAGGGCGTCGGCCCAGAGGCGGCTGTAGTCGAGCTGCACCTTGTAGGGGTGGCGGCCGGGGTAGTAGCTCGCGCCCACGGTGAGCTCGTTGGCGTCGGGGAGGCTGGTTTCGCCGAGGCCGCGGACGAAGGCGTAGCGGGCGGCTAGCTCGACCGGCACCGCGCCGAAGAGGTAGCCGGCCTGGAGGTTGGCGCCGGTGCCGTTGCGGGGGAGCTCGGTGGGGATCGGCGCGCCGAGGTCGTCGACCAGGTCGCCGGCGATGCGGGCCCCGGAGCGCCAGGACCACTCGGCCAGGAGGGAGAAGCCGCGCGCCTTGAAGTGGGCGTCGACGAAGAGGTGGTGGGTGTCGGTGGTGCCGCCGTCGACGGGGACGTCGCCCAGGATCCCGCGGTTGCGGCGCGCCCGGTCCACGTGGACGTAGCCGGCGCCGAGGGAGAGCCGCGGGCCGGTGCGGTCGAAGTCGCCCTCGACGTAGTCATCGAAGAGGCCGAAGGGGAGGACCTCGACGCGGCCGAGGTACATGAGCCCGAAGTCGTCGTAGCCGCGCGCGCCCCGGCCGCGGCCCATGTAGACGCCGGCGTAGTAGCGGAGCTTGCCCAGGCCCAGGAAGTCGGCGCTGCGCAGGTCGAAGCCCACGTCGCGGTCGAGGGTCATCTCGGCGTTGAGGATCGATCGGTCGACGAGTTGGAGGTTGCCGGAGCTGATCACCCGCTGGCGATTCGAGGGGACCTTGTACTGGCCGACGCGGACCTGGAGGTCGCGGAGGTGTCGGAAGTCGACGTAGAAGTCGAGGAGCGGTGAGCGGGTGGGCACACCGTCGACCTGGCTGTCGCTGATCCCGACGTCAGCCGGGGAGAGCGCGATCTCCAGCTTGAAGCGGACGTTGGGGCTGAAGGTGTAGCCGCTGAGCTGGAGGCGGGCTCGGCGGATCTGGATCTGGTGGCGCCAGTCGTCGGGGCCCCGGACGTCGTAGGCGATCTGGCCGCGCGCGCGGACCTCGAGGCGGAAGCGCTCGTCGGCGCTGGTGACCCGGAGCCCGGTGCCGGGCACGAAGGAGACGTTGCCGACCTCGTCTAGCTCGTGGGGACCTTCGGTGGGCACCTCCTCGGGGCTGGGGCCGTACTCGGGATCCCGCTCGGCCTCCCGGTGCTCGTCGAAGTCCACGTCCAGGTCTTCGTCGATGTCGTCGTCGCGGTCCTCGTCGATCTGGGCGTCGCGGTCGTCGCGGTCGTCGCGCTGGGCAGACGAGGGCGCGGGCAGCGCCAGCGCGAGGGCGGCGACCATCGGGGACCAGCGGAGCATGGGTGGGTCTGACTACGACACCGTGTCGAGAGTTACAGGTCCGTGGCGGCCTCGCGTCAGCTCCCGTTCAGGTGAGGGCTCAGGTGCCCGGCAGGGGGATGCGCTCGTCTTCGTCGCCGGGGACCCGGGGGAAGCGGGTGGTGTCGTCTTCGCGCCACTGGCGCTTGGCTTCCTCGACGGCCTCCTTGGTGCTGGAGACGAAGTTCCAGTCGATGAAGCGCGGGCCCACCGGCGCGCCGCCGATGAAGGCCAGGCGGGTGGTCTCGGTGGCGCGGACGTGGAGGGTGTCACCCTCCAGGACCAAGAGGGTGCCCTCGGCGGCGTCCTCGCCGGCGCACTCGATCTCGCCCTCGGCGACGTAGACCGCGCGCTCCGGCGCGGCGGGGAGCCGGATGCGGGCGCCGGGCGCGAGTTCCCAGATCACGTAGGTGAGCTCGGAGGCGATGCGCACCGGGGAGCGGTGCTCGCCGAGCTGGCCGGCGATGAGGCGCCAGCGGGCTTCGTCGGTGCCGCCGGCGGGCAGCTCGCCCACGGGCACGTGCTGGAAGAAGGGGTCGGTGTCCTGGGCCTCGTCGGGGAGCGCGACCCAGGCCTGGATCCCGTGGAGGCGCCGGGTGCGCCCCTTGGCCGACTCGGGGGTGCGCTCGCTGTGGACGATGCCGCGACCCGCGTGCATCCAGTTCACCGCGCCGGGCTCGATGGGTAGCGAGGAGCCCAGGCTGTCCCGGTGCATGATCGCGCCCTCGAAGAGGTAGGTGATCGTGGCCAGGTGGATGTGCGGATGGGGTCGCACCTCCATGCCTTCGGTGGGCTCCATGGTCGCCGGCCCGAGGTGATCGAAGAAGATGAAGGGCCCCACCATGCGACGGCGGGCCGAAGGCAGGACCCGCCGGACCGAGAAGCCGCCGAGGTCCCGGGGCCGGGCCTCGACGCGCAGGGCGATGCGGGCAGCGGCGTCGTCCTCGCAGACGGGATCGGGGGCAGGTTGCCAGCTCATGACTCCGTCGTAGCGCCGGTCGGGCCCGCTGAGAAGGCGTCGCTATCGGGGAGGTCAATTAGGTGAGCCGCCGCGCCGTGGTGGATGGCGCGGCGGCTCGAGTTGGTTTGGTTGGTACGGATGGGAGATGAATCGAGGATTCAGCTCGCAGATGGGGTGGCTCCCGGGGAGGGAGCCGGGGCCCGACGAGCGGGCCCGGGGAGGCTCACTCCGCGATGGCGGGGTAGGCGGTCCAGCCGGCGGTCCAGTTCCAGCAGCCGGGCTCGACGGCGCCGAGGAAGTCGGCGGCGGTCTCGAAGCCGGCGTCGGGGGTGGCGCCGCTGCGGCCGGCGAAGGAGAGCGCGTCCGGGGTGAAGTCCGGAGCCGAGAGGCTGCCCACATCGGCGAGGAGCGGGTCGATGTCGAAGAAGTTCCCGCTGTTCCAGTCGCCGGTGAACTCGGCGGTGTCGCCGTCGTCGGGGGCGAAGGTGAAGGTCGTGCCGCACCCGTTGAAGAGGGTGTTGGCGACGACGAGGCCACCGGAGTTCGCCTGGTTGATCGTCGAGGTGTTGTCGACGGTGATGCAGGTGCCGCCGGCGTAGCCGGTGTAGATGGAGTTGTTGATGGAGCCGCCGGTGCCCTCACGGAGGCGGGAGCCCTCGTTGGCGGCGGCGCGACCGATGACGGTCATGTTCCAGATGGTGGGCATGGAGCGGGGGGTGATGTCCTGGTCGGAGCCCAGGTTGTCGGCCTCGATGCCGCGGTCGCCGGCCTCGTCCTGCTGGATGACGAGGAACTGCACGTCGCCCTGCCAACCCTCGTCCCAGTCGAGCCCGTCGTCGCCGACCTGGCTGATGACCGCGTGCTTCAGACCCACGGTGCCGCCGAAGAACTCGATGCCGTCGTCCTTGCCGGCGTGGACCTGGATGAAGTCGAGGTCGGTGCCGGTACCACAGGCGCCGACGGTGAGGCCGTTGAGCTCGTTGTCGGTGCCGAAGAGGAAGCCCGCGTACTCGATGCGGACATAGTTCAGGGTGCCGCAGTCGTGGGCGGCGTCGTCGCCACCGTACTGGCCGCGACCCTCGGTCGGCGGGAGGCCCTCGATGGCGTTGGTGCCGCCCGAGACGTTGATGGGCGCGAGGCCCAGGAGGACCACGCCGCCCCAGTCACCGGGGGCCTGGTCGCCCTCGGCGGCGGCCGAGGTGAAGACGATGGGATCGGCCGCGGTGCCCACGGCGTCGATGGATCCGGTGGTGGTCACGACGAGCGCGTTCTCGCCCTCGTCGCCACCCGCGCCACCGTGCACGACGACGCCGGCCTCGATGGTGAGGGTCGCGTCGGTCACGAAGATCTGGTCCTGGAGGACGTAGAGGTTGTCGCAGGTCCAGGTGGTGTCGGCGTCGATGTCGCCGTCGACGTCCACCACGGTGCGGTCACCCACGGCCGGGCAGCCGGCGGGGGTCGGCGCGGCGGGCTCGTCGATGGTGCAGGTCCGGGGGTCGACCATGCCCATGTCGACGTCGGGGGTGTTCATGTCGACGTCGGGGGTGTTCATGTCGACGCCGGGCGTGGAGTCGGTCGTGTCGCCGTCGTCGTCGCCGCAGCCCACGACGCCGAGGAGACCGGCGATCACGCCGGCCAAGAGCATCTTACGGTTGGAGTTCGTCATGTCGTCTTCCTTGGTTGGTCGCGGTCTGCGACTCGCGCGACCTTCCTAGGACTCGCATGCTCCCTCCGTGCATCGCGGCCGTGACATGCGAGTGACACGGCGATCGCTCCGTGAGCTGCCGCATTCGGGGCAGCCGGGAGACGCGACTCAGTAGGTGAGCTGGGCGCCGAGCGAGATGCTCAAACCCGGATTGTAGGCGCGGACGACGGCCTCTCCCTGGAGGAGCTCGCGTCGGTCGTAGAGAAGGTTCTGGGCCTTGAGGGTGAGCTCGAGGTGCTCGTTCGCCTGGTAGCGGCCGGTGAGATCCAACGAGTGGAAGGGCTCCTGATAGGAGTCGGGCAGGTTGTTGATGCCGACCTCTTCGAGCAGCGGGCCGTAGACGTTGTAGATGAGGTAGACGCCGAAGTCTCCGTCGGTGGGCGCGTAGCCGAGCATCAGGTTGGCGACCCAGGGGGACTGGCCGGCCAGCGGTCGCTCGGTGCTGGTCACGCCGACGTCGATCTGCTCCTGGGTCAGGGTCACCCGCGAGTAGACGTAGGTGAAGTTGCCCCCGAGGGTGAGGCCTTCGAGCTTGGGGTCGATGCGCTTCAGATCGATCCGCGCCTCCGCCTCGAAGCCGAAGTTGCGCGCCGACTCCGCGTTCTGGAACGAGACCAGCCGGTTGGCGCTGAGGAGCACGAACTCGATGGGGTCGTTGAAGAGCTTGGCGAAGGCGGTGACCGCGAAGACCTCGGTGGCGCCGGGGAAGAACTCCCAGCGGAGGTCGAAGTTGTGGATCTGCGTGCGCTGGACGTCGGGCGACCCGAAGACCGTCCGGTTGCGCACGAAGTCGGGGATCAGCGTGGCGGAGAGCTCGCGGGAGCGGGGCCGGGCGACGGTCGCCGCGTAGCTGGCGCGGATGAAGTTGTCCTTGGGGAGCTGGAAGACGAAGCTGCCGACCGGGAGCGGGTCGACGTCGGTGCGAAAGACCGACACGTCGGAGGTCTCGTCCTGATCGTCCTCGGTGGAGGCGAAGGGCGAGGAGGGGTCGAGCTGCTGGCGGAAGGCCTCGATGCGGATACCGGCGTAGATGCGCAGCCAGGAGATGGGCCGGAGCTGGGTCGCGGCGTAGATCGCGAAGGTGTCCTGCTGGGCGGTGTACCCGTCGTCGCGCTGGGTGTTCTCGTTGAGCCGCCAGACGTCGGCGTAGTTCTCGTTGGCGAAGACCGACGAGGGAGGGTCGTCGGTCAGGTCCTGGGGCGCGCTCCGCGAGCGGTCGTACTCGAACCGTCGCAGGAGGAAGTCGCGGCGCTCGCTGTTGATCAGGCCGCCGACCTGGATCTTGTAGTCACCGAGCTGGTCGTAGTCCCAGGTGAGGTCCATGGCGGCGCCGACCCCGAGCACGTCGAGATCGAAGAAGAGCCGCTGGGAGTCGACCGGCTGGCGGTCGTTCCAGAAGAAGGTCTGGTTCCGGCCCCAGAAGCCGCTCGGCCAGGTGCTGGCGCCTTCGGGCGAGGGCGCGAAGCGGAAGTCGCGGGTGTCGGGCTCGTAGTAGCGGCTGCTGGTCACGTGGCCCCGCCACTTCAGCTCGGTGTCGCCGAGGAAGTGGGAGCCGCTGAGCTGCGTGTGGGAGTAGGTCCGCTGGCTCCAGCGGTAGCGGGACCGGTATGAGTCGCGGCTGCCGTCGAACTCCTGGAGGATGCCGACGTCGACGCCGGTGTAGTCCTCGCCGACCTGGTTGAAGAGGGTCGACAGGGTGATGTCGTGGTTGTCGTCGATCTGCAGGGTGAGCTTGCCGAGCCCGGTGAGCCGCGCCTGGGCGGCGTATGAGACGCGGTCGAAGTTGTCCTGCTGATCGATGCGGACGATGTCGCCGGCGTCGTCGCGGACCACGGTGCCGTAGCCGACCTGTTCGTCCAAACGCTGACGGTCGAGGCTCCACCCGAGCACCGCGAGGTAGCCGAGCTCGGCGTCGCCGGCGAGGTCGAGGGTCCCGCCGAGGCTCATGCCGATGGAGCTCAAGGGCATCACGCCGACCCGCTGGGAGCCGACGGCCATGTCGTCGTTGAAGGAGGTCGCGAGGCGGTCGCGGTCCTCGGGCTCGAGGAGCCGACGGTCGAGCCGGGTGCCGTCCAGACCGCTGGGCAGGGCGCGGGTGCCGTCGTCGAAGCCCAGGAGGTCGAAGCGGCCCCCGCGGTAGACCGGCGCGTCGTGGAACGACGTGACCGAGTTGTAGTCCATCCCGATCTTCACCTTGAAGGTGAACTCGTCGGGATACTCGCGGGTCGAGAGCAACATGGTGCCGCCACCGAAGACGCCCGGGAGGTCCACGGTGTAGCTCTTCACGATGGCGATGGAGGACAAGACGCTCGACGGGAAGAGGTCGAGCTGGACCCCCGGGATGTCCGGGTCGAGCTGGGGCTGGTAGGTCCCGTCGAGGAGGACGTTGGTGTAGCGCCCGCCGAGACCGCGGACGTAGAGGTACTGCCCACCGCGGATGGTCGTCGCCACCACGCGCCGAGCCGCGGAGCTCGCGCTGGAGTCGCCGCTGCGGGAGATCTCCTCGGCGCTCACCGCGTCGCGGACGGCGGCGGACTGGCGGCGGACCTGGAGCTGGGTGGCGGCGGTGTTGGTGTCGGCGCGGTAGGTGCTGACGACCGTCTCGATCATCGCCTCCTCGCCCATGCTCATCGTGGTCTCGGGGAGGTAGGTGATCTCGCCGGCGCGGACCTCGACGTCCTCGAGGCGGGTGGGCGCGTAGAACTCGGTGAAGATGCGCACCATGTAGACGCCGGGGCGCATGGCGAGCTGGAAGCGGCCCTCGTCGGTGGTGGTGACGATGCGGCCGCCGGGGCGGATCTCCACCTGCACGCCGGGCATGGGGATGTTGCCGTTCTCGCCGTCGAGGACGATGCCGGTGAGGCCGGTGTCGCCTTCGGCGAGCTCGTCGCCGAGGTCGCCCGCGGGCTCCTCCGCGGCGACGCCGCCTTCCACGGGACCTTCGACCGGGCCCTCGATGGGACCTTCGATCGGGCCTTCGATGGGACCCTCGATCGGGCCCTCGATGGGACCTTCGATGGGGCCCTCGTCTTGAGCCTCGGCGACGGCGGCGCTCAGGAGGAGGGCCACTAGGAGGGGGCGGATGGGGCGCATCGGCTGCCTACTCGGGGAGGGGGGAGGTCATGACGGCGATGGTCGCGGCGCCGCCTTCCTTGGCCAGGTCGAGCGCCTCGGCGGCGCGTTCGAAGCTCACCTCGTCGTGGGCGTCGAAGAAGATCTTGCGCTCTCCCCGGGCGGCGAGGATCCGGGTGAGGCGCTCGGGGAAGCGCTCGTCGCTGATCGAGTCCCGGTTGATGCGGATGGCGCCCTCGGCGTTGACGCTGATGATCAGCGGCTGCTGCGGATCCACCGCGGCCGGCGGCAGGTCCTCGGGCTCGTCGGGGATGTGGAGCCAGATCTGCTTCGAGAGTGACGGGGTGATCGCCATGAAGATGATCAGCAGCACCAGGACGACGTCGACCAGGGGGGTCACGTTCATCTCCGGCGTGCGGCGGCCCTTCTTCACGGGCCCGGTGCTGAGGTCCATTCCCATGGTCTAGGCTCCGGTCCTTCGGGAGGTCCGACCCGGTCCCCTCGCCGCTCGGGCGGAACTCGAAGCGGGGCCCGCGCCGAGCGTCGCGTCGCTCCTTCGGCCCGAGGGCGCGCTCTCGGTGGCGCCGACCGTCTCGCCATCGGCGGTGTCGGGGTTGCCGTTCACGCGCATCATCACGCCCGGGAAGCCGATGTCCTGGGCGATGGCGAAGAGGGCGCGGATGCGGGCGTACTTCACGTCGCGGTCGGCGCGGAGCATCAGCTTGCGCTCGGGCTCGGCGGCGTGGGCCTGGTCCAGCGCGGCGGTGAAGGTCTCGTCGTCCAGGCGCTGGGCGTCGAGGTACATCCGGCCCTGGTCGTCGATGCTGAGGATGATGGGCTCCCCTTCGTCGGGGTCCTCCTCGCCGTGGGCGATGGTGGGCACCTCCACCGCGGCGCCCTTCTCCTGGTTGGGGAGGACGACCATGAAGATGATCAGGAGCACGAGGACGATGTCGACGAGCGGCGTGACGTTCATCGCCGGCTTCGCGCGACCTCCCTTGGAGTGCTTGGACAGACCCATGGCTCGTCTCCCTGGTGGGGGTTCCGTTCAGGCCGAGGCTTCGGCGGTGCGGGCGGGCTTCAGGCGGGCGGGCTCCGACTCGCGGGCCGTCTCGAGGCTCACCTCGCCGGCGCCGGACTCCAGGGTGTCGACCAGCTCGCCGGCCGCGTTGGCCAGACCGGCCTCGAAGTTGCCGATCTTGTTCGACAGCCAGTTGAAGAGGAGCACCGTCGGGATGGCGACCACCAGGCCGAGGCCGGTGACGACGAGGGCCTCGCCGATGGCGCCGCCGATGGTGGCGATACCGCCGGAGCCGGTCTCGGCGATCATCTTGAAGGCGAAGAGGATGCCGAGGACGGTGCCGAGGAGACCGACGAAGGGGGCGGTCGATCCGGTCGACGCCAGGATGTTCATCCCCTTGTTCAGGTTCGACGAGACGTGCTCGCCGTGGCGCTCCAGAGCGCGCTCGGTCAGGGCGGCCGCCTTGTCCAGGCTCTTGCCCTCGAAGCGCCGGTCCAGGAAGGTCCGGATGCCCACGTACATGTACGAGGCGAGGTGGGAGCCGTGGGCCTTGGAGGCGATGTCGAGGGCGTCCTCGAAGCGACCCTCCTCGAGGGCGGGGGAGACGCGCACCGCGAACTCCTTCGACTTCCGGCTCGAGCGGAGCAGGAGGAGCGAGCGGTCGATCACCACCGCGACGCTGAGGACGGCCTGGGTGAGGAGCACGGCGACGACCGCGCGGACCAGGCCCGGCATCTCGTGCCACATGTGAGCGATATCGAGACTCATCGAAGGTTCTCCATCAGAGGTTCCTCGCGTTGAAGCGAGCGGGGATCATGCCGGTCCACGCCGTGGCCGTTCCGTCGGCGCGGGTGGCGGGTGAGAAGCGGATGGCGCGCAGCCAGGTGCGGACCGCGTCGTAGAAGATCTCGGGGCCGCGAACGATCTCGTAGCGGCGGAGGCGGCCCTGCTCGTCGATGACGACGCGGACCAGGACCACACCCTGGACGCCCTGGCTGCGGGCGGCGCGGGGCACCTCGGGGGAGCGGGGACCGCCGATGATGGCGGGGCGGCGGATCTCCTCCATGGAGACCCGGACCTGACGACGCTCCCGGGCGGGGGGGGGCTCGGGCGGCGGGGGCGGCGGCTCGGCCGGCGCGATCTGGGTGGTGGTGCCGGTCCCGGTGCCGCCGGGGACGCCGCGGGTGTCGCCACCGACGGGGCCGGTGTCGCGCGCTTCGGTGAGCTCGGCGTCGCTCTCCTCGAGCTCCTCGTCGGGGATCTCGGTGGGCGTGACGATCTGAGGCCGCACGGCGGCGGGGCGGAAGACCGCGGCCGGCTGGGGCGGCGGCTCGACGACCTCGGGCTCCGGTTCGGGCTCGGGCTCGACCTCGGGCGGCGGGGCGAACTCGACGACGACCTCTTCCTCTTCTTCGACCGGCGCCTGCTCGGGCGGTCGACCGAAGACCGACCACGCCAACGCGCTACCCACGAGCGAGGCCGAGATGGCCAGGCTGAGGATGAAGAACCCGATGGCTCTTCGATCGCGCTTGCGCTTGAAGTCGTTGAACATGGGGAGGGGGTTCGACGCGCGCCGCGTTCTGCGGCTTGCGGCGAATCTGTAGGCACCGCCTGTGACGGCTGCGTGTCAGGTGAGTGGCGATTGCGCCGATCCGTCTGCGGACCGGAGGCGGTAGCCGACGCCGCGCACGGTCTCGATGACTTCGGAGTCGTTCCCGAGCTTCTCGCGCAGGCGACGCACGTGGGTGTCCACGGTCCGCGGGTCGAGCTCGACCTCCGGCCAGACCCGGTGGAGGAGCTCTTCCCGGCGCCACACGCGACCGGGCTGGGCGGCGAGCTCGGAGAGGAGCCGGCTCTCGACCCGGGTGAGCTGGAGCTTGCGGCCAGCCACCTTGGCCTCCCGGGACTTGAGCAGGAGGGTCAGGCGGCCGACCCGGACGACCTCCGGGCGCGGAGCGCGGCGCTTGCCGCGGACCCGGCGGAGGACCGCCTTCACACGCAGGACGAGCTCGCGCATCGAGGCCGGCTTGCTGACGAAGTCGTCGACCCCGAGCTCGAAGGCCAGGACCCGGTCGACCTCGTCGGGATCGGTGCTCAGGGCGATGACCGGGAGCTGGGCGAGGGTGTCGCTGCGGCGGACGCGACGGAGCACCTCGGCGCCGCGGATGTCGGGGAGCTCCAGGGAGAGCAGGAGGAGGCCGCTGGGGGTGCGCTCGAGCTCGGCGAGGGCCGAGGTTCCACTCTCGGCGAGGCGCACCTCGAAGCGCTCCTCGGTCAGCGCGCGCTGGACGGCGCGGGCGACGGGGAGGTCGGGCTCGGCGACGAGGATCGGCTCCATGGGTCATGGACCCTGGCCGCCGCCGGTGACGAGCCGGTGACTCCACCGTGAAGGGGCGGGATCTTCGACGTGCCGATTGGCCGGGCTCAGAAGCCGAGGAGGCCGCGCCGGAAGGTCTCGTTCACGGCCAGCGCCAGGGCCAGCGAGATCAGGAAACCGAGGGAGACGCGCCACAGGTCGCTGGTCATCAGCTTGAGTGCGCCGCGCCAGCCCTCCTCGGTGGTCCCGCGGAAGGCCATCGCCAGCTCGCGGCCGGCGAGGAGACCCACGAAGACCCAGGTCGTGCTCATGGGCACGTTCGACCAGATCTTGAATACGTAGAGGATCACCGCGTAGACGAGGTCCACCACGGTGGCGGAGCGGACGTCCTTGATGTCGCTCTTCTCTTCGACGACCTGCTGGATGCGCTCGCCGCCGAGGTAGAAGAGGAGCCCGAGGCCGATGAAGACCACGCCGACGAAGGCGAGGAGCTCCATCAGGGCCAGGGAGCGGTCGAGGTACACGGCGATGTTCGCCGCGTCCTGCATGATCCACACGCTCCACAGGGCGCCGCTGGTGATCCATTGGAAGACCCGCCAGCCGCTGTGGTGCTTCCCCTTGCTGGTGACGCGCTGCATCACCTTGGACACGGCCATCCACACGACGATGGCGAGGACGAACGCGATCACGTAGCCGATGAGGCTCTTCTTGATCACGCTGCCGATGCCCGAGACCTCGGTCGCGAAGCAGCTCAGGAGCAGGAAGGTCGTGGAGACCGGCATCCGCATCCGGGTGAGGATGATCAGGAAGATCGGCGCCGCGACCTGGAGATAGGTGAACGATTGGGGAGCTTCCGCGAAGCCCTTGGCGGCCAACCGCTGGTAGGAGACGTCGCCGTCGTAGGTGACCCAGCTGTAGGTCACGGTCGCGACGAAGAGGCCGCCGATGAAGAGCCAGAGCAACCACCACGGCTTGTCGCGGTTCGACGCGATGAAGGTGCCGATGGTCTGGATGCTGTCGTTGCCGACGGCCGAGTACGCAGCGATGGCGAAGCCGAACCAGCGGGCGATGCCGGCGTACGGGTAGATGAGCCCCGCGGCGATCAACAGGCTGGCGATGATCCCCAGGAAGACCTTCTCTTCCAGGAAGAACTGGAGGAAACCGGGCCGCTCCTTGTCGAGGACGCCCGAGCTCGGCGGAGGTCCGCCTGCTGTCTTGTCGCCCGTCGGTGCCGCCACGCTCACGAGCGAGGAAGTAGGGAATCGGACCTGGAGCGGCAAGCGACGTTTTCGTCACACCCGCGTCACGCGGTCCGATCGTCACACGTTCGTCACGTGGAGGGGCTCTTCGGCGTCGTCGGCCTTGGCTCGGGGCGGAAACGAGTGCCGCTCGGGCCCTTGGCGGTCGAACCACGGGAGGGAGAGCCAGAAGGTGACGCCCTCGCCGGATGTGCTCGTGACTCCCACCTCGCCTCCCATCTTGAGGGTGAGGTGCTTCACGATGGCCAGGCCGAGCCCGGTGCCGCCGACGTCGCGCGAGCGCCCTTCGTCGATGCGGTAGAATCGCTCGAAGATGCGCTCGTGGTGCTCCTTCGCGATCCCCGGGCCCGGGTTGTGGACCTCGACGCGCACGTGGTCGCTGCGCCGCCCCAGGCGCACGTGGACGCTGGAGCCGGCGGGGGCGTACTTGGTGGCGTTGTCGATGAGGTTGACCATCACCTGGTCGAGGCCGCGCTCGTTGGCGAGGGCCCAGGTGTCCGCTTCGGCGGGCTGCAACACGAGCTGTACGTCGCGCTGCGCGGCCTTGGTGGTCAGGCCGCGCACCACGTCGACCACCACCGCCTGGACGTCGACGGGCTCGACCTCGAGCTTGTGATCCGGCGACTCCGCTCGGGACAGGGCGGCCAGGTCGGCCACCAGGGCCTGGAGTCGCAGGGTGTGCTTGAGGATGATGTCCAGGAAGCGCCCGCCGGCTTCGGCGTCGTTCATGGCGCCGGCCCGCAGGGTCTCGGTGAAGCCGCGGATGGCGGTCAGCGGGGTGCGCAGCTCGTGGCTGGCGTTGGCCACGAAGTCCCGCCGGATCCGGTCCGCGGCTTCGAGCCGGGACACGTCGTGGAGGACGGTGACCACACCGCTCCCGTCCGGCAGCGGAGCGACCTGGGCCCGGAAGTAGCGCCGCTCGCCGTCACGCTCGAGGACCAGGTCCACCGCGCGGGCTTCGGACTTCCGCGCCGCGCGCACCGCGGCGTGGAGCTCGTCGCTCTGCACCACCTCCCGGGCGGTCCGGCCGAGGGGATCCTCGTCGATGAGCTCGTCCAGGGCCCGGTTGGTCAGCGTGATGCGCCCCAGGGCGTCGGTGACGAAGACCGCCTCGACCATCGCGTCGAGGATGGTGCGCATGCGGTCCTGCTCTTGGCGTAGGATCTCCACCCGCTCGCCGAGCTGTTCGGCCATCCGGTCCAGGGCCCGGCCGATGGCGCCCAGCTCGTCCTCGCGGTCGCTGGCGTAGCGCGCGGTGAGGTCCCCCTGGGCCAGGGCGTCGGCGACCCGGGTCAGCTCGCTGGCCGGCTCGATGAGGGTCCGGCTGAGGGCCATGGTGAGGAAGAGACCCACCAGCGCGGCCATGATGCCGCCCAAGATGAGGAGCTCGCGGACGGATGCTCGGGCCCGCACCGTGAGCTGGGTGGGCATGCTGGCGCGGACGGTCCAGTCGCCCATGGATCGCTGGAGCACGTGGCGGTCGCCGACCTCGGTGAGCTTCTCGCTCTCGATCGGCACCATCGGTCCGTCGTCGGCCTCCAGCTCGGCGCCGTCGAAGGCGGTGTCGCCCCGGAGCACGCCGCGCTCGTCCACGATGCGGATCCGGACCCCGCGCTCGGCGCCCACGGAGTCCGCCAGGGCATCGGGATCCCCACCGGCGTCGACCCCGCGCTCGACTTCGTTCAGCGCGTTCTCGAGGGTGTCGCTGGCGAGCTGCCGCATCCGGAACTGGACCAGCGGGTCCTCCAGGAGCAGCAGGAGCAGCACCAGGGCTCCGATCGCCGTCGCGATCGCCCCGACGAGGCTCCGTCGCAGTCCGCCCATCGACCGCATGGCCGCAGTCTAGCCGTCCGACTCAGTCGGAGCGCATGCGATAGCCGACACCGCGCACCGTCTCGATGTAGGCGGAAGCGGAGCCGAGCTTCTCGCGCAGCCGCTTCACGTGCGTGTCGACCGTGCGGGTCTCGATGCCCGGCGAGTATCCCCAGACCCGCTCGAGGAGCGCGTCCCGGGACTGGACCCGACCGCGGCGCTTGGCCAGATCGAGGAGCAGCCGGAACTCCAGGGCGGTCAGGATGATCTCTTCGCCATCGACCTCGACCCGGTGGCCGGGGACGTCGATGATCATCTCGCCCACGGTGATGTTCTGCGGCGCGGCCTCCTCGGTGGGGCTGGTGACCCGGCGGAGGATGGCCTCGATGCGCAGGACGAGCTCGCGGGGGCTGAAGGGCTTGGTGACGTAGTCGTCGGCGCCGACCTCGAAGCCGACCACCCGGTCGACCTCTTCGCCGCGGGCGGTGAGCATCACCACGGGGATCGAGGCGGTGGCTTCCTGGCGGCGGATCCGGCGGCAGATCTCCACGCCGGTGATGTCCGGCAGCATCACGTCCAGGACCAGGAGGTCGGGGCGCTGCCGCTGGATCTCGGCCAGCGCCGTGGCGCCGTCGCCGGCGGTGGTCACGGTGTGGCCCGCCTGGCGGAGGTTGAACGCGACGAGCTCGGCGAGGTCGCTTTCGTCTTCGACTACGAGAATTCGAGCGCCCATGGGTGTGCAGACGGTGCGGAAGCCGAGTGACGTCGCCGTGACGTCACCGTGGCGTCGCAGCAAAGGTGTGGGGACCATCCCCCACCCACGTCACCCTACACGTTGAAGCGGAAATGGACCACGTCGCCGTCCTGGACGACGTACTCCTTGCCTTCGAGGCGCATCTTGCCGGCTTCCTTGACTGCCTTCTCGCTGCCGAGCTCCAGCATGTCGCCGACGCTCATCACCTCGGCGCGGATGAAGCCGCGCTCGAAGTCCGTGTGGATCTTGCCGGCGGCCTGGGGCGCCTTGGTGCCTTCGGCGATGGTCCAGGCGTGGACCTCGGGGTCGCCGGCGGTGAAGAAGGTGATCAGGTTCAGCATGCGGTAGCCGGTCTGGATCACGCCGTGGAGGCCGGGCTCCTCGAGGCCCACGGACTCCAGGAAGTCGGCGCGCTCCTCTTCGGGGAGCTGCATGATCTCGGCCTCGATGGCGGCGCTGATGCAGGTCATCGGGACCCCGCGCTCCTCGGCGAGGGCGCGGACCTTGCCGACCAGGGGGTCGTTCTCCAGGTCGCCGAGCTGCTCTTCCTGCACGTTGCACACGAAGAAGCTGGGCTTCCGGGTGATCAGGAACATGTCGTGGAGGATGCGCTGCTCGTCCTCGCCCTCGCCCACGTCGAAGCCGATGGCGGGCTTGCCTTCGTCGAGGTGCGCGGCGAGGGCCTCGCACACGGCGGCGGCCTTCTTCTCCAGGGCGTTGTTGCCCTTGGCGGCGCGCTGGGCCTTGTCGAGGCGCTTCTGGACGGTCTCGAGATCCTTGAGGACCAGCTCGGTCTCGATGGTCTCGATGTCGGCGATGGGGTCCACCCGGCCGTCGACGTGGACGATGTTCTCGTCCTCGAAGCAGCGCACGACGTGGGCGATGGCGTCCGCGTCGCGGATGTGGCTGAGGAAGGCGTTGCCCTTGCCCTCGCCCTTGCTGGCGCCCTTCACCAGGCCGGCGATGTCCACGAAGTCGACGGTGGCGGCCACGATCTTCTTGGGCTGGAAGTGCTTCACCAGCCCGTCGAAGCGCTTGTCGGGCACCGGGACCACACCGACGTTCGGGTCGATGGTGCAGAAGGCGTAGTTGGCCGCCTCGGCCTGCTTGCTGGAGAGGGCGTTGAAGAGGGTGGACTTGCCCACGTTGGGGAGCCCCACGATGCCGACGGAAAGACCCATGTCGCTGCTCGGTTAGCCCCGAGGGGACGTCGGCGCAACGCGGTGCGACCCGGGAGGCCTGCCTCGGGGGGCTCAGGCGGACTTCAGCTGGGCCTTGAGCTGCTTGGCGGCCAGCGCGTAGCCGCCGTCGGCGCCGTCGACGAAGTGGACGTGGTCGCCCCGGTGCTCGGTGATCACGCAGGTCATCAGCGCCGAGGGGGCCCGGTGGAGCCCGTAGACCAGGGTGCCGGCGGCGTGCTCCCGCTCGAGGTAGTCGGCGATGGCCCGCTCCTGGGCGCTGGTGACGTCGATCACCATGCGCAGGGTGTCGTCGAACTTGCGGAAGTCGGTGTTCGCGACGACCTGCTCCCGGTAGACCTCGCCGGGGAAGCCGAAGGCGTCCCAGCCGCGATCCATGAGCACGGTGCCGATGCGGTTCTGGAGCGCGGCGCGGGTCTTGTTCATCCAGTTGCCGAAGCCGTCGGGGCGCCCGCTGAGGAGCCGCGCCTCGGCGTCGAAGCGCTCGGCCTGGGTGGCGAGCTGGAGGCTGCGCATGGCCACCGGGTGGCCGTCGCCCTCGAGGATCTCCTCCACCGTGGCGATGACCGCCTTGTAGATGGCGGAGGCCTCGCGGCGGTCGCTGGCCCGGGCCTGGACCAGGAGCGCGAGGATGTGGTCCCGGGTGCTGGCGATGGGCTCCCAGCGACACTCGAAGCCGCTGAAGTCCACCGCGGCCGGGCCGGGCTGGACGGCGTAGCGGGCGCCGCGCTCGGGGTCCTTGATCCACCGCTCGCCCTCGCTGAGGCCGCTGCCGGCGAACATGGCGAAGGTGGCGTGCTCGCTCTGGCGATAGCGGGCCACCAGCACCGGGTGGCCCGCTTCGCGCAGCTCGCCGATGGGCACGATGCCGGCGCGCATGCCCAGGCCGAAGGCGTCGGTGGCCCGCTGCTGGAGTCCGCGCAGGGCGGGCTCCAACTGCTCCAGGTGGGAAGTGGGGCAGAGCAGGGTCGCGCCGTCGCCACCGAAGACGAAAGGTAGGGGAACGTCGACGGCGTTGCGGACGGCGACGATGGAGGCGACCCCGAGGGCGTTGACGTCCTTGTAGCGCCCGGCCTCGATGGCCTTGGTGGAGCCCTGGACGTCGGTGATCACCAGGTTCCAGCTGTCCGGGGCCTGGTGGTAGACGCCGGGGTCGGGCACGTCCGAGAAGGAGGTGAGCGGCTCGAGGTCGGCGTAGAAGGAATCGTCCCCCATGGGCCGGCGAGTCTACTCCATTCGCGGGAGCGACTCCGGGGTCAGGTGGGGACGCGGAGCACGACGCGCACGGTCGGCTGGATCTTGAGGGTGCCCAGCATCGCGCTGTAGGGGGTGATCCCAAAGTCGGGCTGGTGCAGGGGGACCTCGGTGATCCAGGCGTCGCCCTCCTTGCGGGCCGTCACCGTCAGCGGCTGGGTGCGGCCGTGGAGGGTGAGGTCCCCGGTGACCGTGGCGCGGTCGCCGTCGCGGGAGATGCTGCGCGAGACGAAGCGGATCTCTCCGTGCTTCTTCGTGTGGAGCACGTCCTTCTGGATGTTCGCCTCGATCTTCTTGCGGTCGCCGGGGCCGAGGGCGCTGGGCATGTCCCGGCCGTCCTTGCGGGCGCAGACCACCCGCAGGCTCTGGGGATCGAAGGTGGCTTCGACCCGCGGGTCCCCCTCTTCGTCGAAGGTGAGCGATCCCCGGTCGACGGAGATCTTCAGGTCGTGGGCGATGGCGGAGAGCACGCCGTCCTTGAAGGTCAGGACGTGGCACTCGAAGTCGGCGTCGCGGAGGGTCGGCATGGGGGCCTCTTACCTCACTCGCGGGTGGCGGGCAGCTCGGTGCGGGTGATCGCGCCGGGCTGGGGGAAGCCGGGCTCCAGCGCGTAGAGGCCGCCGTCGGGGGAGGCGGCGATGCGCACCGGGCTCGGGAAGGGCTCCAGCGCGCCGACCGGGGTGCCCGCCGCGTCGAGCTCGAGGACCCGGCCGTCGCCCAGGGCGACCCAGAGGTGCCCGGTGAGGCGGTCACGGACCAGGCTGGTGACCTCGCCGTCGAGGGTGGCCAGGGGCCGGGAGGCGTCGGTGGTGGTGGAGGCCAAGTGCAGGGCGCCGCCCTCCAGGGCCACGACGAGGGAGGTGCGCCCGAAGACCGCGGTGGCCACCACCCGCGCGTCGAAGCGGTGGAGCTCCATCTGGGTGCCGGTCTCCAGGTCGGCGCGGACCAGGTCGCCGTTCACGGTGGTGTTGCCGACGTAGAGGGTGCGGTCGTTGCCCCAGGTGAGCCCGTAGGGCCCGGTGTCGAGCTGGGCGGTACCCCAGGGCGCGGTGCCCTGCGAGGGGACCGCCTCGACGACCATGGGCAGGCTGATCTCGCCGGCGCGGTCGAGGCGCGCGACGCCCTGGGGATCGTCGCCGACGCAGCCGCAGGTGGCGCAGCAGATGTAGGTCAGGGCGACCTCGCCGGGCTCGTCGTCGTCGCCGAACTCGCCGCCGATGGGCCGGAGCACGGCGACCTCGCCCATGTTCAGGTTCTCCACGCCGTCCCAGACGGTCAGGGTTCCGTCGGGCTCGAGCTGCCGGAGGTAGTCGGTGCCGCTGATGATGGTCACCGAGTAGGCGTTGCAGGCCTCGTCGAACTCCAGGTCGAAGGCGCCGCCGTTGCCACCCAGGAGGAAGTCCGCCTCGTTGAGCCGCTCGAGGGTGGCCGGCGTGCAGCCGCCGCTCGGGCGCTCGTAGTGGCAGTCGCGACCCCAGCAGACGGAGCCGTCGGCGGTGCAGAGGCGACGCTCGCACGCCGGGATGGCGTCGCAGGTGCCGTCGACCGAGCACTCGGTGCCGCTGAGGCAGGTGCGCTCGCCGCAGGTCTCCGAGGTCTCGGGCAGGAGCCCCACCGTGCCCGGGTCCACGCAGCGGCCACTGGAGACGTCGCAGGTGGTGTCGTCGCCGCAGGGCGTGGCCTCGGGGCTTCCGCATTCGTCGGTGCAGCCGCTGCCGCTCGGGAGCTGCCCCGGGCCGCAGGTGATCGGCGCGTCCGTCGGGCCCCCGTCGCCGGGGCCGAGGTCGTCGCTGCGGAGCACGCAGGCGCCGTCGACGCAGATCTGGTCGCCGACGCAGTCGGTGGACAACGTGCAGCGGTCGCCGCCGTCGTCGTCGCCGCAGGCGAGCAGCAGGAAGAGGCCAGAGAAGAGCACCCGTTCACGCATGGGCGCTTGGTAGCCCATCCGGACGAGGCAGAGAAGCCTCGGCGCGTCAGTCGTCGGCCATCCACCCGCCGCCGCGTTGGCGGCGCCGGAACTCGGGCCGGAGCTCGCTGCGCGTGTCGGGGGTCAGCAGCTCGCAGGGGTCGAACCAGTGGGGGGTGCGGACGCGCGCCATCAGCGGCGGGAGCGCTCCGCCGAACTCCTCGTTGTCCGGGCACCGCCAGTGCCATGGGGCTCGGAGCGGCGCCCGCGTCAGCCCATGGTGGAGGCGACCAGGCGGCAGAAGTCGAAGCTGCTCACCACGCCCCGGATGCCCAGGTCGTCGCGGTCCATGAGCACCACGCGGCGGACGTTCATGGCGAGGGCCTGCTGGGCCAGGCGGTAGAGCGGGGTGCTCGGGGGGAGCACCAGGATGCGGCACTCCATCGCGTCCTCCACCGGGGTCTTCGGGTCCTTGGCCCGCCCGAGGAGCGCGTCGACCTGGGCGAAGGTGCCCACCGGCCAGCCCGCCCGGTCGGTCACGATGAGGCCGTGCCGATTGGAGCGATCCAGGCGGTCCACCGCGAGAGCGATGGGGTCGTCGGCCTTCACCTTGGCCACCGACGTGCTGGCGATCTCGATGGCCGGGGCGCGCACCTGCTTCTCGTGGACGGCGCGCATCACGTCGCGGGTGGAGAGCACCCCGACGGGCTTGCCGTCTTCGACCACGAAGACCCGGTGGATGTGCGCCTTCAGCATCCGCTTCGCGGCGGCGTCGAGCTCCGAGTCGGGCGACACCGTGATGGGGTCGGAGGTCATGAAGCGCTCCACCGCGGCATCGGGCACGGTGAAGGTCGCGCCGCTCTCGGCGTCGGCGGCGCGCAGCAGGTCGGTACGGGAGAGCACGCCCACCAAGCGACCCTCCGTGTCGGTGACACCCAGCGCGGTGATGGCGCGGCGGTCGAGGAGCGCCTCGGCGTCGACGGTGCTCCCGGCGGCCCCGATGAGGACCGGAGGAGCGGACATGTACTCGCGAACGGGGCTCTTGAAGTGCGTCATGCCCCCGTCGAGT
This sequence comes from Myxococcales bacterium UBA1660, assembly GCA_002320815.1. GTDB lineage: Bacteria > Myxococcota_A > Polyangia > Polyangiales > Houyiibacteriaceae > UBA1660. The sequence continues at coordinate 74,458 of DCLA01000036.1, forward strand.
GCATCGGGCGTGCCGGGCCGGAAGGACGCGGGATCGGCGGTCGCGGCCCCTCACGCTGCGCAGCGGATGCGTATGTGGGCTGCGAACGCAGGTGCTGCGCCGGCGGGGGTCCTCGGGCGCGGCGTGGCCCTCCGTGAGCGGGGAGGTGGTAGGCTGGAAAAATGAAGTATGCCGCGGCGCTCCTGCTCTTCCTGGTCGCTTGCGGGGGCGACGGCGGGGCCGTGGACCTGTCGGTGGATTTGCGCACCGACTACGTGCCCGGGGTCGAGTTCACCGGGGTCCGGGTGCTGGTGGACGGCGCGGTGGCGGCCGAGGCGCTCTCCGGGTCGGAGTCGTACGTGAGCGGGCTCCGGGTGGCCGAGGTCGCCGGGCTGGATCCGGAGCCGCGGCGCGCGGTCGCGCTGGAGCTGGTGGCGGGCGCCGCGGTGATCGCGCGGCGCGAGGTGGTGGTGAGCCACCTCGACGACCTGGCGGTCACGCTGGTGCTCTCCCGGGATTGCGGCGGGGTGGTCTGTTCGGAGCAGGACGGAGTGGCCGATCGATGTCTCGGTGGACGCTGCGTGGACCCCGGCTGCGTGGAGGGCGACGAGGAGGTCTGCGAGCCGCCCCAGTGCGCGGTGGCGGCGGATTGCCTGGCGGCGGCGAGCTGCGCCGAGGCGAGCTGCGAGGCCGGGGTCTGCCTCTTCGGGGGCGACGCTTGTGGGGAGACGGCCTGGTGCGATCCGGACGTCGGCTGTCGCTCGCTGCTCCCCTGCGAGCCGCCCCTCGGCGAGACCCTCACGCTGGCGCTGGGTCGGTCCGCGTCGCCGGGCCTGAGTGCGCGCCCCCGGGAGCTGCGGATGGGGCCCACCGGCGACGAGCTCTGGCTCGCGATACGAGGGTCCTACTCCGAGCTGGGCACGACGTACTCGGACCTCGCGCTGGTGCGGGTCGGCTGCGAGGGGCTGGTGGAGCCGCCGCGCCTGGTGCTCGAGGACGTGCACGCGCCGGAGCTCTCGATGGGGAATCCGGTGGTGCTCTCGGTGGGCGCGGGCGAGGCGACGCCGCCGCGGGTCGTGACCTTGGACCCCGGGACCGGCGAGACCCAGTCGACCGTGGAGCTGGTCAGCGACGCGATCCCGCGCGGGGCGCTCTGGACGCCCGAGGGCCCCAGGGTCCTCGAGGTGCGCAACGACGGCGAGCTGAACCGGCTCGGCTGGACCCCCTACGGGCTCGATGGCGAGCCCACCGGGAGCTTCGAGCTCGTGGCGCCCGACGATCCCTGGTTCCACAGCCGGCCCACCCTGGTCAGCGCGCCCCGGGCCGCCGTGGTGTATTCGCGGCGGGATCCGGAGGAGCGAAACAACGCGGTGAACTCGGTGGGGGTCGTCGTCGGGGGCGGGGGCCCGGTCCACCTCTACGAGCGCTACGTGACCCGCTACCGCTACGCGGAGGCCGTGTGGCGCGGCGACGACCTCTGGATCGCGCCGCCGCCGCTGGGCATCGAGGGCGTCGGTGTGGAGGGGGTGGTGGTGCGGCTCCACCGCGTGGAGCCCGACGGCACGGTGACCGAGTACGAGCTGCCGGCGCCGCCGGCCGGGGCCGGGGACTTCGTCGTGGCGCTCTCGACCCTGGGCGCCGACGGGCTCGCGGTGGGGTGGATCCGCCGCTTCCTGGATGGCGCCGAGGACACCTTCTTCGTGCGGCGGGTGGATCCGGTGGCGACGGGGATCGACCCGGGCCCCGAGGTCGAGGTCCCTACCGTGAACTACCCGACCAACTGGGTCGATACATCCGACGACGCGCGGCAGCGCATCGGTCCCTTGCCCGGCGAGGGGATCCTCTTCGTGGCGTGGGTCGAGCGGGGCGAGGACACCCTCTCGGGCAGCGTCTTCGGGCGCTACCTGAGTCTCTGAGGTCTCCGCGACCCGGCGCTGGGTCGCCGCGCGCCGGGTCGTGCTTCGAGGGGTCCGATCAGGGGGTCGCGTAGTCGCAGTGGCCCTCGCCCTGGAAGTGACCGGTGGTCCGCGCGGCGGCGCGCACGAAGGATCCCAGGGTGTTGCTCTCGAGCTCCAGCGGGCCGGGGTCGTAGACGACCCGCTCGCCGTCGGCGGTCAGGGGCTCGCCGTCGGCGTCCCGGAGGTCGGCGAGGGACTGGGTGTCCAGGTCGGCCAGAGTGATCGCTTCGTCGCCGGCCACGGCGGCCCAGGGCGCGAAGCGAAGGTCGGGCTCCTCGCTCGCGTAGTCGTCGAAGAAGAGGTGGTCCAGGTGCACGGTGAGCTCGGCTTCGGTCACCGCGCCGCCGGGCACCACCAGTCCGTCGGTGTCGTCGACGCCGTTCACGCAGCGCGCGTTGGCCACTTCGGTGGGCAGCAGGAGCTCGAAGGGGATGGTCGCGGTGCCGTCGCTCGCGGATCCGGCGACCAGGAGGGAGGCGCCGGCGGCGCGCATCCGGTCCACGTCGCTCGCGTCGACGCCGTCGAGGAGGCGCGCGTCGGCGGGCGGCACGCCGTAGTCGTAGCGGACCTCGCGCCAGCGCCGCGCGGGCACCGCGTCGAAGGTCCAGGCGGTGGGCTCCCCGAGGTGCAGGTCGGCGACCACCGGGTCCACGGCGAGGTCGGCCACGTCGTCGCCATCGCGGAGCTCGAGGTTCACCACGGAGACCAGTACCCGGTCGAAGGTCAGGGTGTACCCGTCGGCGAAGGCGATGACGTCGTCGCCAGTCCCGACGGGGTAGCCCTCCCGGGAGGCCTCCTCGCCGCTGAGGCGCACCTCCAGGACGCCGGTCTCGTCGTCGGTGCCGCAGCCGAGGGCCAGCGCGGCCAGGATCCACAGGGTCTTCGTCTTCATTCGTTGGCTTCCAGGTAGGCGCTCCAGGCGCGCGAGGTTCCCAGGCCGAGCCGCAGCGCCCCATGCGCTTGGCCGTCGGCCGTAATCGGTCGAGGGGTCGAGGGGTCGGCGGACTCGGGGAGGAGCTCGAAGGCCACCTCGTCCAGCCAGACGCGGGGATCGGAGCCCAGGGTCAGGACCGCGCCCGGGGCGATGGTCCCGGCGATCCCGATGTTCTCCACGCGCCGCGGCGAGGTGGGGAAGGTGACGCCGCCCGCGAAGGAGACGGTCTCGTCGTCGCGGGTGGCGGTCCCCGCGACCCAGGCCTGTTCCCCTCGGGTCTCTCCAGCGGAGCTGGGAGCGTCGGCGAAGGTGACCGCTACCTCGTCGATGGCGCCGGTCTCGGCGTCGACGAGTCCCAGCCGCTGATCGCCACCGAGCGCGTCGACGACTACGGGGGCCAGCCACTCGGCGCGGATGCGCCGGCCATTGTCGGGGTCGATGCCGCCGTGGGCGCGGGCCACACCGGGCCGCAGGAGGGCGCCCAGGACGTCCTCCTCCGCGTAGGCGCGGTAGGCGGCGATGGCCACCCAGGCCTCGTCGAGGCTCACGGTCCAGCCGGCGACCGTGACGAAGTCGGTGGCCTCGGGGGTTCCGCGGGCCTGGACCGTGATGGGCACGAGCGCACCGGGGGTCGCGGCACAGGAGACCGGCGCCAGGGCGGCGAGGATCAGAAGGGCACTGGCGAGCGCGCCGGCGAGTCGGGTCATGGGGTCTCCGGGGAGGGCTCGGGGTGTTCGGGGGACATGGGGACCGCCGAACCCCCGCCGCGGCCGCCGAGGGCGACCTCGAGGGTGGCGAAGAAGGCCCGGGGCGCGGCGGCGGCGACGTGGCGGGCGGCGCGGAGCGAGGGCTCGGCGCCGTCGTCGGCGAAGTCGGAGACGTAGTAGAGCTCGGTGGCGCGGTTGGGGGCGTCGAGGGCGTTGGTGAGCGCCAGGGTCAGGGAGAGCCAACGCCAGCCCAGCCGGGCCGAGAGGTCCAGCGAGGCCACCGGCGCGCTCTCCTCGCCCAGGGGGAGCGGCCGAGGACCGAGGAGCCCGGCGCCGATACCGAGCGCCCACCGGAAGCGCTGACCGCCCAGGATCAGCTCGTGATGCACCGCGACGTCGGCGCGGCCGGTGGCCCGGGGCACGAAGGGCAGCCGCTCGGTGACGCCCAGCGCGAAGAGGCCGCCGCCCCGGAGCGCCTGGGTGAGCGTGCTGGCGATGGAGAGTGCGAGCCACGGGCCGTGGATCCGTCCGGACACGGTGCCCCCGAGGCGCTGGCTGCTGCCGATGGGCACGTTGCGGCCCGCTTCGGGGTCGAAGAGCAGGTCGTCGGCGACGTGGGTGTAGAACCCCACGACCTCGGCTTCGGTGTGCCACCGACCGAGGTGGGCGCGGTGGATGACTCCGAGGTCGGTGGCGAAGACCTCGGTGAAGGGGGCGGCCTCGCCCTCGGAGAGGGCCTGGGCGTCGGTGGAGCGGACCCCTCGGCCGGCGGCGAGGACGGCGTCGAAGCCGCGACCGAGGCGAACGCCCAGGGTGCCTCGGGGCTGGAGCGCGAGGCCGAAGGCGTCGGTGGCCTGGTCGCTCAGCCGCTCGCCGCTGCGGTCCTCGGTGGGCAGATCCCGGTCGACGAGCTGGAAGACGAAGGCGTCGGCCCGGAGCCCCAGGTCGACCCACACACGGCGATGAGGCTCCGCGTGGCCCGCCAGGTACACGCCGACGTCGGTGATCCCGTAGTCGGTGTCGAAGACGGTCGCGTAGGGCTGCCCGCCGTCGGTCCGGAGGCGCCACTGGCGGGTGCGGCCCCGGTCGTGGCGCGCGACGTAGCCCACCTCGAGGCGTTGGGGCAGTGATCGCCAGCGCACCGTGCGGGCGTAGTGGCCCCGGGCGCCCACCAGGGTGGTCTCGGTGCGCTCGTCCAGCCCGTCGCCCCGCTCGTCCAAGAGGGCGCCGGTGAAGTTCTCGCGGATCCGTAGGGTGCGGAGGCTCGCGAAGAGCTGCTGGGAGAGCTCGGCGCCGTCCATGCGGTGGTCGACGCGGAGCGAGACCAGGTGTCGCGAACCGGTCCCACCCTGGGCGGCGTCGTGCCAGCAGAAGCGCTGGCTGTCGAAGTCGTCCGCGCAAGGCAGGGACCGCGTCGCGATGGCGTCGGCGCGGACGACGCCCACCGCGTCGAAGGTGAGCGCGCTGGTGCCGCCGAGGATGGAGATCGTCGTGCTCCCGAAGCGCTGGCGGTACTGGGCCAAGGCGCTGACCGAGGCGTGGGCGCGGTTGGGGCCGAAGCCGTCCCCTTGGCGGAGATCCACGGCGGCGAAGGTGCCCGGATCCATCGACGCCGGCGCGACCACCAGGGCCAGGCGCTTCTCCCCGAAGGAGCCGAGGCCGACCCGGGTGATCACCCCGCGCCGGTCCGAGCCCAGCTCGTAGCTCGCGCTTCCCGCGACGGCGAAGTCGCCCTGGCGCGGGTCGAAGGGTCCCTCGAGGACCCGGACGCGCCGGACGACCTCGGGGATCACGAAGCCCACGTCGGCGTAGCCGTGGCCGTGGGCGTTCGAGGGCTCGTTGAGGGGGATGCCCTCGACGTCGATGGCAAAGTCCTGGCCTTCACCGGCGTCGAAGCCGCGCAGGAAGAGCGTCGGCGCGTGGCCCTCGCCGGAGTGGTTCAGGAGGACGACGCCCGGGGCCAGGGTCAGCAGATCGGCGCCGCGGCTCCGGGGGACGAGCTCGAAGGCTTGGGGGTCGACCACGATCTCCGACGCGGCCCGGCGGGTGGGCCGATCGGGGGCCTCCACCTCGGCGCGGGCGCCGAACGCGGGCTCCGGGGCCTCGACGGGAGGATCCGGATGGCGCGGTGGCGCGGCGGGCTCGGTGGGGGTCGGCGGTTCAGGCGGTTCGGGCGGTTCGGGCGGTTCGGGCGCGTCGGTCGGCTCGAAGCGAAGCTCGAGGCGCACGAGCGCGGCCACGGGTTGGCCATCCTGGTGCGCCGGCTCCAGCCAGAGGCGGCGCGCGTGCCGGAGCGCGGCGGTGATGAAGGGGTCGGCGGCGGGGCCCTCGCGGTCGACCTCGACGGCGGTGGCGCCGGTGACCCAGCCCTCGGCGTCCACCGCGAGCTCGATCACCACGCGCGCGGCGGCGCCGTCCGCGGCGTCCGGATAGGGCGGGCGCGCGGTTTCCCCGTCCGCGAGGCGCGGCGGGGCGACCTGGGCCACCGCGTTCGCGGCGCCGAGAGCGACCGCGAACACCAGCGACCCGATCGATCGGAGGGATCGTCGGTTCGGCATGCGTCGAGAGCGCGCGACCCACGGCCGCGCGGGCGCCGCACCGAGGGGGTGCGACGCGAGGGGGATCTCAGACGGATGCGGAAGGCGGACCCCGGGCTCGATGCGCGGGCTGGACCGGCGCCGGCGGCTCGGCGCTGCGCTGGGCGACGAAGGCGAAGGGCGCGAGCCGGGCCTCGGCGGGCAGGGGGATCCCGGGGGGCGCCACCGCCAGCGCGAGCTCGTGGTGGGCCAGGCTCCCGGCGCCGTGGTCGGCGGGGTCGCTCTCGCGCTCCGTGGTCTCGCCGGCATCCGCGGCGCGGGCGTCGGCGTCGGCGTGCTCGTGACAGTCGGACCCGTGGCAGTGGCCGACGGCGCCGTGGTCGTGGGGCTCGAGCTCGTCGTGCAGGATCAGGTGCAGCGACGGCAGCAGCGAGAGCCCGACGAGCGTCACCACCACCGCAGCGGTGGCGCGGGGACTCAGCTCGTGTTCCGCGGCCTGCACCGATCGGGAGGGTAGCGCACTTTCCGGCGATGGTCGGACCGTGACCTCGCCGCCGGCCTCAGTGGTCGGCGGCGAGCTCGAGCTCGGTCTCGGCGGGGAGCTCGTCGATCGCGGTGATCAGCAGGGTGTGCTCGCCGCTCCAGTGGACCTCGAAGGTGAGCTCCACCGGGTCGCCCTCTTCGATGCCCTCGAGGTCCAGACCCTCGGGGTAGAAGAAGCGCATGGCCATCGAGCCCATGCCGCTCACCTGCCCCTCGCGGTCGCGGAAGGTGGGGATGGCTTCGTGGCGGATGGCCAATGCGGTCCGGCCGACGCCCTCCACCCGGCCGCGGGTGGTGTAGACGCCGTCGGGTCCGGCCGGCGCGTCGTCCTCGCAGGCGAGGAGGGAGCCCAGGGCGAGCACCAGGGCGAGCGCGCGCATCAATGGGCCATCGCGCGCTGGAGCGCGGCGACCACCGGTACCCAGTCGAGGTCTTCGGCGAGGTGCAGGGCGGTCCGGCCGTCGGGGGTCTCGAGGCGCGGGTCGGCGCCGGCGGCGAGGAGGACCTCCACGGTGGGCAGGCTGCCGGCCAGGGCCTGGTCGTGGAGCATGGTGAAGCCGCGCGGGTCGGTGCTGGTCAGGAACGAGGGGTCGGCGGCGACGGCCTTGGCCAGCTCGGGCGCCATGTTCGCGCTCATGGGGTGCTGGCCCTCCGGGTTCTCGGGGTCCTCGAACCAGCCCGCGGGGACCAACTCGATGGACTCGGGGTCGCCGAAGTCGAGGCCCCAGGCGCCGTCGTGCTGGGCGCGCTCTTCGGGGCTCATCGACTGGCGCATCAGGTTCACCGTGAAGGCGCCGTAGGCCTTGCCCTCGATGGCGTAGAGCCAGTCCTCCACGCGCGCGAAGGGCTGCTGGACCACGTCGCCGGCTTTCACCGAGCGGAGACCGCGGGGCTGGTTGAGCAAGACGCCGACCACGCTCCGGCCGTCGAAGCCGACCTCGCGGACCCACATGTGCTCGACGTCGGGGGACTCGAGGTCGCCGTCGTCGCTGAGGGCCATCTTCACCGCGGCCACGCTGCACGCGGGGACGATGCGGCGACTCTCCCAGGCCATCTCGCGCCAGAAGTACTTGAAGGTCTCGCGGGCCTCTTCGGTCGCGCCGAACATCAGGTCGTCGTTCGCCGCGTCGTAGATGTCCTCGCGCTTGGTGTTCCGCCGGGAGTCGCCGTCGTTCATCCGGCGGAGCATAGCCGGCCGCGATCAGCGGCTGACGAGGAAGCGCACACCGTCCGGGAGCGCGTCGCGGAGTCGCTCGGCGAGGCACTCGCGCGGAAGCCCCCGGCCCGTCGGGAGGGCCAGGATGGTCGCCGCGTCGCGCCGGAGCCCGGGGTCCGGGCTGGGGCTCCCGAGGACGGCTTCGGCGGCGCCCCGGGCGTCGGTCCGGTCTTCGTCGACCGCGAGGGCCAGGAGGCGCAGCCGCTGGCCGACGGTCTGCTTGGCCACGTGGTCGTCGATGGCCCGCTCGGCGGCGATGGGGTCACCGGCGACCAGGGCCTCGAAGGCGACGACGGGCGCCTCCACGTCGGTGGGGAGGGCGGCCATGGAGATCACGCGGGAGCCCTCGTTGCTGCGCTGGCGGGTCCCTTCTTCCAGGCTGGCGCCGACCTCGGCGAGGCGCCCGAGCAGCGACGAGATGTCCGTGGAGTCCTCGCCCTCGGCGGCCTGGGCCAGGACCCGGCCGGCTTCGAAGCGGCCGGTGGCGATGCACGAGGCCGCCGCGGCCGCCGGCCGGATGCTCTGGGCGCCGCGCAAGATGTCCAGAGCGCGCAGGTCCAGGGTGAGCATGGCGACGGTGTCCACGCAGCGACCACAGGTCGCCAGGTGCCCTTCGGCCCGGGTGCGCTCGGCGCCCCGCCAGCTCCCGTCCACGAAGGCGGCCACGCCCAGGGCGTCTTGCAGCGGGCCCGGGGTCCGGGGCATCCGGGCCACGAGGGTCTCGTCCCGGATGGAGCGCCACGTCGCCGCCGCGATCTCTCGCTGGGCGCGGAAGTCCTCGTCGTCCTCGGTGCGCAGGGCGGTGGCCACCCGCTCCTCGACGGTCGCGCAGTCCAAGAGCCCCCGCCACGCCGGCACCGAGTCACCCCGCTGGGCCGTCGCCAGGCGTTCGGCGAGGATCCCCAGGTCGTCCTGGAGCGCGACCACGGGTTGCCCGAGGGTGGCCGCGATCTCGTTCATGGAGAGCCCCCGGAGACGCAGCCGCACGATGGCCGTGGCTCGGGGGACGAGCTTGGCGATGGCTTCCCGGACCCGGATGGCCTCCTCGCTGGTGGCGCGCCGGTCGAGCTGCATCAGCGCCGGCGTGGGCGGATGGGCCACCAGGGGCTGGAGCGGGGTGTCCTCCATGGCGTGCTCTTCGGCTTCGTGGCGGACCACGGTGGCCAGGTAGGCCCGGAGGCGTCCGCCCTTCCAGAGGCGCAGGGGGCCGCCGTCGTTCCGCTGGAGGGCGCGGAAGCACTGGTCGACGATGCTGGGCACCTCGCGGAGGTCGATGGACCCGAAGCGTCGCTCGTCGAGGACCCGGATGACGATGGTCTCCACCTCGGCCTCGAAACGCTCCCGGAGGGAGGCCCACGCGTCGTCGTCCCCCTCGATGCAACCGCGGACGACCTCGGTATCGTCGGCGCGCGCGTAGGGACGGGGGAGCGGGGCCATCGGCTCATCGTCTGCCGGGGCCCGGCGAAAATCAAACCTCTCCGGGTGGGAACGTTACCGAAACGCCAAGGAACTTGTCGCCGTGCGCAGTGACCACATAATTCCCGGTCTCGGTGTCATCGGAAGAGCAGCTGGCTTCTCGCCTCTGGGCGTCCCTGGCCGCGGCGCGTGGGTTCGCCGTCTACCGGCTCCGGGTCGATCTGGAGCAGCCGGCGCTCTGTGTCGTCGACTTCGTGAGCCCCAGCATCACCCACGTGATGGGCATCCCGTCGGACGCCCCGGTCGACGAGTGGCTGCTCCTGGTGCACCCGGAAGACGCCGAGCGGGTCGCGATCAGCCACGTTCACGCGCTCCGGGAAGGGGCGCTCTTCGACGAGATCTTCCGCATCTACCACTACCCCAAGGCGGAGTGGGTCTGGATCCACGCGGTCTCGCGCCTCGAAGAGATCGACGGCGAGGGCGAGCGATTCCACTCGGGGACCATCGTCGACGTCACCGAGAACCAGCGCCTCCTCCTGGAGCGGGAGGAGCTCTCCCGGGAGCGGGCGCGGCTGCACCGGCTGGAGTCCCTGGGGGTCCTCGCGGCTCGGATCGCGCATGATTTCAACAACCAGCTCGCGGCCATCCAGGCCTGCGTGAGCGTGGCGGTCCATCCCAAGAGCGCGGGGACCGAGCGGCCCAAGGCGATGCTCCACGAGATCACGGCCATCGTGGCCAGTGCCCAGCGCTCCACCAAGGACGTGCTGGCCTACGCCCTGGCGGACACCGGTCGCGCGGTGACCCTCCACTTCGACGAGGTGGTCGGTGACGCCGTGCGGGTGGCGGAGAACGCCAAGCCGACCACCCCCTATCGGGTGGAGTCGCGGCGCAACGTCATCGTCCGGGGCGACCGGGGCCAGCTCGAGCGGTTGCTGACCAACCTCCTGGTGAACGCCTCGGACGCGAGCCCGGCCGGGGCCCCGGTGGACGTCCGGCTGCGGGTCGAGGCCGGCGCGGCGGTGGTCGAGGTCGAGGACCACGGCGAGGGCATGGACGCCGAGACCCAGCGGCGGGTCTTCGAGCCTTTTTTCAGCACCAAGCAGGGGGCGGGCAGCGGTCTGGGCCTCGCCGGGGCCCAGCAGCTCGCCGAACAGCACCACGGGACCCTCGAGGTCCACTCCGAGCCGGGGGTCGGGACCTGCATGACCCTCCGGATCCCGCTGGCCCCGCCCGAGCCCATGGCCGACGCCAGCGAGACCGCCATGGCCGCGGCCCGAGCCCATCTCGCCCAGCTCGGCGAAGGGGGCGATTGACTACCTGGGGTACCGGTCTCTAGACTCGGCCCTCCCCGGATGACGGACAGAATCGGCAACTGCCGGATCGTCGGAGAGATCGGCAGCGGCGGCATGGCCGTCGTCTACAAGGCGGTTCAGGAGCCCCTCGGGCGAACGGTCGCGATCAAGGCGTTGAAGCCTTCGATCGCGATGGACAGCCAATTCGCCAAGCGCTTCGAGCGCGAGGCGCATTTCATGGCGTCCCTCCAGCACGAGAACATCCTTCACGTGGTCGACTTCGTGAAGGACGGCCGCTCCATGTACATCATCATGGAGTACGTGGAGGGGATCGACCTCTACGACCTCCTGGAGCTCACCGAGACGCTCCCGGCGGAGGTGGCGGCGATCATCGCCCTGCAGGTCTGCCGGGCCCTCGACTACGCCCACTTCCGCGGGATCATCCACCGGGACATCAAGCCGGCGAACATCATGATCTCGAAGCAGGGCGAGGTGAAGCTCATGGACTTCGGGATCGCCCGGGACGACACCCTCTCGGACCTGACCGAGACGGGAACCGGCCTCGGCACCCCGAGCTACATGAGCCCCGAGCAGATCCTCGGCGACAAGCTCGACTTCCGCAGCGACCTCTTCAGCGTGGGCATCTGCCTCTACCAGATGGTCACCGGCCAGAAGCCCTTCGTGGAAGACGAGGCGCGGACGGTCATGCAGAAGATCCGGCTGGACCGCTTCGTGTCGGCCCGGAAGGTGAACCCCAAGGTCCCCCGGCAGCTCGAGCGGATCCTGGCGCGCTGCATGGAGAAGATGCCGGCCAACCGGTATCCGACCACCCAGGCCCTCATCGACGACCTGACCGAGTTCATCTCGCCCCGGGTGCCGATGAACTACAACGCGCGGCTGGTCATGTTCCTCCGGGACATCGGGGCCATGACCGACAGCGAGGCCGACGAGATGCTCGGCAGCGGCGCTCCCCGGGCCCGCCGCGGCATCCGGGACCGGCGGCTCATCCGGCACGTGGCGCTGGTCCAGGGGCTCCTGCTCATGGGCATCGTGGGCGGGGGTGGCGCCATCCAGGCGGCCGCCGGGCGCTTCAACCCGGACAGCGAGGAGTACGGCGCCCAGCGGCGCGAGGCGCTCCTGCCCGACCGCGCGGGCTACCTGCGCATCGTGGTCGATCCCTGGGCCGACGTGTACGTGGACGGCCACAAGCTCCTGACGACCCCCACGGCGCAGCGGATCCCGCTCTCGCCGGGGCGCCACTACCTGAAGCTGGTGAACCCCTACTTCCAGGAAGCGCAGCAAGAGGTCCGCATCCGCACCGGGGAGACCCAGGTGGTCGAGGTGACCCTGCAGCCGCTGCACGACACCCTCGCCGACGAGGAGGTCGAGGAGTGAAGCGGGTCCTGGCCCTGAGCGGGTTCGCGGCGGTGGCCGCGGCCCTGGTGCTCGTCTTCGCCGGCCAGGTCCGCGGTGACGAGGCCTACCAGCACGTGGTGCGGGAGGGCGAGACCCTGGCCTCCATCGCCGAGCGCTACTACGGGGACCCGCGGCGCGAGAACGTGCTGGTCGCCGAGAACGGCCTGACCGCCGGCGGCGGGGCGCCCATCGAGGTGGGCCTCCGGCTCCTGGTGCCCCACGTGACCTACCACCGGGTCGAAGAGGGGCAGACCTGGTCGGCCATCGCGCGGCGCTTCTACGGGGATCCGCGGCGCTCCTTCGTGATCGTCGAGGCCAACGACGCCTCCCAGAGCGAGCAGCCCGCGGAGGGCACCGAGCTCCTCATCCCCTACCCGCTCCGTCACGTCACCGGACAGAGCGACACCCTGCAGCGGGTCGCCAAGGCCTACTACGGGAACGGCGGTCGCGACGAGACCCGGCGGCTCCGGCGCTTCAACGACCTGCGCACCAACCGCATCGCCCGCGGGCAGATCATCCTGGTGCCCGTCGAGGACCTGAAGCTCAGCGACGAGGGCCGCGCGGCCATCGAGGAATTCACCGGTCGGGCGCCGGCCGCGGGCGAGATGCGCGCGCGCCAGGCGGAGATCGACGAGGAGCTCCCCGGGCTCCTGGAGCACGTGCGCCGGGGTCGCTTCACCGAGGCGGTCCAGCTCGGCAACCGGCTCCTGGGCGCCCAGGTGCTCACCGGGAACCAGATCGTGACCATCCAGCGGGAGCTGGGCACGGCCTACGTGGCCCTCGGGCGCGTGGACCTGGCGGTCGACGCCTTCCGGGAGGCGCTCCAGCGCCAGCCGGACCTCCAGCTCGACACCGTGCGAACCTCCCCGCCGGTGATGCGCGCCTTCCAGCGCGCCAAGGAAGGCGACGGGCGCGCCTCGCGGATGCAGGCCCAGCCCGAAGACGCCGGGGCCGCGGAAGACGACGCCGAAGAGTAGGTCCGTTGCCAGGGCCGACCGCGCGATGCGATGGTCGGGCCCAGCCAGGGCTCGGTGATGATCAACTACCGGGTCGACGACCTCCGCGCGCTGGTGGACCAGCTCGCCGGGGCCGGGGTCCCGCTGGTGAAAGGCATCGACGAGGAGCCCAACGGGCTCTTCGCCTGGGTGATGGACCCGGAGGGCAACAAGGTGGAGCTCTGGGAGCCGCACGAGATGGGCTGATCGCGGGCTTTCCGCGGGCACTTGGGGTATGGCTCTCGGCATGCTGGACCCCCGCTACGTTGGAGAGCACCTCGACGAGGTGAAGGCGCAGCTCGCGCGCCGTGGCTTCCGTGACACCGCCACCCTGGAGCGTTTGGCCGGGTTGGTGAGCGACCGGCTCGCGGCCATCGGTGAGCTCGAGAGCTCCCAGCAGGAGCGCAACGAGGCCGCCAAGGCCATGGCGCAGATCGCCGACAAGAAGTCCGACGAGTTCGCCGAGAAGCGCGAGTCCCTCAAGGGTCTCAAGGAGCGCATCAAGGAGCTCGAGGATCGCCACCGGCAGGTGGAGGCCGAGCTCGAGGAGGTCGTCCTGGGGCTGCCCAACCTGCCCGACGCATCCACCCCCGACGGCGCCGACGAGACCGCCAACGTGGTGGTCCGCGAGTGGGGCACCAAGCCGAGCTTCGACTTCGAGCCCAAGGACCACGTGGCCCTGGGCGAGGGCGTCGGCGTCCTCGACTTCGAGCGGGCGACCAAGATCACCGGGTCGCGCTTCGTGGTGCTCAAGGGCCTGGCGGCGCGCCTGGAGCGCGGGCTGATGCAGCTCATGCTGGATCTGCACGCCGACGATCACGGCTACGAGGAGGTCTGGTGCCCGGCGCTGGTCAACGCCGAGTCCCTGCGCGGCACCGGGCAGCTCCCGAAGTTCGCCGACGACCTCTTCCACATCGAGAAGCACACGGAGCTCGAGGCCCAGGGCGGCGGCGGCAACGACCTCTACCTGGTGCCCACCGCCGAGGTGCCGGTGACCAACCTCCACCGGGACGAGATCCTGGAGGACCTCCCCAAGGCCTACTGCGCCTACACGCCCTGCTTCCGCAGCGAGGCAGGCAGCTACGGCAAGGACACCCGCGGGATGATCCGGCAGCACCAGTTCGACAAGGTCGAGCTGGTGCGCATCGTGCGGCCCGAGGACGCCCTCGCCGAACACGCGGCGCTGACCGAGCACGCGGAGAAGGTGCTGCAGAAGCTGGGCCTCCACTACCGGGTGGTGGAGCTCTGCGCGGGCGACCTCGGCTTCGGCGCCAAGAAGTGCTTCGACATCGAGGTCTGGCTGCCCTCCCAGGGCACCTACCGGGAGATCTCGAGCTGCTCGTGGTTCGGGGACTTCCAGGCGCGCCGGATGAGCACCCGCTACCGGGTGGATCCCACGGCCAAGAAGAGCAAGACGGCCCTGGTGCACACCATCAACGGCTCGGGCCTGGCCATCGGCCGGACCCTGGTCGCGGTGCTCGAGCAGTACCAGCGCGCCGACGGCAGCGTGGCCATCCCCGAGGCGCTGCAGGCCTACGTGGGCGGCGCCACCGAGCTCCGCCCGTGACCCGGGCGGTCCTGGTCCTGGCGCTCCTGGGCGCCTGCGAATGTGGCCGGGGCGCGGAAGAGCCGGCGGCGGTCTCGGAGCCCGAGGCCGCCGAGCCGGTCCACGTGGGCCACCTCCACCCCGGCGACGAGATCCCCGAGCCGCCGGAGGGCGCCGACCTGGAGCGCTTCGGCTGCGAGCAGGGCCGGGTCGAGGATTGCCTCGCCGTGGCCGAGCGGACCCCGGAGGACCGGCGGCAGGCGATGGCCATGGCCTGCCAGCGCGGCGGCCGGCTCTGTGCCCAGGCGGGCGACCCGGAGCTCCTCGAGGACGGCTGCCGCGGGGGATCGGTGGCTGCCTGTCGCGCTTGGGCCGAGCACGCGGAGGATCCCACGGCCGCGCGCCGGATCGGCTGCGCGGCCGGGTGGCTCGAGGTCTGCGAGGAGCGCGTCGCCGCCTGTGACGGGACCCTGGCCGACTGCGCCCGGCGAGCCCGGGTAGCCTTCGCCGCCGGCGAGCTCGAGGAGGCCGAGCGCCTGGCGCGGGTGGGCTGCGACGGCGAGCGCACGGCCACCTGCGTGGTCTGGGCGGAGGTCTACGGGCAGCGGGAGCCGGACGCGGCGCGCATCGCGCTCCGCCGCGCCTGTTGGGCCGAGGACGCCGCCGCTTGTGACGCTCTGCTGGGCCGCGACGACCTCTCCCCGAACGAGCGCCGCACCGCGGAGGCCCTCGCCCGAGGGCTGGCTTTCTGAGACCCTGCCGAGACCCGATGATCCCCACCGCCCGGAGCGCCCGATGGCGCTGATCGAGATCCGCGGCCTGAAGAAGGCCTTCGACGGGGTGCAGGTCCTCGATGGGCTCGACCTCGACATCCACGAGGGCGAGGTGATCACCATCATCGGCTCCTCGGGCAGCGGCAAGAGCGTGCTGCTCAAGATGATCATCGGGCTCATCGCGCCCGACGAGGGCAGCATCAAGTTCGACGGGATCGAGCTCACCGAGCTGACCGAGCGCGAGTGGGTGCCCATCCGGCGCCGCATCGGGATGCTCTTCCAGGAGGGCGCGCTCTTCGACTCGATGACGGTCTACGAGAACGTGGCCTACGGGCTCGTGGAGCAGGGGAAGACCTCGGAGGCGGAGATGCGCCGCCGGGTGGCCGAGGCCCTGACCGCGGTGAGCCTCCCGGGGATCGAGGAGCGGCAGCCGAAGCAGCTCTCGGGCGGCATGCAGAAGCGTGTGGCCCTGGCGCGTGCGGTGGCGATGGAGCCCCAGGTGGTGATCTACGACGAGCCCACCGAGGGCCTCGACCCCATCAACGTCACCCGGGTGGACCGGCTGATCCTGAGCCTCCGGGACCGGCTGGGGATCACCAGCATCATCGTGACCCACAACATGCGGAGCACCTTCCGCATCAGCGACCGGGTCGCGTTCATCCACGAAGGCAAGGTGGCCATCGTGGGACCGCCCGACGAAGTGCAGGCCTGGGACGACCCCAGCATCGAGCACTTCGTCGCCCGGGCGAAGATGAAATTGCCCAGCGAGAAGAGCATTCCCCCACCCCCAGCGGACTGATTTCTCCCAATGATTTCACCCGAAAGGGTGATTCGTCTTACACCGGCGGCAAGCTCCTGGTCGTGCGCTCGGTCGGGCCCGCGCACCGGGAGACCATCGATTTGGTGTACGGCACGCTGCAGTCGATGATGCGCAAGACCACCGGGCAGGTGGGCTTCGCGCTGATCACCGGCGCCGAGGCGATGCCGCCCGAGGGCGACGACCGGAAGCGGGTCAGCGATCTGCTGAAGGAGCACGCCGACCGCATCGCGGGCGTGGGCATGGTGATGCTGGCCCAGGGGTTTCCGGGGCGCCATCGTGCGCAGCGCGGCCTCGGCGCTCTTCGTGCTCCCGCGACCGGGGTACACCACGAAGATCTTCAGCGACGAGGCGAGCTGCGCCCAGTGGCTGGCGGGGCGCATGACGGAGTCCGAGCGAGAGATCCTGGAGTGCCTCCAGGCGACCCGCGAGGTCTTCGCCGGGTAGTCGCTCCGTCGGGGCTCCGAGTACTCGGCGTCGGCGCTCGGCGGATCAGCCTCGGTGCACCAGCCCGGGTGCCGCAGCGCTCAGTGCATCATCGAGGTGTCTTCGAGTTCCCGCCCGGTGGTCTCCGGGAGGAAGGCGAAGACCAGCGCGATGGCCACGAAGTTGAACACGGCGGTCGAGGCGACCACCGGGCCCAGCGCGCCGGTCTGGGAAGCGAGGACGCCCACCACGTAGGGCCCGGCCACGTAGCCCAGGCGCCCGATGAGGTTGTTGGACCACGCGAAGGCCGCGCCCCGCTGGTGGGTGGGGAAGAGCTCCGACGAGTAGGCGTTCAGCACCGGCAGGTAGGCGCTGGCGGTGAAGATGCCCACCACCAGGGCCGCGGTGAGCAGGCCCTGGCCGTGCAGGGTGTAGCAACCGACGATGCCCAGGGCGCCCAGGCCGAAGATGAGCGCCGCGCTCTTGCGCCGACCGATCTTGTCGATGAGCCAGCCGACGCCGAAGAGCAGGGGCATCGCGGCGACGGCGGCGATGGTGATGGCCTTGCCCACGTCGGAGTCGCTCAGGCCCCGCTCGTTCACGGCGAAGTCCTTCCAGAAGGCGATGGCGTTCTGGGCGGGGATGTAGGCGACGAACCAGATGGCCGCGAGCTGCAGGATCCGCTTGCGGTGGGGCGTCTTCCAGATGGCCCAGAGGCTCTCGGTGGGCGTGTCCGCGGCCTTCATGCGGGTGAAGCGGTCGGTCTCCTTCAGGTTCCGGCGCGCGAAGGCCAGGATGACCAAGGGGATCACCGCCACGAAGTAGACGCTGCGCCAGCCGTAGGGGGTCTTCAGGAGCAGCGGGACGACCCCGGCGCAGAAGATGGACCCCAGGCTGGAGCAGGCCTGCACGATACCCAGGGCGAAGCCCCGGCGGTCGGCGGGGAACTCCTCGGCGGCGATGAGCATGGAGACCGCCCACTCGCCGAGCAGGAAGATGCGGGCGACGAGCTGGAGCCCCACGAAGCTGTACACGTCGGGGGCGAAGCCGGAGAGGCAGGTGGACACCGTGTACCCGGCGATGGTCACCGTGAGGACCCGGGCCCGGCCCCAGACGTCGGCGCGCCGGACGATCCAGAAGGCCAGGATGGTCCCGATGTTGATCGTCCCGACGATGTACCCGCCGCTCTCCACCGGGAGCCCCAGGTCCTCGCGGAGGTTGGGGAGGATCTGCGCCAGCGCGAAGAAGTCGTAGCCCTCGAAGAAGGTGGCCACGCTCAGGAAGACCAGGAGGCGCTTCTGATAGGAGCTCAGGGGGGTCTTGGCCACGTCGGCACCTTAGACCAGCCCCGAGCGCGCCCGCCAGCGCCGAGGAAGGGGGGCGTGCTTCGGCCCGTAGGGTGGCGAAACGGGAGGACGGGATGAGCGAAGGAACGAGCGGGCTGGGGGGTGGAGGCGTTCGCGATCAGGGCGCCTTGCGGACGCGCTTGGCGACCTCGGCGGGGTCGAGGTCTTCGGTGTCGGCCAGGGTGCAGGCGACGAAGGCCAGGTCGGCGAGCGCGGCCAGCCCGGCGGCGCGCTCCGCGCCCTTCAGGGCCCCGGGGTTGGCGCTCAGGTAGGCGGCGGCCAGGTCCTTGAAGAGGTAGACGCGGTTCTCGATGGTGCTCTCGTCGGCCATGGATCCCATGGTGCCTCACCTCGGGCGGCCGCGCTGGGCCGGGTTCTTTCGCCCGCGGAATCCGCTGCTATGCTCCGCCGTCTTTTCGTGGCGGCCCCGCTGGGCCGTGCGATCGAACGTAGGGCGCCCCGGGCGCCGAGCTTGGAGCGAACGTGGCGGCTGAGACAACCGAGGGGAAGCGCGACGAGGCCGAGGACGCCTCGCCCAAGGCCGAGCTGAAGAAGCGGCGGATCATCGGCTGGGCCACCGCGGGCATCAGCGGGCTGCTCTTCTTCATGCTCCAGGCGCACGACGGGGCGGTCCCCCACGGCGCGCTGATCGGCCTGCCGCTCCTCGCGCTCTGCGTGGGCGGCGTGCTCTTCGCCATCGGGTCGCTGCGGCGAGCGACCGAGGGGCTGCCCAGCTTCTTCGGGTCCACCGGCCTCAGCGGGCTCGACGACGAGCCCCGCTGGATGCAGCCCCGGGTGACCTTCCCGGTGGCCGCCCTGCTCTTCTTCGGCCTGGCCCTCGGCGGCGGCTACGCGCCCTTGCCCTGGGCCTTCGTGCTCGGGCTGGGCGCGCTGCTGCCTTCGGCCGTGCGGCGGCCGGGGCTCCTGACGATGGTGGTGGTGGGGCTGATCTACCTGCCGCTGATGGGCACGTACGTGCTGTGGGACCCGTGGGAGACCCACTACGGCGAGGTCGCCCGGGAGATCATCGAGCGCGACGACTGGATCAGTCTGTGGTGGGCCCAGGAGAAGTGGTTCTGGTCGAAGCCCATCCTGATCTTCTGGAGCGAGGCCATCTGGCTCAGCGGGCTCGGCGCCGCGACGGCGCCGGACGCCGGGGTCTTCACCAACGAGTGGGCCATCCGGGCGCCGGTGATGGTGCAGAGCCTGGCCGCGGTGTGGGTCGTCTACCTGACCTTCAAGCGGATCTACTCGCCCCGCGCGGGAGCCCTGGCGGCCATCGTGATGGCCACCTGCCCGCACTTCTTCTTCCTGGCCCACCAGGCCATCACCGACATGTACCTGACGGCCAACCTGGTGATGGCCGTGTGCATGCTGGCGCTGGCCTTCGCCAGCGACCCCGACGAGGAGGCGACGCGCTACCGGCTCTTCGGCTTCGAGGTGTCCATGCACCACGTGGCCCTGGGCGGGCTCATCGCGCTGGTGCTCCCGCAGGCCCTCTACCTGGTCTCGCGGAACCTGGCCTTCTTCGCCTGGGAGGGCTTCGCCTTTCAGCCCGACGAGTTCCTCTTCGGGTCGGCCGGCAACGACGCGATCCCCGGGAACCCGGAGCACGCGACCCACTACCCGGCGGTGGGCGGGGATCCCAACCAGCCCCTCTGGTTCGCTCAGCCGATCGCCCAGGGGCTCTACTGGCTCCTCGGGCTGGTGGCCCTGGTGTTCACCCTGCGGCGCGAGCGGCGGACCCAGGCGCTGGCCATGGTCGGGTTCTACGTCTTCTGTGCCCTGGGCCTGATGGGCAAGGGCATCCCGGGCATCGCGCTCCCGGGGCTCGTGGCGCTCTTCTACCTGGTCGCCTCGCGGCGCTGGAACGTGCTCCTCGACGGCCAACTCCGGGTGGCCCAGGGCATCGGCATCGTCGCCTGCGTGGGGCTCCCCTGGTACGTCGCGATGTACATGCGCCACGGCTCGGGCTTCACCGACCGTCTGCTGGTGCACGACCACCTGAACCGGCTGGCCCAGGGCGTCCACGGCGACAAGGGCAGCATCGAGTACTTCCTCGAGCAGCTCGGGTTCGGGACCTTCCCCTGGGTCGGGCTGATCCCCGCAGCGGTGCTCGCCTGGCTCTGGATGCGCGGTCGCGACGCCGGCCCGCGCGGGCAGGCGATGCCCGCGGAGGCCGAGGCCCGCGCCGCGTACCACCAGCGCGAGACGATGATGATGCTGGGGCTCTGGTTCTTCAGCGCCTTCACCCTCTTCA
This sequence comes from Myxococcales bacterium UBA1660, assembly GCA_002320815.1. Classification (GTDB taxonomy): domain Bacteria; phylum Myxococcota_A; class Polyangia; order Polyangiales; family Houyiibacteriaceae; genus UBA1660. Next base: position 94,619 of record DCLA01000036.1, read on the forward strand.
GCGCGATGATCACCAAGTTCCACCACTACATCTTCCCGGCGGTGCCCCCGGCGGCGCTGATGGTGGGCCTGATGGTCGACCGGATGTGGGGCCGGCGGCAGCCGTCGGTGGTGGCGGCCGAAGGGGCCGCGGCTGCCGATGCCGCAGATGCCGATGCCGCGGTGGCGCCGGGCTTCTCCTGGAAGGTCGTGGGGACCACGGTGCTCTCCATGCTGGCGCCGGCGGCGCTGGTGGCCGGGATCGGCGGGCTGGTCGGCGATCTGCGCGGGGCGGTCCCCGAGGGGATCGAAGAGGCCGAGGCCAAGGAGTGGGCCCTGGACCACCCGATGAGCGGCGTGCTCGCCTACGTGCTGGTCGCCCTGGGGGCGGCGGGGCTGGCGTACGCGGCGCGGCTCGCCTGGCGCGCCTACGGAGAGACCTCGCCCTCGCCGGCGAAGCGGCGCGCGGACCTGGGGCTCAGCGCGGCGGTTGGCGCCGGCGCCGTGCTGGTGGCGTTCGTGGGCCGGGACCTGAGCTGGGTGACCTCGGCGCGGCCCTGGGGCTACGAGCGGCTGATCCACCTCTTCGTCTACAACTACGAGCGGCTCTGGCCGGTGTGGTTCGATTACCGCCCGGTGCTCACCGGCTTCGCGGTGACCGGGGGCCTGGTCTTCATCGGGCTCATGAGCCGCTACCTGCGGCCGATGGCCTCGCGGGCGCTGGTGGGCTTGGCCCTACTCTTCAGCGCGTGGACGGTGAACGTCTACCTCGTGGACCTCTCGCCCCACTGGGGCATGGGCGAGGTCTTCGAACTCTACTACGAGATGCGCGAGGGGCCCGAGGAGCCGATCGTCGCCTGGCAGATGAACTGGAAGGGCGAGAACTTCTACACCGGCAACCGGGTGCACGCGTTCGTCGACCTGGACAACGTGAAGATCCGCGAGTGGATCGACGCCAACCCGGGGATCACCGCGTACTTCGTGCTGGAGTACTCGCGCCTGGGCAGCTTCCGGAGCCTCCTGCGCGGCAAGGAAGTCGAAGAGATCACGGACAAGCGCGAGAACAACAAGTTCCTCATGGTCCGCGTCCGCGACCTCTGACGCTCCCGACCTCTGGCGATACCGCCGCCGCGCGGGCCATCGGGCTCGGCCCACCGGGCACGCGACGGCTCTGGAGATCGCGTGGACCTTCGCGCCTCTGGTGGTGCTCGTGGGCCTCTTCCACGTGGGCTTCACCGGCTACGCGAACGGTGCCGTCGCGCCCGACGACGCGCTGACCCTTCGGGTCCGCGCGATGCAGTGGCACTGGGAGGTCGAGCACCCCGGCGGCGTCATCGACGACCTCGACCTCTTGCGGGTCCCGGCGCGCACGCCGGTGCGGCTGGTGATGAGCTCGTCGGACGTCCTGCACTCGCTCTTCGTGCCCGCCTTCCGATTGAAGCGCGACGTGGTGCCGGGGATGTACTCGACGATGTGGTTCGAGGTCCCGCGCGAGACTCCGAGGGAACCCTGCGAACGCGACGCCGATTGTCCCGAGGGGCTCTGGTGCGGCGCCCGGGTTCCCGGGGACGAGGCGCGGAGCTGCGCGATCCCCATCTTCTGCGCGGAGTACTGCGGCGCACCGGTGGGTCTCGATCGGGGATCGCTGCGTTCGGGACCGAACACCAACCACGCGACGATGATGGGGAGCCTCGTCGCGCTCCCGGAACGGGAGTACTGGGCGTCGCAGACTGATCCGGTCGACTGGAATCCCTGCTCCGGGCGCGACGACGAAGACGAGTGCTGGGGGGAGTACCTCCACCAGACCTACTGCGTCGCCTGTCACGCGGTGGACGGCGTGGTCCAGCGACCGGCGCCGAACTGGGCGGGGCTCTTCGGGCGCGAACGGACCTTCGTCGACGGCACGTCCGCGGTCGCCGACGCCGACTACATCCGGCGGTCCATCCTGCAGCCGCAGAGTCAGCGGGTCGCGGGGTACGAGAGCGTGAACATGCCGCCCTTCCGGTTGTCGGATCGGCAGGTCGACGCGATCCTCGCGTACATCCGGTCCCTCGACGAGGGACCGCGAGGCTCAAGCGGCGAGGGCGGCCGGGGCGAGGGTCGAGTTGCGGAGGGCGGTGGCGGCGGCGAGGCCGGCGAGGGTGAGGCGGATCTTGGTGGCGTCGGCGAGGCCGCGCTGCTCGAGGTGGACCAGGGCGCGGGCGACGGCGGTGGGGGTCGCGCCGAGGCGCAGGGCGAGGCCGGAGGCGTCGGTGGCGCGGTCGGCCAGGGTGAAGAGCGCGTCGAGGACGGCGAGCACGAGGGACTGGTGGGCGGTGAGGTCGGAGGTCGTCATGGGTCGACCCTCGCCGACTACTGATAGCGCGTCCAGTTTTCGACTGTTCAGTGGTGTGCGGATGCTCAGGGTGCCGCTCCCGTCGACCGTGCAGTAGGTTGAGCGGCTGTGAGCGAGCAGTCCGGAAAGTCCGAGAACCCCCCGATTCGCCGAGTCGGCATCGTCTTCAGCGGGGGCCCGGCCCCTGCCGCCAACGCGGTCATCAGCGCCGCAGCGATCTCCTTCGTGGAGGACGCGCGGGAGGTGGTGGGCTTCTTCCACGGCTACTCGAACCTGCAGGAGTACCACCCGGTGACCCACCGGCTCCTCCCGGATCGGCACTACCGCATCTTCCAGGCCAAGGACCTCAGCGGGCTGCGCAACAGCCGCGGCATCATCATCGGTACCGCGCGGGCCAACCCCGGAGGGGAGATCCGCAGCGCCGAGGACCTCGAGGACCCGGTGAAGACCGCCAAGCTCCGCGCGGTCTACAGCGCCTTGGTCGACCTGGAGATCGACGCGCTGATCTCCATCGGCGGCGACGGAACCCTGCGCACCGCGAACTTCCTCTACGAGTACCAGAACCGCCTGCCCGAGGGCGCGCGGCGGGTGCGCATCGTCCACCTGCCCAAGACCATCGACAACGACTACCAGGGCATCGACTTCACCTTCGGCTTCTTCACCGCCGTCGACGTGATGGCCAAGGAGCTGGAGAACCTCCGCGCCGACGCCATCGCGACCAGCAGCTACTTCTTCGTGGAGACCATGGGCCGCAAGGCCGGCTGGCTGAGCTACGGCGTGGCCATCGCCGGCGAGGCGACCCACGTGATGTCGCCCGAGGACATCACCGACAAGCTCCGGGACACCAACGGGAAGCTCTCCCTGGACCGGCTCGCGGACCGGATGATCGAGATCATCCTGGCGCGGGAGCGGCGGGACAAACACTACGGGACCATCGTGCTGGCCGAGGGGCTCACCGAGCATCTCCCGGACGAGTTCCTCGCCGACGTCCCGCGGACGGACACCGGCCACATCTCGCTCGGCAAGCTCGACCTGGCGAAGCTCGTGGCGCGGCGCGTCGCCGAGCGCTTCGAGCTGCGCACCGGTCGCCGAAAGAAGACCACGGGCGTGCAGCTCGGCTACGAGTCCCGCTGCGCGCCGCCCCACGCCTTCGACGTGATGCTCGGCTCCCAGCTCGGCATCGGCGCCTACCGCGCCCTGGTGGAGAACGAGCTCGACGGGCACATGGTCAGCGTGTCGGGGCAGCTCGACCTGCACTACGTGCCCTTCGCCCAGCTCACCAACGCCAAGACCCTCGAGGCCGAGGGTCGCTTCATCAAGCGCGGCAGCGACTTCCATCGGCTCGCGCGCTTCCTGGAGACGCGCACCGACCCGGTCACCGACTGGGCCCCGGGCCCCCGCCCCGAGTCCGTGGGCTGAGCGAGGACACGGGGACGATCGTCGTCATTGTCGTCTTTTCGGGTGCGCTCGGGGTACGGGGACGACGTTCTAGGGCAGCGTGCCGCCGGGGGGTACGCCGTCCATCCCATCGCCGCCGTCGCGGGGCGGGATGCGGAACATCAGGCGACCCAGGGCCCAGAAGAGGCTGGCCAGGAAGAGCGTCAACGCGACGAGCTTCAGGCCCGACGAGTCGAGCTCGTAGCCGACCACGGCGACCACGAGGGACCCGAGGAAGAGGGCGATGCGCACCACGAGCCCGACGCGCCGTAGCGTCTCGCTGCGCGCGGCCTGGCCCTCCCGGACCCTCTGCGCGCGGTCGACGTGCGCGTCGAGATCCCGAGCGGCCTCGGCCGCGGCGCGCCCCGGTTCCCGCGTCGGTCGTCGGTACCCCATGCGCCCAGGGTACGGGGACGATCGTCGTCATTGTCGTCTTTTCCGCGGAATGACGACAATGACGACGATCGTCCCGGAATGACGACAATGACGACGATCGTCCCTAGAGGTTGCCGGTGAGGAGCTGCCAGGCGTAGCTGCGGGTGAGCATCCAGGTGTGTTTCTCGAGGCGACCGTAGGCTTCGGTGCCGGCGGCGGCGAGCTCGAGCATGCGGCGGTGGGAGAAGAGGACCTTCAGCCAGCGGTCTGGGCTCTTGCCGTAGAGGAGGTCGGCGAGGCGCTCCTGGAAGCGGAGGTTCTGGCCGGGCTCGGTCTTGCGGAAGGTCTTCTCGTAGCGCGGGATGGTGCGGACACCGGCGTCGAGGGCCTCCTTGAGGCGACCGGCGGCGTAGCGGCTGATCTCGATCGAGGGCGCGATGCCCTCGCCGAGCAGGGGGTCGATGCCCCACGCTTCGCCGGTGAGGAGCACGCCGGGGACGTGGGCCCGGGTCCGGTGCGAGTAGTAGTGCTCGGGCCACCCCGCGAGCTTGGTGTCCACCCGGCGGTAGCCGTTGCGCTCGGCGAAGGCGTCGGTCCAGGCGCGCAGGTCCTCGCCAGCGGCGACGCCCCGGCCGTCCATGATGCCCAGCTTGTAGAGTCCGGCGTGGGTCCCGGTGTTCGCCTGCCCGGCGACCTCGGGCTTCGGGTAGGGGAAGATCCACGCGTAGCCGGGGATGCCGTCGCGGATGGGATCGAAGTCGAAGATCAGCTCCCGCGGGTTCGGGTCGGCGTCGGTGGGCTCGTAGACCGCCTCGACCAGACGCCCGACGATGCCCGGCGCGAGCCCCACCGAGCGAGCGACCACCCCGCGGGCTCCGTCCGCGCCGACGACCCAGTCGAAGCGCTCGGTGCCCCGGGTGCGCACCTGGACCGAGTCGGTGCCGGCCTCGACGCCCTTGATGGCCGTCCCCTCGCGCACCTCGACGCCGGCGTCGCGGACGAGTTCCAGGAGCCGGGCGTCCAGGTGGGCCCGGTCGTAGAGCCACTGGCCGCCGCCTTCCCGGACCTCGAAGTCCCCCAGGTCGCAGCGGAAACGCAGGTGGGTGGTCTCCATCCGCGCGCGCTCGTGGGGCACCAGCTCGGGCGCGATCTCCCGGATCAGCTCGGTCCCACGCCAGGTGAGCGCCCCGCCACAGAGCTTGGGGCGGGGGAAACGCGCGCGATCCAGCAGGACCAGGTCGGAGGGATCCACGCCGGCGCGCAGGGCGTGGAGCACGAAGCTGGTGCCGGCGGGACCGGCGCCGACGACGGCGATGCGAGGCACGGCGCGGACGGTTCCACGGATGGACCCGAAGTGCTACACGGCAAGCGGGTCGTCGTGGCCCACGGAGGACGTATGGCTCTCGACGGATGCAACGCAGTGGTCACCGGCGGCGCGAGTGGGCTCGGCCGCGCGCTCTGCCTGGAGCTCGCCCGACGAGGCGGCACGGTCCTCATCGCCGACATCGACGCCGATGGCGCGTCGGAGACGGCGGAGCTGGTCCGCGCGGCCGGCGGTTCGGCGGCCATCGCCGAGTGCGACGTGCGCCAGTGGGAGCAGGTGGAGGCCCTGGCCCATCGCGCCGCGGCGGAGATCGGGCCCATCGACGTGCTCTGCAACAACGCGGGGGTCGCCGCCGTGGGGCCCTTCGAGGAGATCTCCCTCGAGGACTGGCGCTGGTGCGTGGACATCAACCTCTGGGGCGTGATCTATGGCTGCCGCGCCTTCCTGCCCAAGATGCGCGAACGGCGGCGCGGCTACGTGCTCAACGTGGCGAGCGCGGCGGGGCTCCTCGCGCCGCCCGGCATGGCGCCCTACAACATCACCAAGTCGGCGGTGGTGGCCCTCTCGGAGACGCTCCACGCGGAGTACGCGCCCCACGTGCACGTGACCGCGCTCTGCCCGACCTTCTTCCGCACGGCGATCATGGACAACGCGCGCGGCGCCGACGAGAAGTCCTCGCGCGCCACCAAGAAGCTCATGGATCGCTCGGCGCTCCAGGCGCCGGACGTGGCCCGCATCGCCCTCGACGCCGTGCAGCGGGGGACCCTCTACGCGGTGCCCATGCGCGACGGCCGGATGTTCTGGCGGCTGAAGCGCGCCCTGCCCCAGCGCTACTACGACGTCCTGGCGCGCATCTTCGCCCAGCAGTCCAAGCGCTGAGCGGGTCGCGGCGGGGCCGTCGTCGCGCGCGCAGGGCTCGCCGCGCACCGTCGCCGAGCCGAACGGCGTGCGGGGCTCGGCGCGCGTTCCGGTGGACAATCGCCGGGTGAACCATATTCTCGGCCCTCGGTTCGGGGGGAGGTCATCGGACAATTCCCCACAAAGGAGATGGCTCGATGATGCGCAAGCTTTCGCTCGCGGCGCTGGTCCTGGCGCTCGCATGCGGTGACGACGACGGTCCCGGGGAGGTCGACATGACCGTGGGCGGCGACGCCGACACGGAGACCCCGGACATGCCGGAGGTCACCCCGGACATGAACGAACCGCTGACGTGCGGAGACGGGGTCCTGGGCGACGACGAGGTCTGCGACCCGGGGATCGAAGACGGCGAGGGCGCCTGCCCGACCACCTGCGACGACGGCGACGTGTGCACCACCGACGGCGTGAGCGGCACGGACTGCTCGGCGATGTGCACCAACACGCCGATCACCGAGGCCATCACCGGCGACGGCTGCTGCCCCGCGGGCGCCCTGCCCATCGACGACCGCGACTGCACCGGCGAGTGCGGCAACGGGACCCTCGACGACGGTGAGGTCTGCGATCCCGGCATCGCCGCCGGTGCGCCCGGCTCCTGCCCGACCGCTTGCGACGACGGCATCGCCTGCACCGCGGACACCCTGGAGAACCCGGGTACCTGCATGGCCGTCTGCACCTTCGCCGACATCGAGCTCCCCGCCGACGGCGACGGCTGCTGCCCCGAGGGCGCCAGCAGCGCCACGGACTCCGACTGCAGCGCGACCTGCAACGACGGCGTGGTCGACGCCGGCGAGACCTGCGACACGGCCATCGCCGCCGGGGAGCCCGGGGCCTGCCCGACCGCCTGCGACGACGCGGACATGTGCACCGTCAACCGGCTGCGCTCCGCCGGCACCTGCAACGCCGCCTGCGAGTTCACCCCGGTGGCCGCGATGGACGGCGACGGCTGCTGCCCGCCCGGCGCGGGGACCCGGGTCGACGACGACTGCGAGGCGCTCTGCGGCGACGGCGCCCTCGACCTCGGCGAGACCTGCGACGACGGCAACACCACCGCCGGCGACGGGTGCGACGCGAGCTGCCAGTCGGAGGTCGCCATCCCGACCGGGTTCCGGATCACCTCGCTCGAGGTGCGCGACCCGCACGTCTTCCTCTCTTGCGCCGCGGACGTGACGACGGCGGCCAACGACATCTTCCAGGACGCCATCGACATGAACTCGCTGGACACCGTGGGCGTGTTCCGCCCGCTGGATCCGGCGGCGACCTCGACCCCGATGGACGTCTACCCGGGCGCGTCGTGCACCGGCGCGGGGACCGCCACCATGGCCTGCAGCGCGGGCGGCACGGCGGTGAACACCACCGCGAACAACCAGACCTCGGGCGTGTGCTTCGCGGCGGACCCGGCGCACCTGAGCTACCCGGCGACGGCGCCCAACAGCCCCATGGGGAGCTGCTTCGCGACCACCCCGTCCACCGTGCAGCTCAACCTCAACGGGTCCCTGGTGACCATGCAGCAGGCGGTGGTCGCCGGTGAGTACGTCGCCGGCGAGATCCGCAACGGCGTCCTCAGCGGCTTCGTCTCCTACGCCACCGCGATGAGCACCACGGTGTCCTTCGGCACCGGCGCCCTCGAGCTCTACGAGCTCCTCCGGGGCGGCGGCTGCCCGGGCGACGACGACGACCCGCTCTTCCCCGGCGGCGCCGACGCCGGCTGGTGGTTCTACATCGACTTCGAGGCGACCGAGGTCCCCTGGACCGAGTGATTCGCCGAGCGCCGAAACGCACGAGGCCGCGCCCCGGAAGGGACGCGGCCTCGTCGCGTTTCGGGCTCGGGCTCAGCGCTTCATGGGCGGCGGGCTCGTCTTGGGTCGCTCCGGGGTGCCCACCTTCTGGCGGAGCACCCCGGCCACGTCGACCCCAGTGGCGGCCTTGATCTGCTCGTTGGTGCTGACCAGCTTTCCGGCCAGGGACTCGCCCTCACCGTTCGCGCCGCCGTTGCCGATCACCGTGAGGCGGTCGACCCGCAGCTGACCGATGGTCCCGGCCACCTGCTGGAGCACGGGCACCAGCTTCTGCATCAGGAGCACGTCGCGACCCGCGGCGCCCTGACCCCGGTAGGAGGCCGCCAGGTCCCGGAGGACCTTCGCGGTGGCCTTGCCCTGCTCGACGATCTTCACCGCGTCGGCCTTGGCTACGGCGATCTGCTGATCGCGCCGGGCCTCGGCGGGTCGGACCACGTCGGCCTGGAGCTGCAGGCGGACCTGCTCGATCCGGGCGTCCTGCAGGGCGAGCTCGGCCTGGCTCTGGGCGAGGTCGGCCTGGACGGCCGCCTGCTCCTCGGCGATGAGCGCCTCGCGCTTGGAGGTGGCGTCGGCGATGCGCTTCTCGTTCTGCTTCCGGGCGATGGTGATCTGGGCCTGGAGCTTGGCGATCTCACCCTGCTCGTACTGGTTCCACTTCACCTCCGCGGCATCGGCGCGAGCGGCCGCCTCGGCGATCTGCGCGTTGCGGCGGATGTGCGCCGAGCGGGTGCGACCGATGGCGTCGAGGTAGCCGACCTCGTCGCTCACGTTCTGGATGTTGAGGGTGTCGAGGACCAGCCCGATCTTCTCCAGGTCGTGGCCAGCCTCTTCGGTCAGCTTGGCCGCGAAGGCCTCCTTGTCCCGGTTCACCTCTTCGGGCGTGAGGCCGGCGAGGACACCGCGGAGGTTGCCCTCCAGGGTCTCGCGGGCGACGCGCATGATCTCCTGCCGGCTGCGGCCCAGGAAGCGCTCGAGGGCGTTGTGGATCAGGGGCTGCTCACCGGGGACCTTGATGTTGGCCACGCCCTGTACCGTCAGCGGGATGCCGCCCTTGGAGTAGGCGTTCTGGACGATGACCTCGATGATCATGTTGGTCAGGTCCACGCGCGCGACCGTCTCGATGAGGGGCCACTTGAAGGCGCGCCCACCCTTGACGATGCGGTAGTGGCCCGGCCCGTGGGGGTCCTTGCGGCCGCTGAAGATCAGCACCTCGCTGGGCTGGCAGACGTAGAGGTTGTTCTTGATGAGCAGGATCAGGGCGAGCGTGAGCACGCCCAGGATGGCGGCGAGGACCAGGAACGCGACGGCACTCATCGGGACACCTCCATCTGACCGTTGAGGATTCGGGGGACGTCGACGCCGGTGCTCTCACCGAGGGCGGCGAGGACGGCGGCGACCATCTTGGGATAGGTGGCCGCGTAGCTGGCCATGCCGGAGCCGTCGCCCTGGTCGAGGACGGTGACCTCGTCGACGCCCACACCCTGGAGCTGGGAGACGACGGTGCCGACGATCTCCTCCAGGTGCTGGATGACGTAGATCTCCTTCGCCTGGGGGCCCATGGCCTTCCAGGCTTCGCCCATGAGCTCGAGGACCTGCACCGCGGCGGCGCCGTTCTCGGCGGTGGGCGCGGCCTCGCCGATGGCCAGGACCGCGCGGGCCTGCCGCTGGACCTCGGCGGGGATGACCACCTCGGCCTGGAGGCGCTTCTGCTCCAGGGTGGCGCGGAGGGTCTGCAGCGACTTCTCGGCTTCGGCCCGGGCGGTCTGCGCGGCGGCGGTCGCCTCGCGCTCGACGGCCTGGGCCTCACCCTCGAGCTCGGCCTGGACGCGCCGGAGCTCGTTCTGCTTGGAGAGAATGCTCTTCTCCGAGTCCGCGCGGGCCACGTCGGCTCGCTGGGTGGACTCGGCCTGGGCCCTAGCGATCTCCTGGGCGGCCACGTTCTCCGCGTTCTCGGCGTCGCGGAGGGCGGCGGCGATCTGGGGGCGACCGAGGCTGTCCAGGTAGCCGGTCTCGTCGGAGACCGTCTGGATCTTCAGGGTGTCGAGCTGGAGCCCGAGCTTGTTGAGGTCGTCGATGGCGGCCTCGGAGAGCTTCTCGGCGAAGGCCAGGCGGTCCTCGTTGACCTCCTCGGGGGTCAGGGTGGCGATGACCTCGCGGACCGCGCCCTCCAGGGTCTGCTGGGCGACGGTCTGGATCTCCGCCGTGGAGCGACCGAGGAAGCGCTCGATCGCGTTGCCGATGATGTGCGGGTCGGCGTGGATCTTCACGTTGGCGATCGCGTGGATCTGCAGCGGGATGTTGCCCGCCGAGTAGGCGTTCTGGACCCGGATGTCGATGGGCAGGAGCCGCATGTCGATGCGGTCCACGCGCTCGAGGATCGGGATCCGGAAGGCCCGCTGGCCCTGGGTGAAGACCCGGTAGCCCACCCGGGTGCCATCCGATTGGGTGTAGGTCTTGCCGGAGAAGACCAGGGCCTCGTTGGGCCGGGCGATCTTCAGGATCGAGCGGAAGACCACCACCACCAGGAGCACCAGGAGCGCGAGCCCCAGGCCGCCACCGGCGAAGACCGCGGCCGTGGTGTCGCTGGTGATCTGATCCCAGAGCCCCGGCTCCGGCACCGCTTGTTGTTCGTACCCGTATTGGGTCGCGTCGTAGCCACCGTAGCCAGTCTGCTGCAGCATTCGCTCTCCCCCGTTGCGGACCCGCGGGTCCTAGTCCTTCGTGTCCAAGCGCGCGACGCGCGCCCGGGTTCCATCCATCTCGATGACGATGACTTCGTCCTTCGAGGTGATCGCTTCGTCGTCCGTCACCGCGAGGAGGTCGACCTGTTGGCCGCCCACGCGCACGCGGATCTTGCCGACGCTCTGGGGCTTCACCGGCACCAGCACCTTGGCGGTCTTGCCGATGTAGTCCTTGCTGCTCGCCGCGCGGCCCGTCTCGTCACGCATGAGCCGGCGGACCACCGAGGCGGCGGTCCATCCGCTCACGCCGCCCATCGCCAGAGCGGCGATCAGCGTGGGGATCTCGTCGGCCAGCCCGAGGCCCCGGAGCAGGATGCCGGTGAGGCCGAAGGCGGCGAGGAAGAAGATCCAGAAGCGGAGCGAGCGCAGGGGCCAGAGCAGGAACCCGCCGTCGCCGGCGCCGATGGACTTGTCCACCCCGTCGGCTTCGTCCACCTCGAACTCCATCTCGGCATCCGCGTCGGCGTCCAGATCGGCGTCGTCGTGACCTCCGAGGAGGATCGACGAGACGAGCAGGACGCCGCCGAAGATGAGAGCGGCCAGATAGAAGTAGACGAGCACGTTGGTTCCCTGTTCCCTCGAAGGCCGCGCAGCATACCAAAGGCGGCGCGGAGCCATCCTCCGGGGCGTGAGGGGGCTCCATAGCGAAAGGGGTGCCAACGGGGGTCAGGTGGTCTGGCGACCGAGATGGCGCGGTGCGGACGACCGTGCTGCAGGATGGTGCCGCACAGCGCGTCATATGAGGCGTTCTGCCGAGAGAAGGGGGCGGCATCGGATGCTTGAGTCCCCATCGACGGACGTGTCGCAAAGGCGGGGTGGACTGCGCCGGGGTGGAGGCATTCTGCGGCCTCTGCCCCCGGCGAGGGCGGGAACGAGGTCTGCGAGTCGTATGACGCCCGCATGATCGCCACCGAATGTGCCGCGTGTCGGGCCCCGCTTCAGTTCGGATGGAGCGACGCGGGGGCCGTGGGGCCCTGCTACCGTTGTGGAGCGCAGGTGCAGGTGCCCTTGCTCCCGGTGACCTGCGCCGGCTGCGGCACGGTGTCCGGGTTCCACGGGTCGCAGATCGGGGCTTCGGGTCCCTGCCGCTGTTGCGGGCAGACGATGACGGTGGCACCGATGGGTGCGTCGGGCGGGGCGCCGATGGGTGCGCCAGGCGGGGCGCCGATGGGTGCGCCAGGCGGGGCGCCGATGGGTGCGCCGGGCGGGGCGCCGACGATGGGTGCGCCGGGCGGGGGCCCGATGGCGGCGACGCCCGCGGGTCCGCAGGCCGTGCCGCCGATCCCCGTGCAGCAGAAGGCGCTCCTGGCGATCGGGAAACAGGCGGGCAAGGCCGGGCTCACCATGGGCCCGCACCGGGTGCTGATGGTGGGCGCCGGGGTGAGCACCCAGGAGCGGCTGGGGCAGGCGCTGAGCGCGCGCTTCAACCCCTTCGGCGGCAAGGTGCGCGTCGACCGGGTGCTCCAGGTGCGCCTCGAGGGAAGCCCCATCACGCCCTTCGTGCTGAGCGTGCCCTACTCCGGGAACCGGGCCCTGGCGCATGAGCTGGCGTCGCTGCTGCCGGGGACCCTGCCGTCCAGCCTGAGCCTGGTGCGGGGAGCGATGGGCTCCTGGAGCTCGGGGCGCTTCGAGGGGCCCGAGGGCCCGGAGGATCCGGTGGCCGAGGCGGCGAGCGACGAGTTCGAGATCGGCGACGGGGTCGAGTGGAACTGGGAAGAGGGCAAGACGATCATCAAGCTCGAGTGGGGCCTGCAGGCCGTGCCGACGCCCGAGGGCCAGACGCTGCACGTGATGCAGACCGCCAAGCACGGGATCCTGAGCCGCGGCTTCGGCCTCGACTGGTACGTGGAGCGCCAGCGCGCCTTCCGGGACTTCCTCGGCCGGTACGACGGGACCGCGGCCGGTGCGCCCTACTGGTGGATGGAGCCGGTGAGTCTGCTGGCGACCGACTGGCTCTGATCGAGGCGGGCTCGGGAGGGCCTGAGCGCGCAGGCGCGAGGCGCAGGCGCTCGGTGGGGTCAACCGCGGTCGACGAGGGGGCCGGGGCCGCCGAGCTCGACGGCGAGGACCTCGAAGCCGGCGTCGGCGCAGGAGCGTTCGTAGCGGGCCTTGGCTTCGGGGTCGGCGAAGAAGGCGATGCCCACGTCGCCGCCGCCGGCGCCCGAGGGCTTGGCGGCGCCGCCAGCGGACCGGGCCAGGTCGGACAGGGTCTGCAGGCGTTCCTCGACGATGGGGGCCCCGGCTGCCTCGCCCAGGGCGGCCATGCGCTGGTGGTAGGCGCCAGCGGTGGTGATCACGCGGGCGACGTCGCCGCTGCGGAAGGCATCGGCCATGAGACCGGCGGTCTCCGCGAGGTCGTCCATGGCCCGTTGGTATCGAGCGGGGTCCGACGCCTGGAGCTCACGAACAAGACCCACGAGTTCGCGGGTACTCGCCGCGTGGCCGGTGAAGACGACCGACGCCTCGAGACCGGCGGGCCATTCGATCGGCACCACGTCGCGGGTGGTGGCCGTGTAGAGAACGATACCTCCGTGCGCGCTGGCGGCGACGTCGGCGCCGCTGCCCTGGGGGGCGACCTCGGCGTGCCCGCGGAAAGCGAGGTCGAAGACGTCGGCGGACGCGAGGTCTTCGGTATCAGAGGTGCTCGCGTGATCAGAAGTGTGCGCGTGGACCAGAGCGGCGGCGGCGGCCGCGGCGGCGGCGCTGGAACCGAGGCCGAGCTTCACGTCGGGACCGCGTAGCGCGGACGTATCGACGGTGAGAGCGCCGTCGAGGCCGCCGAGGCGCTGCACGGCGGCGACTTCGGGGAAGCGCGGGGTGTCGTGATCGAGACCTCGAGCGACGTCGCGGTCACCGGCCTCGGGGAACCAATCGACCACCGCGCGGCGCTGCACGGCGCAGACCACGGCGGGGGATCCGTCGAGGACCGCGTACTCGCCGCTGAGCATCATCTTGCCCGGCGCGGTGGCCCGGGTGGGTCGCGGGCTCATCGGGTCTGGACGCCGGGACCGGGCTTGGCGACCAAGGTCGACAGGACGCCCTCGGTCTTCTTCAGCGCGGCGCGCACCTTGCGGGCGTCGTCGGCGTGGCAGAGCGTTTTGACGTGGGGGCCGGCGTCCATGGTGCACCAGACGCTGAGGCCCTTCTCGTCCCGGAGCTGGCGGACGGCGTGGACCGCCGCGAGGGTGGCCGGCTGCCAGTAGAAGATGGAGGGCTCGGCGGTCATGGCGCAGGCATGGAAGGCCATGGTGCTCTGCTCCATCGCGGCGCCGAGGGTGTCCAGGTCGCGCTTCCGGAGCGCCTGACGGATCCGCTTGGTGATCGCCGGGGCCTTCGCGACCCAGGCGTCGTAGAAGGGCGAGGTCTCTCGGGAGCGCTCCATGCCCTCGGTGGAGCCCACCTTCTTGGGGCCCTTCGCGGTCTGGGCGACCACGATGCGCAGGTCCCAGTGGTCCGCGTCGAAGAGGGGCTTGGCCGCCAGGGACTTCTGGCCGGGCTTGCCGGCAGGGAGCTCGACGAAGCCGCCGTAGATCGAGCGCGCCGCCGAGGCGCTGGCCTGGCGCGCGATGGCGCTGAGGACCCGATCGGAGGCGCCCAGCTCGTAGGCGTGGTCGGCGGCGGAGGCCAGGGCCGCGAAGCCCGAGGCGCTCGAGGCGAGCCCGGCCGCGGTGGGGAAGCGGTTCCGACTGACGACGTGGGCGAACTCGCGGCGCTTGGCGCGGCGGCGGATGTCGTCCAGGAGCGCGATGACCCGCTTGCTCTCGCTCGCGGTGGCCTCGCGGCCGTCGAGCTCGACCCGGTCGGCGTCGAGGGTCTCGTCGACGCGGATGCGCGTCTCGGTCACCAGCCCGTCGAGGGTCATGGAGATGCTGGGCACCGCCGGCAGGTTCAGGGGGATGTCGGCTTTGCCCCAGTACTTGGCGAGCGCGATGTTGGCACACGCCTTGGTTTCCGCATGCCATTTGCGGCGGCTCTTGGTCATCGTCCGGTCTCCGTGACGCGGGTGAAGGGGGCGAGGGGTTCCAGGGCCGCGCGCACGCGCTCGGCGCTCTCGGTGTCCTCGCAGAGGGCCACGGCGCAGCCGCCCCCGCCGGCGCCGGTGAGCTTGGCGCCCAGGGCGCCGGCTTCGCGGGCGACCTTGCAGATCGCCTCGAGCTTCTCGGTGCTGAGCATCAGCCCGCTCAGGAGGGCCTGATTCATGTCCATGAGCTGGCCGACCGCGCGGAGGTCGCCGTCCTGGATGGCCAGCTTGGCGTTGCGCACCAGGGAGGCGACGCCGTCGAAGAGCTCACCGACCCGCTCGGGCTCGCGCTCGTACTGACGTGTCACCATCGAGACCATCTCTTTGGTGCTCGAGGACTCGCCGCTAAAGGCGACCACCAGGGGCAGGCTGCGGCGGACGCGGATCGGGTCCAGCGTGCTCGGCGAGCCGTCGTGTCCTCGGTGATACACGGCGATGCCGCCGACCGCGGCCATCATGTTGTCCACGCCCGACGGATTCCCGTGGAAGACGCGCTCCCAGGCCATGGCGGCCTCGCCGCGGTCCCGGGGATCACGGGTGATCCCTCGCGCGTCGTCGAGGGCGTGGATCACGGCGACCCCCATGGCCGCGGAGCAGCCGAGGCCGGCACCCCCGGGGATGCCGACGTCGGCGTGGACGTGGTATCGCGGGCGATTCGGGTCGGCGTGGAGGTCGAGGGCGGCGCGGAAGGCGCGGGCCAGGTCGTGGTCGCGGTCGGGGCCGATGTCCACGCCCCAGGGGGCGACGGTGAAGCGGTCGGCGTCGGCCTCGGTGGCGGTGGCCTCGACGCCCAGCGCGATGCCGGCGGCGAGCGCGGGGCGGCCGTGGACCACCGCGTGCTCCCCGAAGAGGATCACCTTGCCGCCGGCGAAGGCCATCAGACGGTGCGGAGGGCGAGCTTGCGCGCGACGAAGCGGAGGATCTCGACGCCCTGGGGGTCGAAGCCGGAGTCGTCGAGGGCCTTCTCGGAGGAGGCCAGGAGCTCGGTGATGCGCGCCTCGACCTCGGAGCGGATGCCGTGGTCGACCATGGCGGAGGCGACGCGCGCGACGAGGGCCTCGTCGGCGTGGCCGCGGCCGTTCATCAGGGTGGAGAGCTCCTCGCGGGCCTTGCCCTCGAGGCGGGCCTCGGCCATCGCGACCAGGCCATTGCGCTTCCGGTGGGTGAGGTCGTCACCGGGCTTGCCGGTGTGGCCGCTGTCGCCGAAGGTGCCGATGAGGTCGTCGGCGAGCTGGAAGGCTTCGCCGAGGGGGTTGCCGTAGGCCAGGAGGGCCTCGGTCTGGGCCTCGGTGGCGCCGCCGAGGAGCGCGCCGAGGAGGAGCGGGCCGCGGACGGTGTAGGAGCCGGTCTTGAGGTCGTGCATCCGCGCTACGTCCGGGTCCTGGGTGAGATCCAGGTGCTGGCCGTAGAAGACCTCCTTCTGGATCCGGATGAAGAGCCCGAGGGCCTCGTTCTGGCCCTCGCCCCAGGGGGTGCGGAGGATGAGCTCCAGGGCGTAGGCGCTGGCGAGGTCGCCGGCGAGGATGGCCAGCGCGTTGGCCTCGTGCTCGCCGTGATCGTTGCGATACATCGCGTGGACCGCGGGGCCGCCGCGGCGCTCGTCGTCCTGGTCCATCCAGTCGTCGTGGATGAGCAGGTAGGACTGGAGGACCTCCAGGCTGGCGCTGACGGCGGTGGCGTCGCCCAGGTCGCGCTCGGGCCCGACGGCCCGCATGGCCGCCTGGAGCACGATGGGCCGCAAGCGCTTGCCGCCGCGGAGGGTCAGGGAGCGGATGCCCTCCACGAGCTCCAGGGAGCTGGGGCTGATCTGTCGCGCCTCGAGGAGTTTCTCGTCCAGGTAGGTCCGGAGGGCGTGATCGGTGCGCTCGCGCACCTCGTCCATCCAGGTCTTCACGTCGTCGTTGGTCATCCGCTCGTCCTTGGGGGCGTTTCGTCTCGCCGTCCCGCCCGACCGCTCGTCTATGCCGCTTGGTGCGATGCGGCAAGGACCGATCGGGACAAACGGCTCGCCGGGACCCCGGAACGGTTCGGCCCCGCTCGGTGACATTTCGCGCGGCGATGCCTTGAACCTGGCGCGCCGTCACGCAGGGTCCCACCGCGCCCGGTGGGCTCCGGTGCCGGCGAATGGCCGGCGAGCCCGCTGCCAGACTCGAAGGAATGACCCCATGGAAGCGACCGTGACCCACGACATCCGTCAGCGTAAGGCCGATCACCTGGACCTCTGCGCGACCGACGAGGTGGCCTTCCAGAACCGGACGACCCTGCTGGAGCAGGTGCGCCTGGTGCATCAGTCGCTGCCGGACATCGACCTGGACCAGATCGATCTCTCGGTGGAGCTCCTGGGCAAGAAGCTCCGCGCGCCCATCGTCATCGCTGGCATGACCGGGGGCCACGAGCGCGCCGCCGAGGTGAACCACGGGCTGGCGGCCATCGCCGAGGCCCGAGGGTACGGGTTCGGGCTGGGCAGCCAGCGGGCCATGCAGAAGCGACCGGACACCGCCTGGACCTTCGAGGTCCGCGAGCACGCGCCCACCGCGCTCATCCTGGGCAACGTCGGGGTGGTGCAGGCGCGCGAGATGGACACCGCGGTCATCGCCAAGATGCTCGAGCAGGTCGGCGCCGACGCGCTCTGCCTGCACATGAACCCGGCGATGGAGCTGGTGCAGCCCGGCGGTGACCGGGACTTCCGCGGCGGTCGCGAGACCATCGCGCGGCTGGTGAAGGAGCTGCCGGTGCCGGTGGTCTCCAAGGAGACCGGCAACGGCATCAGCATCGAGACGGCCCGCGCCGCCTACGAGGCCGGCGTGCGGACGGTGGACACCAGCGGCGCCGGCGGCACCAGCTGGGTCGGCGTGGAGACCCTCCGCGCCGAGGGCGACGCCCGGACCCTGGGCGAGCTCATCTGGGACTGGGGCGTGCCCACCGCGGCCAGCGTCCACAACGTCGTGGCCTGCGGGATGTCGGCCATCGCCACCGGCGGCATGCGCCACGGCCTCGACGCGGCCCGGGCCATCGCCCTCGGTGCCACCGCGGCCGGCTTCGCCCGCCACGTCTTCAAGGCCTTCGTCGAAGGCGGCCGGGACGGCGCGGAGCGCTTCCTGATCCGCGTCGAGGAGCAGATCCGTGCGGTGATGCTCCTCTGCGGCGCGCAGAACATCGCCCAGCTCCAGCAGGCCCCGCGTCTCTACGGCGCGGAGCTCAAGGAGTGGATGGCCCTCGCCGAACCAGCAGGCTGATGACATGGCGGCCGAAGGCCGCGTCTCATCCGCCTGCTCCCTTGCCCCACCCGAAGGCGGTTGCCCCGCCCGAAGGGCGGTTGCCTCGCCGAAGGCGATGCCCCGCCGCAGGCGGATGCCTCTGCGTTTCCGGGGCCGGACGAGCATGGCGACGATGGCTCGGTAGAACGCGCCAGGGCCGACGAGGGGGCTATGGTGTCCGGGGGCGTTCGCGGGCACCCTCGGGGGCGTGCGTTGGATTCATGCCGGGGACTCGGAGCGCCGGGAGACGTCGGCGGCCATCGACGCTTTCTGGGCGGCCTTCGCCGAGGACCGGGAGCGGATCGCGGCGGTGTTCGGCGGGGAGCGCGCGTTGGATCTGCCGGCGTGGATGAGCCGCCATCTCCACCGGGTCCATCCGGGGATCCTCTGGGAGTACGGGCCGGCGGTGCGCGGTCCGGGCCATCGGCTGGTGGTGACGCCGGAGGGAGCCCACGAGCTGCGGCCGCTGGTCGACGAGGTGGTCCGGCGGGCCCCGACGCTCGACGGCTGGGAGTTCCACGGGCACCGGCTGGCGGAGTCGGCGGACCAGGTGGGCGCGCACGTGCGGGCGCGGACCGGGGTCGACCTCGGGGACGCGAAGGTGAGCCTTTCGGTGGAGCCCCACGGGTTGCTGGGGATCACCGTGCACGTGCCGTCGATCGGGTGGGGGCAGCGCGAGCAGGTCTTCGGGGCGGCGATGGTCGCGGTGGAGACGCTGCTCGGCGAGCAGGTGCTGGACCGGTGGGTGGGTCCCATCGACGTGGTGACCCTGGCCAAGAAGCGAGGCTGGGGGTTCGGCGAGCGGGCGCCGGAGCCGGATCTCCTGCCGCTCCGGGAGCTGCCGGCGCGGGTCGCGGCGTGCGTGGGGGACCAACTGGCGGCGCGGCCGGCGGAGCCGCTGCGGGACGGCCCCGAGGTGGAGTGGGTGATGTTCCGGCTCGAGCCGGTGGAGGCGGAGGACTACTCCGCGCAGCGGGACCTGCTGGTGGCCAAGACGATGGCGCCCGAGGTGTGGAAGGCGACGCACTCGCCGTTTCCCTTCTGGGGGGAGCGCTTCAGCGCGTGGGGGGAGCGCTTCGTGTACCTGAAGATGGAGGACGCGGAGCGCGAGGACCGGGTCGACCACAAAGGACGGATCGAGGACGCGCTGATGGAGCGGCTCGGGGACACCGGGTGCGTGATCGGCGGGGGGACCGGGATCCGCTACTCGTACATCGACCTCGCGCTGCGCGAGGGTGGGCTCGAGGCGGTGCGCGAGGTGCTGGCGGGCTTCGACATGCCGCGGCGGGCCTGGGTGCTCTTCTTCGACACCGAGCTGCGCGGGGAGTGGATCGGGCTGCGGCGAGACACGCCATCGCCGCCGGGGGAGTGAGGGCGGCGGGCTTTTCTGAGGGGGTTGGAGGGCGTCCGCAGGCGGGGACGGAACGATCTTGGTCGAGTTGGGTCGGGATCGCCCGTGAAAATAGGGGTGAAAAAGGGGTGTACCTGTCCCGCTTCGTTGGAGCTACCGGAAGGCGGCGACGTCGGCGAGGGAGGCGGGGCCCCAGTGGAAGAGGCGGTCGCTGCCGGTGCCCATGCGCGCCAACAGCAGGTCGGAGACGCTGGCGGTCTCGTAGGCCCAGTACATGACGCCGTCTTCGTCGGTGGTATGGCCGGGGTGGTCCGGGTCCTCGTGGTCTTCGACCATGGGGATCCCGGTGTTGACGAGACCGATGACGTGGCCGGCCTCGTGGGTCCACACCGCGGCCTCGGCCGGGTCTGGATCGCACTCGGAGC
>DCLA01000117.1:0-22777 GCA_002320815.1 Myxococcales bacterium UBA1660
TCTCGTCTACGTCACGACGCACCACGGGGCGGAGTCTACCAGAGGCGCGCTATGGTGCGCCCTTGCGCAGCCGCCTCTTCCACCGTCCGCGCCTCCACAGCGTCGCCCACGCGGAGTCCAAGCGGGTCACGTGGCTGGAGCTCTTCTACGACCTCGTCTTCGTGGCCGCGTTCATCCAGCTCGGTCTGGGCCTGGGCCATCACCCGACCGGGGCAGGCGTGGCGACCTTCCTGGCCGTCTTCATGCCGCTCTGGGTCGCCTGGACCGGGTTCACCTTCTTCGAGAACCGTTTCGCGGTCGACGACTTCGTCCAGCGGCTCCTGGTCTTCGGGCAGATGTTCACCGTCGGGGCGATGGGGCTCGCGGCGTCGGAGGCGATGGAGGGACACCCCCACGCCTTCAGCGGTGCGGCGGCCATCGGTCAGCTCTTCGTGGTCCTGATGTACGTGCGCTCCTGGCTCCAGGTGCCCGAGTCGCGCGCGTACTCGCTCTACTGGGGCGGGGTCTTCCTCCTGGCCGCGGTGGCGTGGGGGGTCGGCGCGTTCACCCCGCACGCCTGGACCTACGGGCTCTGGGTGGTGGCGGCGCTGATCATCCTCTCGGCGCCGCTGAGCAAGGGGTCGCGGCAGATGTCCGACGAGTGGCCCATCGACATCGAGCACCTCTCGGAGCGCTATGGTCTGCTGACGATCATCGTCCTCGGCGAGTCCTTCGTGAAAGTCCTCGGGGGCATCGCCGACCACGAGGGCGGCATGGACCACTACGCCCTCGCCTGCGTGGTGCTGACGATCACCTGCTGCCTCTGGTGGATCTACTTCGACGACATCGGCGGCTCCAAGATCCGCGTCGCCAACGGCGGCTGGATCGTGTGGTTCTTCGGGCACCTCCCGCTGCAGATGGGTCTGGTCGCGCTGGGGGTCGCCCTGGGTCACGCGGCGTTCTTCGACCTGCATGCGCCGGCCCCCGACGCCGACCGCTGGCTCCTCGCGGGGTCCATGGCCTGCGTCTTCATCAGTGTGGCCATCGTCGACTCGGTGACCGAGCGGAGGCAGGCGGAGCTCAGCGACGCGGCGCGGGTCTCGGCGCGCGCTTTCACCGGAGTGCTCCTCTTGCTGGTCGCTGCGGCGGGGTCGGCGATGAGCGGCGCGACCTTCCTCGTCGTGGTCATGGCCCTCTGCATCGGGCAGGTGGTCTTCGACCTGATGATGGCGCCCTTCGAGACCGCCCAACACGACGCCGCCGCCGAGCGCTCGGTGGCCGAGCTCGACCGGGAGCGCGTCCGCGACGGCAACGGCGAGCGACCGCCCCGCCGGGACGTGCGCGAGGTGCTCCGTCGAGGGGCGCCTTCGCGGCTGCGTCGCGACCTCTACAGCTATCTCATGGAGGGGAGCTGGATGCGCCTCTTCGTGGTGCTCCTCTTCCTCTACTTGGCCACGAACCTCCTCTTCGCCGGGCTCTACCTCCTGGAACCCGGGAGCATCGATGGGTCGCGGCCCAACGACTTCGGCGACGCCTTCTTCTTCAGCGTGCAGACGATGGCGACCATCGGGTACGGCGCCATGAGCCCGGGCACGCTCTATGGGGACGTCGTGGTGACCGCAGAGGCCGGCGTGGGGATCCTCGGGGTGGCGGTCGCCACCGGCGTCATGTTCGCCAAGGCCTCCCGGCCGGGGACCAGCATCCTCTTCAGCGAGCCGCTGGTCGTCTCGCGGATGAACGGGGTCCCCACCCTGCGCTTCCGCGCCGGCAACGCCCGGGGGAACGAGGTCGTCGAGGGGCGGATCTCGGTGACGGCGATCATGATCTTCGTCACCGACGAAGGGCAGCACCTGCGCAAGCTGGTCGACCTGCCCTTGGTCCGGTCGCGCACGCCGATGTTCTCCCTGAGCTGGACGGTGATGCACCCCATCGACGACCAGAGCCCGCTGCGCGACTGCGACCTGAGCGACCTCGGCGGACGCATCTTCTCCTTCGTGGTCAGCTTCACCGGGTACGACGGGACCCTCGCGCAGACCATCCACGCCCGGCACATCTACTACCCGGAAGACGTCCGCGTCGGCGAGCGCTTCGTCGACGTGATCAGCCAGCTCGACGACGGCCGCATGCTCATCGACTTCACTCGCTTCCACGACACGGAGGTGGTCCCGGGGGAAGCCTCCAGCATCCGAGACGCGCTGGAGACCGAGGAGCTGACGGCCGAGAGCGAAGAGGCCGAGGCCGAAGACGAGAGCGACGGGGACTGAGGGGTCAGCCGGCGAGCTGGGTAACGACGTCGAGGGGCATCTCGCAGTCGTCCCGGAGCCGGCAGCTCGCGCAGGGGCCGCCGCGCCAGAGGTCGTCGTAGGTGGCCTGGACCTCGTCGAGGAGGCCCTCGTCCTGGGTGACCAGGCCGATCTCGAAGTTGCGGCGGTGCTCGCCCTTGGCGCCCAGGCCGGCGCCGGTCCAGTTCGCCGAGCCGAGGTAGAGGAAGGCGCCGTCCACGATGACCGCCTTGAAGTGCAGCCGAGGACAGACGCGCATCTCCATCCCCCCCTCGACCAGGACCGAGAGCCGGTCGAAGCTGCGCCGGAAGGGCCGCGAGGGGTGGCTGGCGTGCATGAGCCGGAGCTCGACCCCCTGGCGCGCCAGGTCGGCGAGATCGTGGAGCACGCTGCGGTACTTGCCGCGCCGCGGCCACGGCGCCTCCACCAGCATCTCCTTGAGGTTGGCGGTGGCGATCCAGACGCTGCACTCCGCCCGCCGGACCGCTTCGACGACCCGCTCGTAGTGCGCGCGGTCGCGCACCAGCGCGACGCTGGCGCGGCTGGAGCCGTCGAGGAGATCCGAGAAGTCGGCCATGGGGACCGACGAGGATCGATCGCCGGGCGACCCCGGGCCAGTTTCCCGCCGAGGGCCGCGGCTCAATCGCCGAGGGCGGCCAGGCGCGCGTCGAGGAGGCGCTGCTCGGCTTCCGTCGGGGCGCTCTCCCGCGCCAAGGCCAGGTGATGCGCGGCGCGTTCCCGATGCCCCGCGCGCCGGTGGAGGTCGCCCAGGACCGCGTCCCAGAGGTAGTAGCGCAGCAGCCACGCCGGCGGGGTCAGCGCTTCCAGGAGCGCGAGGCCCGCTTCGGGACCCGAGAGCTCGGCCAGGGCCACGGCGCGGTTCAAGGTGTAGACCGGCGACGGCCGGAGGCGCTCGAGGACCTCGTAGAGGGCCACGATGTCCGCCCAGGCGGTCTCCGCGTAGGTCGGCGCCCGGCAGTGCTCGAGGGCGATGACGGCCTCGATGTGGAAGGGCGTGGGCTCGCTGCCGTCGCCCGCACGCATCAGGGCGGCGATGCCCTGGCGAACGTGGTCCGGGTCCCAACTGGAGCGGTCCTGGTCGGCCATGAGCAGGAGCCCACCGTCAGGTCCATGCCGGGTGTCGAGCCGGGCGCGGTGGAAGTGCATCAACGCCAGGAGCGCCCAGGAAGCGCCGTCGGCCACGGGGTGCGCCGTGAGCCCCTGCCCCAGCCGGATCGCCTCGTCGCAGAGCTCCCGCCGGATGGGCGCGGTCGGGCGCGACGAGGCGTAGCCCTCGTTGAACAACAGGTAGACGACTCGGAGGACGCCGGGCAGCCGCTCGCGCAGGCCGTGGAGCGCGCACTCCATGTCCAGCGCGTCGTCCCGGAGCTGGGCGCGGCCGCGGCCGAGGCGCTTGCGGACCGCGGCCTCGGTGGCGAAGAGGCGGAGCGCGATCTCGTTCACCCCGAAGCCGCAGAGGATCTTCAGCGCGAGCACCAGCTGGGTCTCGGGCGCCAGCCGCGGGTCGCAGCAGACGAAGAGCATCCGCAGCTCGTCGTCGGGCACGTCGCCTTCGAGGGCGACCTCGGCGGGGGCTTCGGTGGCGGCTCCGGCCTCGGCCGTCTGCCCCTGGGTGACCCGCTCGCCGATGGCCCGGTGCCGCAAGCGGTCGAGCGCGCCATTGCGCGCCACCCGGGTGATCCACGCCCCCGGGCGATCGGGCACGCCGTCCCGCGGCCAGGCGTGGAGCGCCCGCATGAGCGCCTCCTGGACGCAGTCCTCGACGAGCACGAGGTGCTGGGCCCCGAAGCCGCGCACCAAGCCGCTGACCACCCGCGCGTATTCGCGGCGGAAGAGGTCCTCGACCAGGTGCGCGGGCTCGGGGGCCATCGCCCGCTCAGTGCCCGAAGAGCTCGCGGACCTCGACGCGGGCGCCGGGGATGTGCCGCACCGGACAGTTACGGGCGACCGTGAGCGCGTGCTCGTAGGACTCCGCCTGAACGACCGAGTAGCCGGCGACGACCTCCTTGGCTTCGGCGAAGGGGCCATCGGTCACCGAGTCGTCGGGGTGCAGCACCTTGCCCGAGGGCTTCAGGCCATCGCCCATGTCCAGGATGTTGGCCTTGAACTCGGTGTGCCACGCCTGCCAGGCACCCATCATGGCCTGCATCTCCTCGGGGGAGGGGGTCCGGTCGAGGTCGGAGGGGTGGTGATAGAGGAACATGTACTTGGTCATGGGGAACTCCCGGACCCGGAGGGGCCCCTCACCGCGAGGGGTCATCGGGCCGTTTCGTGATCACGACGATCGACGCGGGCCGGATGGGACATCGGGCCGAGCATTTTTCTCCGTCACTCCGGGGGAGCGCAGCCGCGGAGGCGGAAGGCGTCCGGCGCGGGCTCGCCGAGCACCTCGACGTCGCGGAGGAGGACGCGCCGCTCCGCGCCTTCGACGGCGTGCTCGAGCGGGAGGGTGAGCGGGCCGACCTCGGTGTGGCCAGAGAAGCTCACGCCCTTGGGCGGCGGCTCCGACCCCTGGAGGCTCATCTCCCAGCGGGTGATCCGTCCCTCGGGGTCCACGTCGAGGACGTAGCGGTCCCCGGGGGTGAGCCCGACGCCGGCGAAGGTGAGTTCGAGGCGACGGAGCGCGCCCTCGGCGGGGATCTCGCGGCGGCTCACGCCGGGATCGAGCACCTTGAGGGGGACCATCAGCCAGTAGCTGTCGTTGACCCAGCGGCCGTA
Organism: Myxococcales bacterium UBA1660; assembly: GCA_002320815.1. Taxonomy (GTDB): domain Bacteria; phylum Myxococcota_A; class Polyangia; order Polyangiales; family Houyiibacteriaceae; genus UBA1660. The sequence continues at coordinate 5,001 of DCLA01000117.1, forward strand.
GGCGTCCTCGGCCAGCGCAGCGGCGGCCTCCCCCGCGGCGACGACCCCATCGAGGGTCCCGCAGGCGGTCCGTTCGTCGAGGTCCACGATCGCGTCGTGGAGGACCCCCTCGCCGTCGACCCAGCTCACCCGGTCACGCTTCCCGGCGCGGTCCCAGTGGTGCATCGCCTCGAAGACGACCTCGCCGGCGTCCTCCACCACGAAGCGGAAGTCGAGGTGGGCCACCTGGTCGAGGGCCTCGCCCCCGGCAGCGGCCCAGACCTGGGTGGCCAGGGCGTCCGCCGGGCTCGCGGGTTCCTCGGTAGCCGCCGCGGCCTCGGGCTCCGCCGTGCGGGCGGGCTCCTCGCGCTCCTCGCCGCAGGCCGCGAGGCTCGCCGCGAGGAGCAGGAGCCAGGGCAGAGGCTTCACTCGGCGTCCTCCTCGAGGAAGCGCTCCAGGAGCTTGGCGGACACGCGGATCAGGTCGCTGGCGGTGATGATGCCCACCAGGCGCCCTCCTTCGACCACCGGCAGGCAGCCGACGTTCTGTTCGCGCATCTTGCGGAGCGCTTCCAACGTCGGCGTCTTCCGCTCCACGGTGATGGGGTCGTGGATCATCATGTCCTTCACCAGGACCTCTTGGTCCTGGCCCCCGCGGGCGACGAGCCGCAGCAGGTCCCGGTGGGTCAGGAGTCCCACCAGCTTGCCCTCCTCGTCTTCCACCGGGACATGCCGGATGTGCTCCCACTCCATCACGCTCGCCGCCAGATCGACCAGGTCGTCCGGCTGCACGGTGAAGAGATCGGAGGTCATGAACTGACCCACCTCGCGCAGGTGGCGCCGCCACTGGTCGGAGGTCTCGGAGAGCTGCTCGACGTCGGCCGCGTCCCAGAGGTGCACCGGGGTCCCGGTCACCTGATGGTCCATCATCGCCGAGACCAGTCGCCGGTTGCGCAGGTCGACGCTGGTCTCCTTGCCCATCGCGGAGATGGACCCGAGGACCCACGCCGAGCCCGTCTGGCCGCTGTTGACCCGGGCCTCGATGACGTCGAGGTAGCGATCGATCTCGCCGTCGTCGACCTTGGAGTGCCGCAGCCCCTCGCGCGCGAGCGGGAGCAGCCGGGTCCGGATGAGCTCCGCCGCCGTGAAGGTCTCGCCATTGCGCCAGGTGAACTGGGCTTTGAGCCCATGGCGGGCGGCCGCGTAGAAGTTGTCCTTGGCGGCGTCGAAGTCGAGCCACTGGGCGGGGTCGCCGAGCTCCTCGAGCACGCCGTTCATCAAGCCGAAGAAGAAGGCCGAGTTGGCCACCTCGTCGACGATGGTCGGACCCGCGGGGAGCACCCGGTTCTCGATGCGCAGGTGGGGCACGCCGTCGGTGCGGCCGTAGCAGGCGCGGTTCCAGCGGTAGACGGTGCCGTTGTGGAGCTTCAGCGCGCTCAGGTCGGGCGCGTCGCCGCGCTCCACCACCGCCACCGGATCCTCTTCGGTCTCCGAGGAGAGCACCACGCGGAAGCGGCTCACCTGCTCGCGGAAGATCTCCAGGACCCCGTTGCGGGTCCACTGGTCGCCGAAGGTCACCCGGGGTCGCTTGGAGCGCTGACCGGGGTCGTGGGAGCGCTCGTCGATGGAGCTGCTGAAGAGCGCGATCCGGGTCTCGTGCCAGAGCCGCGAGCCGAAGAGCACCGGCGAGAACACCGCCGCCGCCAGGATGGGCGCGCTCACCAGCTGGGCCACGTTGTGGAGCTTGGCGAACTCGTCGGGGGCGACCTGGAAGTGGATCTGGAAGCTGGTGTTGCACGCCTCGAACATCACGTTCTCGTGCATGATGTTCAGCTCGTCGATGCCCTTGATGGCGATGTGAAAGTCGCCGCCGCGCATCGCCCGCAGGGTGTCGTTGAGCGCCCGGTAGCGGGGCTGGGGGGTCATGTTGTCGAGGGTCAGATCCTCGAGGCGCACGCTGGGCAGGATGCCCGCCAGGACCACCCGCGCGTCGTGCTTGGCGGCCCGCATGGTGGCGATCTGGACGACCTCGCGGAGCTCGGCCTCGAGCTCCGAGAAGCAGGGCCCCTCGAAGCGCCGCGGGCTGACGTTGGCCTCGAGGTTGAACCGCGCGAGCTCGCCGACGATCCGCGGGTCGATGTTCTCCTCGAGGATCTCCGCCGCCACCGGCGCCGGCCGCAGGTCCCGATCGACCAGGAACATCTCCTGCTCGGCCCCGATGCGGCGGTTCCGGGTCTCGAACATGCCCTTGTCGAGCATCGTCTCGAGAGCCCGCATGTCCCGGAGCAGGGCCTTCATGAAGCTCCGCCCGTTGGTGCCGCCGTTCACTTCCTTGGCGCTCTGCTCTCCCATGCGGTCCCGATCCTACCGGAACGGCGCTCACGATTGGGATTTCCTGCGCATTCGTACGGTGAACGGCGCCCGCCCCGAATGCCCACCGATTTCGTGCGTCCATGGGGCCGCCGCATCCGCGGTGGAACGAAGAACGCGCCGCTGGCGCGATGGGAGGATGAGAACATGTTCGGAACGATCTCCAAGGCTGCGCTCTTGGCGGCCACGATGGGCCTCGCCCTGGCGAGCGGCTGCTCGGACGAGGACGGCTGTGCCCGCCTCGCGGACTTCACGCAGATGTGTGACCCCTCGGTGACCGACGACGACGTGGAGGGCGCCGAAGCCCTCTGTGACGCGTTCATCGGCGACGACGCCGCCAACCGGTGCATCGACTGCCGAGAGGCGGCATCGGATCCGTGCGACTCGGACGCCGAGTGCGAGGCGGCCTGTTCGAACTGAACGGGCTGCGCGCGTCCGCCCCGAGGATGGGGCGGGCCGCGCTGGCGCTCAGTCCGGCTGGAAGATGACGTCCTGGGTCGGGTCGTTGTCGTAGTACTCCCAGGCCCGGTCGAAGGTCAGGGCCCCGAAGAGGTTGATGGCCACCGACCAGACCATCAGCAGGAAGAAGCCGACCCGGAAGGGACGTCGCCCCAGGGCGAGCACCAGGAAGAGGAGCGGCAGGTAGTCCAGGGCGAAGCGGTATCCGAACTGGACCCAGCCGCTGTTCTGGTAGCAGAGGTTCCAGAAAGCGACGGGGAGCGCGGCCGCCAGGAGGAAGGCCACCACCCGCCGGGCCGCGAGGTTCAGCGGCTTGGGCCAGAGGACCAGGAGCAGCGCCGGGGTGGTCACCCAGAGCGCCAGCCCGTGCCGGCTGATCTTCAGGTAGGGCGCCTCGGCGCTGAGCCAGGGCAGCGAGCTGGTGAAGACCGCCAGGTTCTTGGCGAAGTAGTGGAAGTTGAAGAGACCCCAGGTCTCGATGCGCGGGCGCCAGCGGATCTGGAGGTAGGTGTGGCCGAACTCGAAGGGGTCGCCGAAGCGCGCCTGGTTCATCCACATCGCCGCCGCGCCGCAGGCCAGGATGGGCAGCGCGAAGAGGACCCCGGCGCGCAGGAACGCCTTGGGCTCGATGCCCCGCGCGAGCTGGCCGGCGCGGCGCAGCCAGGAAGCCTCGGGGTCGATGGCCGGCGCGCTCTCCCGCCGGTGCCGGCGAGCCATCTCCAGCGCGAAGAAGAGCGCCAGGGCCGCGGTGGTGGGCCGGGTCAGGAAGCAGAGCCCCAACATGAGCCCGGCGAGGACCGGTCGCTCCGCGCCGAGCGCGAAGCGTAGGAAGAGGAGGATGAGCGGCACCGCCACCACGTGGGCGGCGAACCAGACCGTGCCCTGGACCGCGACGTAGAAGAAGACCGTCCCGAACGCGAAGAGCGCGGTGAGGACCAGGTCCTCCCAGCGTTTGCGATCGCTGAGCCCCAGGTCCCGGAGGCGCCCGAGGAGGAGCAAGAGGAGCATCGGCCCCAGGCCGCCGACGAGCGCCCAGAAGAGGCGGTCGGGCAGGTCCACCCCCAGCGCGGCGACCGCGGGGAGGATCACCGCCGCCGGGAACGGCGGGAAGGAGACGTACCAGCGGTAGCGCTCCTTGTCGGGGAAGGCCCAACGGTTGTTGGGGCACATGTCCTCGAGTTCGGTGTCGTAGCAGGCCCAGTCGTTGCTGCCGGGCGGGTCGCCGTCGATGTGCAGCCGTCCGTCGAGCCAGGCCGCGGCCAGGTGCGCGTAGTGGTCGTCGGGGCTGTTCTCCAGCATCCGGGGCCCGAGCACGAGCGCGTAGACGGCGGCGCTGAGCAGGTAGACCACCAAGGGGAGGACCCAGCGGCGGCCGCGGGCGGGCTTCGCCGACCGGGCGGTCCCGGCGGGCCTCGGGCCGCGCGCCGGCTTCGGGTCCTTCGCCTCGACGGAGTCGCCCTCCGCGCGCGGCGGATCCACCACCGTCGCGTCCGCCGAGCCCCCCGACGGGGTGGCCACGCCCCCGCCCTCCGGTTCCTTCTCCGCCATCGGCGCGCGAGCCTACTCGAATCCGGCGATTCGTCGATCTCCCGGCATCTTCGGGACTTCGCGCACCGCCCACGTTGACCCTCGGGGCCACCGAGACCATAGCTCCCAGCCATGTCCTCCCTCGACGAAAGCGCCGTCCGTTCCGCCCTCGAAGGTGTGCAGGACCCCGTCTTCGAGAAGTCCCTGGCCGAGCTGGGGACCCTCCTCGACCTGAAGGTCGAAGGCGACTCCGTCCGCTGCAAGGTGGCCCTGGGTTCCCCCTCGGAGACCCTGCGCGACAAGGTGCGCGAGCGCATCGACGCGGCCCTGGCGGAGCTGGCGCCGCGCCACGTCGAGGTCGACTGGGAGGTCCGGGTGCCCACCCGCGAGACCGTCAGCGACGACCCCATCCCCACCGTGAAGAACGTGGTGCTGGTGATGAGCGGCAAGGGCGGCGTTGGGAAGAGCACCGTGGCCACCAACCTGGCCCTGGCCCTCCGGCGCCTCGGCAGCCGGGTGGGCATCCTCGACGCCGACCTCTACGGCCCGTCGATCCCCACCATGATGGGCATCAATGGTCACCCGGCCTCGAAGGACGGCAAGACCATCGTGCCGCTGCAGCGCTTCGGCCTGAAGATGATGAGCGTGGGCTTCCTCCTCGAGGACCCCAAGCAGGCGGTCATCTGGCGCGGCCCGATGCTCCACGGCGCGCTCCAGCAGTTCGTGCGCGACGTCGAGTGGGGGGACCTGGACTACCTGGTCGTCGACCTTCCCCCCGGCACCGGCGACGTGGCCCTCACCCTGGCGCAGAAGATGCGCATCACCGGCGTGGTCGTGGTCACGACCCCGCAGGAGGTCGCGCTGGCCGACGTCTACAAGGGCGTCTCCATGTGCCAGAAGCTGTCGATCCCCATCCTGGGCGTGGTGGAGAACATGAGCTGGTTCACCGATCCCAGCGGCCAGCGCCACGAGCTCTTCGGCAGCGGCGGCGGCGAGAAGGTCGCCGAGATGGCCAAGGCGCCGCTCCTGGGGCAGATCCCGATCGATCCCGAGGTGCGCAAGCAGGGCGACGAGGGCCTTCCCATCGTCCAGGCGGCGCCGAGCTCGCCGGCCGGAGACGCGCTGCATCGCATCGCCGAGAAGCTGGTGGACCTCATCGCCAAGGCGCACTTCGACCGCACCGGCGGCTCCAAGGCGCCCAAGGCCGAGAACGCCAAGCGGCTGCGCATCATCCGCTGAGCGTCACGGCGTCTGCGCGCATCGAGCGCCGCGGCCCGCCGCGACTAGAGTGAGACCATGCGCAGCGTACTCGTCCTCGGTCTCGCTCTGACCCTCGCCTGTGGAGACGACGACTCGTCGCCGGACGCCACGGTGCGCGGCGACCACGCCGGTGTCTCCGTGGACGGCTCGGCCCACGACGGCGCGGTCAGCGACGGTGGGGGCGACCTCGACGCCGAGACCCCGACGGACGCAGGGACCCTCTGCGCGACCGACGTCGACGATCCCGTCGACTGGGCCGCGCGGGTCGCGGCGGCCAGGTCGGCCGGCGGCGCGGTCCATCGCGTCGGGGACCACGCGGCCTTTCAGGCGGCCCTCGACACCGTCGAGCCCGGCGACGTGATCCTCGTCGAAGACGGGATCTACGACGGTTGGAGCCAGCTCCGGGTCCGGCGCGACGGAAGCGCCGAGCGCCCCATCCTGTTCACGGCGGCCGCCCGCGAGAGCGGCGGCGACCGCGACGCGGTGGTCTTCACCGGGAGCACCCGCCACGCCCGCTTCGAAGGTGCGGCCCACTACGTGTGGGGCGGCTACACCATCGAGTGGATGGACGAAGAGGCCATCCGGCTGGACCGGGCGAGCGACCCCGCCGAGGGATCCCACGACGTACGCCTCACCGACCTGCACGTGGAACGCTGCTCCCGCGGCCGCGGGAACGCGATCGGCACCATCGACGTCTTCCCAGGCAACGAGCGCGTGCGCATCGACCACTCGACCTTCGACACCAACTACTCGCACCCGCGCTACCGCATCGAGCGCGAGGACGGGGTGCTCACTTTCTCCGCCGATGGGCGGGTGGACCACAATGTCTTCCGCTGCTCCTTCATGGAGGGCGACTCCAGCGAGGCCCGGGCTCACAACGACTTCGCCGACGGCGTGCCCTATGAAGCGGGCGCGGTGCAGACCTGCTGCAGCCCCATGGAGCCGGACGACGTCGACGCCCCGCTGATCATCGAGCACAACGACATCCGCGGGTTCCCCTCGCGGGCGGAGCCGCAACACGGGGACCGTCTTCGTGCCGATCTCCGGATCGACGTGGACGCCCTCCCCCGCTCCTGCGGCGCCCCGGACGTCGGCGCCGACGAGGTCTGCGCCTGCCGTTGAAGGCCCGGAGGCTTCAGCTCAGGACCGATTGGAGCTCTTGGAGCAGACGCTCTCGCCCGACCGGCTTGGTGAGATAGCGGTCGAAGTTGCTGGCTCGGGAGCGGTTGTCCTTCCCGTGCCCCGTGATGGCGAGGAGGCGGATGGAGGGCCCCAGCTCCTCGCGAATGAGCCGAGCGACCTCGTGGCCGTCGAGGCGCGGCAAGCCGATGTCGAGGAGCACGGCGGCAGGCCGTTCGCGGCGAACCGCCTCGAGGCCCGCGGCCCCATCCTCGGCTTCCACGACTCGGTGACCCGCTTCCTCGAGGATCATGACCATCATCGCCCGGATGTCGGCTTCGTCCTCCACGACCACCACCGTCCGACCCGCGGGCGCGTCGGGCACGGCGACCGCAGCGGCTTCGGCGGCCGCGACCGGGTCCGGGGCCAGAGGGATGATCATCTCGAACCGGCTGCCGCGCTCCAGCCCCTCGCTGTGCACCTGAATCGACCCGCCGTGGAGCTCTACGAGGCGTCGTACCAGGGTGAGACCGACCCCCATGCCCCCGTCGGCTCGGTCGAGGGTGCGGTCGACCTGGACGAACTGGTCGAAGATCGACTTCAACATCTCCGGAGCGATCCCCGTCCCGTCGTCGGCGACGGTCAACTGGGTCCACCCGTCACGGCTCACCATCTCGACCCGCACCGAGCCGCCGCGAGGCGTGTACTTGAGGGCGTTGGAGAGCAGGTTCCCCACCACCTGCTCCAGGCGGGCCTCGTCACCGTCGACCCAAGCGACCGGTAGTGCCCTGATCTCGAAACCGATTCCGGCATCGCGAAACCGCTCTTCGAAGGACTCGGCCCATAGGCCGACCCCGCGACCGAGGTCGAAGCGGCTACGGAGGATGGTCATCTTGCCACTGGCGACTCGGGCGACGTCGAGGAGATCGTCCACGATCCGAGTGAGCTGACGAGTCTGGCGCCGAAGGATCGCCAGCGCGCGCGAGTCGCTCCCCACCTCGCCCCGCAAGTGCTCGCCAGCGAGGGCGATGGCAGACATCGGGTTCCGCAGCTCGTGCGCCAACATCGCCAGGAACTCGTCTCGACGCAGGATGGCCTGGCGCAGCTCGTACTGGCGACGACGCGCGCGGAGCGCCGACCGACTCGCCTGAAGGAAGCTCCGCAGCCGGAGGGGGGCGTCCAGGAGAGCGACGTTCCCCAGAACCGAGAGCTCGGCGACCGACCGGCCCCGACGTCGATGACTCGACACCAGGACCGGAAGGTCGGACCAGACCGGCTGGGTCGCGATCACCTCCGCCAGTTTCGAGAGCGTCTCCCCATCCAGAAGGGACTCGCTGATCACGACGGCGCCGACTCCTTCATGGATGCGGACGGCGAGGTCGGCGAGCCCGACACAGGCGATGCCCTCGATGCCCGCTTCGGCGAGGGACCGGACCGCGATCCCCGCGTCGCTCTCCCCCGAAGCCCAGACCGCAATACGCTCGGAACTATCGGGCATCGGTGTCGGCGTCACCGATCAGGGCGTCTCGCGACCCGACGAAGGAGGGGATGCCGGAGAGAACCCCGTCGAACTCGTGGAGGGGCTCGCCGATGACCAGCCCGTCGACTCCCAACTCCAGCTCGCGAATCGAGGTCTCGTGGAGACCGGCGCGGTTCTTGATGACGGACACGCCGCGTCGCACTCGGCCGCCCGCCTCGAAGAAGCGGAGCAGCACCAGGGTGTCCGCCACGTAGGTGACGTCCGCGGGCGAGTTCATCGCCGTTCCCACCACCCCATGCTGCGCCATCACGATCAACGTGATGACCCCCCGTTGTCCCAAGTAGCTGAGCAGCTCGTGCACGTGCAGCGTCAGGAAGCGCTCTTCGGGCATCGCGTAGACGTAGCCGTTGAGGCTGTCGACGCCGACGAACGCGACCCCCACGTCCTCCACGAACTGCCTCACCCGGTGACTGAACTCTCCGGGCGAGAGCTCCGCGGGGTTGACCCGGACGAGGTGGAGGCGCCCGGCCTCCCGGTGATGCTCGAGGGGCATGCCGAGCGCGGTGGACCGCTCGACGAAGGCCGCGACGTTCTCTTCGAACAGAAACACGACGGCCTTCTCTCCCGCCTCGAGGGCGGCGTGCAGCAGGCAAGCGGCGAGCACCGTCTTGCCGGCGCCGGCCGGTCCCATGATGAGGGTGCTCATCCCGCGAGCCAGGCCCGGGCCCAGGAGCGAGTCGAGAGCCGGGAGACCGGTCAGGAGCGGCTGCCCGTCGGTCCCTGGACTCGTGTCCGCCGCCGAGAGGCGCGGGTAGACCTGAACTCCCCCGCGCTCGATGCGAAAATCGTGGTGACCTCCGCGGAACGTCGTGCCCCGCAGCTTCCTCACGCGGAGGCGGCGGCGGTCACCGCCGTACTCGGGGGTCAGCTGCTGCATGTCCACGATCCCGTGGACCAAGCTCTGGATCTCCAGCTCGGCCTCGGGGGCGCTGGAATCGCTGAGGAGCAGCGCGGTCGCCCCCAGCTCCATCAACATCCGCTTGAGCATGAGGAGCTCATGCCGGAACACCAGGGAACTCCCCGCCATCAACTCCATCTCGGCGAGCGAATCGAAGACGACCCGAGTCGGCTTCACCCGGCGAAGCTCCGCGGCGATGGACCGGCTCGTCTCGCGCAGCTCGACGTCCGAGGGGTCGAACATGGACCCCTCCCGGCCCAGTCCCATCGCCTCGTGGACGGCATCGAGCTCGTAGAGAGTCACGCCCTCCAGGTTCCAGCCGTGGGAGCGAGCGACCTGGGACACCTCCTCGGCGGACTCGGAGAGCGAGATGTAGAGCACCGTCTCGCCCTGGGCCGCGCCCTCGAGGAGGAACTGCAGGCCGAGCGTGGTCTTTCCGGCCCCCGGCTGGCCGAGCACGAGATGCAGCCGCTCCTCCGGCCAGCCGCCGTGGAGGACCGAGTCGAGCCCGGGTACGCCGGAGGAGGCTTTGGGATGGGAAGGAGGGGAGCTCATCAGGGGGTCGAGTCGTGCGGGGGCCGGGCGACCATTACTCGGCGCGCCACGCGGGCCTTCGGGATCCGCGATCCACGGTGCGAGTGCGGTACCCTCGCTGGGTGAGCTTCCAGACCGTCTACGACGCCGCTACCGGCTCCTCTCACCTCGATTGTGCCTTCCTGGCCCGGCGCTTCGATCCGGCGACCGGCGACGTGGAGGGCGAGAGCGAGTCGTTGGTGGTGACCTCCCGACGGCGCGAGGACTCCGACCGGGGACGGATGGCGACCCGCATCGGCACCCAGGGTCGATACACCGGTCTCTGGCGTTCCGCGGGCCCCGAGCCCCGGCTGTGGGCCTGTGCGCGGCGAGGCTGGGTGGGCGTAGTGGACCTGTCCGCGCCCGCGGACACGACCTGGGAGCGCGACCGGCTCACGACGCGTCCGTCGGGACTCTGCGGCGTCGACGCTGGCGCCCACCAGGGCGTCTACGTCTGGGGGTCCCTGGGGGCCGAGCACACCGTTCACCGCTACCCGATCGCTGGCGGGGAAGCCGCGCCCCTGGCTCATCCGGACCTGCGCATCGCCGCGATGGTCGGCGACGCGGAGCGCCTGGTAGCCGTGGGCGACGGCGCCGCCAGCTACGGCGAGGGCACCTGGGCCCGGCTGCGGGTCGACACCGATTCCCCCCTCGTCGCCGTCGCCCTCGCCGAGGAGCGCGTCGTGGCCTGCACCGACGACGGCGTCTTCGTGGCCGGGACCGATGCGCTCACCGAGTTCGGACGCCTGCCCTCGGCGCTCCCCGGGGACATCCGCGCCATCGCGTGGTGGCACGATGCGCTCTGGATCGCCGCGGGTCGCCTCGGGCTCTGGCGTATGGCGCTCGACGAGGGCGCTCCGGTCTGCGTCCGCGACGACTGCGACCCCCGAAGCCTCGACGCCCGCGGGGACCTGCTCTTCGCCACCAGCACCCTGATCGCTTCGACCGCCGACGGGACACGCTTCGAGGCCGCGGGCAAGGACTTCGTGCTCCATGCCCGCGGTGACGCGGCTCTCGGCGCGTTCACCGAGTGAGCCGGCGTCTTCGCTCTCCGGGCCCTCAGCCCTCGCCGAGACCCAGCTCCGCATGGGCGCTCCCGACGGCCGGCCGGACGTCGTCGGCGAAGCGCTCCAGCTCCTCCCACACAGTGGCCTCGCCGGGCACGTCGTCCGGCCCGCACGTGGCCGCCGTGCAGCGGTAGGGCACGCCGACCTGCATCACCGTAGTACCCATCGGGTAGCTCACCGGCGCGTCCTCGTTGCGCGACGCGGCCGCCGTCCACTGCTCGAGGGTGAGGTAGTCGAAGTCCGCGGGGAGCCCGGCGTCGCGGAACTCGAAGGGCGCGACCGCGGCCATGGCGTTGTCGTCGCCCGAGAAGGCCCCGGCCTCGCCGTTGCACTCGCCGGGCAACGGGCTGCACAGCCGGTCGGTGTCGGCGAAGGTCACCCCGCGGACCACGACCTCGGTGTCGCCGGTGCCCTGGCGGATGACGTGACCGGGCGGCGTGGCGTCGGGGTAGACCTCGTCGCGGTCGAGGACGTAGCCGCGCACGAAGGAGTCCTCGACCGTGATCGTCAGCGGGTCCACGTCGCGGGCGTTGGTGTAGATGCCCAGGTTCCGGAAGTGGGCGAAGTAGTTGTCCGAGAGCTCGACGCCGTCGCCCTCGGTGTGCGGATCACCGGCCACGTCGTTCCCGAAGACCCCCACCATGGAGCCCGCGGCGCCGAGGAAGACGTTGTGGTGGACGCGGGTCAGCCCGGACCGGATCGAGATCTGGAGGTTCCCGTCCTGGTAGGCCTGGAAGGCATCGCGCCAGTCGATGGCCGCGGGCCCGAAGACGTTGTGATGGACCTCGTGGGTCGCGGCGAGCTGGCCGAGCTGGATGGCCTCGGTGCCGGTGCGCAGCACCCGGTTGTAGCTGATGTCCCAGCCCTCCAGGGTGTGCTGCGGCTGGGCCTGGGTGCTCCCCAGGTACATCCCCTCGCTGACCGTGTCGTGCACGTAGTTGTCGTGGATGAACACGCCGCGCATCGTCGCCTCGGCCTCGCCGTCGCTCTTGATGAGCATCCCGGCGAAGCCCACGTCGGCGATCTCCACGAACTCGATCTCGAAGTCGGTGGCGCCGCCCCCGACGGCGAGCCCGCTGACGCTCTTCCGGACCTGGTCGTCGTCGATCAGGATGCCGTAGGTGCCCTGGCTGTGCGCATAGGCGTTGTCGCGATGGCCGGGGTAGCCGGCGGCGCCGGTGGCCGACTCGGGATCGTAGCGCCCGGAGAGAACCCACCCGGAGCCCCCGTGGATCACGAAGAGGTAGTGGTGGTCCAGGGCGCCCACGCGGACCTGGCCGCCGAAGTTGGTGATGACCAGCGGGTCGCCGGGCTCCCGGTCGGGCAGGTTCCCCAAGCTGATGAAGGGGTAGTGGCCCGCGGGGATGTAGAGCCGGTCCAGCGTGGCCCAGTCGACCTCGGAGAAGCTCTCCTGCAGGTCGGGGAAGTAGATGCCACGCCCCTCGTCGGGCGCCGGCAGGGTGAAGGTCTCGTCGGCGCTGCCGAAGCGACCGTCGGGCAGCCGGGCCATGACGCCCTGGGGTCCGGCCGGGCCCGGCAGGTCGGGCGACCCGGGCCCCTGGTCGACGGGACCCAGATCAACGGGCCCTAGATCGACGCCGGGCCGAGGCCCCGCGTCCCCGCTCGGGTCGCCGCCGGCGTCGTCGCCGCAACCGATGAGCATTCCCAGGACCAACCCCACGATCATCGCGTGCCTCATGGGCCGAAAGGGTAGACCGGCCGCGGGTCACGCCGCCCGCGCTACCCCCTAACAGCGTTCGGAGATGTAGCAGTCGATGTCCATCGCATCGGTCACGGTCTCGTCGTTGCAGCTCGCCATGCCGTTGTTCTGGAGCAGGCAATCGCACAGCACGCGGTCGGAGAGGATGTGGGTCGCGCTGTCGTTGCCGTTCTCGTCCCAGCACTGGATGTCGATGTCCGCGCCGACGGGACAGGTGGCCATACAGAGGCCCTGCGCCCTCGTGCAGCTCCCGCCGCCAGCGCACTGGAACGCGCCCGCCGAACCGTCCTGGGCGTCGATGGTCACGGTGGTGGTCACCGTCTGACAGGACGTGCTGGCGCAGACACAGACCGGATTGCCGCAGGAGGAGCAGCTCACGCCCGTCCGATCCCCACGGCTACACCCCTGCATCTGGGGCATCGTCGCCGTGGTGCAGGCGCCACCGGCACAGGTCTGATCGGTGCAGGTCCGCGTCTGGGTCCCGGCCACGGCACAGGCACCGCCGTAGCTGCAGGAGCTCCAGCTCGGGCACTGGAACCCGGCGCCGCAGGTGGCTCCGTCCGTGTCCCGGGTGCACGCTCGCATCTCCGACCCGATCGACGACGCGCACGACCCGGCGGCGCAGGCGTAGGTCACCACCGTGCGCGACTGGGTCCCACTCTCCACGCAGGTGGTCCCGTACGCGCAAGCGCTCCAGCTACCGGTGTCCCGGGTGTTGCACGTCGTTCCGTCGGCTTCGTTGCCGCTGACCACGCATACCGGGCTCGCGCCGGAGCAGTCGAGCTGCCCCACCTTGCAGGCCACCCCCGGGTCGCAGGGAGCCCCCGGAGTGCAACCGGTCATGCACGAGACCGCCAGGCCGTCGCAGAAGCCCGCGTCGCCGCCGCTCGAACACGCGGCGCCGGCGGTGGCGAGCTGGTCCATGGGACACTCCTCGGACTCCCCGGTGCAGGTCTCCGGCACGTCGCAGGGACCGGCCGCTTCGCGGCAACTCGTCCCGCCCGGCTCGAGGACGTCGTCGGGGCAGAGCACGGCCTCTCCGTCGCAGACCTCCGGCGCGTCGCAGGACCCGGTCGAGGGGCGGCACTCGGTTCCGGCCGGCCGCGGTCCATCCCCTTCACAGACCGCTTCCCCGTCCCGGCACACGGTCACGCCGACCTCGCACGGGTTGCCCGTGTCGCAGAGGTCGCCGCCTTCACACTCGGGCCGAGGCACGCCGCCATCGCCCTCGCTCGGCACCGCCACGCAGCCCCCGCTCGGCTCGCAGTACTGGTCGGCGCCGCAGACCGCGTCGTCGCGTTGCACCAGACACACGGCGTCCTGGCAGGCCCTCTGCGCGCAGGGCGCCAGGGCGGGCCCGGTGCAGTCTTCGTCCGCCGTGCAGGTGGCCTCCGTGGGGCACGCATCGGGGTTGGTCGGGGTGCACTCGGGGGGCACGCAGACACCGGCCGAACACTCCGTCGCCGCCGGATCCCCGGCGCCCGGGCACTCGATGCCCTCGCAGCCGCGGGCGAGGATCACCGTGACGGCCACCGAGCCCTCGACCGCCACCACCACATCGCGGGAAGCGATGGTCTCCCCATCCCGCGCGCGCACCAGTGAGACGGTGACCCGGCGGGTCCCGGCATCGACGTCGGCGAACTCGGCCACCCGCTGGCCGCCGAGGAAGGCGGCGATGGACGACTCGGTGTTCACGGCGCCGAGCTCCTCGTTCTCCCCGGTGTCCAACCGAGTGCGCACGATGTCGAACTCGATCCCCGGCGCGTAGTCGGTGCGCAGATCCACCGACAGCTCCGCATCCCCCGCCCCTCCGCAGTCACACGAGACGCAGAGCAGCACACCCATCAGAGCCCGACGCATGTTCCGAGACTGCCCGATGCGCGCCGCGTTCGTCACCCGGCACGCGACATCGAGACGCGGTTGTCACATATCCGTCAGTCGGCGGCGAGGAGCGCGCGGGCGAGGTCCGTCGCCGGACCCACCGGGCGGATGGCTCGCTGGAGGCCCGGCGCGCCGGCGACGCGCTCCACCCGGCGCAGCGCGGCCTTGGCGCCCTCGTCGTCGCCCTTGGAAGCCAGCGCGTGGGCGCGGACGATGTCGTAGCTCGCCCCCAACGCGGCGTCGGCGTCGCGCTCTTCGTTGGCGATGGTCAACGCCTGGTCGGCGCCGCCCTGGACGGCGTGGAGCAGCGCCTCGCTGGCCCGGAGCCAGCGCTCGACGGCAGGCTCGGCGGGGCGCTCGATGCGCGTGAGCGACTCGGTGGCCGCCTCGAGATCTCCGCGCGCGATCTGCGCCATGGAGCGCGCCTGGGTGACCCGCTCGCTCAGCGCCCGGGGCAGGGACTCCACGGTCACCCCCTCGAGGGCCGCCAGGACCTCGTCCCAGCGCTCGACCGCCGAGAGTGGGGCCGCGGCCACCAGCGCGAGCTGGGCGTAGGACTCGGGACCCAGCCGGCGCGCCGAAGCCAGCCGCCCGCGGAGACGCTCCACGACCTCGTCACGGGTCAGGGGCGACGCCAGGCGCCAGCTCAAGAGCATGATCCCGCGCAGGTGCCGGGAGCGGCGCGCCGAGAGCAACATGAGCAGACCGCCCACGACCAGGCCGATGAGCCCGGCGGTCAGGTCGTCGACCACCACCAGCGGGATGAGCCCGGCCATCAGGGTGACCAGGCCCGCGCCCAGGGTCGCCCGGAGCGCCATCCCCCAGGTGAAGCAACCCATGGGCACGCCCCACGCCCACGCGCGGACGAAGGGAGCGATGGCGCCGACGAAGGCGGCGGCGAGGAAGGGCGCGTTCACGGGGCGGTCTCGAAGGCGGAGGTCAGGGCGTCTCGGCGGCCTCGGCGAGCTCCCGGGCCCGCTCCTCGCGCCGGGTCCGCACGGCGGCGGCGGCCTCGTCGGCGGCGATCATCGCGTCGACCGCGGCCGCGCGGGCCTCGACCAGCGCCACCGGCACCACGTCGGGGTGCGCCTCGGCGAAGGTGCGCAGCGCGGCGAAGGCTTCCTTGGCCTGGGGGAGCTTGCCCTCCTGGCGCGTGAGGGTCTGGGCCACCCCCAGGAGCCCGCGGGCCTCGAGGCCCGCATCGTTCGTCTGGCGCGCGAGGCGGGCGCACTCGCGGTAGCTGCCCAGGGCCGGCCCCAGCTCCCCGGCCATCCGGTGCGCTTCACCCAGATGACAGTGGGCCGCGGCCCGCGCCGGGCTCTCGGCGACCAGGCCGAGCAAGCGCTCCCGGCCACCGGCGACGTCTCCGCTCGCCAGCGCGCGGAGCGCTTCGTTCACCGCCAGCGTGTAGGGGTCCTGAGCCTCGGCGACGCTCGCGAGGGTCACCAGAGCGAGCGCGATCACCAGCACGCGGGTCATCCGTCGGTGCCTCCGGAGCGGTAGCGGTAGTAGTGGGACAGGACCCGGCGGACGTAGCGGCGGGTCTCGCTGTAGGGGGGGATGCCCTCGTAGCGCTGCACGGCGCCCTCGCCGGCGTTGTAGGCGGCCACGGTCAGCACCAGGTCCCCCCCGAAGAGGTTGGCCAGGATGCGCAGATAGCGCGCGCCGCCCAGGATGTTCTGCCGGGGGTCGAAGGGATCGCGCACGCCCATGTTGGCCGCCGTCCGGGGCATGAGCTGCATCAGCCCGATGGCGCCGGCGCGGCTGACCACCTCGGGGTTGAAGTTGCTCTCCACCTTCATCACCGCCCGGATGAACGGCGCGGGGAGCTGGTAGATGCGCGCGGCCTCGCGGATGAAGTGGTCGTAGCGCTGGAAGCGGTGGGGGTCCGGCGTGCGGTCGGCCGCCGGCCGATTGCGAGCGGCGTTGGCCAAGGGACCACCCGCGGCCGGCCGGCTCCGAGCGTCGGAGCGGCGGCGCTCCTGGTCGGACTCGCGCACCAGGACGCGGCAGCTGCGGCCCGGCTGGCGGACGTTGGTGAACTCCCGCGTCCCGTCGGCGGCCCGGCATTCGTAGATGTCCGCGCGGACGTCGGTCGCCGGCCCGAGGGCCAGGATCGTTATGGCGAGCGCCAGGCGCACCGCCCCAGGGTAGCGGCCGGGCGGGCTCGGGCCAAGAAAGCACCCCGCCGGGCTCCCCCGGGCTTGCGCGCGGGGCGGCGCGGGCCATCATCGGGCCCATGAGCAAGGTCAGCACCCCGACGTTCTTCGAAGGCCCCGAGAAAAAGGTGGAGCTCGCGGTTCGCGACGGCGCGGTGGACCTCCGGTCGCTGGGCGACGAGTTCTGGCACTCCGTGGTCCAGGCCTCGAACGCCCAGGTGCTCAGCCAGCTCTCCAACGAGCACCAGACGGCCTACCTGCTCAGCGAGTCGAGCCTCTTCGTCTACGCCGACCACCTGACCATGATCACCTGCGGCCGGACCCGGCTGGTGAACGCCGTCGCGCGCATCCTGGAGCGCGTTCCCCCGGACGACATCGCGCTCCTGGTCTACGAGCGGAAGAACGAGCACTTCCCCGACCGGCAGCCCTCGAGCTTCTACGAAGACGCCCAGCGGCTCCACGGCTGGTTCGGCGGCCGCGCCCTGCGCTTCGGCGACGAGCACGACCATCACGTCCACGTCTTCTACTCGGAGAAGCCCTACCGGGCCTCGGTGGGGGACACGACCCTCGAGATCCTCATGCACGGCCTCTCCGACGAGGTCGCGGCGACCTTCACCGGCTGCGAGCGCCCCGAGGGCAGCACCATCGCCGAGGAGATCGGCCTACCCAAGTTCCTCCCGGACTTCGAGATCGACGAGCACCCCTTCACGCCCGCCGGCTACTCGATGAACGGCATCCGCGGCGCCGACTACTACACCATCCACGTGACCCCGGAGTCCCTGGGCTCCTACGTCAGCTTCGAGACCAACGTCGACTTCCGCGACGACTTCTCCAAGCTGGTCCGCCGCGTGGTCGACGTCTTCCAGCCGCGCTCCTTCGACGTGGTGGCCTTCACCCCGGCGGGCAGCCCCACCGGCGAGCTCGAGCTCGACCGGCACCACTGCAAGGACCGGGTGCACACCCAGGCCGCCGGCTACGAGGTCGCCTTCTGGCACGCGTACCTCCCGATGGAACGCCCGCGCCCCCCGGCCGAGCTCTCCCTCGACGACTGAGCCGGCCCTCGCGGCGCCCGCGGAGAGAATCGCCGCCGCTCTGACGTAGTCTCGGGGCATGCGCCCCGGAAGGGCTCGTCCGCGAGGTGAGCGCGGGACTCGACGACACCGTCGCCGCGCCCGCCCTCTTCAGTTAGGCACGGCCGTCGAGAGACACCTCACCCCCCCCCCCCC
>DCLA01000117.1:23104-29487 GCA_002320815.1 Myxococcales bacterium UBA1660
CGGAGCGTGTGCATACTGACGCGATAGCCACGTGGCGACCAACAGCCCGTCGAAGGCGAGCAACAGAGGTCAATCTATGCGAAACTACGGTCGGGCGCGCGTCAGTCAGAGCACGGTTATCCTCTTCGCGCTTGCTTCCGTTGCTCTCACTGCAAGCCCAGCATCCGCTGACCCATATGACCAGACCTGGACCATCGCCGCCAGACGGATGGCAGTCGTAGACCGACTCTCCGCGAGCGGATATCAACCCCGAGTCTGGACGAGCACCTACGGTGACTACCTCGTCACCAAGAGAACCGACGACAACATTGACGCCTGGGCTTTGGTGGGCTCGAACGTCGACTCCGGCATCGACGCGTTGGGCTTCACTACCCCATCTGAGCAGATTCAGCGGATATTCTATGCGTCTGCCAATCGAATCATCGAGGTGATCTGGGACGACGATTCGTTCCACAGTTGGCACTATCTGCCGGAGACGGCCGACTTCAAAGACTTCGCAAATACCGACGTCAGTGCTGTGCATTGGCTCGAGGGCAGCACCCACCGCTATGCGGTGGCCTCGATAGCTACAGACGGCTCGCTGTGCGTATGGGAAGGGGTGTCCACCACGAGTTTGGGTATCTCGTCCGCTCCTGATTGCTCGACCAGTGGCTGGGCCGAGACGACACGCGCGGATATCGACGGCGCCGCTATCGGCACGAATCCACTTTTCACGTATAGGTGTGATGATCGCAAGCTCTGCCGGACCAGGCGGGGCGCTAGCAACAACTGGCTGGACTGGAACATCGGCCTCCCGTCCGGCGTTGCACAAATGCACCCAAGTGTCTTCATTGAGTCAAACCCGTCGGACTCGTCTCAGTACGAAATTGGCATAATCGGCACCGACAATCGACTTTACACCGCCCAGCTCGCTCCAACATCTACCCTGGTATCCTCGTGGAGCGCGGCGCCGACGCCGGCCTTCGACTTTGCCACGACTGCTGTGGCCATTGAGGCTGCGCCCTCGAGCTTCTGCTTCCTAGGTTCTTGCAGTTCGTGGGTCGAAGTTTTCGCAACTAGCACCGACGGTACGTTGGAACATACACGGAGGAGCTCGTCCGGTGCATGGAGCTCCTGGAGCCCCTCTCGGAAGCCTTCACAGCAAAGCTGGAGGGGGGTCGGGACGACCATGAGCTCGGGATCTTTCTTTACCGGCTTCAGTGCGTCGGCATTCGGAACTGGGGGGCAGAACGCGATTGTCACGGCCTCTGGGGTATTGCTCGAAGTAGAAGGAGGAATGGGCGCCTTCAAAGATCACATCCAACTGCCGCACCATGCTCTAGAAATGCTGGGTCACCAGGGATCGAGTACACACCCGGCAACGGAGAGCGTCTCGATACCATCTTCTATCGTCGGGATGAGCAGCGCGATTCGCCGCGACGCTCCACCACCATGGAAGGTTTCATTGTCTCATTCTTTCAATGGTGGGTTTGCCTACTCAGACGACTACGTAGTCGTCCCCACGCTCGGGTCGACCTTCTCTATCACCGACCCATGGATAGCTATCGACTCAGGACAAAGGTTCCATCATACTTCGCTGGAAGTTGAGGTTGTTGGAACACCGACCTCTTGCGCGACTACCACCAGCGACCGTCGAGTGGTCTACCGACAAGGTACGAGTGCATCAACAATCGCAAACCTGACCGAGTCGAGTTCTAGCCTTCGGGTGGTATCGACGGCCCCAAGCCTGGACCATCCCGGCGTCGCCATAACCGAAGAGTCCACC
The DNA here is from genome assembly GCA_002320815.1 of Myxococcales bacterium UBA1660. Lineage (GTDB taxonomy): Bacteria > Myxococcota_A > Polyangia > Polyangiales > Houyiibacteriaceae > UBA1660. Next base: position 24,870 of record DCLA01000117.1, read on the forward strand.
GGCCCCTGGGCGAATATTGCCTGGTGGAACGTCGGCACGGGGCGCGTGGAGTACTCGACGGTTTCGCCCACCGGGGCAGTTAGTGCCCCGGCGGCGATCCCCGGGTTGCCGTCCAATCCTGCCGGCATGCTATCCGACGTCGCAGAGCATGCATATGCATACTCGTTCCCCCCCTCATCATCCACCCCAACGATCTGTCGAGTGAGACCATCCGGCTCGTGCGGTCAGGTCAATGTTGGCGCCGGCCCTTTTCCCTCGGCGCCTGACATTCGGTTCGGTCCCGTCACCACAACGGGATTTGGTTGCTCGGGAGGAAATGGGCAATCCTGCTTCGACACCAAACAGCCTTTCGGCCTTGCAACTGATCCGAACGTTTCTGGCCGCATCCACGCTGTATATCAGGCAAACGTAGATGGGCGGATAAGAGTCTTTTACCTTCGGAACTCGGGCTCGCTGACTAGCTGGACAACGCCGGTGCCGGTCGACGCATTTCCCGCACAAGACACCGACTACATCGACTGTTCAATCACGATTTCCGAAGATGGTGCGCTCTTTGCGACTTACTCTGGCGTTCGGGATGCCGGCAGCGCAACCCCTCACACTAGTCGTTGGGTGTCGTACTCCACTGACGGCGGCGCCTCGTGGAGCAATAGAATAGGAATCGGTGTAGGTTCGTGGGATCCGCAGGATCTTCCATTTCACTGTTCTCGAAGAAAGTTCTTCCTTGGAGAGTATCGCGAAGGAGGAACACTTGGCGGCAGGGTTCAAGTAGGAATGCCCGTCAGTCGTTCAGGAAATGTGACTCTCGATGCCTATTGGTTTAGTAGGTGGTCAGTGACGGGTAGCTAGAAATTAGGTGGCGACTATGAAGATCTGTGCGGTGTGCTTGGGCGGAACTATAGTGGCGCTTCTGGCTTCCGGATGCTCGGACTCGCATCCAGGGGAACCGGATTCCAGTGAAGAGGCGCGGCCGGAGTCGGGCCCCCCCGGCGGTCCGGGCGGCGATATGGATCCAAGGGAAGACGGCTGTATAGTCTGGGCGGGTGGTGCCTGCCGTGACCCAAGTCCCGATGACTTCGACGGCGATGGCTATACCGCGGAGGTAGATTGCGATGACCGAGATGTAGCGAGTCACCCCGGCGCAAATGAGATCCGGTGCAATGGCCGGGATGAAGACTGCAACGGCTCGGACTTGTGCTTCGCCGATGAGGATGGGGACGGGGTGCCGGCAGACGGCGATTGTGACGACTCGGATTCGTCCAGGTCGCCGCTCCTGGCGGAGATCCCCTGCAACGGAGTGGATGATGATTGCTCTGGTGCCGACTACTGCGACACGGATGGCGATGGCTATTCGGTGCCTGAAGACTGCGACCCCGATGACCCCTCCATTCATGCGTTCGCCCCTGAGATCGTGTGTGACGGGGTGGATCAGGACTGCGTGAGGGGGGATTGCTGCGAAAGCGACTTCGATGGCGATGGATACCCCTGTTCTACGGACTGCGACGACACTGATGCGCGCATTCATCCAGATGCGGACCCCGCCGACTTCGATCGCTGCTTTTATGTTGACGTCAACTGCGATGGCACTCGGGACAATGAAGCCTGCCTCTAAGCACCTCGTTCCGTACATCTTCTTGACGAGCATCCTCACGCTCGGCAGTTGCACGGAACAGGAACCAGTCACTCCCATTGACGCTGCCCTCGAGGACCACGCGATCGTTGAGGATTCGTCATCAACAGCGACCGTGTCTTGCGTCTCGAACGCCGAGTGCCCCCGTTCCGACTGGTGCCGTTTCATCGCTGGCTGTGGCGCCGACGGGAATGTCGGGCTTTGTGCGCTCTTTCCGTCCGATTGCGGCGAGGAGTGCCCTGGAGTCTGTGGTTGCAACGGTGAAACGTACTGCACGGCCTGCGAGGCGGCGCAGGCGGGGACCAGTGTGTTGAGGGAAGGTGATTGCGAAGCCCCCACCTTTGGGTCCTGTGTCGAGTCTCAGGAGTGTGCCGATGGGCAGTGGTGCGACCTCTCCTCCTGCGAGTCGGCCTCAGGTCACTGTCGGCCGCGGCTGCCAGAGACCGACTGCTCGACCGATGGCGGCCTGGTGTGTGGATGCGACGGGATGTCGTACCCGAGTTCCTGCCACGCTCGCGCGGCCGGCACCAATGTAGCCTCGGCGGGCAGCTGTACTGACTGAGTCCTTGGTCTAGAGTTCAGTTCTGTCGGCGAGCCGAATCGTTCGGTAGCCATGTGCGCCTCGGCGATGCGCGGGCGCCTCTCCGTGGCTCCGTGGCCGCTCGCTTTGCCTCGCGACTGCCAATGATGTCGCACCTCCACCGGGCGCCGACACGATCGTCCACGACACCACAGCGCCCATGGACCGCTGGAGAGCGATCCCCGCGAAACGCCATCGCGCCATCCACCACGGTCTCAGGCGCTCGGCAGTCGGACGCTCCCAACCGGCGGGCCGATCCGAGGGGCCGGTCGGGCGAGCATTTGCCGGCCGGGTCGCCTATGCTCGCCCGATGCGCAGAGAGTGCGACATCCTGGTCATCGGTAGCGGCGTGGCGGGGCTCACCTTCGCCCTGGAGGCGTCCCAGTACGCGAAGGTGACCATCATCACCAAGCGCTCGCGGACCGATTCGGCGACGAACTGGGCCCAGGGCGGCATCGCGGCCGTGTTGGATCCCACCGACACCTTCGACGCCCACGTGCAGGACACGTTGGCCACCGGGGGCGGGCTCTCGCACCCCGACGTGGTCGAGATGGTCGTCACCGATGGGCCGAAGCGGATCCAGGAGCTCATGGAGCTCGGCGCGAAGTTCAGCCGCGACGAGGAGAACGAGCTCGACCTGACGCGTGAGGGCGGCCACAGCGCCCGCCGCGTGGTGCACGCCGGAGACATCACCGGCCGGGAGGTCCAGCGGGCGCTGGTCGCCGCGGTCGAAGCGGCGAACATCGAGATCATCGAGGACCACATGGCCGTGGACCTCATCGAGCAGAGCCGCTTCGGCGCGCCCCGCCGGAGCGTGGTGGGCGCCTACGTCCTCGACGAGAACACCGGCGAGGTGCACACGTTCGTGGCCCAGGCGACCATCCTGGCCGCGGGCGGCGCCGGCAAGGTCTACCTCTACACCTCCAACCCGGACGTCGCGACCGGCGACGGCGTGGCCATGGCCTACCGAGCCGGCGCGCAGGTGGCGAACATGGAGTTCTTCCAGTTCCACCCGACCAGCCTCTACCACCCGAAGGCGAAGAGCTTCCTCATCAGCGAGGCCCTCCGCGGCGAAGGCGGCGTGCTCCGACGGGCCGACGGCACCGCCTTCATGGAAGAGCACCACGAGATGAAGGACCTGGCGCCGCGCGACGTCGTCGCCCGGGCCATCGACTACGAGATGAAGAAGTCCGGCGCCGACTCGGTGTTCCTGGACATGACCCACCTCGACGACGAGTACGTCGAGGAGCGCTTCCCGAACATCCACGCGCGCTGCATGGAGTTCGGCATCGACATGCGAAAGGCGCCCATCCCGGTCGTCCCCGCGGCGCACTACATGTGCGGCGGCGTCATCGTCGACAAGGAAGGTCGCACGAGCCTCCCCGGCCTCTGGGCCATCGGTGAGGTCACCTGCTCCGGGCTCCACGGCGCGAACCGCCTGGCGTCGAACTCGCTCCTCGAGGGACTGGTCTACGGCCACGCCGTCGCCCAGGCGCTGGCGAAGAAGGAAGAGCGGGTGCTCCCCGGCAAGGTCCCCGACTGGGACACGGGCTCCGCCGTGCGCTCCGACGAGGCCGTGGTGGTCACGCAGAACTGGGACGAGATCCGCCGGTTCATGTGGAACTACGTGGGCATCGTCCGCAGCGACAAGCGCCTCCGCCGCGCCGCGCGCCGCATCGCGCTCCTGCAGGAGGAGATCCGCGAGTACTACTGGAGCCACCTGGTCAACCGGGACATGCTCGAGCTGCGCAACATCGCCGACGTCGCCGACTTGATCGTCCAGTGCGCCATCGCCCGCAAGGAGAGCCGCGGGCTGCACTACACCCTGGATCATCCGGAAACCGACCCGGCCTACGCCGACGATACGGTCATCGAGCGCGGCGTCCCCGCTCGCGTCCGCAAGCGCGCCTGATCCCCACGGCCGCGCCGCTCAGCCGCGGCGGTAGGGTGTGTGGACGTAGTACTTGGGCCGCGCGTCGAGGCGCACGTGGACCCAGGGCACGCCCAGCCCGGAGGTGCTCAGCCACACCGGGCCCCGCCCCTCCCGGCGCCAGGCCGCGAGGGCCTCGCCGACGCCGACCCAGAGCGCGTCGACGCTGGGCGGAGGGGCGGTGCGCACGAAGGCGGCGAGGTGCGCGTGGCCGGTGGCGACTGCGCTGCGGGGAACGACCAATCGGGCGTCGCCCCCGAGGTTGGGGAAGGTGGCGACGGGGCCCTCGGCCGCCTGCAGGTGCTCGGCGAAGTCGCGCGCGTCGGGCGGGGTGCCCACCAACCGAGGCGCGTCCACGAGGACGAACGCGAAGGGTGCGTCGCCTGCTGCCGGCCGGGGCGCGCACTCCCAGAAGAACGTATCCGTTCGACGAACCACGTCGCTGACGTGAGCACCGTCGCGTGGTCGTCTGCCGAGG
>DCLA01000057.1 GCA_002320815.1 Myxococcales bacterium UBA1660
ACCGACCTGAGCTCCGCGCTAGGCCAGGAGCTGCCGCGCTTCGGCGGCGAAGATGTCGGCGAGCACCTCGTAGAGGCGGTGACCTTCGGCCTCCGACGCCTCCGCGGGGTAGCCGAAGTAGGCGCGGGGCCCGCCGGCTTCTTCGAAGCTGCCCTTCCCTTCGCGGATGGCGACGGAGAGCGAGCTGGGATTCGCGGGGAGCCCCTGCTGCACTTCCCGCTTCACCAGGAAGGGCGTGGCCGCCATGACCAGGCTCGTCTCGTAGCTCCCGGCGTGACAGGCGCCCGAGCGGAACTCGTCCCCGAGGCGCAGCGCGTGGGGCTTGCGGGTGACGTTGGGGAAGGCGCAGGGGACGCCGGCTTCGCGGGCGTCGGCGATGGCGCCCTCGATGGCGCCCAGGTTCCCCGGCTCGAGGTGCGCGTTGCAGACCACCACGGCGCGGAAGCCCGCGCGGTGGGCGCCGACCATCACGTCGCGCATCAGCGCTCGCGCGGTCTCCGAGCGAATGGAGATGGTCCCACCGAAGCTCGCCGCGAACTCGGTCACCGCGTAGGCCACCGGGGGCAGCACCACCGAGGCGACGCCCTCGGCGCGGAGCCGGGTGACCGCCACCTTGGCCGCGTGCACCGAGATGATCACGTCGGTGGCCAATGGCAGATGGGGCCCGTGGGCCTCGGTCGCCCCGATGGGGAGCAGCGCGACCGCGCCAGCCTCTTTCAAGGTGTCGGCCTCCTCGTAGGTGAGGTCGGCGAGCATCCGCGGAAACGAGGACCGCTTCTCCTTCATGCCCTCCAGCCTACCACCTGGAGACCGTGCTGCCGGCCTCGATCGACGCGCTCAGATCAGCGCGCGCCGCATGATCTTCCCGCGGTCGTTCCGCGGCAACGACTCCACGAAGGCCACCTCGCGCGGGAATTTGTACCGCGTGAGGTGGGCCTTGGCGTGCTCCTGGAGCGCCGTGACCAGGGCGTCGCTGCTTTCGTGGCCTTCGCGCAGGGCCACGAAGGCCTTGGGGATCGTCAGCCCTTCCCCATCGTCGACGCCCACCACCGCGCACTCGCGGACCGCGGGGTGCGTCGCGAGGCAGTCCTCGATCTCGAGGGGGCTGATGAACTGGCCGCGCACCTTGAGGAGGTCGTCGGCCCGGCCCTCGTAGTAGAAGTAGCCCTCGGCGTCGCGCCGGAAGAGGTCGGCGGTGATGCACCAATCGCCGCGGAAGGTCGCGCGGCTCTCGTCCTGCCGCCGCCAGTAGCAGAGCGCGGTGGAGTCCCCCTTGACCCAGAGGCGGCCCACCTCGCCCCGGGGGACGTCCTTGCCGGCGGCGTCGACGATGCGCGCGTCGTAGCCGGGCACGAGCTTGCCCAGAGAGCCGAGCTTCACGTCGCCCTCGCGGTTGGTGATGTACATGTGGAACATCTCGGCGCTGCCGATGCCGTCGAGGATCTCGGCCGCGGGCCAGCGCGCCTTCCAGCGCTCGTAGAGCTCGGCGGGGAGCGCCTCGCCGGCGCTCAGGCAGATGCGCACCGAGCTAAGATCGGCTTCGCCCTCGGTGTCCACCATCTGCCGGATCATCGCGGGGACGTTGGTGAGCACCGTGACCCGATGCCGCTCCACGTGCTCGACGATGCGCTCGGCCGTGGGCTTGTCCGGAAAGAGCACCGCCGTGCCCCCGACCGCGAAGGGGAACATCAAGTTGGTGCCGGTGCCGTAGCCGAAGAAGAGCCGGGACACGCTGACGAAGACGTCGCTCTCGCGGAGCCCCAGGACGCCCTTGGCGTAGCACTCGGTGTTGTAGGCGAAGTGCCGGTGGAAGTGGACCGCGCCCTTGGGCTTGCCGGTGGTGCCGCTGGTGAAGAGCCAGCCGGCGATGTCGTCCCGGGAGGTATCCGCGTTCTCGGTGTGTGCGCTGGCATCTGCCAGCGCGGGTTCCCAGCGGGTCCAGCCCTCGGGCAGCTCGGTCTCCGCGGTGGCGCCCACGACGAAGGGCGTACACCCGGGGTACTTCGCCAGGAGCGGCGCGAGGCGCTCGACGCAGGACACGTCGGCCACCACGGCCCGGCAGCGGGTGTAGTCGAGGAGGTGGTCGAAGTCCTCTTCGGTCCCCAGCGGGTTCGCCATGCAGAAGGCCGCGCCGGCCTTGAGGATCCCGAACCAGCACTCGACGAAGGGCATGCCGTCGAAGAGCAGCATCAGGACCCGGTCGTCCTGACCGATCCCCTTGGCGCCCAAGGCGTGGCGGGCCCGGTTCGCCCGGGCCTGGACCTCGGCGTAGGTGTGAGAGTCGTCGCCGACGACCACCGCCGTCCGGTCCCCGCGGCGTTCCTCGACGCGGGCGTCGAGGTAGTAGTGCGCGAGGTTGAAGCGCTCGGGGAAGGTCGGCGGCTCGAAGGTCATGGGCGGGACGGTACCGCCCGATGTGGGGTGCTCGAAAGGGACCCCGCGCGCGACGGCCGAGGCATCACCATTCGCGGACGGACGGACCTTGGTCGAGTTGGATCGGAATCGCCCTGTTTCGTCGGGGCGACACCGGGTTGAACCTGTCCCCCGCCAACCGGCTCCGCGTCAACCGGGGAGCTGGGGGTCGCCGAGGAAGTAGCCGATGGCGCTGCGGCCGATGCCGAGGGTGCCGGCGCCGGCGACGGACGCGCTGACGATGCTGCCGGCGCCGGGGACGAATTTGACGATCTGGCGGGTCAGGGCGCGCAGGCCGATGCCCGCGCCCCCCACGAGGCCCACGCTGGCGCCCCACTCGGCGAGGGTCTTGCGGTCCCAAGGCCGGCCGCTGAGGTAGGCGATGCTGGTCACCATCATGCCCTGGAGCGGCGCGATCACCGCCAGGTCGCTGAAGGGGATGGGCGCCAGGGCCACGGTGATCGAGAGGGTCGACGAGCTCTGGACCAGCGCCTGAGCGACCCGACGGCGCGCGCGAGGGGCCTCGAGGGCCCGGGCGGTCTCCACCTGGGCCTGCTCGGGCATCTCGTCGGCGATGCGCTCCCGGAGCTCCAGGAGCCCGTAGGGCTCCACGCCGAGGCTCTGTTCGTCGCGGCTCGGCGTGGCCACGGCGCGCACCTCGTCACCGGTGAGCCCGGCCTCGTCGAGCTGCCGCTGCAGAGCCCGGGCGGCGCGCCGGATGGCGTCCCGCTTCGCCTGCGGAAAGGGCGCGGCGGCATCGGCCGGTGCCACCCGGTCCACCTGCGTGAGCAGCGGGATCAATCGCGGAGGCTTCTTCGCCTGGCGCGCCTGGATCCGCAGGACGGCTTCGAGCACCTGGCCGGCGCCGGCCGCCACCTGCTCCGGGGTCACCAGCGCCAGGATCACGTCGGGCGGCTCCCGGTCGAGGGCGCGGAGGGTCCGCTGCCCCAGCGGTTCGCCGTTGGCGTCGACCTCCATCCAGGCGACCTTCTTGCCGCTGGCGTCGACCCAGGCCCACTGACCGGCTTCCAGGTCGGCGGCGTCGCCCACCTGGAGCACGTGGCCACCCAGGAGCGCGTTCAGGAGCTGACTGCGCCCGGCGCCGACGTGGCCCACCGCGACCACCCGCCCCAGGCGACGGCGATAGATCATGCGGGTGAGGCTGGCGATGTCGCGCTTGAGCCCCGCCATGAACGGGACCTTGTCCAGGACGGCGAGGAGCTGGGCCCAGCCGTCCTGTTCGTCCTGGCTCGCGTTCACCTCGGAGACCCGGGTCTCCCGCTGCTCGTCCTGCTGCGCCATCCGGGCCACAGCATGCCGTGGCCCCGGGCCGGTCGCCAGACCGAGGTCAGTTGGTCAGCATGCCGACGACGACTGCCGCGGCCAGCAGAGCCAGGATCACGCCCACGAAGATCAGGCCCCCCGACTCGTTCACCTGGGTGGGCTCGAGGGTCTCGCTCTCGCCGACTGGCGCTTCGTCCCCCGTCGCGGCCGCGGCGCGCTCCCGGGCTCGACGCTCGATGCGGCGCCGGCGGCGCTCGGCGCGACGCTCCGCCGGGGAGAGACCCGCGAGGGGCTTCGCCGGCTTGGCGACGGGCTTCGCGGCGGCGACCGGCTTGGCCGCGGCGGGCTCGTCGTCGAGGTCGTCTTCGTCCTCGTCGTCGAGGTCGTCTTCGTCCTCGTCCTCGTCGAAGTCATCACCGTCCTCGAGGTCGTCCCCCTCGGGCTCTTCCTCTTCGGATTCTCCTTCGACCTCTTCCTCGGCCTCGGCCTCGGCGGCTTCGATCTCCGCGCGCTTCGCGTCGGGATCGACGCGCTTCACCTTCCGCTTGCTCTTCTTGGTGCGACCCTTGGCCATCGGCGCTGCCTAGCACGGCAGCGGAGAAATCGCACCCCCGGTTCCCGGCTCGCTGCGGGGCCCCGGGGGCTAAGCGGAAGCGCACAGATGCGCCCCTCGGGCCCGGGTACACCCTCTGGCCATGGCCGGCCGCGCGATCGATCCCCCGACCCTGGCGCCCCCCAAGGGCTACGCGAACGGCATGCTGATGCCGCCGGGCCAGCTCCTCTTCGTCGCCGGCCAGATCGGCTGGGATGCCCAGTCGACGTTGGTGAGCACGGAGCTGGGCGCCCAGTTCGAGCAGGCCCTGGCCAACGTCCTCGAGGTGGTCCACGCCGCCGGTGGCGCCGCGGAGCACATCGGCCGCTTCACCATCTACGTCACCGACAAGCAGCGCTACCTCGCCGAGACCAAGACCATCGGCGCCGCCTACCGCCGCCACATGGGTCGGCACTACCCCGCCATGGCGCTCGTCCAGGTGGCCGACCTCCTCGAAGAAGGCGCCCTGGTCGAGATCGAAGCCACCGCCGTCATCCCCCAGGAGCCCGCATGACCTTTCCGGACACCAAGAGCTTTCGCAGCGCCGTCGACGACCAGGGCGTGGCGACGATCACCCTCGACCGGCCCGACCGCATCAACGCGCTCACCTTCGAAGTCTACGGGGAGCTCCGCGACACCTTTCGGCACCTGAAGGAGCACGCCCCCGAGGTGCGGGCCATCGTCCTCCAGGGCGAGGGACCGCGCGGCTTCTGCTCCGGCGGCGACGTCACCGACATCATCGCCCAGCTCTTCAGCCGCGACATGCCCGGGCTCCTGGAGTTCACCCGCATGACCGGGGCGCTGGTCCACGCCATCCGCACCACCCGGCCGCCGGTGGTCGCCGCGCTCCACGGGGTCTGCTGTGGCGCCGGCGCGGTCATCGCCGCCGCCTGCGACGTCCGCTTCGCGACCCCGGACACGCGCATGGCCTACCTCTTCCCCCAGGTGGGGCTCAGCGGCGCGGACATGGGCGCCGCTTATCTCTTGCCGCGCATCGTCGGCCTGGGCCGCGCCAGCGAGCTCCTGCTCGGAGGGCACTTCGTCGACGCGGCCGAGGCCCACCGCATCGGGCTGATCAACCGCGTGGTCGACGACGTCCGCGCCGAGGCCCACGCCTTCGCCACCAAGCTGGCGCAGGGCCCGGCCTTCGCCCACGCGATGACCAAGCGGATGCTGGAGTACGAGGGACACTGCGACTTCACCACCGGCATCGAAGCGGAGGCGCAGGCCCAGGCCATCTGCATGGAGCACCCGGACTTCCTCGAGGCCCACGAGGCCTGGAAGGAGAAGCGGGAGCCGAAGTTCCGATGAGCGGCTACCCGGAGGCCGAGCTCCTCGGGCTCCCCGCCGACCTGGTCGCCGCCGGCTGGGACGAGCCGGGCGCGCTGGCCGACGAGCTCCACGCGCTCGAAGTGCGCGCCGAGACCCCGGGCGCCGGGCTCCGCGCCATGGTCGCTCGGCTCGGGCAGGTGGGCGTGCTCGGGTTGGTCACCGACCGCGCCTTCGGCGGGCGCTTCCCGGAGACCAGCTTCCGCGCCCTGGCCCTGGCCCGGGAGCGCCTGGGCGCGGTCTCGGCGCTGGCCGACCTGGCGCTCACCATGCAGGGCCTCGGCTCCTTCCCCATCACCCTCGCGGCGCGTCAGTACGGCGACGAGAGCGCGAAGACGCTCCTGCGCCCCATCGTCGCCGGTGAGATGGTCGCCGCCTTCGGACTCACCGAGCCCGAGGCCGGGACGGACCTCGGCGGGCTCGCGAGCACGGCGACCCCGGCGGGCGACGGGTACCGGCTGAACGGCGAGAAGGTCTACATCTCCAACGCCGGCGTCGCCGACCGCTACGTCGTCTTCGCCAAGGACACCGGCGCGGACGGCCGCGTCTCCGCCTTCGTGGTCGACGCCGACACCGAGGGCTTCGAGGCGACCCCCATGCAGGTCCTCGGCGGTCACCCCATCGGTCGCGTGCACCTCCGGGACGTGCACGTCCCGCTGGCTCACCGCCTCGGCCCCGCCGGCAAGGGCCTGGGCCTGGCGCTGGGGACGTTGAGTCGCTTCCGCCCGACGGTGGGCGCCGCGGCCGTCGGCTTCGCCACCCGGGCCCTCGACGAAGCCCTGGCGCACGTGCGACGCCGCGAGCAGTTCGGCGCTCCCCTGGCCGAGCTCCCGCAGGTCCAGATGCGCCTGGGCACCATGGCCTGCGAGCGCGACGGAGCCCGCCTCTTGGTCCAGCGCGCCGTCGCCGCGGTCGACCGGGGTGAGGCCCGCGGGGTGCTCGCCTACCAGGGCAGCATGGCGAAGCTCGTCGCCACCGAGGCGGCCCAGCGGGTGGTCGACTCCGCGCTCCAGCTCCATGGCGGCCTGGGGGTCGAGGAGGCGACCCCGGTGGCCCGCCTGTACCAGGACGTGCGCTCGCTGCGGATCTACGAGGGGACCAACGACGTCCACCCCGTCCTGATCGCTCGGGAGCTCCTGCAGGGATGAGCGCGACGTGGGGGCGGCGGTGAGCGACTGGATCGCGGACCTCGGCGAGCGGGGTGCCCCCTTCGCGTCTGCTGCGCGACGCTTCACCCGGTGGCGCGGAGGCGCGCCGGGCGCCGGCACCGCCGGCATCCGCTGGCTGACCGGCGAGCTCGACGCCTTCGCCCACGACGACGAGGCCCCGGCCGACCACGACGAGCGCTTCGTCGAGGGCGCGGGCGCCTTGCTGGGGCTGCTCCTCATCGCGCACCTCGGCGGTCGCTGCACCAGCAAGGAGGGCCGCCACCAGGTGCACCTCGGCCCGGGCCTCGCGCCGGGGACCTTCGATCCCTTCGCGGCCGTCGACGCCGCCCTCGACGCCAACGATCCCCTGACCGCGCTCGCCGACGCGATCCGGGACGCCGAGGGCGAAGCGGCCGGCACCGGGACCCGCAGTCGCTGCGTCGTCGCGTTCCACGCCGCCCTCCGGGACGCCCGTCCGGAGCGCTCCATCGCCGCTCGCCACGGCCTGGAGGTCGAGCTCGACGACGGCACGGAGATCGACCTCGAGCGGGTCCTGGCCGCCGAAGACGCGGGCGACGCGGCGCGGCGCCTGGTCTCGCTGCTCCCCGGCGGTCCCGTGCTGGAGCTCGACTGGGCCGATGCCGCCCCTCGCCTGCTCCCGCGGCTGGTGGGCCAGCGCTTCGTCGACGAGCTCGGCGCGCGCGCCGACGCGCTGCAGCTCCGTCCGCTGGTCGGCCACATCCACGTCGCGCTGCAGCTCCGCTACGAGGGGCGCTCCCGCTTCGTCCGCCGGAGCGAGGTGGACGCCTGGCTCGACGCCGGCCACGACCCGGCGCGGCGAGCCCTCGCGAACCTCACCGACGTCGACGCTCGCCTCGACGTGCGCCCGGTCGAGGACGACGTCTACGCGCTCACCACCGGCGACGCGCTGGACGCCACCCGGCTGCTCTTGCCGCGCCTCGCCGACGAGCTCGAAGCGCGCATCGGGCGCCCCTTCCTGGCCGCCGTCCCGCACCGGGACGTGCTGCTCCTCTGCCCCGACGACTTCGCCGCCGAGCGCCGCTTGGTCGCGCACGCGCGGGAGCTCCACGACCGCGCGCCCCACCCGATCGCCGCCCACGCGGTGCAGGTGGACGGCACCCGGATCACCGACTGCTGAGCGGCAGCCCGCGGCGGGGCTCTCAGCCCTCGTCGGGCTCGGGCCGCGGCCGCACGCCGCTGTGGATCCCGAAATCGAAGTCCGCCGGATCCAGCGGCGCCGCGCCGCCCGCCGGTCCCCCGTTGGCGGCTTCGGCGAACTGGGCCAGCTCTTGCTCGAGGAGTTCGGCCATCGCGAAGGGGCGCTCTTCCCGCGGCTTCTCCCGGCGCACCTGGGCCAGGTGCAGCCCGACCAGGAGCGAGACGTCCCGGGAGCCGACCTCGCGGTCGATGGCCTCGATCTGGACGTCGAGGGCGTCGGCCAGCGCGTGCCCGCTCCCGAAGCGCGCGTCGGGGAACGGCGCCAAGAGCTCGTCCAGGATGGCCGCGACGCCGGCCGGGACCTGGGGGTTCACCTTGCGGATGTCGGGCACCACGCACCGCGCGAGGAGTCGGACGGTGTCCGCGTCGGTCTCCCCCCGGAAGAGCCGGCGACCGGCCAGCATCTCCCAGAGGACGATGCCCGCGGCGAAGAGGTCGATGCGGTGATCGCTCCCCGTCCGCTTGATGACCTCCGGCGCCAGGTACCCGAGCTTCCCGCCCACCTGGCCGGGGTCCCGCTCGTAGTCGTGCACCTCGGCGTCGGCGAGGCCGAAGTCGGTGAGCTTCACCGCGCCGTCGCGGCCGAGGAGGATGTTGTGGGGCGAGACGTCGCGGTGGATGATCCCCAGGTGCTGCCCCTCGCCGTCGATGGCGGTGTGCACATAGGCCAGCGCGTGGGCGAGCTCCCGCGTGATGTGCAGCGCGGCCGCCAGCGGGAACTTCGCCTGCCGAGCGTGGGCGCGGTTGACCAGACCCTTGAGCGAGTCCCCGTCGACCAGCTCCATGACCATGATGAAGGTCTCGCCGATGGTCCGGGCGTCGTACACGCGCACGATGTTCCGGTGGCGGAGGAGCATGCCGAGCCGCGCCTCGTCCTGGAACATCGCCTGGAAAGCCTGGTCGCCGATCTGCGGCAACACCCGCTTGATCGCGACCTGATGGCTGGAGCCGTCCTCGAACTGCGCCTCGGCGCGCCAGACCTCCGCCATCCCGCCCGTCGCGATGCGGCTGATCGGCCGATAGCGCGTCGGGGCTCGTCGGAGCTGCGAGGAGATGCGCGCCATCGCCGGCAAGCATCGGCCCTCCCGGGACGGTGGTCAATGGGGGCCGCCCATCCTCAGGGGACGAGGTCGAGATGGGCGCCCACCCAAGCGTCGCACCGGGCCCGGAGGTCCGCGATCCTCGCCGGCCCCAGCGCGGTCCGGTGACCGATCGCGTAGGGCTCGTCGCCCGACGCCAGGAGCGCCTCGGCCAGCGATTCCCCCAGGGGCGCCAGGACGTCGAGGGCCTCGGCGTCGAGGTCCGGAAGCCGGGGGTAGTCGCGCTTGAGGGCGTCGTCGAAGGTGGCCTGATAGGTCGACGAAGAGAGCACCGCCAGGGCCGCCGCCATCGTGCGCGCCACGGCGACCGCGTCGCCTGCCCCGTTGGGCTGCCCGGCGGGGTCGAAGCGCGGGAAGACGCGCGTCCGGCACGACGAGCGCGAGCTGAAGAAGCAGTTGTCCGCCCGGGCGTCGCTCACGCCCACGTGCCGCCAGGGCCGTTCTCCCCGGTCCTTGCGCACCGAGAGCAGCGCCCAGCCTCCGTGCGCCATCGCGGCGGCGAGGGCTCTACGGGGCCGGTGGCAGAGCGCGGGAAGGTCCACGAAGAAGGCAGGCTCTCCGGGCCGGTAGGCCAACGGGCGCACCCAGGTCGTGCCCTCGGGGTCGGCGGTCACCGCAGCCCGGACCGCCTCCCGCGCCACCTCGGGGTCGTAGTGGCTGCGCTCGCGCTCGGCGTCGGCCAGGTCCGGCCGCCGGAGCCCGAGGGCGAAGGCCTGCATGCGGCCCAGGAGTCGCTCCCGGTCGGCGTCGACCACGACGGCGTCCCGGTTGGTCTGCACGCCCTCGCGGTGAAAGGGGAAGAGCGCCGGCAGCGAGACCCAGTCGGCCGGGAACCCGCGGCCGGTGGGGACGAAGAACACGCCGGGCGGCACCGGGGAGAGCCGCACGGGAACTCGCTCCGCGGCGCCGTCGGCGTTCTCCTCGAGAGCCCTCAGCTTCTCGTCCCGGGTCCCGCGGAGGCGGCGGTAGGAGACCGCCGCGGATCGCTCCGGACCCGTCGCCGCCACCGTGACCGCCACCGACGGCCGCACCCCGAAGACGTTCTCGTCCCGGGCGCCGTCCCGAGCGACCAGCGCGCTGCCGCCGAGGTCGGTGACCTCGAGATGAGCGAATCCCTGCCACAGGTGGGCGCGCATCCCGCGGTGGACGGGCCCATCGAGGTACGACCCGTTGGTCACCAGCGCGAAGGCGCCCTGCCCGGCCCCTTGCACCACGGCGGTGGCCCAGCGCACGAAGCGGACGTAGGCGTCGGAGAGGACTCCGATCTTCCGCTCGTTCAGCGGCTCTCCGTCGGCGCCGAGCCGGTAGTCCTCCAGGAGCGCGTCGCTGGCGGAGCGCTCGACGGCGCCCTTGGCCCAGCCGCCCACCCACGGGGGGTTCCCGACCACCAGCACCGGGCCGCCGATCGCCGGGACGTCGGCCAGGGCGTCGCCGACGACCCACTCCACCCGGTCCCCGAGGGCCGCGCGGCCGGCCTCGATCGCCGCGGGGTCCGAGTCGATGCCCAGCAGACGCCCGCGGGCGCCCAGCACCAGGGCCGACCCCAGGAACGCTCCGGTCCCCACCGCCGGATCCACCACCGTGAGGGCGGGATCCCCGAGGCCCTCCACGACCCCGGCGGCCCGGAGCCCCCAGTCCGCCCGGCGGAGCACGTAGCGGCAGATGGCGGCAGGCGTGTGCACCACCCCTCCTCGCCGGCGGGCCTCCGGGGCGAGGTTCGCGTCGCGTTCTCGCGCGGCCGAAGCCACGCGCTCCTCCGGACCTCCGAGGGGCGTCTGCACGCGGGCACCATAGCCGAAACGGAGCTTTGAGCAGCCTCACGGTCCGCTGGGCTCGGCCACGTGCCGGCTGGCGGATGCCCGATCTCTCGTGTTATGCGCGCCCCCGAGCCGTGACCGCCATTCGCTTGGTCGCGGTGTGGGAGACCGTAGAATGCGTACCAACTTCGTTCGTCTGCTCGCCTTCGGCCTCGCGGCCACCAGCGCCACCGCCGGCGCCCAGTGGGACCCCGAGAGCGGGGACACCGGCCAGTGGCAGCCCCCGCCCGAGCAGCAGCCGCAGCAGCAGCCCGCGCCGCAGCAGGCGCAGCCCCAGCCGCAGGCCCAGGAGACCCCCTGGGGTGGCCAGCCGCAGCAGCCCCCGCCCCAGCAGCCGAACCCCGCGTGGGGTCAGCAGCCCGACGAGACCCCGCCCGCGGTGGAGCCCGAGCCGGCCGGTGATACCGACCACTCGAAGGTCTCCTTCGGCGTGAGCTTCCTCGGCTTCGAGCGCTTCCAGGTCGACCCCTTCCCCATCGGCGACGCCGACGAGCCCTTCAGCCTCGGGATCACCACCGTGGGCGTGCGTCTCTGGGTCACCGAGATGATCGGCCTCGACGTCGGCCTCGGCCTCGGCGTGCAGACGTCGTCTTACGACAACGTCGCCACCAGCGAGGACGACTTCCCCGTCGGCGCCCAGGACGGCGCCTTCGGTCTCCGCATCCACGTCGGCCTCCCGGTCGCGCTCAAGACCTACGAGCACTTCAACATCCTCCTCATCCCCGAGCTGGCCTTCACCTACGCGGCGACCAGCTACTTCGCCGCCGACCCGGACTTCGACGAGGACATCTCGGCCATCGCGTTCGACCTCGGCGTGAAGGTGGGCGGCGAGCTCCAGTTCGGCTTCTGGGGCGTCCCGAACCTCTCGCTGCAGGCCACCGTCGGCCTCGGCTTCCGCTACGCCTCGCGCTCCCGCGCCGACGCGGGCGGGCTGGCGTTCGATGCCGGCGGCTTCGAGGAGACCTCCTCGGGCATCCAGCTGCAGACCCTCGGTCAGCAGCTCGGGTCGATGCTTCGCATCAACTATTACTTCTGAGGAGGGGGTCTTCATAAGACCCCCTCGCGTCGGCCGGGCGGAGCCCGGCTCTCGCTCACC
>DCLA01000024.1:0-64994 GCA_002320815.1 Myxococcales bacterium UBA1660
CGAGTGCACCTCCGGTAACCCCTGTCTCGAGGACACCTACGGCGTCAACGGCTGCTCCAACTCCGCCGGTAGCTACGCCTGCACCTGCGGCAGCGGCTTCACCGGCACCGGCACCGGCTCCTGCTCCGACATCAACGAGTGCGCCACCGGCAACCCGTGCCAGGAGGACACCTACGGCGTCAACGGCTGCAGCAACTCCGCCGGCGGCTACGCCTGCACCTGCGGCAGCGGCTTCACCGGCACCGGCACCGGCTCCTGCACCGACATCGACGAGTGCGCCGCGGGCAACCCCTGCCGCGAGGACGACTTCGGTGGCGTGAACTCGTGCAGCAACACCGCGGGTTCCCACTCGTGCACCTGCGGCGAGGGCTTCACCGGGACCGGCACCGGGTCCTGCGTGGACATCGCGGAGTGCGGCGACCCGACCACCTGCAACGAGAACCTCGGCTACGGCACCTGTGTCGAAGAGGTCGGCGGCTACGACTGCGCCTGCAACTCGGGCTACGGCTTCGACGGGACCACCTGCGTCGTGGAGAACGAGTGCACCACCGGGCTGAACGACTGCGCGCCGGCGGCCATCTGCACCGACACGCCGAGTTCCTACACCTGCGCGTGCCCCACCGGGTACACCGGCGACGGCTACACCACCGGCTCCGGCTGCACCGACGTGAACGAGTGCGCGGACGTCCGGCGCTGTGGCCAGAACCTCTCCCGGTCCAACACCTGCGCCAACACGGCTGGCGGCTATAGCTGCGGCTGCGGCGCCGGCTTCGCGCCCCAGGGCTCCGGGCAGACCGCGACCTGCGTCGACGTGAACGAGTGCACCGCGACCCCGGGGCTCTGCGGCCCGGGCACCTGCTCCAACGGGGTCGGCAACTACACCTGCGCCTGCAACCCGGGCT
The DNA here is from genome assembly GCA_002320815.1 of Myxococcales bacterium UBA1660. GTDB lineage: Bacteria > Myxococcota_A > Polyangia > Polyangiales > Houyiibacteriaceae > UBA1660. Next base: position 903 of record DCLA01000024.1, read on the forward strand.
ACACCTTCGACGGATCGACCTGCGTCAACGTCGACGAGTGCGCAGTGGCCAGCCAGTGCGGCCGGGACCTGAGCGCGTCGAACGCCTGTACCGACACCGCCGGCAGCTACGATTGCACCTGCGCCAGCGGCTACACGGAGGTGTCCCCGGGCGGCAGCGAGGACTGCGTGGACACCAACGAGTGTGTCGTCACGCCGGGGATCTGCGGCGTCGGCACCTGCGTGAACCAGAACGGGGGGTACACCTGCACCTGCCCGAGCGGCTACGAGCTCGCGGGCGGCACGTGCGTGGACATCGACGAGTGCGCGGGCACCCCCTGCGGCGCGTCGGCCACGAGCTGCACCAACACCGCGGGCTCTTACGTCTGCGCCTGCAGCGCGGGCTACTCCGCGCCCGCCTCCGGAGGGAGCTGCGCCGACGTGAACGAATGCGCCAACGCCAGCACCTGCGGCGCCGAACGCGCGGGCTGCGCCAACACCGCCGGCTCCTACGTCTGCACTTGCAACGGCGGCTACCGCGCGCCGGGCTCCGGCGGCACCTGCGCCGACGTCGACGAGTGCGACGAGAACCCGGGCACGTGCGGCGCGGGCACCTGCGCCAACACCGTGGGCAGCTACGCCTGCACCTGCGATCCCGGCTACGAGGCCCCGGCCCTCGGCGGGAGCTGCGACGACATCGACGAGTGCGCGACCGCGTCCACCTGCGGCAGCGCCCGCGCCGGCTGCTCGAACCTGCCCGGCACCTACGAGTGCTCCTGCGACCCCGGCTACCGGGCCCCCGCCAGCGGCGGCAGCTGCGCGGACATCGACGAGTGCGCCGAGGGCGAGCCCTGCACCCCGGGCACCTGCGCCAACGGCGCCGGCACCTACACCTGCACCTGTCCGACCGGCTTCATGGAGAGCGACGGCGCCTGCGTGGACATCGACGAGTGTGCCGGAAACCCCTGCAACACCGGCACCTGCACCGAGGGCGACCCCGGCACCTACCTCTGCGACTGTGACCCCGGCTACCAGGCCACGGCGCCCATCGACGGCACCTGCGAGGACGTCGACGAGTGCGCCGACCCGGCGCTGAGCATGTGCGACACCAACGCCTCCTGCACCAACGCCATCGGGTCCTTCACCTGCACCTGCGACGAGGGCTGGGCCGGCGACGGTACGACCTGCGAGAACGTCGACGAGTGCGCCGACGCGAGCCTCAACGAGTGCAACCCCAACGCCCTCTGCACCGACCTCGACGGGACCTACGAGTGCACCTGCCGGGAGGGCTTCGAAGGCAGCGGGGTGGACTGCTTCGACGTCGACGAGTGCGCGGTCGCCGATCCCTGCGGGGAGAACGAGCGCTGCGTGAACCTCATCGGCACCGCCCCCGAATGCGTCTGTGTCTCGGGCACGGTCCGCGACGAAGAGAGCGGGGTCTGCGTCTCCGGCTGCGGCAACGGGGTCCGGGCGCGCGGTGAGGAGTGCGACGACGGCAACGACGAGGACGGTGACGGCTGCGACGCCCGCTGCCAGGTGGAGCCCGGCTGGGCCTGCTTCGAGCCCGACGGCAGCGCCTCGGTCTGCGACGACACCTGCCCCGACGAGTTCGTCCAGCTCAACGAGGAGTGCGACAACGGCGAGGGCGGGAACTCGGACACCGAGCCCGACACCTGCCGGACCAACTGCAAGCTGCCCTGGTGCGGCGATGGCGTGGTCGACACCGGCGAGACCTGTGACGAGGGCGACGCCAACTCCGACGGTTCGCCCGGCGCCTGCCGCACGACCTGCCAACCCGCCTACTGCGGCGACGGCGTCGTGGACAGCGGCGAGCGCTGCGACCCCGGTGGCGGCTCGGTGCTCGACGTCGCCGCCTGCAGCGAGACCGGCTGCGCGGCGGATGGCGGCGTCTTCGACGGCGGGGAGCCCGACGCCGGCACGGACGCGGACACCGACGACGGCTGCGGCTGCCGGGTCGCCAGCCCCCGGGACGTGGGCATGGGCCTCGTCTGGCTCCTCGGGCTCGGCCTGGCGCTCCGCCGCCGGCGGGGCGAGGGAGACTGATGAAACGCGGCCTTCGGCCGGTAGTTCATCGGTCTGCTGCGGCCGCTGCGTGGTAGCGTTCGCCCGTGACCGAGACCTACCGCGAAGACGGCTTCCGCCTGAACGACCTCGAAGAGAACGAGCAGCTCGCCCTGGGTGGGCTGGTCCGGATCCTCATTCGGCTCGATGGCTCCTTCTCCGAAGCCGAAGAGGAACACCTGGACACCGTAGCCGACGAGGTCGGCGACCGGGAGACCCTCTGGCGTTTCATCAGCCGCTCCGCCCAGGAGCACGAGAACGACGGCGCCATCCGGGACGCGGCGATGGGCGTGAAGCGCACCGGCGCCCGGGAGCTGATCCGCTACGTCCTCGAGTCCATCGCCCGCGCCGACACGATCACCGTGACCGAGCAGACCCTGCTCGACTGGCTCGACGACACCGCCTGGACGAGCTGAGGCTCGGCGCCCCGGCGCTCAGCTCGCCTGAGCGGAGGGGACGTCGCCGGTGGGCTCTTCGGGCGTCGGGGTCCGGCGGATGACCTCGACCTGCTCCACGTGGCGGTCGTCGCCGGCGAGCACGCGCAGGTCGTAGTCGCCGAGGCTGACCTCGGTGCCCACCTCGGGGACGCGCCCGGCGACCTGCACCAAGAGACCGCCGAGGGAGTCGAAGTCCCCCTCGGTGCCGCCGTTGATGTCTTCGCCGAGGTACTCCTCGAGGTCGTAGACGCTGATGGTCGCGTCGACCACGAAGTGGCCGGGCCCCTCCTGCCGGATGGGGGCCTCGTCGTCGTCGTGCTCGTCCTCGATCTCGCCGACGATCTCCTCGAGGATGTCCTCGAGGGTCACGATGCCCGCGGCGCCGCCGAACTCGTCGACGACGACCGCCAGGTGGAAGCGGCGGGACTGCATCTCGTGGAGGAGCACGCTGAGCTTCTGGGTCTCGGGGGCGAAGAAGACGTTGGTGCGGATGAGATCCGGCAGGACCTCGTTGGCCAGCCCCCGCCGGAGCGCGCCGAAGACGTCCTTGGCGTAGAGGATGCCCTCCACCTGGTCCATCGAGCCCCGGTACACCGGGTAGCGGCTGTGCCCGTTCTCCTCGATGGCGCCGATCACGTCTTCGAGGGGCATGTCGATCTCGAAGGCCACCACCTGGGTGCGCGGGACCATGACCTCCCGGGCCACGGTCGCGCGGAACTCGAGGACGCTCCGCAGGAGCTTCGCTTGATCCGTGCCGAGCTCGCCCTTCTCCTCGCTCTTCTCGATCATCTTCTCGACGGCCCGGTGGCCGACCTCGCCGTCGAGCTGCGGCGCCGGCACCATGCGGGCCGCGACGCGGCCGAGCGCGGCGATGGGCACCGCGATGGGCGCGGCCAGCCACTCCAGGGGTCGCAACGCGCGGAGCATCCGCAGACCGCCGCGGGACGCCCGGCGGCGCGCGATGGCGCTGGAGACCTCCGCCAGGACGGCGTAGCCGAGCCCGACGGCGACCGCCGAGCCGAGCGCGAGCCAGGGGTTCTGGCGGCCGCCCAGGAGCGCGGCGCAGCCGGCGGCGGCACCGACGCAGAACACCCGGCCCACGAGGAGCCGGGTGCGGATGGTCCGCCCCAGCTCGACGCAGCGACGGGCCTCTTTGCCCAGGGCGCCGTTCTCGTCCTCGGCGATGGCGCGAATGCGCGCCTCACCGAGCGCAGCGAGGCCGGCGTTGGTGGCAGAGTAGAGCACCGCGAGGAAGAGGCCGAGGCCGACTCCCAAGCCGAGCTCGATACTACCTGGTTCGTCCATCGTTCATTTCACGCCCGCGGGCGGTTCCCCCCGATACCGAGATCGAGATTAGACGGGACGGAACCCCCCTGCAACACCCCGCAGACCGAGTTTCCCGGCGGGAGGGCCACGACGAGTTCTGGGGGGTGGGCGTCCACTCGGCCGGCAGCCTAGCTCGGCGGCGGGGCGGCGCCAGCCGCGAACGCGGGCTCGTTCGTTCGCCCTGGCTCAGGGCACGTAGCCGACGGCGAAGGCCCGGAAGCCCGTGGAGTAGTCCGTGGGCGCCAGGTCGTCGAGGTCCGCCCCCGCGAAGGTGGCGCCGTAGCGCTTGGCGACCCATCCGCCGTCGGGGCCGCCGTAGGCCGCCTGCAGCACGTTCGACGGCGCGCTTTTCCACGCGAGCCCATCGGCCGACCTCCAGCGGGTGCCGGCCGAGAACACGTGGAAGGCACCGTCGTGGACGCCCACCGAGCTCACGCTGCCGTAGTCGAAGGGACACGGCTCGAAGGTCACCGCGTCTTCCGATATGTAGCAGGTGTACTCGCTGTGGTCCCCGGCCCAGCCGCTTCCGGCGAGCAACCAGCGGCCGGCGTGGAAGGCCACCCCATTGAAGCCGGCCGCGTTGTCCGGGTCCACCGAGCGCTCCGTCCACGTGAGACCATCATCGTTGGAGACCGCGATGGTTCCGCCGTCGCCGCCCACCACCCAGGTCCCGTCGGGCCCCGCGCCCACGGCGCGCAACCCGCCGGGAAGTTCGCGCGCCGAGACCGTGGCCCAGGTGTAGCCCTCGTCGACCGATCGGACGATGCTCGTGCCGCCCGCGGCGACCCAGGTGTCGCCCTGGCCCGCGACGCCGCCGAGCCAAGGGCCCGGATCCGAGGAGCCGCTGTCGGTCCACGTCACACCATCGGTCGATCGCAGGATCAGGGAGTTCTGGTGGCCGCCCACCGCGAGGAACACGCCGTCGTTCCAGGCGACGCCGCGGAGGAGGTCCGGAGTGTGGGGATTGCCGCTGCCCGAAGGGCCCGTCTGCCACCAATCGACTCCGTCGCGGGTCGATCCCATCAGCCCGAAGGCGCCGACGCCGACCCACACCGGTTCGCCCGCGGGGGGCGCGCCGACGTCTGGAGCGCCCATGTCCGCGGGCGCGGCCTCGAGAGCCGCGTCCGCGCGGTCTCCCCCGTCGGAGGCCGGACTGGCGTCCTCGAGACGAGTCGCCGCGTCCAGGTCTGCCGCGTCGATGGGATCGGGCGACGAAGAGCAGGCCGCGGCGAGCAGCGCGAAGGCGACGAGCGGACGAACCATGGACCGATGGTCACTGCGCTGGGGCGAGGGGACCATTACGGGGTCTTCGCGCTCGAGACGTCAGCCGTCCTTCTCGGCCGCGTCGCGGGTCGCCCGGAGGCGGAGCCGCAGGGCGTTCAGGCGAATGAAGCCGGTGGCGTCGGACTGGTCGTAGACCTCGTCGGCCTCGAAGGTGGCGACCTCCGGGTCGTAGAGGGAGCGCTCGCTCCGACGGCCGACCACCTGGGCGCTGCCCTTGTAGAGGCGGATGCGCGCCTCGCCGTAGACGTCCTTCTGGGACTCGTCGATGAGGGCCTGCAGCGCCTCGCGCTCGGGGGCGAACCAGAACCCGCGGTAGACCAGGGAGGCGTACTCGGGGATCAGCCCGTCGCGGATGCGCATGACCTCGCGGTCCATGGCCAGCGACTCGACCGCGCGGTGGGCGAGCTGGAGGATGGTCCCGCCGGGGGTCTCGTAGACGCCCCGGGACTTCATGCCCACGAAGCGGTTCTCGACCACGTCGACCCGGCCCACGCCGTGCTCGGAGCCGAGCTGGTTGAGGCGCTCGAGAAGCGCGAAGGGGGTCATGCGGTCCCCGTCGATGGCCACCGGGTTGCCGGCCTCGTAGCGGATGACGACCTCGCGGGGCTCGTCGGGGGCGTCCTGGGCGGACTTGGTCCAGCGGAAGATGTCCTCGGGGGGCGCGGCCCACGGATCCTCCAGGATGCCGCCCTCGTAGCTGATGTGGAACGCGTTGGCGTCCATCGAGTAGGGCTTCTCCGCGGTGGCCTCGACCGGGATGTTCCGCTCCTTGCAGTAGGCGATGCAGTCGGAGCGGGACTTCAGGTTCCAGGTCCGCCAGGGAGCGATGACCTGGACCCGGGGGTCGATGGCCATGGCGCTGAGCTCGAAGCGCACCTGGTCGTTGCCCTTGCCGGTGGCGCCGTGTGCGATGGCGTCGGCGCCCTCCGCGTGGGCCACGTCCATCATCGCCTTGGCGATGACCGGGCGCGCGATGGAGGTGCCCAGGAGGTAGGTCCCCTCGTAGACCGCGTTGGCGCGGAGCATCGGGAAGACGAAGTCCTTCACGAACTCCTCGCGCACGTCGGCGACCACGCACTTCTCGGCGCCGGTGGCCTTGGCCTTCTCGTCGAGACCGGAGAGCTCCTCACCCTGCCCCACGTCGGCGCAGAAGGCGACCACCTGGCAACCCGGATAGGTCTCCTTCAGCCAGGTGAGGATCACGGAGGTGTCCAAACCGCCGGAGTAGGCGAGGACGATCTTCTTCGGAGTCGGTACGGCGCTCATGGCGCGGGAGCGTGAAGCACCACGCCGATCGCGTCAACGCGGGTCAATCCAGACGGATGGCTTCCGCCAGGAGCAGGTCCACCAGGGTCTTGAGCGTCTCGAGGGCCGGCATGCCGGACACCGCGAGGAGCTCCTCCACCGTGTGGGTCCCGTCGATGCGGCTGAGCAGGAAGCCGGCCCGGTGGTCGAGCCCGAGCCAGCGGATCTCCGAGGGCTTCACCACCACCTGCGCCCGGGCCTGAAGAGACCCGAGGCGGGCGATGTAGAGCTGCTGGAGACGCTCGCGACAGGTCTCCGAGACCCGATGGGCCTCCTCGTTCTCCGGGTCCCGACCGAGAAGGAGTTCCGCCGCGCGCAAGGCGCCGGTGAAGTCGTCCAGGTCGAAGCGCTCCCGCATCTCGGCCACGAAGTCGAGCCCCGAGGAGGTGATGCTCGAGCGCTCCACGAGGCCGAGGGCGCCACTCTGGGGCGGCGCGGGGGGAATGCTGGACACGTCGGCCGGGGGCTCCGAGACCCGCGAGGGCCGCCGGAGCGTGAGGTCTTCCGGGTCGGCCGGGACCTGGAAGCCGTCGTGGCTCTCGTCCGGGAGCCGGAGCATCGGGCCCACGAGTTCGGTCGTGATGCGACCGGAGCTCGCCGGCAGGGGGATGCTGTCCGAGGACGACGCCCGGCGGCGGCGCGGAGGCTTGGAGTCGTCTCCGTCGCCCTCGGCCATCTCAGGCGGACTTCCCGACCACGCCCTTGAACATGCGCTGGGTCCGGGTGAGCGCGTCGATCTGTTCCTTGAGTCCGGCGCTGTCGTTCCGGTCCATGAGCATGCGCGCTCGGTCGACGACCGCGCGCGCCTTCTCGATGGCGTCGCGGCCGAAGTCGCTCCCCGCCACGACCGCCTCGACCTCCGGGAAGAGCTTCTGGATCTCGGCGATGAGGGTCTCGGCCTGCTGCTTCACGCCCTCGGACTCCTCGTCGCCGCGGCGGGCCACCGCGTACTCGGAGGCCTCCTGCATCATCAGGTCGATCTCGTCCTGGGTCAGACCGCTGGTGGCGGTGACCGTGATGGACTGCTCCTTGCCGGTCTCGGTGTCCTTGGCGTGGACCGAGACGATGCCGTCGGCGTTGATCTCGAAGGTCACGTCGACCTCGATCTGCCCGGCCGGAGCGCGCCGGAGCCCGGTGAGGATGAACTCCCCGAGCAGCTCGTTCTCGTCGGCCTTCTTGGACTCGCCCTGGAGCACCAGGATCTTCACCGCGGTCTGGTTGTCCCGGACGGTGGTGAAGGGCTTGGAGTCCGAGGTGGGCACCGTCGAGTTCTGCTGGATCAGCTCCTCGAAGAAGCCTCCGGCGACCATGATGCCCAGGGTGTGCGGGGTGACGTCGAGCAGGACCATGTCCAGCTCCTTGGAATCGTCGACCAACGCGGCGCCCTGGATGGAGGCTCCGAGCCCGACGACCTCGTCGGGGTGCACGCCCTTGCAGGGCTCGCGCTCGAAGAACTCGCTGACCGCCTGCTGGACCCGCGGCATGCGGGTCATGCCGCCCACCAGGACCACGTCCTCGATCTCGTCCTTCTCGAGGCCCGCCTCGTCGAGGGTCATCTCGCAGATCTGGACCGTGCGCTCGACCAGGTCCTGGGTGAGCTCCTCGAGCTGCGCACGGGTCAGGAGCTGCTGGAGGTGCAGGGCCTCGTTGCGCGGGCTGGATATGATGAACGGCAGGTTCACCTCGGTCTCCATCACCGCCGAGAGCTCGCACTTGGCCTTCTCGGCCGCGTCCTTCAGCCGCTGCAGGGCCATGCGGTCCTGCCGGAGGTCGATGTCGTGCTCCTCACGGAACCCTTGGACGAGCCAGTCGATGATGCGCTGGTCGAAGTCCTCGCCGCCCAGGAACGTGTCGCCGGCGGTGCTGACGACCTTGAAGACGCCCGCGCTGGAGATCTCGAGGATCGAGATGTCGAAGGTGCCGCCGCCCAGGTCGTAGACCGCGACCGTGCGGTCGATGTTCTTGCCGAAGCCGTAGGCGAGCGCGCCAGCGGTGGGCTCGTTGATGATCCGGATGACGTCGAGGCCGGCGATCTGGCCGGCGTCCTTGGTCGCCTGACGCTGCCCGTCGTTGAAGTACGCGGGGACCGTGACCACGGCCTTGGTCACCTCGTGGCCGAGGTAGTCCTCGGCGATCATCTTCATCTCCTGCAGCACCATCGCGCTGATCTCGGGGATGGAATAGACCTTGTCGCGGAGCTGGATCCGGCAGTCGCCGTGGGGCCCCTCGACGATGCGATAGGGGCACGTGGCGATGGCGTTCTTCACCTGCGGGGTGTCGAACTTCCGGCCGATCAGGCGCTTGGCCGCGTAGACGGTGTTCTCGGCGTTCGTGACCGCCTGGCGCTTCGCGATGTGCCCCACGAGCCGCTTCCCGGCCTCGGTGACCGCCACCATCGAAGGGGTGACCTTGTATCCACCGCGGTTGGCGATGACGACCGGAGTGCCGCCCTCCACCACGGAAACGCACGAGTTGAACGTGCCGAGATCGATGCCAATGACCTTGTCCATTCAGGCTCCCAGGCCCCACACCCGAGCGGACGCCCGGGCCCAACAGGGGGTCCTACTTCAGCTCACGCTGGAGAGTCTTCACGATCTCGGCGTCGGGGTCCAGCTTCACGGCTTCCGCCAACTCCTTGGTCGCGCTGACCTTCATCTTGGCGGCGGCGTAGACCCGCGCGAGGGCCACCCGGTTCTTCACGCTCGTGGGGGCCAACTGGACGGCTTCCTGAGCCAGGTTCCGGGCCTTCCGGAGGTCTCCGCTGGCCATGAGCAGGGCCTCGGCGGCTTTGCGCCGAGACCGGTGGTCTTCGGAGCGCCCCTCGGCGACCTTCTGCCAGGACCGCGCGGCCGCCTCCCAGTTCCCGTGTTCTTCCTCGTAGGCCGCCTGGCGGCGGTACGTCTCGGCCATCTGGGCGGCGAGCTCCGCGCGAAGCTCGTCGTGGCGTGCGCGGAGGCCCTCCCGGTCCGGGTCGACGGCCAGGGCCATCTTCAGCGAGTTGATCGCCCCGACCAGGTCTTTCGCCGCCACCTTGGCGTCGGCGTCGTCGATGTGGCGGCGCGCCTTGTCCACGCCGCCCGTGAGGCGCGCGGTCGCCTTGAGCGACTTCGTGAGCCCCTCCACGTAGGAGGACCGCGTCCGGGGCGGTCCCGAGGACCCGGGGGCGGACGAGGGCACGGGCGCCGGGCCCGACGGCCGGCCCCCGGGGGGCGAAGACGACGCCAGGCGCGGCGCCCGGCTCGAGAGCCCGCGTCGCTCCATCAGCCGTCGCGCCATCTCGCGCCGCTCGGACTCGGAGAGCCGGGGTGGCGTCGGTGCCTTGGGGATGACCGGGTCGGGGGCACGCTCCTCGGGCGGGGCCGGCGCTTCGGTCGCGGCGTTCCCCAGGCGCTCGGTCTCGTCGCCGGCCGGCTCGACGCCCCCTGGCTCCCCACCAGCCGACTCGGCCGCGGCCTCGCCCTCCTCCAGACCGCTCTCCAGCGCCCGAGTCGCGTCCTGCATGCCCAGGTACTCGTCGTACGCGGCGCGCTTCCTCTTCTTGCCCAGGGTCTCGTAGGCTTCGGTGAGCCGGTCGAAGACCTTCTCCATCTTGCTCTTGAAGCTCCCGAGCTGCTTGCCGAAGAGCGTGTCGGGATGGAAGCGCTTCGAGAGCGCGAAGTAGGACGCGCGCACGGCCTTTTTATCGGCGTCCCGGGGGAGGCCGAGGATCTCGTAGTGGTTCAGGTCCGCCAGCCGGTGGAAGGTGTCCAGGATCTCGTGCTTGCGCTCGCGATCCAGCTCGGCCTCTTCATCGAGCTCGCGCGGGTCGTAGATCAGGGGAGCTCTCGGCGCCTGCGGGACCTTGGGCGGGCTCGGCGCCGCGGGTGCCTGGGGCGCCGGACCCGCGGGGGGCGGGGGCGGGCGGGTGTGCAGCGCGGGCGGCTCGGGCGGTCCGCCGAGGGCTCCGAGCCCCTCGAGGCGCGTCAGGATGTCCAGCACGCGCTCGACGGTGGCCCCGGTGGAGTCGGCGATGTCTCGGATGGTCGTCTCGCCGTCGATGCGCGAGAGGATGAACCCCTCGAAGGGATCGGTGATCGGCAGCTCGGTGACCACCAGGTCCTCCCGGAGCCGCGGCACCATCTCCGCGCTCTTGCTCTTCGCCACGGGGCGACTCTAGCCCAAGACGCGCCCGCAGCGCTCGAAAAGGCCGACATGGGCCGACACCGGCCCACCTCCCCCCGACGCGGGGACACGGGCGGCGGCTCCCCGCGGCTTCGGAGTCCGAGCGACCTCAGGCGAGGAGGTGGACCAGCAGCGCCTTCTGCGCGTGGAGCCGGTTCTCGGCCTCGTCCCAGACCCGCGAGGCGGCGCTGGCCATGACCTCGGCGCTGACCTCCTCGCCCCGGTGGGCCGGGAGGCAGTGGAGGAAGATGGCCTGCGAATCGGCCTCGGCCATGAGCGCGCCGTCGACCTGGTAGTCGGCGAAGGCCTCCTCGCGGGCCTTCTGCTCCTCTTCCTGACCCATGGAGGCCCAGACGTCGGTGGTCACGACGTCGACGCCCCGGACCGCGGCCTTCGGGTCCCGCAGCAGCTCGACCTTCGCGCCCAGCGCCTCCGCCTGCTTCACGATGGCCGGCTTCACGTCGTAGCCCTCGGGGCTGGCGATGCGCAGCTCGAGGCCGGCGAGGCCCGCGGCGAGCATCCAGGAGTGGGCCATGTTGTTGCCGTCGCCGATCCAGGCAACCTTGACGCCCTCGAGGCGCCCCTTGGCTTCCCGCACCGTCTGCAGGTCGGCCAGGAGCTGACAAGGGTGGTAGTCGTCGCTGAGCCCGTTGATGATCGGGATCCGCGAGTGTTCGCAGAGGGTCTCCACCTTCTCGTGCCCGAAGGTCCGGTAGACCACGCCGTGCACGAAGCCGCCGAGCATCCGGGCGGTGTCCTCGAGGGGCTCGCCGCGACCCATCTGCGTGTCCTTGGCGATGAGCGTGGTGGGCATCGCGCCCAGCTCGTGGATGCCCACCTCGAAGCTGATCCGGGTCCGGGTGGACGCCTTCTCCAGCACGATGGCCACCGTCTTGCCCGCGAGGGGTCGCTCGTGGGAGCCCCGCCGGGCCTTGAGGTCGTCGGCTCGGTCGAGGATGGCCACCAGCTCGGTGGGGTCGATGTCCTCGAGGGTGCGGAAGTGCTTGGGCGCCATGGGCGCGTGTGTAGCCCCGTTGACCCGTTGAGCCAAATCCTTACGCTCCCCCGACTCCATGGCGAACCCATCCGTCTCCGCGCCCTTTCACGCCACCACCATCGTCGCCGTCCGCAAAGGCGGCGTGGCCGCGATGGCCGGCGACGGGCAGGTCTCCCACGGCCAGACCATCCTGAAGGGCACCGCGCGCAAGGTCCGCCGCATCGCCGAAGGCAAGGTCGTCGCCGGCTTCGCCGGCGCCACGGCCGACGCCTTCACGCTGCTCGAGCGCTTCGAGGCCAAGCTCCGCGAACACCGAGGCACTCTGCAGCGGGCGGCGGTGGAGCTCGCCAAGGACTGGCGCACCGACCGCTATCTGCGGCGCCTGGAGGCGATGATGATCGTCATGGACGCCGAGCAGACGCTGCTGCTCACCGGGACCGGGGACGTGGTCGAGCCCGACGAGGGCGTCATCGCCATCGGGTCGGGCGGGAGCTTCGCGCTCTCCGCCGCCCGGGCGCTCTACCGCCACGCGGACATGGGCGCCGAAGAGATCGCCAAGACGGCCATCGGCATCGCCGGTGAGATCTGCGTCTACACGAACGCGAACGTGGTCGTGGAGACCATCGAGGAGAAGAAGAGCTCGTGAGCAAGAACAAGAACCGGGACTTCACCCCGCGCGAGACCGTCTCCGAGCTCGATCGGTACATCATCGGCCAGGACGCCGCGAAGCGCGCGGTGGCCATCGCGCTCCGCAACCGCTGGCGCCGGCAGCAGGTCGAGGGCGACCTGAAGGACGAGATCGCCCCCAAGAACATCGTGATGATCGGGCCCACCGGCTGCGGCAAGACCGAGATCGCCCGCCGCCTGGCCAAGCTCGCCAAGGCGCCCTTCGTGAAGGTCGAGGCCTCGAAGTTCACCGAGGTGGGCTACGTGGGTCGCGACGTCGAGTCGATGATCCGCGACCTGGTCGAGGTGGCCATCGCGCTGGTCCAGGAAGAGGAGATGGAGCGGGTCCAGACCAAGGCGAAGGAGAACGCCGAGGCGCGCATCGTCGAGCTCGTCGCCGACGAACGGCGCCCCCAGGTGCCGCAGCAGCCGCAGGCGCCCCAGGGACCGCGCGGCTTCGGGCCCTTCGTGCTCAACCAACAGGCCGAGAAGCCGCCCCACCCGCAGAACGAGCTCGACGTGATCCGCGCTCAGCTCCGCAACGGGGACCTCGAAGACGAAGAGGTCGAGGTGAACGTCCAGGACACCGGCTCGCCCTTCATGAAGGTCTTCGGCCAGGGCGGGATGGAGGAGCTCAACCTCAAGGACATGCTGGGACAGCTCCCCGGCTTCCAGGGCAAGACCAAGCAGCGGCGCGCCAAGGTCAAGGACGTCCGCCGGCTCATCGAAGACGAAGAGGCCAAGAAGCTCATCGACATGGACGGCGTCACCCGCCGGGCCATCGAGCGCACCGAGCAGTCGGGCATCGTCTTTCTGGACGAGATCGACAAGGTCGCCAGTCGCCAGGGCGCGAGCGGCGGCCCCGACGTCTCTCGCGAGGGCGTGCAGCGGGACCTCCTGCCGCTGGTCGAGGGCAGCACGGTGTCGACCAAGCACGGCCAGGTGAAGACCGACCACATCCTCTTCATCGCCGCCGGCGCCTTCCACGTGGCGCAGGTGTCGGACCTCATCCCCGAGCTCCAAGGCCGCTTCCCCATCCGGGTGGAGCTCGAGCCCCTGAAGCAGGAGGACTTCGTCCGGATCCTCAAGGAGCCGCGGAACGCGCTCACCAAGCAGTACACCGCGCTCATGGCCACCGAGAAGGTCGAGCTGACCTTCGAGGACGACGCCATCGAGGCCCTCGCCGCCTACGCGGCCACGGCCAACGAGCGGAGCGAGAACATCGGCGCCCGGCGCCTCCATACCGTGATGGAGGCGCTCCTCGAAGAGCTCAGCTTCGCCGCCGCGGAGATCGGCCGCCAGACCGTGGTGGTCAACGCCGCCTACGTGAAGGAGCGCCTCGATCCGATCCTCGGCGACGCCGAGCTCAGCAAATTCATCTTGTAGCGGGAACCGGGCCCCCTCGTTCGACCGGTTCCCTCGGTCGCGGGCCTCGCCTGGGCCCCGATGTTGGCGAGGGTCGAGTCGTTCGGTATCCTCGCTCGAGCGTCGGCAACAACGCCGAGGAGGCGCTCCGATGTCCACCTGCGAGGTCCACTGGTTCAGCGATGACATTCTGGAGTTCGTCTATCGTGGTCGAGTCACGCTGGAGGACTTGCGCGCGATGGTGAACGAGACCCGGCGACTCACGCGCGAGCAGACCCCGCGGGTGCAGCTGGTCGACACCCTCGCGGTCACGGGGGTTCCCAAAGAGATCGGTGCGGTCCTGGGGGAGCTCCTCGAGGACTACCGGGCGCAGGGCGGTACTTGGGTGGTCATGATCGCGACCGACCAGATGAACGCGATGCTCGGCCGTTCGATGAGCTTCGGGGCCGGGGTGAAGCTCCAACTCGTGGGCACGCGCGCCGACGCGCTTCGGTTCATCAGCACGCTCCGCGACGCTTGACGGGCCCGAGGGGGCGACGATCGCGAGCGCACTACTCGCCGATGATGCAGAAGCCGTTGCCGAAGGGGTCGGCGCAGAAGGCCGCAGGCTTGGGGCCCTGATCGCGGTACCCGACTTCGACCGTGCCCCCGTCCGAGCGAACGCGAGCCACCCCTCGTCGAGGTCGGATGCTCACGTGCACCGTGGGGCGCGGGTCAGTCACCGCGGGCGACTCGCTCGAGACGCTCGTACGAGGCCTCCATGCCGTGTTCCATGCCGCTGGCCAACATCGCTTCCCGGGCCGCGCGGTCGGGGAGCGTCATGCGCATGACCATCCGGGTGCCTTCGCCCTCGGCGGAAAGGTGGTCTCGATGTGGTTGTCCGGCGTGGGGTCGGGCAGGAACATCCGCTCCACGTGGACGATCCGGTGGGGCGGCTCGAGCTCGAGGATCTCGCCCGTCAGGTAGAAGCCGCCCTCCCCGTTCGACCACTCGTAGCGGATGCGGCCGCCGACCTTCCCCTCGTTGATGCACACCGGCATGGTCCAGCCCTCGGGCCCGAGCATCCACTGCTGGACCAGCTCCGGTTCCATGTGCGCGCGGTAGACCTCCGCGGGCGGCGCGGCGAAGTACCGGCTCACCACCACGAACCGATCCCCTTCGGTCTTCAGATCCATCGTCCCCATCGTCATCGCTCCTCGGCCCGCTTCGCCAAGAGGCGATCGAGCCCGTCGTAGTTCCGCTCCAAGGCCTCCCGGAGCATCGTCAGGTACGCGTCGAGCTCGTCCAGCGCGCCGCCGGCCAGCCGGCAGGGCCGCATAGCGTCGATCACATATTTACCGGGCCCCTCGATTGGGGTCACTTGGAGCTACCGTCTTTCGTGCGCACACTACGGCTCCCATGGCGTCCAAAGACCTCCCCGCTTCCCGCTTCGGCCGCGCCGCGCGCATGGCCCTCCTCGGTGCCCGCACCGGCGCGGGGTGGGTCTTCGATGGGGATGGGACCAAGAGCGCCAAGGCCGCCGCCGGAGTCCTGGGCCAGATGCGCGGGCTCGCGGCCAAGGCGGGGCAGATGGCCAGCTACGTCGACGGGCTGGTTCCCCCGGGCAAGCGCGAGGCCTTCGAGACCGCCCTCGGGGCGCTCCGCGCGGCGACGCCGACCTCGGACCCCGCCGCGATCCGCGCGCTCGTCGAGGCGGAGCTGGGCGCGCCCATCGAGGAGCTCTTCGCCACGTGGGAGGAGGCGCCCTTCGCCAGCGCGTCGATCGGCCAGGTCCACCGGGCCACCCTCACCGATGGCCGGGAGCTGGCGGTGAAGGTGCAGCACCCGGGCATCGACCAGGCGGTGGAGAGCGACCTGAAGAACGCGGGCCTCATGGCCAGCCTGAAGTCGATGGCCTTCGGCTCGAAGATGGGGATCGAGGAGGGCATGGAGGAGATGGCCCGGGTCTTCCGCGAGGAGCTGGACTACGGCCTCGAAGCCGATCGCCAGGAGGCCTTCCGCGCGATGTTCGCCGACAGCGCGCACGTCCGGGTCCCGGCGGTGGTCCGGGAGCGCTCCGCCAAGCGAGTCCTGGCCACCGAGATGGTCCACGGGCTGAGCTTCGAGGAGGCCTGCGAGGCGAGCGAGGACCTGCGGCGGCTCTGGGCGGAGACGCTCTGGCGCTTCGTCATCGAGTCGACGATCACCGGGGGCCTCTTCAACGGGGACCCGCACCCCGGCAACTTCGTCTTCCACGAGGACGGGACGGTCACCGCCCTCGACTTCGGGTGCGTGGTGGCCATCCCCGCCGAGCGCCGGGCGATCTCGCGGGCGGCGCACGAGGCGGCGCTCCGCGGGGACCGGTCGGACTTCTTCACCCAGGCGCGCCGGATGATGCAGATGCCCGCCGTGGTGGGCGGCGCGCGCGATGACGAGCCGGCGTTCCACCAGGCCATCGTCCAGTTCTGCGAGCGCCTCTTCGAGCCGGTCCTCGAGTCGCCCTTCCACATCACCCACGAGTGGGCGGGGAGCCTCGTCGACGATTGCCTGACCATCGCCAAGAAGGCGATCGGCACCAAGAAGCGCGACATGATCACCATGCCCGAGGGGATGGTCTTCCTAAACCGGCTCCAGTTCGGCTTCTACTCGGTGCTCGCCCGCTTCGACGTCGAGGTGGACTACGCCGCGGTCGAGCGCGACGCCTTCGCGGCCGCCGACGCGCGGGAGGGCTGACGCGCGCCGGCGCGGGCGATAGCATCGGGCCATGACGGTCCACCGGGACACCTTCCGCGCGCCCGACGGCTACGAGCTGGCCACCTACCGCTGGGAACCCGAGGGGGAGCCGCGCGCCATCCTGCAGCTCGTGCACGGCATGGCCGAGCACATGATGCGCTACGCCGCGTTCGCGGAGACCTTCGTCGAGCGCGGCTTCCTGGTGCACGGCCACGAGCACCGGGGCCATGGCCACAGCGTCCCCACCGGCGAGCGCCCGGGCCACATCGGGGACCACGACGGCTTTGCCAAGATGGTGGGCGACCTGCACGCCCGCGCCGAGGCGGTGAAGCGCGAGCACCCCGACCTGCCCCGCGCCATCTTCTGCCACTCGATGGGCGGCTACGTCGGCCAGGCGGCCCTGGGCCAGCACCCGGAGGACGCGGACGCGTGGATCATCAGCGGCAACGGCGGGAAGCCTCCGCTCATCGCGACCGCGGGTCGCGGCATCGCGCGCGTGGAGCGGATGCGCCTCGGCAAGAAGGGCGTCTCGGCGCTGGTCCGCAAGCTGACCTTCGGGGACTTCAACAAGGGCTTCGAGGGCCGCACCGACTTCGACTGGCTCTCCCGGGACCAGGACCGGGTGAACGCCTACGCCGCCGATCCCCTCTGCGGGTACGACGTCAGCATCGAGACCTGGGTCCAGCTCCTCGACGCCATCCCCACCCTCACCCAGCCGGCGAACCTGGCGGGGATCCCCAAGGAGAAGCCCATCTACGTGCTGGCGGGCAGCCGGGACACCTCCATCGGGGGCGCGCGCGGAGCCGAGAACCTCGCCCGGGCCTACCGCGAGGCCGGTCTGCTCGACGTGACCCTGAAGGTCTGGCCCGAGGGTCGCCACGAGATGCTGAACGAATTGAACCGCGCCGACGTGACCGCCGCGCTGGTCGCCTGGACCGAAGAACGGCTGCTCCCCGGCCCGCGCTGACCCTCGTTCGCCCTTTGAGGACGCGCAGTGGGCGAAGATCGTTCGCTCACCGGGTCTCTTGCCGGCGCGTCACGCCTTTGCTACCCAGACGACGCCCATGCTTCGTTCTTCCTTCTTTTTCGGCGCGACCGCGCTCCTCCTGCTCGCCGGCTGCGGCGATGACGACGGCGACACCATGGCCGGGACCCCGGACCTCGGTCCGCCCCCCGAAGAGGACATGGGACCGCCCCCGCCCGCCGAAGAGCTCTTCGACGAGTGTGTGATCGACGAGCAGTGCCACGCCGCGCTCGGGCCGACGGCCTTCTGCCGCACCGCCGCCGAGGGTTGGCCCGAGGGCTTCTGCACCCTGCCCTGCGCCGACCGCACCCCGTGTGACGACGGCGCGATCTTCCACCACTGCATCGACGCCTTCGGCACCGGGCAGACGGTCTGCGAAGAGGCCTGCGACAACTCCTTCGACTGCCGCGAGGGCTACATCTGCGCCGCCAAGGGCGTGGTGGCCCCGACCCGCGGGCTCTGCGTGGGCTACTGCCAGACCGACGACGAGTGCGGCTCGGGCGCCGAGTGCAACCCCGACGCCGGCGAGTGCGTGGCTCCCGGGACCGTCCCCACGGGCGCCGGCACCGGCGAGGCCTGCGCCGATGACGACGGGTGCCTGAGCGGCTCCTGCAACCCCGGTGACAACTCCGGCACCCCCACCGGCTGGAACAACGGGTACTGCCTCGGCCGCTGCGCTTTGGCGTCCGGCTGGAACAGCAACGACCTCTTCGCCGGCGACGCGCTGCCCACCAACTGCGCCGACGGCAACGTCTGCTTCCCCACCGGGGACTTCACCGAGCTGAGCCCCGGCGCCTGCGTCAGCGTGTGCAACAGCGACGCCGACTGCCGTCAGTCCGAGGGCTACGCCTGCCTCAAGACCTTCGGCCTGGCCAGCGGCAGCAAGACCTTCACCAACGGGGTATGTTTCCCGGTGGATTGCTCGGAGACCGCCTGTCCCGCAGGCTACAGCTGTCAGACCGTCTCGACCTCGAGCGGCACCGACTCGGTCTGCGCGCCCTCGTGAGAATGATGGAGACCTCGATGAAGAAGCTCAGCTTTGTGTTCATTGGCGCCCTGCTGGCGCTGGGTTGCGGCGACGACGACGCCGGCACCGACGACACCACGGACACCACCGTGATGGACGACGCCGGTGTGGAGACGGATCAGGGCATGGTGGCGACCAACCTGCCGTCCTGCCTCGACGAAGCCCCCGGCCGCGGTGGCACGATCCCCGGCAGCGAGATGGGTGACTTCACCCTGCAGACCTGCGACGGCGAGGAGTATTCCTTCTACAACGAGGCGTTCTGCGAGTCGCAGGCCACCGTCATCAGCATCGCCGCCGGCTGGTGTCCGCCCTGCATCGCCGAGAGCATGCAGCTCGAGGAGGAGATCACCTCCGTGTACGGCCCCCAGGGCGTCCGCGTGATCCAGATCCTCATCCAGACCGACGACTACTCGGCCCCCGACCTCGCGTACTGCCAGGGTTGGGTCGACCGCTTCGGCCTCGACTCCAACGTCGAGCTCATCGACCCCGCGCAGGTCACCAACCGCTTCTTCCCGGACGGCGCCCTGCCCTCGACCATCGTGGTGGACTCCGAGGGCATCATCCGCTTCCGCGAGAACGGCGCCAGCGACGGCCTGACCACGCTGAAGGCGGCCATCGACCAGGTCCTCGGCAGCTGAACCGCGACCGGCGCCTGGAGTGATGCACGCGAACGCGGGCAGACTCCTCGCGCTCCTCCTGCTCGGGCGGGCGTTCCTCTTCGGGGCGCCCGCCTTTGCGCAAGAGGAGCCCGAGGACGAGCGGACGACGGCCCCGGCCGACGGCGAAGAGGCCTCGGCCGACGGGACCGAGAACGAGGGGTCCGAAGACGAGGGGTCCGAGGACGAGGGGTCCGAAGACGAGGCGTCCGAAGGCGAGGGGTCCGAGGACGAGGCGGATGACGCCGAGGACCCGGCCGCCGACGAGCCCGCCGAGGACGACTACGAGCTCCCCGACGACCTCGACGCCATCGACGCCGGCGAGGACGACTGGGAGCTCCCGGGCGACCTCGAGGGCGAGGGCGGCTCGGACGAGTGGGACTTCGACGCCGCGCTCGAGCACGCCGACGAGAACGCACCCCCCGACCTGCCGATCTTCGGTGAGACGACCTTTTCGCTGACGAGCACCACCCGGGCCCAGTACCGGCTGAACAACTACGACGGCAACGACCTCAACGACGACTTCGGCAGCCTCTGGGAGCGCCTCGAGGTCGCGATGCAGGGCGAGGAGCTGCGCCTCGGCGCGCGCCTCGACTTCTTCCTCCCCGTCCTGGAGGACGGCTGCCCCGAGGGCCTCGAGGAGAGCTGCATCGAGAGCGACATCCGCCTCGAGCGCTTCAGCGCCCACTGGGACCATGGGCCGTGGACCGTGGACGCCGTCGACAGCTACGCCGTCCTCGGTCGCGGCATCGCGCTCAGCTTCCGGCGCCTGGACATCCTGGGGACCGACGTCGCGCTCCGCGGCGGCAAGTTGGCCTACGACGACTCGGACTTCTTCTTCAAGGTCCTCGGCGGCGCGGCGAACCCCCAGAACCTCGATCCCAACACCCTGGCGATCATCGACCGGCCCGCCGACCAGCTCCGCAGGGACCTCTGGGAGAACCCCCGGAGCCGCGACTGGGTCATGGGCGGCGAACTCGGCTACCGGCTCCCCGGCTTCGAGCTCGGCGCCCACATGGCGCGCTACCTCTTCGCCGAGGACCTCTCGACCGGCTTCCGGGAACAGACCGACCTGGACATCTTCGGGTGGCACCTCGAGGCGCCCCGGCTCCTCGGGGGCGCGGTGAGCTTCTATGGCGAAGCGAACCTGGCCCGGCGTCAGGTCGACAGTGATCTGCGGGGCCAGAACTCCAACCTCGGGCGGGCGATCTACGCCTCGATCCAGGTCCAGGCCTCCGAGCGCGCCAGCCTGGCCATCGAGCTCAAGGACTATCGGCGCTTCTACGTCGCCGACGACGTCGCGGCCGATCCCCACCGGGTCTACAGCGCGGTCCCCGACCTGGAGCTCGACACCGAGCGCCCCGAGAACCAGAGCAACGCCCGTGGTGGCCGGGTCCAGCTCGACTACGGGTTCCTGCCGGGCCCGTGGGGCATCTCCGCCGCCGTGCTCAGCTACGGCCACGCCGAGCACCGGGAGAGCGACGACCTCGACGAGGGCGACCCCTGGTCGAACGACGGCTTCTGGCTGAATCACGCGACCTTCAAGCTCCAGAAGGTCATCCGCGGCGAGCCCGGGGCCTTCGACTGGACCTTCGATCTCCTGGGCGGCTACCGCGACGACCGCTACCTCGGCGCCCGGGACGGCCGCCAGGGCGGCGACCTCCACTGGCGGGTGGTCCACGGCACCCTGGAGACGGGCATCGTGCTCGGCCAGCACAGCCTCGAGCTGAGCATCATCCATCGCCAGGAGAGCAAGTGGAACGCCTCGAAGCTCGACTTCGACGACTACGTCCGCGGCTCCGCCTCGGTGACCTACTCCTGGCAGGGCCGCATCCGCGGCAGCCTCATCCTCGCCTGGAACGACGAGAAGCGCGGCTCCGACGTGCCCACCTACTACCCCGGCGCCGAGCTCCGGGTGGACTTCCTCGACGGCAGCTTCTTCCGCGCCTTCGGCGGGGCCCAGCCCGGAGGTCGCATCTGCTCCGGCGGCGTCTGCCGCGACGTGCCCCTCTTCGTCGGCGGGCTCGGTGAGCTGGTCCTCCGCCTCTGACCCCGGTACATCGTTCCTGCTCCGCCCGTTGAATGCGGAGCCCCTCCCAACCGTCTGCCGAGAGCCTCCCATGCTGCGTGCCCTGACCTCGACCTCCGCCCTCCTCCTCACCGCCGCCCTCTTCGTGGGTCTCGCGGCGCCGCCCCACGCCGACGCGCGCGTCGGGGGTCGCCCGCCGGAGTTCGAGCTCCCTGCCATCCCCGGCGGTCCCACCCAGGGCACCTTCGACATGGGGGATCACCTCGGTGAGCACCCGGTGGTCGTCATCTTCTGGGCGACGTGGTGCGAGCCCTGCAAGCAGCAGCTCCCCCTCTACCAGCGGCTCTACGAGCGCTACCACGAGCAGGGGCTCGAGGTCGTCGCCGTGAGCATGGACGGCGCCGAGACCATCGCGCGGGCGGCCCCGACCGTCAGCCGCCTGGGCCTCGATTTCCCCGTCGTCAGCGACCTCGACACCGCCGTCACCAGCCGGCTGAACCCTCGCCGCGGCGCGCCCTTCACCATCTGGGTCGACCGCTCGGGTCGCATCGTCCACGAGCGCGAGGGCTTCACCCTCGCCGAACGCGACGACATCGCCCGGGGCGTCGCCGCCCTGGTCCGCCGCCGCTGAGCCGCGCCGAAGTGCGCCGCGAGTGACCACTCGCGGCGCCGGATTGGGGTCGACACACCCCACATGGGCGGACATTCCGTCGCACACCATGCGAGAGATGGACTGGATCCTTCGAGGATCGTGCCTGGCAGGCCCCTTGCACGTCTGCGGGCCATGCCCGCGACCGCCGAACACGCCATCGACCGAATCCTCGACGCCGTCCGTTCGCTCCGGGCCGGAGGCGACAGCGCCCTCTCCTACCGGACCATCGCCCGCAAGGCCGGGCTGAGCTCCGGGACCGTCTCCTACTACTTCGCCTCCCGCGCCGCGCTCCTCGAGGCCGCCCTGGACCGGCACCACGCCCGGGTGGCCGAGCTCCTCTCGCCCTTCCTCGACAAGGCCGGTCTCGGGCCGGGCCCGCTGGCCCGTCGGCTCACCAAGTACGCCTTCGCCAACCAGGGCGACATCCGGCTGCGCCTCTCGGCCTGGGTCGAGTCGTGGTCCCTACCGGCGACCCGCCGGGCGAACGTGGACCAGGTGCTCCGCCGCATCGGCGAGCGCTTCCCCCTCGATCGCTGGACCAAGGAGGAGCAGCGGGTGATCGTCCAGAGCCTCGGCTGGGGCGCCCAGCGCTTCGCCGCCCTGACCGACGAGGAGCTCTGCATCTACGTCGGCGTGGACGACCCCGCGGAGGCTCAGCGCATCGTGGTGGAGACCATGGGCAAGCTCGCCGAGGCCCTCGCCGAGGACCAGATGGCGCCCACCACCGACACCCGTCACTGAGGCGCGCGGCGCGTGTAGAGCGCGCCTTCGGGGATCGCCGGCGCGCGGGTCTGGGGGGTGACCCGAAGGACCCAGAGATCGCTGCGGGATCCGATGGATTCGGCGCCCTCGTAGGCGCAGAAGTCCCGCCGCACCTCGCGGACGACCAAGCCCGCCTCCGCCAGGAGCCGTTGTTTCGCCAGGGCCCGGTCGGGCGCCCGTCGGCTGGCGCCGAACGCGAGGTAGAGCCGTCCGTCGGGCCGGAGCGCCTCGATGGCCCGGGCCACGAAGAGCGTGAAGCCCTCGATGGCGTAGGGGGGGTCGCTGAAGACGGCGTCGTGGGTGCCCCGGTGCTCGGCGGGGAGGGGCTCACGCAGGTCGTGGGCGGTGACTCGGACGCCTTCGGCGCCGAGCAGGGTGACCAGATCGGGGTCGACCTCGAGGACCTCGGGCGGCGGAGCGCAAGTTGGCAAGTGCGTCCCCAAAGCAAGTTGGGGGCGCGGGTCGGTGGTGAGGGTGGCCAGGGCGACGGAGGCCAGGTCGTCGTCGCCGAGGAAGAGGGGGCGCTCGATGCCTTCGCCGACCAGGAAGCGGGCGCGCTTCACCACGCTGGCCGGAGTGGCGTAGACCTGGTCCAGCTCCCGTTTGATGGCGCCGCGGCGCACGCCGACCTCCCGCAGGCGCGCCTCGAGGTCGGCGTGGGAGACCCCGCTGCCCCGGGTGCGGTTTCGGCGCTCGGCCTTCAGCGCGTCGACGCCGGCGGGGCTCAGCCGGAAGCGCTCGGCGCCCTTCGCGAAGAGCTCCGGCCGCTTCTTGGCCCAGGCGCGGAGCACACTGTGGGGCTCGCCCGCGCGGCGCACCAGATCGGTGCGGGAGAGGGTCGTCTCGCCCAGGGCGTCGAGTACACGGAAGAGGCCGGAGTCCATCGGGCGGAGCATGGCGCGCCGGGGCGACCCTCGCACGCTGCCCGGGGAAACGTGTTCTCGCGCCCCCCGGCGGGGAGGTGGGCTGTGATAGCGTCTCTCGCGGATGCGTGCGTCAGTTCTCCTCTTGATGGCGATCGTCGGGTCGTTCGCCATCCCCTCCGCCGTTCGCGCGACGCCACCGGATGTCTTCGGCTATGGCGCGCGCACCCAAGGCGCGGCCATGACCGGCACCGCGTACGTCGACGACTACGAAGCCGTCTGGGCCAACCCCGCCGGTCTCGCCGCCGCCGAGCGCAGCGGGATCAGCCTGGGGCTCCAGGCCGCGAGCTTCGAGCTCCAGCTCGATGGCCAGGACTTCGATCTGGAGGCCTACCGGGGCACCACGATCGGCTTCCACCTGCGCCTGCCCTTCGGCGGCGTCCTGGAAGACGTCCTGACCATCGGCGCCGGGTTCTACACCCCGCTCAACACGGTGCTCCGGACCGACATCATCTACCCCGAGACCCCGCAGTGGGCGGTGCTCGCGCGGACCCAATCGGTGAACCTGGCGATCGGCCTGGGCATCGACCTGGACCGCTGGGTCCCGGGGCTCCGGCTCGGCCTGGGCTTCTCGGCCCTCGCGACCATCACGGGTCGCCTCCAGGTCCAGCTCGACCAGGCGAACTCTTTCACCAGCCTCACCGAGACCCAGCTCCTGGTCTCCTACAACCCGATCGTCGGCGCGCAGTACGACTTCGGCGACTTCTCCCTGGGCGTGGTCTACCGCGAGGAGGTCCGGTCGGAGATCGACCTGAACATCGTCGTGGAGAACCTCCCGGTCGCGCTGCCGACGATCACCATCACCGCCCTGCCCCAGTACGACCCCCACACGGTGGCCGCGGAGTTCGCCTGGCGCTTCACCCCGCACTGGATGGGCGCCGTGCACCTGACCTACCGACGTTGGTCGGCCTTCCCCGGCGTGGTCGGCCAGACCAGCTCGAGCTCGTTCTACCCGGTGCATCCGGCCTTCCGGGACACCGTCTCGCCGCGGCTGGCCTTCGAGTACCGCGCGCGGAAGCGGCGCACCGAGATCGCCGCGCGCTTCGGCTACGCCTACGAGATGACCCCCGCGCCGCCGGCCGCGCTGCGCCCCGCCCGGGACATGAACGACGCCCCCCGGGTCCCGGAGGTGCTCACCCCGAGCCGCTACATCGACGGTGACCGCCACGTCTTCACCGTGGGCAATGGCGTGACCTTCCACTCGAAGCTGGGCCCGGTGATGCGCTTCGACCTCTTCCTGCAGCTCCACCGGATGCCGGAGCGCACCCACGACATCCCGCGTACCGACGAAGGGACGAGCAACATGGTCACCGAAGGCTGGCTGGTCGCCGGCGGATGGACGGGAGCGATCGAATGGTGAAGCGCATCGCCCCCCTGGCCCTGCTCCTGGGCGCGCTGGCCGCCCTCGCCCTCCCGGGCGAGGCGCACGCGACGCCCCCGGACACCCACGGCTTCTTCTCGCGCTCGATCAGCTTGGGCGGCGCCGTCACCGCCGACGTCGAGGACGCCAGCGCGAACTACTACAACCCCGCCGGCCTGGTCCGGAGCGGTCAGCTCCGCCTGAGCATCGGCTACATGGACGTGCACCACTTCCTGGAGCTGAACGGACAACGCTCCGACGTGGAGCGCCATGGCGCGCTGATCGTGGGCCTGGTCGCGCCGGTGAACCTGGGCGACGCCCGCTTCGCCTTCGGCCTCGGCCTCCACCTGCCCGACCAGCGGCTCGCGCGGACCCGCTCGGCCGTCGTCGACCGGCCGCGCTGGGAGATGTACGACACCCGGCCGGGTCGCATCTACCTGGCCACCAACCTGGCCTTCAGCCCGGTGAGCTGGCTGACCCTCGGCGTGGGCATCACCTTCCAGGCGCCGTCGGAGCTCACGCTGGACATCCGGGGTGACGCCGACGCCTTCATGCCCGACACCCAGTCGCGGCTCGAGCACCAGTTCCGCGGAGACCTGACCTCCATCCGCTACCCGCAGGCCGGTCTCCAGATCCGCCCGCACGAGATGATCTCCATCGGCCTCGCCTACCGGGGATCCTTCGAGCTCCGGAACACGATCATCGCCCTGGCCGACGCGAACATCACCGGCGTGGGCGAGCCCATCCCCTTGGACTTCTCGCTGGTGGCGATCACCACCAGCATGTATGGGCCGCAGCAGGCGTCCCTCGGCTTCGCCTTCGACCCCACCTCGCGGCTCCATTTCTCGGTCGAGCTCACCTGGTACGACTGGTCCAAGCACCCGAGCCTCATCGCCGACCAGGAGATCATCCTCCGGGCCGATCCGCCCCCCGGGCTGAACATCGACATCCCCGACGAGATCACCTCCCTCGAGCCGCTGCCGCTGGGTCTGCACGACACCTGGGTTCCGCGCATCGGCGTCGAGGTGGGGTTGGTGGAGACCGACGCCGTCCAGGTCGACGGCCGCCTGGGCTACGTCTACGAGAACAGCCCCTTCCCAGCGCAGACCGGGATCCTGAACTTCGTCGACAACGACAAGCACACCTTCTCGCTCGGTTTCGGCCTCACCCTCAGCGACCTCCGCCCCACCCTGCCGGGCACCCTCCGCTTCGACGTGCACGGCATCTACAGCTACCTGCCCGCCCGCGACCACGTGAAGACCTCGACGGTCGATCCGGTGGGCGACTACCGCTCCGCCGGTCACCTCGCGGGTGGCGGCGCCGCGCTGGAGATCGCGTTCGAATGACCCGCGCCAGCATCCTCCTCCTCGCGCTCCTCGTGGCCTGCGCCACCATCGGCGACGAGACCGACTTCCCGGGCCCGCTGCAGACCAGCGGCGTGGGCCCCTTCCGGCTCCTCGACGAGGCCGAGACCGGCACCGAGTTCCGCCCCGACGCCCGCCTCGTGCGGCCCCAGGGCGCCTACGGACGGGCCATGGTCGCCGGCGACCGGATCTTCTACGACCTGGCGCCGGTCGTGGACGACGTGCCCGATCGCGCCGAGGGCCTCCCGGAGGGGGACATCGACCTCGCCCAGGTCGGGCCCTTCACCATCCGGCGCGGCGCCCGGGTGGCCGGCGACGACGCCGCCCCCTTCGGCTTCGAGCCCGGCGCCGAGGTCCTCGCCGCGACCGAGACGTGGGAGGGGGACTCCCTCCGGGATCCGTGGGCGGTCGAGAGCCGCTTCGGCGCCCAGCTCTACTACGCCGCCGCGGGCGGCATCGGGATGGCCGCCGCCGCCGAGCTGGGCGGCACCTTCACCAAGGCCGCCGGCCCGCTGGTGGAAGACGCCCGGGCCCCCAGCGTGGTCGAGTGGGAAGGCGAGCTCCTGCTCTTCTTCGAAGCCACCGACACCGGCACCCTGGGTCTGGCGCGCTCGACCGACGGAAGCACCTTCACGGTCGAGACCCGGGAGCTCCCCTTGGCCCTCGCGGGCGAGGGCGCCCTCGCCGCTCCGGGCGCGGTGGTCGCGCCGAGCCCCACCGGCCGCTCGATCCTCCGGGTCTACTTCGAGGTCTTCGACGCCGAGGGCGTCCGATTGGTCTCGATGGCGGGGACCGACGACCTGAGCACCTGGGACCGGCTGGAGACCGGCGTGCTCGGCGTCCTCGAGGACGCGCGCGGTCCGACGCCGGTCCTCCTCGAGGACTACGTGACCGTGCTGGTCGCCACCGCCCCCTTCGAGTCCCGGGGCGTCCAGCTCCGGGCCCCGGTGGGCGCCGTCGCTCCCTCGAGCGCGCGGCTCGCGCCCGAAGCGATGTGAGGATGTGAGCGCCCCCGACCGCGACCGGGTCCTCGAGAGCGCGACGCCCGTCGACCCGGTGCGCACCCTGCGCTTCCACAAGATGGGCCGCGGCGACGGCACCTACCGGGTCGGGGAGGGGTGGATCGCCTTCGCCGCCCGCACACCCGAGGGGCCCGTCGCGGTCCGCTTCGACGCCCTCGAGCCCGAGCGCATCCGGTACCGGGGTTGGGGTCCCGGGGCGGCCTACGCCGACGCGCGCGCCGAGTGGCTCCTCGGCTTCGACGACGACCCCGAGGCCTTCGACATCACCGCCGGCGGGACCGCGCCTCGCGCGGTGACCAAGCGCCTCCGGCGCATGGTCGAGGAACAGAAGGGGCTCCGGCTCGGCCGCATGCTCTCCCTCTTCGACTGTCTCCTGCGGGTCGTCCTCCAGCAGCGGGTCACCTGGATCGAGGCCACCGGCGCCAAGAAGTACCTGACCCGCCACTTCGGCGAGGAGGCCCCCCACCCCGAGCTGCGGCTCCCGGCCCGGCCCGAGGTCCTGGCGCAGCAGCCGTACTACGAGCTGCACCCGGCGGGCATCGAGCGCAGCCGGGCCGACGCGATCCGCAAGCTGGCCAAGCGGCACGAGGCCATCGATGCCATCGCCGCCCTGCCCTTCGAAGAGGCCAAGGCCGCTCTCTTCGCGCTCCCCGGCGTCGGCGGCTGGACCGTGGGGATGACCGCCGGCTTCGGCATGGGGGATCCCGACGCGGTGCCGGTGGGCGACTACCACCTGCCCAACCTCATCTGTCATTTCCTCGCCGGCGAACCCCGGGGCGACGACCGGCGGATGCTGCAGCTCCTGGCGCCCTGGAAGGGCCAGCGCTTCCGGCTGATCCGCTTGCTCTACGGCGCCGGCGTCGGACCCGAGCGACGGGGCCCGAAGATGTCCCCCTCCGCCTGGACCCGCGACTCCCGCCACTGAGGGGGCGACGATGGTCGCCATTGAAGGGGCGACGATGGTCCTCGCGACGAAGGTCGAGGCAACGAGTGGTTGACCCGAGCGCCCTTGAATCCAAACATCGGGGTGTGGACGCCAAGCCCCTCGGCCGTCGTGAGAAGCGCAAGATCGAAACCCGGCGCGCGCTTCTGGAGGCAGCCTACCGACTCTTCACCGAGCGGGGGTACGAGGCGACCACGATGGACGACGTCGCCGACGCCGCCGGGGTCTCGCGCCGCACCGCGTTCCGCTATTTCCCCACCAAAGACCAGCTGGTCTTTCCGGAGCGGGACCGGCGCTTGGCGTTCTTCCGCGCCATCCTCACCGAGGACCCGAAGGCGGAGCCCTGGGCGGCCATCCGGCACGCGGTGCTCGGCATGGCCCGCGAGTACGAGGGTGACAAGGAGTGGCTCCTCACCCAGGACCGGCTGGTTCAGGCCAGCCCGGAACTCGCCGGGCTGGAGATCCGCTTCGACAAGGCGTTCGAAGACGCGATCGTGGAGCGGCTCCGGAACGGCGAACGCACCAAGGCCGCTGCCCGGCGAGCACGAGTGCTCGGTGCGGCGGTCATGGGCGTCATCCGGGCCTCGCTCCGCGAGTGGTTGGACGCGGGCGCCACGGACGACCTGCAGCGCCTCGGCGAAGAGGGCTTCGAGGTCTTGGAGCGCGGGATCCGCTGATCCCGCCGGTCACTCGCGCGGGAGGCCGTTGCCTCCCGGCGCGGAGCGACGGTTCGCCTCACTTCTGGCGGAAGACGATCATCCCGTGGGTGAGATCGTAGGGCGAGAGCGCAACGGTGACGTGGTCGCCGAGGATCACGCGGATGCGGAACTTACGCATCCGCCCGCAGAGCTGAGCGCGGACGCTGCTGCCCGCCTCGGTCTCCACCTCGAACTGCCCACCGGCGAAGACGTTGGTCACCACGCCGTTGAGCTTGATGTGATCGTCACGCGTATCGTCTTGTTCGGAATCGTCGAAGCGACGACGTCCCTTGCGGCGACGGCCGCCTCCTCTGGGTCGTTTGGCCAAATCTGGTCTCCTGGTGCTGTCGCCGAAGCGACCTTGCCACCGTAGATGGTGGCGTGTTCCTACCCCTCCCGGGAAGGAAGGGCGGCACACCCTAAGTCGTCATGACGAGTTGCGCCAGTCGGCCTCAGTTTCGGACCTGGTCGAGCTTTCCCTTCAGCTCCCGGCCGAGCTTGGCCAGCGAGTGATAGAAGGGCGTCTTCGACTTCTCGGTCTTCGGCGCGTAGGCGTCGGTGAGGTAGGGGACGTAGCAGGTCCGGCGGAGGCTCCGGATCCCGGTGTGCGGGCACTGCTCGACCCGGTGCCAGGTGCGGCCGTCGTGAACGGTGAGGTCGCCGGGCTCGGTCTCCACCGCGATCTCGTCGGGATCCACCCCGTGGGAGATGAAGTAGGGCTTGCGCGTCAGCATGTCCCAGAAGCCCTGCCGGTGGCTGCCGGGGATGATCCGCAGGCCGCCGTCTTCCTTGCGGATGCGGTCGAAGTGGAGGCCCACGTTGAGCATGGGGCCGGGGATCTCGCGGTTCAGGAAGAGGTCCCGGAGCCCGTCCGTGTGCCAACCGAGCCGCGGGTAGGCGCTGCCGGGGACGTTGAGGTTCCGGTTGAAGACCAGGCCGTCCTTCTCGTGGTCGCCGACCCGGGTCTCCTTGCCGACCAGGCTGCGCACCGGGGCGAAGCGCTCGTCGCGGACCAGCTCGTAGAGGTACTCGCTGAAGAGCGAGCTGAAGGGGAAGCGCTGGATGAAGGGCTCGCCGCCGACGCCCTTGCCGACCACCACCGGGATCCCGTGGACCTCCTCGCGCCGCTCGGCGAGCCAGCGCTCCTGGACGCCCTCGATCTCGGCGAGGACCCGGGCGACCTCGGCCTCCGAGAGGACGTTGGCGAAGACCAGGTAGCCGTGCTCGTCGAGGAAGGCCTGCTGCACCGGGGAGATGGTCTCGCCCAGGGTGAAGCGGGTGCTCAGCGGGAGCGACCGCGCCTCGCGGCGGTCGGCGTCGGTCACCTCGGCGCGGGGCGGCGAGGTGAGCATCTCGGGCGTGAAGGCGGGATCGACGGCGTACATGCGCGGGCTCCAGGGTTCGGGGTTCGATGGGCGCCCGGCTCTGCCGCGGCGCCGAAGGGTCAGGCGAGAGGTCAGGCGAGGGGTCCGGCGAAGAGGGTCTGCCGGGCCGCCATGACCAGGTGGTCCTCGACGGCGGCGACGGCGGCTTCGGGGGAGGCCACGCCGGCGATGAGCATCAGCTCCTTCTCGTCGGCGATGGCGTAGCGGCCGGTCAGAAAGACCATGCTCTGCAGCGGGAGCCGGAGGAGCTCCTTGGGGCGACCGGTCGCGGCGGCGACCAGGGCCGAGGCCTGGTCCAGGAAGGGGACCAGGAAGGTGTCCACGCGCTCGGCGTCGATGGCGCCGGCGGCGACCACCCGGCGCATCATCAGGCGCATGGTCGCCTGGTGGCTGCGGGCGAAGCGGAAGCCGGCGCGGATGGCCTCGTCGAGGACCGACTCGACGCCGTCGGCCTGGGCGGCGGCGGCGAACATGGTGTCCCGGAAGGTCCCGAGGTCCTCGTACATGGCGTCGATGCACGCCGCGTAGAGGTCGTCCTTGGAGCCGAAGTAGTGGTGGACCATCGCCAGGCTGACCCCGGCGCCCTTGGCGATCTCGCGGACCGAGCTCTTGGCGCCGCGCTCGCTGAAGAAGAGCGTGGCGCTCTGCAGGATGCGCTCCTTGGTCGCCGCCGCGTCCGCGTTCACCGGTCTCGCCATGAGTCCGGATGTAACTAATCAAACGTTTGATAACAACGGCAGTTGGAGAGATCCCTCACTCGGTACGGGAACGCTCACTCCTCGTAGCGCGCCAGGCGCGCGTGCAGGGTCTTGCGGTCGATCCCCAGGATCCGCGCCGCTTTGCTCTTGTTGCCCTCCACCGCGTCGAGGACCCGGAGGATGTGGCGGCGCTCCACCTCGTAGAGCGGTTGGAAACGGGTGGGTCCGTCGTCGCGCTCGGGGAGCGGACCGTCGTCGCTCAACTCCTGGAGCTCCCGGGGGAGATGCTCCACGCGGACCGCGCCGCCCTCGCGGGCGAGCGCGACGCAGCGCTCCATGCAGTTGTGGAGCTCGCGCACGTTGCCCGGCCACGAGTAGGCGAGGAGCCGGCGCGCGACGTCATCGGGGATCTCCGGCGGGTCGCTCCGCTCGCGGACCGCGATCTCGTCGAGGAAGACCTCGGCCAGGAGGAGCACGTCGTCACCGCGGTCGCGCAGGGGCGGCACGTCGACCTTGATGACGTCGAGGCGGTAGTAGAGGTCGGCGCGGAAGTGCCCCGCGTCCACCTCGGCGCGCAGGTCCCGGTGGGTCGCCGCCAGCACCCGGACGTCCACCTCGACCTCGCGGTCGCCGCCGACGGGGCGGAGCTTCCGCTCCTGGAGCACCCGGAGGAGCTTCGGCTGGAGCGTGGGCGAGAGGTCCCCGATCTCGTCGAGGAAGACCGTGCCGCCGTCGGCCTCCCGGAGCAGGCCCCGGCGCGCCGTGCGCGCGTCGGTGAAGGCGCCGCGCTCGTGCCCGAAGAGCTCGCTCTCCAGGAGGGCCTCGGGCATGGCCGCGCAGTTGAAGGCGATGAAGGGCTTGGCCGCCCGCCGGCTCCGGTCGTGGAGCGCGCGGGCGACGAGCTCCTTGCCGGTCCCGCTCTCGCCGAGGATCAGCACCGACGCCTGGGACTGCCCGATCCGATCGATGAGCCCGTAGAGGCGCTCCATGGGCGGGCTGGTGCCCACCATCCCGGCGTGGCCGGGTCGCGATCCGGTCTGGCGCCGGAGCTGGCGCACCTCGTCCCGGAGCGAGCGGTCGGCCAGCGCGCGGCGGAGGCTCAGCTCGAGCCGCTCGGGCTCGAAGGGCTTGGTGAGGAAGTCGTAGGCGCCCGCCTGGATGGCCTCGATGGCCGAGTCCAGGCTGCCGAAGGCGGTCATCAAGAGCACCGGGATGTCCGGGAAGAGCCGCACCACCTCCTTGCAGAGCTGGGTGCCCGAGGCGCCCGGCATGCGCAGGTCGGTGACCACCACGTCGATGGCGTGCTCCGAGAGCGCGTGCAGCGCCTCGGCGGCGCTCCCGGCGCCGACCACGCGGTACTCGCCGGTGGCCTCGAGCTGCTCGCCGAGGAGCTCGCGCAGCGAGCGGTCGTCGTCGACCAGGAGCACGGTCGGCTCGCTCACGCGGCCTCCTCGGGGGCCACGGGGACCAGCACGCTCAGGGTCGTCCCTTCGCCGGGCGAGCTCTCGAGCGCGATCCAGCCCTCGTGCTCGCGGGCGATGACGAAGGCTACCGAGAGGCCCAGGCCGGTGCCCTGCCCCACGTCCTTGGTGGTGAAGAAGGGATCGAAGATCTCGTCCTGGAGCTCGGGCGGGATCCCGACGCCTTGGTCGCGCACGTCGATGCGCAGATAGCGCTCGTGGGGGGGCACGTCCGGCGGGGGCTCGAGGGCGCCGCAGCGCGAGAGGGAGACCTGCAGGCGCCCGCCCGCGGGCATGGCCTGGACGCCGTTCTGGACCAGGTTGGTCAGGAGCTGGGCCAGGTGGTCCCGGTCCCCGAGGACCGTCGCCGCCTCGCCGACCTCGGCCTCGATGACCACGCCCGCCTTCTCCGCGTTGGGGCTCAAGTGCTCGACCACTTCGGTGACCACGGTACCCATGGCGACCGGCCGACGCACGCTGTGTCGCGGCCGCGAGAGGCTCAGCAGGCTCCGGACGATGCGCTCCATCCGCTTGGCTTCGGTGCGCACGATGCGCGCGTGCCGTCGCAGCCCGTCGGGCGTCTCCTTGGCCTCTTCGATCATTCGGGCGCGACCGCCCACGACCTGCAGCGGGGTGCCCAGCTCGTGGGCCACGCCCGCGGCGAGGGTGCCGACCGCCGCCAGGCGCTCGCCGTGCCGGAGCCGGCGCTCGGCCTCCAGCCGGGCCTCCGTCTCCCGCTCGGTCTCGGCCCGCGCCTCCCGTAGTCGATCGACCATCTTGGCGATGGCGGAGTGGAGGAGCCCGATCTCGTCCCTCCGGTGGAGGCGCGGTAGCACGTCCAGCGAGCCCGCCGCGATCTGCTCGGTGTGGGCGACGAGCTGCCGCACCGGGCGACCCACCAGCCAGTTGCCGACGAGCACCGCCAGCGAGGCCGGGCCGAAAGCGACCGCCAAGGTGGTCCAGAGGAGCCCCATCGTCCCGTGTCGGATCCGCGTCTCCGCCTTCTCCAGCGACTCGGCGAGCTCGATGGCCGTCGCCGGAGCGTCGCCGCCGAGGGGCACGTAGGTGTAGACGATGCCCGGCGAGGAGCTCCGGTCGACGTAGGTGACCTCGCGCTCGCCGCGACCAGTGAGCCCGAGGGCGACCGAGGGCGGCGCCCCCAGGCCCGTGGGCCCGAGGTCGACCAGCCGAATGCCCACCTCGGCCTCCCCTTCCTGGGCCACGTGGAGGACCTCTTGGGCGGCGACCAGGTCGTCGTCCCGCAGGGCGGCGCGGACCGAGGGCCGGAGGGCGCGCCCCAGGAGGCGCTGCTCGTGGGCGATGTCGCGCTCGACGACCTCCCGTTCCCGGCGGAGGCGCAGCCATCCCTCCAGGGCCAGCACGGTCACCAGCAAGCCCAGGAAGACGACCATCAGTTTGAGCGCCACCCGCATGCGTCGACTCTAGGCGATCAGCGGGCCCCGATGCGGTCGCGAATCATCGCCGCGATCTCCTGGCATCCGCGCGCTTCGACCTCGCGGCCCAGCTTCTCGAGGACGATGGCGTAGGCCTCCTGGATGGAGGCGTTCGCCGGCGCGGCTGCTGTTCAGCACCTCCACGTCGACGGCGACGCCCTCGGTGTCCTGGGAGGCGAGCAGCGCGCCGACGCCTTCGTGGGCCTCGTCGGCGGTGAGCGGCCCGTCGTCGCTCACGACGGTCATCACCCGCAGGGGCGCTCGGAAGAGTCGGGCCACCCGGAGCCCCGCCCGGAGTCCGAGCCGGGACTGGGGGGTGAGGTCGACCGGGCAGAGCACCGGGCGTCCGCCCAGCGGCCCTCCCCGGGCGATCCAGACCGGCACCGTCGCCCGGCGGACGACGGCCTCGGCGACGGAGCCCACCAGCCAGCGCCGCACCGTCGCCGGCTTGCCGCCGCCCATCACGACGAGCTCGGCGCCGAGCCGATGGACGGCGCGGATCACCAGGTCCGCCGCCGGGCCCGCGGCGATCTCCTCGGTGACGGTGAGGCCCCCGCTCCGGAGGCGCTGGAGGTGGGGCTCGAGCTTCTCTCGGGCGCGCTCCGCCCGCTTCTCGAAGCCTCGCTCGTGCTCCAGCGCCCGGTCGCCCAAGGCGTGGACCACCACGAGCGGGCGGGCGAGGAGCCGGCCGAGGTCCAGCGCCTCGGCCAGGATGTCCTCGGTCTCCTGGTCCAGGGGCAGCGCCACGATCAGGGGTCTCGGCGACGTCATTCGGCCACTCCTTCGTCCGCGCTCTCCGCGCTCGGGGGATGCTTCCCCTCGTGGTCTTCGCTCAGCGGCACCTCCGTCTCGTCCCTCAGGAGGTGACGGCCATTCGCCATGCGCGCGAAGAGGTAGTAGAGGCCGGGGATCACCAGGACGCCGACCACGGTGCCCAGGAGCATGCCGCCGACGCCGGTGATGCCGATGGTCCGGTTGCCCACCGCGCCGGCGCCGTGGGCGACGACCAGCGGGATCAGACCGGCGACGAAGGCGAACGAGGTCATCTGGATGGGCCGGAAGCGCAGCTTGCCGCCCTCGATGGCCGCGTCCTTCAGCGAGGCGCCCTCGGTCCGGCGCTGGACCGCGAACTCCACGATGAGGATGGCGTTCTTACCCAGGAGGCCGACCAACATGATCATGCCCAACTGCGCCCAGACGTCGTTCGACAGCCCCATCAGTTTCAGGAAGAGGAAAGAGCCAAAGATTCCTATGGGCAGCGAGAGGATGACCGCCAGCGGGATCAGGAAGCTCTCGTACTGGGCCGCGAGCACCAGGTAGACGAAGACCACGACGATGAGGAAGATCAGCACCGCGGCGTTGCCCTGCTGGGACTCGTCCCACGACAGGCCCTCCCAGCCGAGCGCGTAGCCCCTGGGCAGCGTGTCCTCGGCCACCGACTCGACAGCCGCGATGGCCTGGCCGGTGGAGAAGCCCGGCGCGGGCACGATCTGGATGGCCGCGGAGGGATAGAGGTTGTAGCGCGTGATCTCGTTGAGGCCCTGCTTCTTCTCGATGCGCATGAAGGCCGAGTACGGGACCATCTCCCCCCGATCGTTGGGGATGAAGAGGTCGTTCAGGTCGTCGGGCATCCGCCGGAACTCGGGCCACGCCTGGACGTAGACCTTGTAGAACTGGTTGAAGCGGACGAAGCCCTGCTCGTAGGTGCTGCCGATCAGGATGTTGAGGTTGTTCAACGCGTCCTGGATGGAGACGCCCTTCTGCATGGCCACGTCGTTGTCGATGACCAGCTCGTACTGCGGGTAGTCGGAGGCGTAGAAGGTGAAGAGGCTGCCCACCTCGGGGCGCTCCGCCAGCTCCTCCATGAACTCTTCGTTGATCTGCCCGAGGCGCTCGTAGTCGGGGTTGGACGACTGGGTCTGGTCCAAGAGGCGGAGCGCGAGGCCACCGGCGGCGCCGAAGCCCGGGATGGCCGGCGGCTCGAAGAACTCGAGCTTCACGTCGGTCATGTCCGCCGTCTTCTCCTGGAGCTCGGCGATGATCTCCGCGGCGGTCATGTCGCGCTCCGACCAGTCGTCGAGGTTGATGATGGCCGTACCGGCGTTGGAGCCGCGGCCTTCGGTGAGCACCTCGTAGCCGGCCACCGAGGTGACGCTGGCGATGCCCTCGATCTCCTCGGCGATGCGCTCGAGCTCCTGGGACTTCGCGTTGGTGTACTCCAGGGTCGACCCGGGCGGGGTCTGGAGCACGGCGTAGATCATGCCCTGGTCCTCGCTGGGGATGAAGCCGCTCGGGAGCACCGCGCTGGTTCCCACGATGCCCAGCGCGAAGGCGCCGATGACCGCGATGGTGACGAAGCGGCGGGTGACGATCGGCCGGAGGCCGCGGCCCGCGTAGACGTTGGTGATCTTGTCGACGCCCCGGCTGAAGGGCCGCTGGACGAAGGGCACCAGGATGAGCAGGAAGCCGAGCGGTCCCCAGAGCTCGTAGGCCAGGAAGACGACGCCGGCCATCAGGGGCAGGCCCACCAGGGCGTACGTGAGGAGGGTCTTGGTGCTCATCGCGCGGAGGCGATCGCGGAGGCCCTTCTTCGCGGCGTGGTGTTCCTCCTCGTGCGGCTTCAGGATCATCGCGCAGAGCACCGGGGTCAGCGTCAGGGCGACGACACCGGAGAGCACGATGGTCGAGGCCATGGTCACGCCGAACTGGCGGTAGAAGACGCCGACGGGACCGGGCACGAAGCAGATGGGCACGAAGACCGCGGTCATCACCAGGGTGATGGCGATGATGGCGCCGCTGATCTCCTTCAGGACCTCGATGGTCGCCCGGTGGGGCGAGAGGTGCGCTTCGGCCATCTTGGCGTGCACCGCCTCGACCACCACGATGGCGTCGTCGACGACGACGCCGATGGCCAAGACCATCGCGAAGAGCGTGATGAGGTTGATGGAGAAGCCCATCAACTGGAGCACGAAGAAGCTACCGATGAGCGACACCGGCACCGCGAGGGTCGGGATCAGGGTCGAGCGCAGGTCGCCGAGGAACATGAAGACGACCAGCGAGACCAGGATGAAGGCCTCGACCAGCGTGTGGAGCACCTGCTCGATGGAGGCGTCGACGAAGCTCGAGACGTCGTACGCGATCTCGTAGTCCATGCCGGGCGGGAAGGACTCCTCGAGCTCCTCCAGGGTCGCCTTCACCTCTTCGATGACGGCCGCGGCGTTGGAGCCCGGAGCCTGCTTGAGCACGATGGACGAGGCCGGGTGGCCGTTCACGTCGGAGTAGATGTCGAAGAACTCGGAGCCGAGCTCGATGCCATTGGCGCCGCCCTCGCCGTCGCGACCGGGCGGGGGAACGCAGACGTCGCGCAGCCGGAGGATCTCGCCGTCGGGGTTCGCGCGGAGGATGATGTTCCCGTACTGCTCGGGCTCGTTGTAGCGGCCGACGTAGGTGAGGACGTACTCCTTCGACTGCGAGGTCATGCCCGTCGCCTGACCGAGGCGGCCCGGGGAGCCGATGACGCTCTGCTCGGCCAGGGCCTCCATCACGTCGTCGACGCCGATGTCGTAGGCCCGCATGCGCTCCGGGTTCAGCCACACGCGCATGGCGAAGTTCCGGTTACCGAGGTTCCGCGGGATGCCCATGCCCTCGATGCGCTTGAGCACCGGCATCACGTAGACGTTCGCGTAGTTGAAGAGGTCGGTCTGATCGGTGTCGGGATCGGTGCTGTACAGGTTGAGGTACATCAACATGCTGGGCACGACCTGGCTGACCAGGATGCCCTCCCGGACCACCAGCTCCGGCAACCGGCTCGACATGATGTTGACCCGGTTCTGCACGTTCACGACGTTGATGTTCGGGTCCGAGCCGGGCTCGAAGAAGATGACGATCGTCGCCTCGCCGGCGCTGGTGGCGCTGGACACCATGTAGCGCATGTCCTGGACGCCGTTGATCGACTGCTCCAGCGGGATCAGGACCGAGTTGGTGAGCACCTCGGCGCTGGCGCCCGGGTAGGCGATGGTGACGTACACCGTGGGCGGCGCGACGTCGGGGAACTGGGCGACCGGGAGGGTGCCGATGCCCATCCCGCCCAGGAAGAGGACGACGACGGATACGACGATCGCGAGGACCGGTCGCTTGAGAATCTTCGTGAACATGTTGGTGGCTCGTTGGCTGCTCGGGGGAGGGAGCTATTCCGCGTGGTGCTTCAGCTCGCGCAGCGCCTCTTCGGGGGTCACGAACTGGGTGTCCTCGAGGTGGCGCCCGTCGCGAACCTGGCGCACGCCTTCGAAGACCACGCGTTCGCCCGCTTCGAGGCCTCTCTCGACGACGTAGATGTCCTCGAGCTCGTGGCCGACGGTGATCTCGCGCTGGTGGGCGACGCCCTCTTCGTCGACGACGTAGACGTACTGGCGGTCGAGGATCTCGAAGGTGGCCCGCTGCGGGACGACCAGGGCGTCGGGCATCGTCTCGTTGATGATGAGCGTGCCGGTCTGACCGTGGCGTAGGAGGCGCTCGGGGTTGGGGAAGTCCGCCCGAAACTTGATGTTGCCGGTCTCGTTGTCGAAGTCGGACTCGATGGTCAGCGTCGTCTCGGCGTCGTGGCCGAAGATCTCGCCGTTCGCGAGGCGGATCTGGATCTGCGCGCCGGGAATCTCGAGGCGCTGGGGGGCCTCGGGGTCGTTGGCGCCCGGCCGGGACTTGAAGCGCAGGTAGTCGGCCTCCGGGACGTTGAAGTAGACCCACATCACCTGGTTGTTGGAGATGGTGGTCAGGATGTCGCCGGCCTCGATGAGGCTGCCCTCCTGGACGAGCTGGCGGTCCATGATCCCGTCGAAGGGGGCGACGATGTTGGTGAAGCCGTACTCGGCGGCGGCCAGGTCGACCTTCGCTCGGGCGCGGTCCCGCTCGACGTTCGCCAGGGCGAGCTCCTGGTCGGAGACGACGCCCTGCTCGGCGAGCTGGCGGGTGTTCCGGAGGTTGATCTCCGCGAGGTGCAGCTCGGCGCGGTCCGCGTCGAGGCGCGCCCGGTACATGACCGGGAGCAGCTTGAAGAGGAGCTGGCCCTGGCGGACCGCCTGACCCTCTTGGACGGGGATCTCCTGGAGGTAGCCCTCGTCCAGCGCGCGGACCTCGATGTGTCGCTGCGAGTGGATCTGGCAGACGAAGTGGCGGCTGGTGGGGACGTCCATCACCGCGGGGTTGGTGAGGACGATGGGGTGCTCGGCCTCTTCGTGATGGCCGCCGTCCGCGTGGGACTCGCTGCAGCCGGTGAGGGCGACGCTCGTCAGGGCGAGGGTCGCGAGGAGCTTCGTCGCGGTGTTCATCGGGTGGCCTCTTCGACGTTCTGCGCGTCGCCTCGGTCGTCGAAGGCGGTGCCGGGTTCGGGGCCGAGGCCCGTCCGGCGCCAGCCGCCGCCGAGCGCCTGGTAGAGCGTCACGGTCGCTTCCATCTGTCGTTGCTTCATTTCGATCAGCTCGATCTGTGCTTCGAGCGACTCCCTTCGGGTCGTCAGCACCTCGAGGTAGTCGGCTCGCGCCGAGTTGAAGAGCTGGTTGGAGATCGCGATCGACTGGGCGAGCCGGTCGACCTGCTGTTGCTTGAGCGCGTAGCCCTCGCTGAGGTTGTGGATGAGGCTCACGCGGTTGCTGACCTCGATGACGCCCACCAGGACCGCCCGCTCGTAGCGGAGCACGGCCTGCATCTCGCGGGAGTTGGCGGCGAAGTACTCCGCCTTCAGACCGCGCCGGTTCAGCAGCGGCGCGAAGATGTGGGCGAAGATGCTGTAGAGGAGCGAGTCCGGGGTCCGCAGGAGCTGCGTGATGTCGAAGGACTGGAAGCCGATGGTCCCGTCGATGCCGAGCGACGGGTAGAAGGCGGCGCGGGCGGCCTGGACGTCGAGCCCCGCCGCCGCCATCTCGCGCTCCGCCTGCCGGATGTCGGGGCGGTTCTCGAGGAGCTGCGAGGGCACGCCGACGCTCATCGCCGCCGGCTGGAGCTCCAGGAAGTTCGCGGTGGAGCGCTCGACCGGCTGCGGGAAGCGGCCGACGAGGAAGTTGATCTGGTTCTCGGTCTCGACGATGCGCTGCTGGATGTCGTACTGGGCGCTCTGCATCCCGCGCAGCTCCGCCTCGAAGCGGTTGGCGGCGAGGGAGGTCGCGCGGCCAGCCTGGAACTGGGCCTGGACCATCGCGAGACCGTTCTCCTGCAGGGCGATGTTGTCGGTGACGACCTGGAGCTGCTGGTCCAGCGCCATGAGCTGGTAGTAGTTGCTGGCGATCTCGGCCACGAGCCGGGTCACCAGGAGGTTCCGCCCCTCGATGCTGGCCAGGTAGCGATGGGCCGCGGCGTTCGCGAGGTTCCGGAGGCGACCCCAGACATCGATCTCCCACGAGGCGTAGAGACCGAAGCCGTAGTCCTGGAGGTTGGCGGCGACGCCGTGGTCCTCGTCGCTTCGGCCCTGGCTGGTGAAGGCGCCGACGTGCTCGACGCCGGCGTCCAGACCGAAGCCGACCTGCGGGAGGTAGTCGCCGGTCCGGCCGAGCACTTCGGCGTTGGCGATCCACGCCTCCTGCATCGTGATGTTGAGCTCCTGGTTGTCGTGGAGCGCCTTCTCGACCAGGGCCGTGAGGTGCGGGTCGTCGAAGAACTCGCTCCAGACGATGAGGCCCGAGTTGCTCGAGTCGCTCAGGCCGGCGTAGGACTCGGGGACATCGCGCCGCGGGTCGCGGGCGGTGCCTCCGGGCGGGGTCGGGATG
This sequence comes from Myxococcales bacterium UBA1660, assembly GCA_002320815.1. Lineage (GTDB taxonomy): Bacteria > Myxococcota_A > Polyangia > Polyangiales > Houyiibacteriaceae > UBA1660. Next base: position 41,428 of record DCLA01000024.1, read on the forward strand.
CAGCCGGCCCCGGCGGTGAGGATCAGCGTCGCGGCGAGGGTGCGCCGGAGCGAATTGGGATTCAGGGACATGCGAGGAGAAGGGCCGTCCCGGACCGCGAACTGCGCTCCCGAGGACGTCGAAGGAGCCCCTTTGCAACGGTGGTGCCAAGGCTCGATCACGCCGCCGAATGCGTTGGATGAGCGTCGGATTGGGGAGTTTCTACCCACCGTCCAACCCCTGGCCGGGTAGATCCTCCCCACATCCCCGCTCCCCGTGGGGGAGTCGCCACCCTCCATTTGGATTAGCCCGAGCGGGGGATGGCGCTGGTGCTTCCCATGGGGACCATCGCGGGATGCGCTTGCACGGCACCCGGCCGCCGGACTGGATCGAGGACCTGGCGTTCGAGTACGAGCTGCGCTTCCGCGAGGAGCCCAGCGACGCCGTCTGCGCCCAGCTCGCGCGCCGGTGGGCCGAGACCTGCGATGGGAGCGGGCCGTGCTGGGCGGGGCGCATGCTCTTCAGCCGCGAGTACGCCTACCTCACCGCGCAACCCCGGTGGCCGGGGAGCCATCAGCGGGATCTCTTCGCCCACGTGGAGCGCTTTCTGCGGGCCGTCCATCGCGAGGTGGCCCCGCTCGACGAGGTGGTGCTCCTGCAGGCCATGGTGGACCTCGCCCACCTCGGACCCGGACCGCGGCACCCGGCGAGTCAGCGCCCGGTGGACCCCACCTATCCGGCCCCGGCCCCCCGCTCCGCCTGCGACGCGGTGACCCGGGCGATGGCCGAGACGGCGCGGCGGGAGCGCTTCGCGCGCTGGACCGCGGAGCCTCCGCCGGGCGCGCTCGGGCTCCGAGCGCTCGCGGGCCCGGTCGATGGCTCGCCGGGCCCGCGCGTCCCGACTCCCCTGCGCACGCTCTTCCCGGAAGGCGCCGCGCCGGCTGCGGTCTGGGCGGGCGCGACGTCGCGGCCCGTGCGCATTCCTCGCAGCCCCGCGATGGTGCGGCGGGAGGTCGAGCTGACCCTCCAGGGCGAGGTGCGCTCGGTTCCCCTCCCCGACGACCTCGCGACCCGCGGCCACGCCGCGCCCCACCCCGACGGCACGCGGATGGCGATCGAAGCGAAGCAGGGGCACCGGGGCGCCGTGGTCATGGTGGACCTCCGCGACGGCGCCGTCCGCACCCTCTGGGCGACCGCGCCCGGCGAGCTCCGCTTCGGGACCCTGGGCCTCGGTTGGCTGACCGGGGACCACCTCCTCGTGGCCACCGGGACCCGCACCCTCGTGCTCCACGCGCCCGCCGACGGCCCGGTCACCGAGGTCTGCTCCCTCCCCGGGGAGCGCACGGTCCGGTCGTGCCGCGAAGGGCGCCTGGTCTATGACGTCAACCGCGGCTTCCTCGGGTGGACCGGCGAACGCCTGGTGGAGGTCACCCGGTGGCGCGTGGACTACCTCTCGCTCCACGCCGAGACCGCGACCGACCTCGTGATGCGCCACGGCAAGCCCGAGCGTCTCCGGCCGGAGGACCTCTACTTCACCGTGACCCGCCTGGACGAGGTCCTCGCCGACCTCGCCGGCTGAAAGGGCTCAGCTCGCCCAGTCGAGGACGATCTTGCCGGACTGGCCCGAGCGCATGATCTCGAAGGCTTCGGCGAAGTCGTCCACGCCGAAGCGGTGGGTGAGCACCGGGCCGACGTTCAGGCCGCTCTGGAGCATGGCGGCCATCTTGTACCAGGTCTCGAACATCTCCCGGCCGTAGATGCCCTTGAGCACCAGGCCCTTGAAGATGACCTGGTCCCAGTCGATGGTCACGTCGCTCGGCGGGATGCCCAGGATGGCCACCCGGCCGCCATGGTTCATCACCCCGAGGAGCTGCTGGAAGGCGGCGCCGTTGCCGCTCATCTCCAGGCCGACGTCGAAGCCCTCGGTCATGCCGAGCTCCTTCATCGCGTCCCGGGGCGTGGTGTCCTTCACGTTGATGGCCAGGCTCGCGCCCATCTTCCGCGCGAGCTCGAGGCGGTACTCGTTGACGTCGGTGATCACCACGTGGCGGGCGCCGACGTGCTTGGCGATGGCCACCGCCATCACCCCGATGGGCCCGGCGCCGGTGATCAGCACGTCCTCGCCGACCAGGTCGAAGCTGAGCGCGGTGTGGGTCGCGTTGCCCAGCGGGTCCAGGAACGACGCGATCTCGTCGGGGATGTCCGTGGGCAACTTGAAGGCGTTGACCGCCGGGATGACCAGGAAGTCCGCGAAGGCGCCGGGCCGGTTCACGCCCACGCCGACGGTGTTGCGGCAGAGGTGCCGCTTGCCGGCGCGGCAGTTGCGGCAGTGGCCACAGGTGATGTGCCCCTCGCCGCTCACCCGGTCGCCCACGGCGAAGCCGCGCACGTGGGAGCCGATGGCCGCGATCTCGCCGCAGAACTCGTGGCCCACGGTCATGGGCACCGGGATGGTGCGCTGGGCCCAGTCGTCCCAGTTGAAGATATGGATGTCGGTGCCGCAGATGGCGGTCTTGCGCATCTTCACGAGCACGTCGTTGGGACCGACGGCCGGGACCGGGACCTCTTCCATCCAGAGGCCCTGCTCCCGCTCGCGCTTCACCAGCGCGCGCATCGTGTCGCTCACGAGATCACCCCCAGCTCGCGACCGACCTCGGTGAAGGCCTCCACGGCCCGATCGATGTGCTCGTCGTCGTGGCCGGCGCTCATCTGGGTCCGGATGCGCGCCTGACCGCGCGGCACCACCGGGAACGAGAAGCCGATGACGTAGATGCCCTTCTCGAGCAGCTTGTCCGCCATGGTCGAGGCGAGCTTGGCGTCGCCGAGCATGACCGGGATGATCGCGTGGTCGCCGGGGAGGAGCTCGAAGCCGGCCTTCTCCATGCCCGCGCGGAAGCGCTCGGCGTTGCGCCAGAGCTTGGCCCGAAGCTTCTCGCCTTCGCGATCCAGCAGGTCGAACATCGCGATGGAGGTCGCGGCGATCACCGGGGCCAGGGTGTTGCTGAAGAGGTAGGGCCGGGAGCGCTGCCGGAGCCAGGCGATGATCTCCTTGCGGCCCGCGGTGTAGCCGCCCGAGGCCCCGCCGAGGGCCTTGCCCAGGGTGCCGGTGATGACGTCGATGCGGCCCATCACGTCGAGCTTCTCGTGGGTGCCGCGGCCGCGCTCGCCCACGAAGCCCACGCCGTGGCAGTCGTCCATGAAGGTGATGGCGCCGTACTCGTCGGCCAGGTCGCAGATGGCCGGGAGGTTCGCGTAGTAGCCGTCCATGGAGAAGACCGCGTCGGTGGCGATCACCTTGAAGCGCGCGTCCTTGGCCTCCTCGAGCTTGGCCCGGAGGTCGTCCATGTCGTTGTTGGCGTAGCGGAAGCGCTGGGCCTTGCTGAGCCGGATGCCGTCGATGATCGAGGCGTGGTTCAGCGAGTCGCTGATGATGGCGTCCTCTTCGCCGAAGCAGGTCTCGAAGAAGCCGCCGTTGGCGTCGAAGCAGGCGGCGTAGAGGATGGTGTCCTGGGTACCCAGGAACTGGCTGATGCGCGCCTCGAGCTGCTTGTGCACGTCCTGGGTGCCGCAGATGAAGCGGACCGACGCCATCCCGAAGCCGTGCTCGGGCAGCGACCTCTGGGCCGCCTCCACCAGGGCCGGGTGGTTGGCCAGGCCGAGGTAGTTGTTCGCGCAGAAGTTGATGACCTCGGCGCCGGACGCGACCTCGATGGCCGCCTCCTGGGGGGTGACGATCACCCGCTCTTCCTTGAAGAGGCCTTCGTCCTTCAGCTTCTCGGTTTCCGCGGCCAGGTGCTCGAGCAGGGGGGCGTGCATGGCGCGGAGCTTAGTGCAGCGCCGGCCGCGTCGCGGGGTCCCCGGTCCCAGGATGTGAGCGAAGTCAGGCGCTCAGGCGTCGTCGTCGGCCGAGTCCCCCTCGGCGGGACCGTCGGCGACCTCTTCGTCGGCGAGCTCGCCCTCGTCGGCCGAGTCGTCGCCGCCGTCCTCGGCCAGCTCCTCGCCCAGCGCGTCTTCCTCGGCGTCTTCGTCCGCGTCCTCTTCCTCGGCCACGCCGACGAAGGGCAGGAGGGAGACGCCACCCAGGCGCGCCGCGAGCCAGCGCACCGGCTCGGGCTGCTCGATGAAGGCGGCCAGGAGCTCCGCCTCCGGCCCCTCGGCGCCTTCCAGGTCGTGGGCCTCGAAGTCGGGGCTGTCCACGAAGACCTGCTCCTGCCCATCGGCGCTCACCACGCGCACCTCGAGCTCCAGGTCCTGCTCGACCCGCGGGCGCGGCATGCGCAGGCGCCGGCGACGGTTGGCCGGCCCCCGCAGGGTGCCGTAGCGCGCCCGGCGACCGGGGCCGCTCCAGTCGACCCACTGGGTGCGGTTCCGGCGGGCGTCGACATGGACGAACGAGCTGCGCGGGTAGAAGCCGCAGCCGGCGTGGTTGATGCGCCGGCAGTACTCCCAGACCGCCCGGTGGGGCACGCCGGAGATGCGGATGTCGGTGGCGCGCCCCTTGGTGTGGCGGCTGCTCTCGCGGGTGCGGCCGCCCGCCGAGCGGTAGCCGCTGACGATGCGGATGGGTCGCCCGCCGAAGTGGTCGGAGATCCGCGCGAGCAAGAGCGCCAGGCGCGGGTTGGCCGCCGGGACGCGGTCGTCGTCGCTGCGCGCGAGCAGCTCCCGGAGCGCCGCGACGCCTTCCTGCAGGACGCGCCCCTCGCCGTCCACGAGCTGCACCTCGCGGCGCTCGGAGCGCCGCAGGAAGGTGACCCGGCCCGGGTGGTCGGCCTCGCCGTAGTCCCGGTTCAGCTGCTCCTCGGGGGTGTGCCCGGGCATGACGATACGCTGTCCGGGCCGGATGCGCGCGTTGCGCCGGAGCCGGTTGGCGCGCCGGAGCTCGTCGACGCCCACGTGCATCCGGTGGGCGATGTGGCTCAGGGTCTCTCCCCGCCGCACGTAGGTCACGCCGCGGTCGGGGATGGTCAACGACTGCCCCGGCCGGAGCCGCGCGCTGCGGAGCTGGTTGGCGGCGCGGAGGTCGGACACCGAGACCCGGTAGCGCCGCGCGATGGCCGCCAGGGTCTGGCCCGAGCGCACCGTGTGGTGCCGCTCGGCGAGCGCCTGCGCGGGCCAGAGGGACCCCAGCACGAAGGCGAGCCCCAGAGCGCGGAGCGCCCAGCCGGAGAGCCGATTCCTCGGTGCGTTCGTCATACGTGGGGTCGCCCCGTTGCCGGGCGAGGGTCCGGAGTATGACGGATCCCGCGCGCCTCGCCACGGGGCCCGACCATTGCCTCCCAGCCATTGCCCCCGCAGCGCCGATCCGTTATGACGCGGCGCACCATGCGTTACCGGGTCACCCTCGAAGGCACCGAGCGAGACATCGACGTTCAGATCGCCCCCGGCGGCTCGGTGGCGGTCACCGTGGACGGCGAGCCCGTCGACGCCGATGTCCGCCGCATCCCCGGCGGCGTGAGCCTCACCCTCGACGGCAAGGTCTTCGACGTCCTCGTCGGGGGCCCCGCGGAGTCCATGGACCTCGCGGCCGGCGTGCTTCGCGGCACGGCCAGCGTGGAGTCGGAGCGGAACCGCTCGCGGAAGAAGAAGGGCGGCGCCGCCGGCGACTCGTCCGAGATCCGCGCGCCGATGCCCGGTCGCATCGTGAAGATCCTCGTCGCCGCCGGCGACACCATCGAAGCGGGCGCGCCCGTGGTGGTGGTCGAGGCGATGAAGATGGAGAACGAGCTCCGCGCCGAGAAGGCCGGCAAGATCGCCGCCGTCGAGGTGGAAGAGGGTCAGGCCGTCGAGAGCGGCACCCTCCTGGTCAAGCTCGCCGACGAGTGAGCCCACGCCGGGTGCCGGCGAAACATTCGGGCTCCCTCGTCCGTTGGAGGCTATGAAGATCGAGGGATGAGCACCGACGACCGCCGCGCCAAGGGCCCCGAGCGCCCTGCCGAGCCCGCCGCCAAGAGCGGCCTCGGCAAGCTCTTCCCCAAGCGCTACGACCCCCTGACCAGCCTGGTCCTCGTGGTGCCGGTCTTCGTGATCTACCACCTGGGCATCCTGCTCATGGACCGGCGCAACGGCGTCGATCTCGCCAGCACCCTCTTCTTCGGCGTGCTGCGGCAGAGCGTGGGGCTCTACGTCGGGCTCACCCTGGCCATCGGCGCGGCGCTCATCGGCGCGGGCTTCTATCTGCGGAAGAAGGGCAAGGCGCGGGTCTTCGCCTTCGTCCCCGTGCTCCTGGAGAGCTTCGTCTGGGCCATCGTGATGACCTTCACGGTCGGCTGGCTGACGGCGCAGGTGCTGCCCGATCCGGCGCTCCAGGTCGGCGCGAACCCGCTGGGGCCCATCGACAAGATCGTGATGAGCTGCGGCGCGGGCTTCCACGAGGAGCTCGTCTTCCGGGTGGTGATCTTCGGGGGCCTGGGGCTCCTCTTCCGGCGCGTGCTGAACCTCCGGGCCACCCTCTCGTTCGCGCTGGCGCTGGTGATCTCGTCCGCGATCTTCAGCGGGATCCACTACGTCGGCGAGCTCGGGGACGAGTTCACCCTGGCCAGCTTCGTCTTCCGCTTCTTCGCCGGCGTGTATCTCGCCTTGCTCTATCGCTTCCGTGGATTCGCCGTCGCGGTCTATGCTCACGCGCTCTACGACGTGATGGTCCTGCTCTTCCTGAGCTGACCCCGCCCCTGCGCCCCGAATCCCTTGCCTCGCATCCTCCTCGCCCTCCTGGCGGCGACGCTCGCGCTCCCCAGCCCGAGTCGCGCCGATTGGCTCCAGGTCCTCCCCAACTGCGCCATGGGGGACACCGTCCGGCGCCCCGGCCCCGCCGAGCTCCTCTATCCCCAGGCGGGTCTCGCGGCCTACGCCAATCCCGGCCAGCCCCTGGTGCTCCGGGTCAAGGTGCCCGCGCCGCTGACGCCGCCCCCGGGGGTCCAGCAGGAGCGCGCCCTCCGGGGTTGGCTCTTCGAGCTGGTGGACGAGGACGCGATCGCGGTCGGCGGCGCCCGCCATCACTACCGGCTCCGGGTCGAAGACGTCCGACCCGACGGCCAGTCCACGCTGGTCTATCGGGTCACGGTCCAGCTCCCGCCCTGGCTGGCGCCGGGGACCTACGACGTGCGCCTCCGGGCGCCGGGCAGCGAGGACATCCGCGTGCGCGCCGGCGTCCGCATCGGGGCCGGGGCGCCGCGGCTGGGCACCCTCCGCGAGCTCCCCGCCGATCCCGGGGTGCTGCGGAGACTCCCGGTCGACGTCTGGCTCGTGGGCGAGCCGGACCCGGCAACCGCCGACGCGACCCCGGCGACCGCCGCGGCCACCGGCGCCGTCCCCTGGCTGGACCGGCGCCGCACCTTCGCCGTTCGCGTGGGCGACGACCTGCTCACCAGCGGCGGCTGCGACGACGTCCACCTGCCCTTCGCCGTCGGCGTGGCCCGGGTGGGCGGCGCCGTCGTCGAGGCTCCGCCCGTACCCCCGGTGGGCACGATGGCGTTCGCCGGCGAGACAGCTCCGGTCCCCACCGAGCCCGGCCTCCGGGCTCGCGGCGACGGCTGGGTCGCCCGGGGCGCGTCCCCGCTCGAGGTCTCGGTGGTCTTCCCCGAGGGAGACCGGGGCCTCGCCCTCCGCGGCGCGAGCGAGCGCCTCGGCTTCTGGCCCGGCACCCCGGTGCGCCCCCACGGGCAGCGCGCCAGCGTGGTCGGGCGATGGTCGGTCGCGCCGGGCGCGGCGCTCGGGGTGGTCCGCCTGGACGCCGATCCGCCGAGCCTCGAGGTGGTGGTCCCCTCCGCGCCGACCACCCACGGCCCCACCCCGGTCCGGGTGCGCAGCGAGGGCAGCGTCGCGCTGGCCTGGGAAGAAGACGGCACCGCGTACGTGCCGGGCGCGGGCGACCGCTCGGTCCCCCTCCACTTCCACTGGCTCGAGCGGCGCGAGGTCCACGCCCTGGCCATCGGCCCCCGGGGCGCGGCCACCCGCACGGCCACCGTCACCGAGGTGGTCACCGAGCGCCCGGGCTGCAGCGCCAGCCCCGGTCGAGGGCCCGCCGGCCCCCTCCTGGCCCTCCTCGTCGGCGGCTTCCTTTGCGGAAGGCGCCGGCCGCGCTACACCCGTCGCCGCCCCCGGGAATAGCCCCGCGGGCTCCAACCGTTGCGAACCGTCTCCATGTCTCAGAGCCTCACCGCGAAGATCGTCCTGGCCCTGGCCCTCGTGGGCTGCGCCCAGACCATCCCCAACACCACCGTCGAGGACACGGCGGACAACCGGTCCGTGGTCTCCTTCATGGAGAGCTACCGCAAGGCCATGGAGGAACGGGACGTCCGGCGCCTCATGGAGATGGCCTCGCCCCAATACCTCGACGACAACGGGACCCCGAGCGGCGCCGACGACATCGACTACGACACCCTCCGCGAGAACCTCGCCCTGTGGGCTCAGCGGGTCGACGACGTCCGCTACGACATCAGCTACCGGCGGATCACCTACGCCCCGGGCGACAAGGTGTACGTCGAGGTGCGCTACGGTGGGTCCTTCCACATCAGCCGCCCGGCCACCGAGGACGAGCAGTGGTCCCGGCGCCTCTCGAACCACCGCCTGATCCTGCAGAAGCTCCCCGAGGCCGAGGGCGAAGACGAATTCCGCATCCTCTCGGGGATGTAAGGGCCTCTCTTCGGCGCAGAATCGTCCGAAGCCATTGATGCGGGGGCCGCGAGTCGGCTAGGGTGCCGTTGTCCCGCATGAGTGGCGACAAGAAGAAGCTCGGCAAAATCCTGCTGAAGCAGCGAGCGGTTACCCCCGAAGAGTTGCAGCGCTTGCTCGAACGGCAGGAGTCGCAGCCCGGGCATCGGCTCGCGTCCGTCGCCCAGAGCAGCGGTTCGGTGGCCCCCAAGGAGCTCCTCAAGGCCCTGAGCGAGCAGCACGGGGTGCCGGGGATCGACCTCGACCAGGTCGTCGTGCCCCTGCAGAACCTCGACCTGGTGCCCGAGGACGTGGCGCGGCAGCACCTGATCCTCCCCATCCTGGTCAAGGAGGACCGAGTCTTCCTGGCCATGTCCGATCCGACCGACCGCCGGGTCATCGAGGAGATCGAGTTCGTCACCGGGCGCCGGGTCTTCCCCTACGTGGCCATCCACGACGCCCTCGCCGGGATCATCGGCAAGGCCTACGAGGGCAAGAAGCGCGGCGACGAGCACTACATCGGGCCCACGGTCCCGGCGGACTACCTCGAGTCCCTGGGGCTCGCGCCGACCTCGGGCCGCCCCTCGGAACCGCCCAACGAGCCCTCGGGCGTGGTCGTCGACCGCGCCATCGCCGACGGCGGGCTCGACCACGACGACGAGCTCGGCCTGGCCGAGCTCACGAAAAAAGCCTCCGCTCCCCACGACCCCTTTGCATCTCAGGTGGCGCCGATGCCCACCGAAGGAGCCGTCCGCGTGCGCCCCGCCAGCCCGAAGATCCTCGTCGTCGACGACGAGGACGACATCCGCAAGATGCTCAGCCGGGTGCTCCAGAAGAAGGGGTTCGAGGTGCTCGAGGCGTCCAAGGGGCTGCAGGCGCTCCAGCTCGTGCGGGAAAGCACGCCCGACGTAATCCTCCTCGACGCGATGCTCCCCGAGGTCCACGGCTTCGACATCTGCCGCCGGATCAAGGGCTCCAAGCGCTACGGGCACATCCCCATCATCATGGTCAGCGCGATCTACCGGGGTTGGCGCGTCGCCGAGGACCTGCGCACCAGCTACGGCGTGGACGCCTTCCTGGAGAAGCCCTTCAAGATCGGCGAGGTCGTGGCCCACGTCGAGCGGGTGCTCGAGGGTCGCGCCTCCGAGCTCCCGATGGACGACATGCTGAGCCGCGAGGCCAGCGACGCGCTCGAGCGGGGCATGGACATGTACCGCCAGGGCGACCTCGACGGCGCCATCGACAAGCTGCGCTCCGGGCTCAAGATCGACCCGCTGAGCTTCCAGCTCCACTACCACCTGGGCCTGCTCTGCGGTCGCCGCGACGACGTCTTCGAGGCCATCCACGAGCTGGAGACGGCGGTGGACCTGCAGCCCCGCAACTTCAGCGCTCTGAAGAACCTGGCGATCCTCTACCAGCGCGCCGGCTTCAAGCACAAAGCGGTCGAGATGTGGGAGCGGAGCCTGGGCGCGGCCACCGACGAAGGCACCCGCCAGGGCATCAAGGAACACCTGATGAGCTTGCTTTGACGCGGCTCGGCTCGAGAAACGGGCCAAGGAGCGCGCGCTCCACGGTTTCCCTCATGAAACGGCCCCTCGCGAGGGTCTTCCCGAGAGCCGTCTCCGGTCCAAAATCCGTGAGGCGGTTCGCGTGAGAGCTCTCATGGTCTATAGTCCCCCGCACAGCGCTGCCCGATGAAGTTCCTCTGCGACAACTGCAAGGCCAAGTACCAGATCCCGGACGAGAAGATCCGGGGTCGCACCCTGAAGATGAAGTGCCGCAAGTGCGAGCACCCCATCCTCATCAAGGGCCCCCAGGAGGCCGCCGCCGCGGCTCCCGCCGCGCCCCGCCGCCCGGCCAGCAAGCCCACGGCGAAGCCCGCCGCGCCCCGCCGTCGCGGCGGCTCGAGCGTCGGCCCCCGCCCCGTCAGCCGGCCGGCTCCCTCGACCGCCGCCGCCAGCGCCCTCGGCGCCGAGTTCCGCCGGAGCGGCTCCCTCGCGCCGGAGCCCGCGCCGCAGAAGACCGCCGTCGAGTGGTACGTGGCGATCAACGACGTCCCCGTCGGCCCGGTGAAGCGCGACGAGATGGCCCGAAAGATCGGGACCGGCGCCGTCCACGGCAAGAGCCTCACCTGGCGTGAGGGCATGGACGATTGGAAGCCCCTGGAGCAGATCCCGGAGCTGGCCTCGCTCCTGGCCTCCCGTCGGGTTCCCGCGCCGCCGCCCCCGGTCGCCGGCGGACCGACCGCCAAGGAGGCCTCCGGGCGCTCCAACGTCGTGCCCATCGGCGGCCGCATGGGCGCCACCGCCTACGACGACGACGACGAGAAGACGATGATCGCCGCGATCCCGACGGCGGCCCCGGACCCCAGCTCCCCCGACCTCACGCCGCTCCCCATCGGTGAGCCGGCCGTCGCCGCCGCGATCACCGCGCCCGCGACCGACGTGGGTGGCTTCCAGCAGGCGCCCCCGGCGGTGATGGAGCCCGCCTCGCCGGCCCTCACGCCCGCCCAGCCCCAGCAGTCCCGCGGGCTCCCGCCGCCCCTGCTCATCGCGCTGGTCGGCGCCGGCGCCTTCGGCGTGGCCCTGGCGGTCATCGCCGGCAAGAAGATGTTCGCCGACGAGCCGGCGGTGGTCGCCGCCGTCGAGGATCCCCTGGACCAGGTCGAGGACTACGACCCGGACCTGGAGATCCCCGAGGAAGAGGTCCCCGAAGAGGAGACCCCCGAGGAGGAGACTCCCGAGGAGGAGACCCCCGAGGAGGAGACCCCCGCGGCCGAGAGCGGGACCCGCACCACCCGGCGCGCGACCACCACCGCGATGACCGGCACCAGCACCATGGCGCTGAGCGCCGAGCAGCAGGCCCTCCTGGCTCGCTATGGCGGCAGCGGCGCCTCCGACCCGAGCCTGATGAACGTGAACGTGGGCACCGGGTCGAACAGCAACCGCCCCGAGCTCGACGCCTCGGCCGTGCGGCGCGTGGTGAGCGCCTCGAGCAACCAGCGCGCGCTGCGACGCTGCTACGAGACCGCCATCCGCGGCGCCAGCGACGCGCCGAGCGTCCGCATGGACGTCGAGGTCCGGGTGGGTGCCTCGGGCACCGTCACCCGGGTGTCGGCCGTGGGGCAGGACTACAACGGACTCAAGAGCTGCATCGAGCAGGCCGTCCGGCGGTGGCGCTTCCCGGCCTCCTCGGCGGGCGGCGAGACCCGCTTCCCGGTCGTCTTCTCGCCCGCGGGCTGAGCCGCGGCGGCTGAGCGGGTCGAGCCGCGCTGAACAGGCTGAGCCGCGTCGCTCGGCCGCGAAGCATGCGGGCTGCCGCACCGAGCGGCTGAGCCGCGTCGATCAGCCGCGGAGCATGCGGACGAGCAGGAACGCGCCGACCGCGAGCAGGACGGCGCCGACCACCGTGATCAGCCACGGGAGCACCGAGCCCTTGCCCTGGGCGGGCTGGAGGCCCGGGGCGGGCTTGCCCACCGGCTGGTGCGGCGCATCGGCGGCGCCGAGCTGGAGCTCGACCGAGCTGGGGCTGGCGCCCTGGCCCTGGGTGGCGGGTCCGGCCTGCTGGGCCTCCGGCGGCTCGTCGAGGTTCAGCGCGGCGACCGCGTCGGACCCCCACATCGCGGTCGGCTCGTCGGCCGCGTAGAGCATGGAGTCCTTGTCGTCGTCTTTGGCCATGTTCTTGGGCCCCAGAGTGCCAGACTCTGCGCCTACCCCCAAGGGATTGAACCATCGGGGCCCACGACCCGCGACAGGGGCGGGGTCCCTGGGGTAGCTTCGGCGCCGTGGACCCCGCCGAGCTCACGCGCCTGACGGCCGAGACTCTCTACCTGGTGCTGCTGGTCTCGGCGCCGCCGCTCCTGGTGGCGTTGGCGATCGGCCTCGTCGTCGGGCTCCTGCAGGCGGTGACCCAGGTCCAGGAGCAGACCCTCTCCTTCGTGCCCAAGCTCGTCGCGGTGGCCACGGTGCTGGTGGTCGGCGGCGGCTGGATGGGCGGGCAGCTCCTCCGCTTCACCGAGCGCCTCTGGACCGCCATCCCCGAGCTCATGTGAGCCCCGGTGGAGGCGCTCCTTCGACTCCTGGGTGGGGAAGCCGCGGCCACCGAGTGGCTGGCCGTGGGCGGCTTGGTGGCGGCCCGGGTGGGCCCCCTGACCGTGCTCGCGCCCTGGCTCTCCCTGAAGCGCACCCCGCCGGTCATCCGCGGCGCGCTGGTCCTGGCGCTCACTCTGGCCCTCACGCCGCTGGCCCTGCCCGGCGCCCGGGAGGCGGTCATGGCCATGGGCGGGCTCACCTACGGCGCCGCCGTCCTCCGCGAAGCGATGGTGGGCACCCTCTTCGCGGTGGCCACCGCCCTGCCCTTCTACGCCCTCGACTGGGCCGGGCGCCTGACCGACACCTGGCGCGGGGCCTCGATGTCCGAGGTGATCGCGCCCAACACCGGCGAGCGGACCAGCCCCCTGGGCGACCTGCACATGATGCTGGGCATCGCCCTCTTCCTGACCCTGGGCGGCCACCGGCTGGCCCTGGCCGCCTTCGCCGAGGGGCTCCGGGTGGCCCCGGTGGGCTCGGTGGACCTGGCCGGCCGCGCCGACGCCCTGGCCCTCGGGGCCGCGCTGCTCACCGGCTCCGCGCTGGCGTTCGCCCTGGCCATCGCCGCGCCGGCCGCGGCGGCAATCGTCACCGTGGAGGTCAGCCTGGGGCTCCTGGCCCGGAGCGCGCCCCAGGTGCCGGTCTTCTTCGCCGGCATGCCCCTGCGGGCGGCCACCGGCCTCGCCGCCGCGCTCCTGGCCATCTCGCTGGTCTCGGCGCAGCTCCCCGAGGCCTTCCGCGCGGCCATCGACCTCGGCCGCCGCTGGGTCGTCGGCGACTGATCGGTGACGATGGGGGCGTACGCGTTGACAGCGCCCGCTCGGGGATCGTAGGGCCCCGTCCCATGACCACGATCGACACGCTGATCGACGCGGACGCCATCCAGGCCCGCGTCGCCGAGATGGCCGCCGAGATCAACCGGGACTACGCCGGCCAGGAAGTGGTCATCGTGCCCGTCCTGAAGGGGAGCTTCGTCTTCGCCGCGGACCTCATCCGGCACCTCGACATCGACTGCAAAATCGACTTCCTCGGCCTCCGCTCCTACGAGGGCACCGAGTCGACCGGCGTCGTCCAGATCACCAGCGACCTCACCAAGAGCATCGAGGGCGAGCACGTGATCGTGGTGGAGGACATCGTCGATACCGGCCTGACCATGCAGTACATGATGGAGAACCTCCGGACGCGGAAGCCCGCCTCGGTGAAGCTCGCCTCGCTCCTGCACAAGCCCTCGCGGACCACCGTGGAGGTGGACATCGACTACCTCGGCTTCTCCATCGAGGACGTCTTCGTCATCGGCTACGGCCTCGACTTCGACCAGCTCTACCGGAACCTCCCCTACCTCGGCGTCGTCCGCCAGGAGGGCTGAGTGGCCGACCCGCGCCAGCGTCTCGCCATGCTCGAGACGATGATCGCCAAGGGCAGTGAGGACCCCTTCGTCCACTACGCCCGGGCGATGGAGCATCGCTCCTTGGGCGAGCTCGAGCGGGCGATGGAGCTCTTCGGCGAGGTGGCCACCCGCTTCGCCGACTACGTGCCCACCTACCTCATGGCCGCCCAGGTGGCCGAGAAGCTCGAGCGCGAAGACGACGCGCGGAGCTGGTGCGAGCGCGGCCTGGCCAAGGCCCGGGCCACCGGCGACGCCCACGCCGAGAGCGAGCTCCAGGCCTTCCTCGACGACCTCTGAAGCGCCTGGGCCGCCCGCTCAGTCCGGGCGGGTGATCGACGTCAGCACGTGGTCGCGCCACTCGCCCGCGATCTGCAGGTAGTCGCGCGCGTAGCCTTCGACCGTGAAGCCCAGCCGCCGCAGCAGGCGGCCGCTCCGCTCGTTGACCGGCTGGTAGTTGGCCTGGATGCGGTGCAGCCGGAAGGTCTCGAAGGCGACCGGGATGGCGGCGCGGAGGATCTCCTCCATCAGCCCCCGGCCCACCTGGGCGTGGTCCAGCCCGTAGCCCAGCGTGCAGGCCTGGAAGGCTCCGCCGACCACGTTGCTGAAGTTGCAGCTCGCGATGACCCGGTCGGGGTGCTGGGGCGGCAACCCCCGGCTGACGGCGAAGAGCCGCATCGCCGCGCCCTGCTCGAGCTCCCGCCGGTTGGCGATGAGCCGGTCCCGCCAGAAGCGCTGCGTGTAGAACGTGTCCGGCCGGGCCGGCTCCCAGGGCTCCAGGTGCGCCCGGTTGCGCTCGAAGTAGCGCAGCACCGCGTCCGACTCCGCCGGCGGCGGCATCACCAGCCAAGTGCGCTCGGTCGCGAAGGGACGGAAGGTGGCCACGACGCGAGTCTTGCACGACCACCCCGCGAGGTCTCCCCGACCCTCAGGGAACGGGCCGCCAGTCGGCATCGACGCACTCGTAGACCCCGGGATAACGCGCTCGGTAGGCACGGCAGCCGCCATCGAAGGCGAACCACCCCCAGTCGGCGAGCCGCCCTGCGGCATCGACGGGGACCACACACACGGCGCGCCCGTAGCGCATCTCGGTCGCGAGCTCGGCGTACTGCAGACGCCCCCGCTCGTTCTGGCGGCGTTCGCAGACCTCCTGCGAATTGAAGACGCAGAGCCCGAGTCCGCGCTCCTCGTTCACACCTACGCACGAAGCCCGGATGGTGTCGTAGGGGTCGGGAATGGGCTCGCACCCGCGGCACCCAGGACCACAGAACCCGCTCGGTCCCTCTGGAAGCTCCGGGCATCCTTCGTCGGGCGGTCCTTCTACGTAGGGAGACCGGTCGACGTAGAAGCAGGATGCCCCGAGCCCCCCGTCGAGCGCTTCGATGCAGGTCGACTCGGCCACACAGGTTCCCGCCAAGGTCTCGGCCCCCTCGTCCTCGTGCGGAACCAGGCAGAGGTTCTCGCCGCAGTAGCGCATGTTGGCCGCGCGGTCGTCGGTCCGATCCCGCCACATCTGGCACCCCTCCACCGTCGAGACGCAGCGGTCCAAGCTGCGGTCACAGCGCCAGCCCGAGTCGCAGCCCCGGTCCACGCATCCCGCGGCTCCGGCATCGCCACGGCGGGGAGCGCCGCCATCGACGGCAGGCTCCCACTCGAAGGAGTGCCCAGCGAAGCACCCGACGAGAGCGACCGGCCACCCCAGCGCCATGACCCAACTCAGGGAACGCATCGCCCCTCCATACACCGCTCGCCAGCCGCGCACGAGGGTCGACCCGAACGGAGGGGGCGAGGCATGGGCGGGCTCTCGGTCGGGCGTCGTCGCGGTTGCTTCATTTCGTTTCGCGGTGTGCTCCCCGGTGCGACAGCCTCTATGCTGCGCGCCGATGACCGTTCCGCATGCGGGGACCGTCCGGGTCGTGCTGGCGCTCGCCGTGGCGTCGATCGGCTGTGGGGGACGCACACCACTCGATCTCGAGGTGGACGCCGAGGTGCTCGAGCGCCCCGTCCCGGGCGAGGAGATCTGCTCCGGGCTCGACGAGGACCTGGACGGTCTCGTCGACGAGGGATTCCGGGACGAGCAGGGGCGCTACCTGCACCCGGACCACTGCGGGGGCTGTGGCCAGCCCTGCGCGGTCGGCGCGTTCCCCGAGGTCGCCGTCGAGTGCCAGATCCTGGAGGAGACCGCGGTCTGCGCGGCCACCGAGTGCGAGCCGGGCTTCGCTCCGGGCCCGGCCGGCCGCTGCGTGGAGGTCTTCGACCGCCTCTGCCTGACCTGCCTGGAAGACGCCGACTGCGGGCCCCTCGAGGGGCAGCGCTGCATGGACGTCGGCGGCGAGATGCGCTGCGTGGCGCCCTGCGAGACCGGGTGCCCCACCGGTTACAGCTGCAGCGAGGATGGCTTCTGCCAGCCCCTCGGCCGGAGCTGCGCCTGCGAGCCCGGCGACACCTTCGACCTGGCCTGCGCGCTGACCGACCCCGAGGGCAACCGCTGTCCCGGCGCGGCGACCTGCAACGACGGGCTGCTCAGCGAGTGCGTGGCCCCGGAGGACGTCTGCGACGAGACGGATAACGACTGCGACGGGCTGGTGGACGAGGCCTTCGTGGACGGCCGCGGCGCCTACATCGTGGACCCGCGGCACTGCGGCGAGTGCGGCGTGGACTGCACCGCCGAGGCGCTGCCCGAGGGCGACCTCACCTGCGGCGGCGACCCCTTCGCGCCGAGCTGCGTGCTCCTCTGCCCGGACACCCTGGACGGAGTGATGCCGGGCGACCGGATCGACGCCGACCGGGACATCGCCACCGGCTGCGAGTGCACGGTGACCTCCCTGAGCGACGAGCCGGGCCCGGTGTTGGCCGTCGGTGAGATGCTCGACGTCAACTGCGACGGCGCCGACGGCATCGTGGTGGAGAGCTTCTACGTCGCCCCCGACGGGAACGACGCCAACCCCGGTTCGCCGACCCTGCCGCTCCGGAACATCCAGACCGCCCTCGACCGCGCCGCCGAGAGCCTCGGCGAGGGCGAGGCTCGGCCCCACGTCTTCGTGGCCTCCGGCGACTACACCGAGGTCCTCGAGCTCCGCGACGGGGTGCTTCTCCACGGCGGCTACCGCCGCGACTTCCTCGCCCTCGACCCCAGCGGCTTCCGCGTGGAGGTCCGGGCGCCCGCCGACGCGACCAGCGCCGGCGGCGCCGCCCTCGTCGCCGAGGGCATCGGGAGCCAGACGACGGTGGTCGAGTGGATCACCCTCCGGGGCCGCGACGCCCTCGCGCCCTCGAGCGCGACCTTCGGCGCGGTGCTGGTCGACCCCGGCCGCCAGCTCGTCGTGCGCGACACGGAGATCCTCGCCGGCACCCCCGGCGGCGGCATGAACGGCACGCCCGGCACCGTGGGCACCTCGGCGCCCGCCGCGGGTGCCGCCGGCGCCGCTCCCCGCGGCGCCGCGGAGGACGCCGGCCACGTCTGCACCCGCGGCGCGGCCAACACCGTCGCCGGCGGGGCCGGGAGCGCCAACCGCTGCGACGGCGTGGACGTCTCCGGCGGCACCGGCGGCTCGCCGGCCTGCCCGACCTTCGCCTCCTTCCAGCCGGCGGGCGACCGCGGCCGTGGGGGTGGCGCCGGGTCCGGGGGCAACGGCGGCCAGGACTCCCAGGGCCCGATCACCGGTCCCGGTTGCCCCGGGTCTCCTCTCTGCTGCGGCCTCGCGGACTTCACCGTGCCCACCGACTTCCAGGGCCCCCAGGCGGGCGGCAACGGCGACGACGGTCTCCTGGGCAACCCCGGCCGGAGCTGCGCCGACGCGCTGGGCAGCTTCATGGGCGACGCGTGGGTCCCCGCCACGGCCAGCATGGGCACCGGCGGCCGACCTGGCGCCGGGGGCGGCGGCGGCGGCGGCGGCGGCGGCACCGTGATGGACTGGACCCGCAGCCTCTGCGAGTTCGCCGACGGTCTCGGCGGCGGCGGCGGCGGCGGTGGCGCCGGCGGCTGCGGAGGTCAGCCGGGCAGCCCGGGGACCAGCGGCGGCCCCTCGGTGGCGGTGCTGGTGCGCTACACCGGCGCGCCGGCGGTCCCGACCCTGGAAGACCTCCGGCTGCGGCCCGCCGACGGCGGGCGCGGCGGCGACGGCGGTGCCGGCGGCGACGGCGGGCGCGGCGGCAGCGGTGGCCTGGGCGGCGAGCTCCCCCGGGAGGCGCGCTCGACGCCGACGCTGGCCGGCCCCTTCCCCGGCGGTCGCGGGGGCCAGGGCGGCAGCGGCGGCAGCGGCGGCGGCGCGGGCGCCGGCTGCGGCGGCGGCAGCATCGGCATCTGGGTGACCGGCGCCAGCCCCAGCGTGGGCGACTGGCGGAGCGACAACGTGTTCGTGCTCGGCGCCGGTGGGCGCGCGGGCCAGGGCGGCGGCGGCGACGCTCCGGCCCCCGATGGTGCAGAGGGAGGAGCGGTCGATGTCGTCGTTCGCTGATGGGATCCGGTTCGCGGGCGTGGCCCTGGCCCTCGTGCTCGCGGCGGGCTGCTACGAGCAGCACCTCTGCGGCGAGGCGGAGACCTGCAACTTCGACGACGACGACTGCGACTTCCGCATCGACGAGGACTTCGTCGACGAGAACGGCGTCTACGCCACGCCGGAGCACTGCGGGGGCTGCGGCGTGAGCTGCGCGGCGGTCTTCCCCACCGCCGCGGAGACGGCCTGCGAGGTCATCGAAGAGGACGGCTCGTTCCTCGCCCAGTGCGTGCTGGTGGCCTGCCCCGAGGGCTGGCACCGCGCCGGCGAGGGCGCCTGCGCGCCCGACGTGCCCGCCCTCTGCCTCGCGTGCAGCGAGGACGCCGACTGCGAGCTCCGCCAGCCCGGCGCGCGCTGTCGGGAGACGGTGGGCACCGACGGCGAGACGGTCTCGCTCCGCTGCCTCACCCCTTGCGACGCCGAGGTCGGCGGCTGCGAGCCCGGCTTCGAGTGCAACGCCGAGGGGCTCTGCGCGCCCGAGACCGGCCTGTGCTCCTGCACCGCGGAGACCCTCGGCGCCGAGCTGGCTTGCCTCTTCGAGCGCGACGCGAGCTACTCCTGCGCCGGCGTCCAGGTCTGCACCGAGGAGGGTCTCGGCGCCTGCGCGCCGGTCCTCGGCGAGACCTGCAACGAGGCCGACGACGACTGCGACGGCGCGGTCGACGAGGACTTCCGCGACGACGAAGGACGCTACGTCGATCGCCTCCACTGCGGCGGCTGCGCCGTGCCCTGCGTCGAGCCCGGCGAGAACATGGTCGCCAGCTGTCTCCCCGACGGAGCCGGCGTCCAGTGCGTCGTCGAGTGCGAAGAGGGCTTCGTCGACGTCGACGGCATCCAGGCCAACGGGTGCGAGTGCGAGCGCTTCGACGGCGAGGGTCCGCCACCCGCGGTGGGCGGCGACGCCGACTGCGACGGCGTCGTCGACGACACCGACGACTTCGTCTACGTGGCCACCACCGGCAGCGACGCCAACCCGGGCACGCTGGTCCGGCCCATGCGCACGGTGCGAGCCGCCGTGGCGCGCGCCGACCGGGAGAACAAGGACGTCCTCGTCTCCCGGGGCATCTACGACGGCGGCTTCGAGGTCGTCGCCGGGGTCTCGGTCTTCGGCGGCTACCGCCCCGACTTCCGCGACCGCGATCTGGCCCTCTTCCCGGTGGTCCTGGAGAACCGCGCGGACCCCGGGGCGCCGGTGATCACCTGCGCCGACGTCGGCGCGAGCACGCGGATCGAGGGCTTCACCGTCGCCGGCTCCGACGCGACCCAGCCGGGCCGCGGCAGCACCGCCATCTTCAGTGACGGCTGCGGGTCCGCGCTCACCTTCGCCAACCTGGAGGTCCGCGCCGGGCGCGGCGCCGACGGCGTCGGCGGGTCCAGCTCGTCGGTGCGCTACGCCGCGGTCACCGGCGGGACCCTCGAGGAGATCGACGGCAGCGACGGCTCCTCCGGCAACGAAGGCTCTGCGGCCGGCGTCTGCCGCCGCGTGAACGCCGGGGACGGCGGCGCGCAGGTCTGCCGCTTCAGCGCCCTGGACGTCTCCGGCGGCGACGGCGGCGACGCCGACTGCCCGGCGCTGGGCTGCACCAACGGGCGCCCGTGCGGGAACGCGGGCTGCACCGACTTCACCTCGGGCGGCGTCTGCGACATCGAGGCGGCCCGCGCGGTGGCCTCGCCCAACCCGTCCGCCGAGGACGGCAGCGGGCCCGCCGGCGGCGACGCCGGCGAGGACACGTACAACGCGCCGACCAACCGCGGCGTCTGCAACTTCTGCGACGACAACCCCACCCTGCCCCGGACCGGGCTCCAGGGCGACGACGGCGGTGACGGCCTCGACGGCGCGGGCGGCGGCGGCTGCGGCGGCACGCCGACCGTCGACGGCAGCGGACGCATCAGCGGCGCCGCCGGCGCGGCGGGCACCGACGGGACCGGCGGCAGCGGCGGCGGCGGCGGGAGCCCCGGCTCCGGCTACGCGGTCATCGGCGGCACCAGCGGGAGCTGCGAGGACCGGAGTGGCGGCGCTGGCGGCGGGGGCGGCAGCGGCGGCTGCGGCGCGCCGGGCGCCACCGGCGGGACCGGCGGCGGCACCAGCGTGGCCGTCGTGGTCCGCGCGACCGGCAGCGGTCCCACCTTCGAGAGCGTCCGGCTGGTCACCGCCAGCGGCGGCGAGGGCGGCTCGGGCGGCAGCGGCTCCGCGGGCGGCACCGGCGGCGCCGGGGGCCTCGGCGGCGCCACGCGCTTCTGGTGCTCGCGCACCGGCGGCCGGGGCGGCGATGGCGGCCGCGGCGGCGCGGGTGGCGGCGGCGGCGGTGGCTGCGGCGGCGGGTCCCACGGCTTCGTCCTGCTCGGTTCGCCGGACGGCGACTACGTGACCGACCTCGGCGCCACCACCGTGGACCAGGTCGGCGTGGCGGGCCGCGGCGGCGCCGGCGGGTTCAGCCCGGGCGCGGCGGGCAGCGCCGGTACCTCGGGGACGGCGACGCCCGTCGCGGTCTTCTGAGCGGCGTCGTCCTGGCGCCGCCTTTCGAGCGCCGCCGTCCGAGCGCCGCCTTTCGATCGCCTTTTCTCGAGCGCCGGCTGCTGAAGCCGGGCTTGCTCTCGTCGTCCATCCGGCGGACCCTCCGCGGGTGAGCGAAGCCCCCGGCGACAGCCCGTTCCGGCTCCTGGTCGAGGAGCCCTCGACCGTCACGGGGATGGAGTACCTCCGGGCCCTCACCCGCAACGCAGCGCGTCTCCTGGGGGCACGGTGGGCGTTCATCGGGCGCCTGGACGAGGACGATCCCGGGACGCTCCGGATGCTCACCCTCTGGGCCGACGGGGAGTTCGCCGAGCCCATCTCCTTCGACCTCGCCGGGACGCCCTGCGAACGGGTGATCGCCGGTCGGCTCTGCCACCACCCGACCGACGTCCAGGCGCACTTCCCGGGCGACCCCATGCTCGGTCAGTTCGGCGTCGAGGCCTACAGCGGCGTGGCCATCTGCAATCGCGAGGGTCCCCTGGGGCTCCTCGCCCTGCTCTCGGACGAGCCCGCCGGCCCCCTGGACGACGTGGAGCCGCTCCTGTGGGTCGCCGCCGCGCGCGCCGCCCTGGAGATCGAGCGGATGGGCGGCGACGCGGCCCTCCGCGCCTCCGAGCGGCGCTACCGCAGCTTCGTCGAGCAATGCAGCGAGGGCGTCTGGTCCATCGACGCGCAGGGGGTCACCGACTTCGTGAACCCGCAGATGGCGCGCATGCTGGGCGTCGAGCCCGCCGCGATGCTCGGCCGGTCCATGTTCGACTTCATGGACGACGCCGCGCGCGCGGAGGCGGAGCGGAACCTGGCCCGCCGCAACCGCGGCGTCCGCGAGCGGCACTCCTTCCGGCTGAAGCACGTCGACGGTCACGACGTGTGGACCGAGATGGCGACCTCGCCGATCGTCGACGACCACGGCGAGGTCACCGGCGCGCTCGCGCTGGTCACCGACGTGAGCGAGCACCAGCGCCTGCAGGAGAGCCTCCAGCAGCGGCAGAAGCTGGAGAGCCTGGGGCTCCTCGCCAGCGGCGTGGCCCACGACTTCAACAACCTCCTCGCCGGCATCCTCGGCAACGTCGACGTGGGGTACATGCAGGCCGACCTCTCGCCGGCGGTGCGCCGCTGCCTGGACCGCATCCAGAGCGCGGGCCTCCAGGCCGCCGAGCTCACCAAGCAGCTCCTGGTCTATGCCGGGCGCTCCGCTTACCGCGCCGAGCGCCTCGACCTCCCGGACCTGGTCCAGGAGGTCGCCACGATGCTCCAGGCGGCGGTCCCCAAGGGGGTCACCTTCTCCATCGCGCGCAACGCCGAAGCCCTGCCGCCGATCCAGGGCGACCGCACCCAGCTCGTCCAGGTCCTGATGAACCTGGTCACCAACGCCGGCGACGCCCTGGGCGACTCCGGCGGCGAGGTGCGCATCGAGACCGGCGTGCTCGCGCCCGGCGACGAGCTGCTCGAGCGGGGCTACGTCGCCGACCGGGTGGAGCCGGGCAACCACGTGTACGTGCGGGTGACCGACGACGGCGTGGGGATGGACGAGGAGACCCGGGCCCACCTCTTCGACCCCTTCTTCACCACCAAGGACAGCGGCCACGGCCTGGGGCTCGCCGCGGTCCTGGGGATCCTCCGGCGCCACCGCGCGGTGATCGTGATCGACAGCGCGCCGGGCGCGGGGAGCACCTTCACCGTGTGCTTCCCGGAGTCTCCGGTCCGCGAGGAGGCGGCATCGGCGCCGTCGACGCCGGAGCCCCTTTCGCTCGAGGGGCGCCGCATCCTGATCATCGACGACGACGCGGAGGTCCGGCGCGTGGTCACCGAGCTCCTCGGGGCCGCCGGCGCCCAGGTGGACGAGGCCGCCGATGGCGTGCTCGGGCTCGCCCGCGTCGACGGCGCGGCCCAGCCCTACGACGCCATCGTGCTCGACGTGGCCATGCCCAACGTGGACGGCCAGGAGACCCTGCACCGCCTGCGGGCCGGCGGGTGCGAGACCCCCGTCATCCTCTGCTCCGGCCACGCGCCCTTCACCGGCGCCGACCGGTCCCGGACCACCTCCCTGGCCAAGCCCTTCCGCGCGGCCGACCTTCGCGCCGCGATCCGCACCGCCCTCGACCGCTAAGCAGGTCGATGAAATGGCGGCCGAAGGCCGCGTTTCATCAACCTGCTCCCTTGCCCCGCCGCAGGCGGTTGCCCCGCCGCAGGCGGTCGCCTCGCCGAAGGCGATTGCCCCGCCGCAGGCGGATGCCTCGGTGTTCTAGGAGCGAATGGCTTTGATGAGGCGGACCAGCATGGCGACGATGGCTTTTCCCTTTCGAGGGAGACGAAAGACTCAGTTCGCCGCCGACCTCACCGGAGCCGCTTACGACCTCCTGCGGGTCTCTCGGCTGAGAGCGTGAGACTCATGACCGGGCTCGGCTTGGACTCTCTCTGCAATCGACGCGGTCGGGCATCCGCCTGACGGCGGG
>DCLA01000024.1:65400-80520 GCA_002320815.1 Myxococcales bacterium UBA1660
GGGCATCCGCCTGACGGCGGGGCACGGGGCAGGACGCTTCCGAACTCGCCCTTCGGGCTCGTCCTTCAGCGCCCTGCTGGCGCAGACGGGTGCGCACCTGTGGTAGAAGCGGCGGGTGACCGAGGAACTTCAGCAGGATAGCAACGGCGACGTCTGGGTCGTCGTCGAGACCCACAAGGGCGTCGGCGCCGTCTTCAGCTACCGCGGCAAGGTGACCCGCGGCGAGGTCGATGCCTGGGTGGCCGGAGAGCTGCGGGGCGCGATCAGCCTGCGCTCGGCTTACTGGCTGGACGAGGACAACGGCCGGCTGGTGCCGGTGGTGGTGGGTCGGCACGGGGAATTCCGCAACGGCACCGGCATCTTGCACCTCGCCGCGGACACCATCGTCATCATGATGGAGCTTCGCGCGCCCGACGCGGGCGTCCTCGACGATCTGCCCGGCCAGGTCTTCCAGCTCGGCGCGGTGCGCAAGAACAGCCAGCCGCCGCCGCCTCCGGCCCCCGGGGACGGGGAATCCGGCGCCGAGAGCGACCGCGACCCGGAGTGAGCGCACGGCGGGGGCCACCCCGTCGGTCGAAATCTGCTATCCGTCCGCCCGATGCGGGTCGCCGTCATTCAGTTCCCTGGCTCGAACGCGGACTGGGACGCGCTGCACGCCGTGCGCGACGTCGCGGGCTTCGACGCGGGCTACGTCTTCCACAAAGAGAGCGAGCTCGGCGACGCCGACGCCGTGATCGTCCCGGGCGGGTTCTCGTACGGCGACTACCTGCGACCCGGCGCGATTGCGCACTTCTCGCCCATCGTGCCGGCGCTGAAGCGCTTCGCCGAGCGGGGCGGGCCGGTCCTGGGGATCTGCAACGGGTTCCAGATCCTGGCCGAGATCGGGCTCTTGCCCGGCGCGCTGACCCGGAACGCGCACCTGCGCTTCGAGTGCCGGGACGTGCACCTCCGGGTCGAGGCCCGCGGGCCCTTCACCGGCGGGATCCCCGAAGGCACCGTGCTCCGGGTCCCCATCGCCCACGCCGACGGCCGCTACCACTGCGACGAGGCCACCCGCGCCGCCCTCGAGGCGAAGGGGCAGATCGCCTTCCGCTACTGCTTCGCCGACGGGCGGGTCCCGGAGGGGACCGGCGAGCGTGGCCCGGACGGGCTGCCCATCAACCCCAACGGCAGCCTCGACGCCATCGCCGGCATCTACGACGAGCGGGGAAACGTGCTGGGCATGATGCCTCACCCCGAGCGGGCCTCGGAGGCCATCCTGGGCTCGGCCGACGGCCTCCGGCTCTTCGAGAGCCTCGCCGCCCACCTGAAGGACGGAGGAAAGTCGTGAGCGCTCCCAACCAGGCGCCCATCGCCATGCCCCACGATCCGCCCGCCGACGAGGCGATGGCGCTCGAGTTCGGTCTGAAGCCCGACGAGTGGGCCCACGCCCTCGAGGTCCTGGGGCGCACCCCGACCTACGCCGAGCTCGGCGTGATCAGCGTGATGTGGTCCGAGCACTGCTCCTACAAGTCGTCCCGGGTCCACCTGGCGCGGCTTCCGACCACCGGGCCCCAGGTGGTCCAGGGGCCCGGCGAGAACGCCGGCGCGGTCGACATCGGCGACGGCTTCTGCGCCGTGTTCAAGATGGAGTCCCACAACCACCCCTCGTTCATCGAGCCCTACCAGGGCGCGGCGACGGGCGTGGGCGGCATCCTCCGCGATGTCTTCACCATGGGCGCCCGGCCCATCGCCAACCTGAACAGCCTGCGCTTCGGTCGCCCCTACCACCCGCGGACCCGCGAGCTGCTCACCGGCGTGGTCGCCGGCATCGGCGGCTACGGCAACTGCATCGGCGTGCCCACCGTGGGCGGCGAGGTGCAGTTCGACGCCAGCTACGACGGGAACATCCTGGTCAACGCCTTCACCGTGGGCATCGCCAAGAGCGACGAGCTCTTCTTCGGCACCGCGAGCGGCGTGGGCAACCCGGTGATCTACGTCGGCGCGCGCACCGGCCGGGACGGGATCCACGGCGCGACGATGGCCTCCGCCTCGTTCGAGGGCGAGACCGAGCAGAAGCTGCCCACCGTGCAGGTGGGCGACCCCTTCATGGAGAAGCTGCTCCTCGAGTGCTGCCTGGAGATCTTCCGCACCGACTGCCTGGCCGGCGTGCAGGACATGGGCGCGGCGGGGCTCACCTCGAGCTCGGTGGAGATGGCGGCCCGGGCCGGCAACGGCATCGAGCTCGACCTCGACGCCATCCCGCGCCGGACCTTGGCCCTGACGCCCTACGAGATGCTCCTCAGCGAGTCCCAGGAGCGCATGCTCATGGTCGCCAAGGAGGGCCGCGAGCAGGAGGTCATGGACCTCTGCGCCAAGTGGGATCTCGAGGTCGCCGTGGTCGGCCGGGTGACCGACACCGGGCGCTTCGTCTGCAAGGCGACCCCCGACTACGACCCGCTGGCCGAGGCGCCCATCGCGCGCGATCCCCAGGTGGTCGTCGACCTGCCCATCCCGCTCCTCGCCGACGAGGCGCCCAAGTACGACCGCCCGCAGAAGGAGCCCGATCCGCGCACGCTGGTCACCGGCCAGATGACCGCGGTGGGCACCACCGAGCGGATGACCGACGACCCCGGCGCCACCCTGCTGCAGATCGTGGGCTCGCCCAACGTCGGCAGCCGCCGGTGGATCTGGCGGCAGTACGACCACGTGGTGCGCGACGGCACCGTGGTGGGGCCCGGCGAGGGCGACGCCGCCGTGGTGCGCGCGTTCTGCGAGAACGCCGACGGGACCATCCTGGAGAAGCACCTGGCCATCGCCGTGGACTGCAACGGCCGCCACGTGCTCCTCGATCCCTTCCACGGCGCGGCCATGGCCGTCGCCGAGTGCGCGCGGAACCTGATCTGCGTGGGCGCCAAGCCGCTGGGGACCACCGACTGCCTGAACTTCGGCAACCCGGAGAAGCCCGAAACCATGTGGCGCTTCGCCAAGGCCATCGACGGCCTCGCCGCGGCGTGCAGCGCCCTCGACGTCCCCGTCGTGTCCGGCAACGTCAGCCTCTACAACGAGACCGACGGCCGGGCGATCTTGCCCACGCCCTCGGTGGCCCTGGTGGGACTCCTCGAGGATCCCGCGCACCGGCTCACCATGGCCTTCCGCGAGGACGGCGACGTGGTCGCTCACCTCGGCGCGCTCGGGCGCGGCAACCTCGGCGGCTCGGAACTCACGCACCACCTGCAGGGACACGTGGCCGGCGAGGCCCAGCACATCGACCTGGCCGCCGAGCGGCGCCTGCACGACGCGATGCGCGCCCTGACCCGCGCGGGCGTGCTGCGCGGGGCCCACGACCTCAGCGAGGGCGGCCTGGGCGTCGCCCTGGCGGAGAGCTGCATCACCGGCGGCCGCGGCGTGACCATCAAGCTCCCCGAGGGCATGACCCCGCCCGAGGCGCGCCTCTTCGGCGAGGAGCCCTCGCGCATCGTCGTCAGCTTCGCGCCCGAGCACCGCGAGCGGGTCGAGGCGGTGTGCGCGGAGCACGGAGTGCCCCTGACCGCCCTCGGCGTGGTGGGCGGCGACGCGCTGACCATCGACGACCTGCTCTCGGTGAAGGTGGCCGACCTGGCCGAAGCCCACCGCACCGCCCTCGACGCCATCGTGGGCGACGAGTGAGGACCGCGGCCCTCGCGCTCCTGGTGGTCGGCTGCGCCAGCGCGCCCCCACCGGAGCCCGAGGTCGCGCCGGCCCCCGTCGCCGCCGGGCAGCCGTGCGAGCTGGAGGGCGCGCCGCTGCGGGTCCCGGTCGCCGAGGGCTGGGCCCTGGCGTCGAGCCCCGAGGGCTGCCTGCTGGTCGACGAGACCCGCGACGGAGTCGCGCTCACCCTCGCCGCGCTGCCCCACGACCTGGAAGGCGTCGACGCGCTGGGACCGGACCCCCGCGGGTTCTTCCGGGAGTCGGGGCTCCTGGGCGCCGCGCCGCGCTTCACCGGTCGCGAGCCGGTCTCGCTCCTGGGCGGGTCCGCCGAGGGGCAGGCCTTCGTCGCCGAGCTCGAGGGGCTCGGGGAGCGCGCGGGCCTGGCGGTCGCGCGCCGGGTGGGTCCCCGCTGGATGGTGGCCATCTTCTTCCACGCGCCGGGCGACGACGAAGCCCACGGGGCGCTGGTGCGCGCCCTCGAAGCGACCACCCCCGACTCGGGCGGTTGACCTCCCGGCGGGTCTCCCCATGACTGCGCCATGGCGCGCATCTTCCTCATCGGAGCCACCGGCGGCGTGGGTCATCGGCTCCACCCGCTGCTCACCGCGGCCGGCCACCAGGTCACCGGCCTTCACCGCGAGCCCGACCAGGCCGACGCGCTCCGCGCCGCCGGAGTGACCCCCTGCGCCGGCGACCTGATGTCGCTGGAGGCCGACGACTTCGCCGAGCGCCTCGTGGACCACGACCTGGTGGTCTTCTCCGCCGGCGCCGCCGGCAGCGGGCTCCCGCGCACCTCGCGCATCGATGGCGAGGCCCCGCTGCACGTCATCGAAGCGATGCGGAAGGTGGGCCTCGCCCGGATCCTGCTGGTCTCGGCGTTCCCCGAGGCCGGTCGCGCCAAGGGGCTCGGCGACGGGTTCGAGCACTACATGAAGGTGAAGAAGGAAGCCGACGCGGCGCTGACCGCCACCGAGCTCGATTGGGTCATCCTCCGCCCGGGCACCCTGAAGGACGAACCCGGCGATGGCCGCGTGGCCGCCGGGTGGGCCCTGCCCTACGGCGACGTGGCCCGGGACGACGTCGCCGCGTTCCTCGCCGCGCTCGTCGACTCCTCGATCCGCCGCGCGATCATCGAGCTCACCGACGGCGAGACCCCCATCCCCACCGCCATTGCATCCCTCCACTGACCAGGGACGATCGTCGTCATTGTCGTCATTTCGCACGACCAGGGACGATCGTCGTCATTGTCGTCATTTCGCGCTGGGGTCGCGACGCGGGTGAGGGCGGGACGGTGGGGCGCTTGTGCGGGTCGGGGGCGCGGGACAGGGTGCGGGGGTGGAGAGCCGGGCCGAGCTCGAGGGGGCGCTGCGCCGGGGCGCGCTGATCAACGCGCTCGGGGTGGTGGCCAAGTTGGGCTTCCCGCTGCTCTTCCTGGTGACCACTTGGTCCCTGGGCAGCGCGACCACCGGGGTCTTCGCGCTGGTCTTCTTCGCCGGCGAGGTCCTGCGGGGCCTGGCCATGGGCGGCTACGTCGACGGCGTGACCCTAGTCGCCAGCCGCGACGTCGCGCGCGCGCCCACGGTGGTCCGGGTGGCCCTGCGCAGCGCCACCGCCCTCGCCGCGCTGGTGGCGCTCCCGGTGGTCCTCTTCGCCGACGACCTGGGTGCGGCTTTCCCCGCCTACCCCGGGCTCGGTCCCGCGCTGGCGCTGATGGGCTGGAGCCTCCCCGCCAGCGCCGTCCTCGACGTGGCCCTCGCGGCGACCAAGGCGCGCCTGGTGATGCACTGGCAGGTGCTCGTCGATGGTCTCGTGCGCCCCTCGGGGCTGGTGGTGGCCGCGCTGCTCGCGCGGGATCTCCACGCGCTCATGCTGGGCTACCTGGGGGTGCACCTGCTCGCCGCCGGGCTGGCCCTCGCCGCGCTCCACCGCTGCTTCCCGCTGGGCTCCATCCTCGCGGCTCGCGGCGGCGCGCCCGAGCTCCATCGCTTCGCGCTCCCCCAGAGCCTCAACCTGACCCTGGGTCGCTACCAGTCGCGCCTCGACGCGTGGATCCTCGGGCTCTTCGCCACGCCCCCGAGCGCTCTGGCCTTCTACGCCACCGGCGCGCTCCTGGCCGGGACCCTGCGCGAGGTGCGGATCGTCTTCAGCACCTCGCTGGCGCCCATCGCCGCGCGCCACCACGCCGCCCGGGACCGGGCCGCGCTGGAGGAGCTGCTGGGCCGCCTCGCCGGGTGGACCACCGCCCTCACGTTGCCCGCGATGCTCGCGCTGGGGCTCTTCCACCGGGAGCTCTTGGTGCGCATCGACCCGGGGTACACCGGTGACACGCGCTTCTTCCTGGTGCTCTTGGTGGGGCCCGTCGCGAGCTGCGCGCTGGGTCTGGCGGGCAACCTGCTGAGCCACTGCGGCCACAGCCGCTGGAGCCTGGCGAACGCGGTGGGGATCAGCGCGCTCAACACGGCGCTCAGTCTGGCGCTGGTGCCCACGCTGGGGCTCCTCGGGGCGGCGCTGGGCACCGCCGTGGCCACCGCGACGCTGCACGTCGTCCAAGCGGTCGAGCTGCGGCGGCTGGAGGGCGTCCGGCTGCGGCTCCCGCTGCGTCCGCTGGTCGGCTTGGCCCTGGGGACGCTGGCGCTGCTGGGGGCCGGGGCGCCGCTGGCGATCCGCGTCCTGCTCTTCAGCGCCGTGGTCGGGGTGCACGCGCTCCTGGTCGGCGTCCGCCTGCCCACCCCGGTGCGCTCGTGAGGCGGCCGACCGGGAGTCTCCGGTCGTGAGCCCGCCGCCGCGGGTCGCGGTCTTCAGCACCAACTTCCTCCCCGCGTCCCAGACCTTCGTCCACGACCAGCTCCGGCACCACCGCCGCTACGTCCCCGAGGTCTTCTGCTGGCGCCGGCAGCACCCCGAGCGCTTCCCCTTCGCACCCGTCCATCGCGCGCGTCCCCTCTACGGGCTCACCGCCCACGACGCCGCCTTCCACCGCCGCTTCACCGCGCACTCCACCACCGCCCCCACGCGCACCGCCGCGCCCTTCGCGCTGATCCACGCGCACTTCGCCACCGGGGCCACCTACGCGCTGCCCTACGCGCGCACGCACCGGCTCCCGCTGGTCGTCAGCTTCCACGGCTACGACGTCCCCCTCCTGTGGAACCGGCGCCGCTTCCATCCGCCCTTCTGGCCCTTCCTCCTCCGAGCCCGCCCGATGCTCGAGACCATGGCCCTCGGGCTCTGCGCTTCCGACGAGCTGCGCGAGCTCCTCGCCAGCCACGGGGTGCCGGCGGCGAAGCTACGCACCCACCGGCTGGGCATCGACCTGGAGCGCTGGAAACCGAGTCCCCGCTCTGGAGCCGCCGAGTCTCCCAACAGCTTCGCCAATCCCACTGGCTCCACCGAGCCCAGCGAGCCCACCGACACACCGCTGCGCGTGGCCATGGTCGGCCGCTTCGTGCCCAAAAAGGGCCACCACGACGCCCTCGACGCCTTCGCGCGCCATCGGCGGCGGCACCCTCGGTCGACCTTGGTCCTCGTCGGCGCGGGCCCCCTGCGGCGCTCCCTGGAGCAGCGCGCCCACGCCTCGGGTCTCGACGTGACCTTCCGCGGCGAGCTCCCTTGGACCGGTGTCCGCCAGGTGCTCCGCCGGGCCCACGTGCTCCTCGCGCCCAGCCGGGTCGCGCCCGACGGCGACCGGGACTCGGGCCTGATGGTCGCCAAGGAGGCCTCGGCGCTGGGCACCGTCGTGGTGGGCACCCGGCACGGCGGCATCCCCTCCATCGTGGACCACGAGCGCACCGGGCTCCTCGCGTCCGAGGGCGACGTCGTGACCCTCGCGGCCCACCTGGACCGACTCACCCGACCCGCGGCGCGGGCTCCCCTGGCCGCCGCGGCCATCGCCAAGATGCGCGCCGAGTACTCGCTGCCCGAGCGGGTGGCCGAGCTGGAGGCGCTCTACGACGAAGCGCGCCGGATCGGGCCCGGCTGACGTCCGCGCTCGCCCTGTCCGGGTCGCCCCGCCCGGCCGGCCCATGGGTGGCCCAACCGGTCCCGCGGAGCGTCGCAGCCGCCCGCGCCGTGCTCACTCCAGCGTGACGTGCCCGGTGGCCAGCACCCCGGGCCCCAGGAGCGTCACCTGGTACCCGCCGGGCTCGAGGGGCTCCCGCTCCGGCGACGCCTGCCCCAGACCCGTCGCCTCGCCGGACGACGGCGCGGGGTAGAGCCCGCGGGCCAGGTCCACCGCGACCGCGGTCTCCTCGCCGGGGGTGAGCGCGACCCAGCTCGGGGCGACCATCATCATGGTGCACATCTGCCGCGGGTCGTCGGCGATGTTGGTGAACACCCGGCCGCTGGGGTCGGTCAGGCGCACCTCCCAGCGGAACGCCGCGCAGCCGTTGGAGCCACCGGGGTGATAGCCGCAGTGCGCCACGTCGTCGACGTTGGTCAGGGTCATCGCCAGCTCGCCCTGGCTCGCCGCGGTCTCCGGGACCACGAGACGCAGCCGCGCCCAACGCGCCTGGGCCTCCCCGGTCGCCGCGTCGTCGGGCGCAGTGGCCGGACACGTCGGCGAGTCCCCGTGAGCGTAGGTCACGCCGGGGGGCGCCTCGAGGCCCGACTCGGGCTCAGGCTCGGGCGCAGGGGCGATAGTGGAACTGGGCTCCGCCCGCTCGTCGCCGGTCGACGAGGGGTCCCGGGACTCCGAGGACGAGCTACAGGCGGCGAGGGCGAGGAGGAGGACGAGTGGTCGCATGGGCCCTCTCTGGGGACCATCCCGCCCGACGCCACCCCCGGCGCCCTCGCTCCTCCCTCGAGGGGGCTTCCGACCCGTCCATCCCGGCGCCCTCGCGCTCCTCGACGGATGACCCGCGGGATCTCCATCACGGCGCCCGCCCGCGTCCGCTTGTGTTTTCCCGCGCCGTTTCCTATCCCCCCACGCGGGTCCATCCACCGGACCCGACGGGAGACGCATGAGCAAGGAGTGGCGTACATCGCCGGACCACGAGAACACCGGCTGGCCCAAGGGCATCCGCTACATCGTGGGAAACGAGGTCTGCGAGCGGTTCAGCTACTACGGCATGCGGGCCATCCTCACGGTCCACCTGGTCGCGCTCTACGCGCTGAGCGGGCAGACCGAGCAGGAGGCCAGCGACTCCGCGACTGCCGCGTACCACCTCTTCGCGGGCGCCGTATACGCCTTCCCGATGATCGGCGCGATCCTCGCCGACCGCTACTGGGGCAAGTACAAGACCATCCTCTGGCTCTCGCTGATGTACTGCGTGGGCCACGGCGTCCTGGCGGTGGCGGACATCCCCGAGGATCCCGACCTGCGGCTCAACCTGGTCTTCTTGGGCCTCGGCTGCATCGCCGTCGGCGCCGGCGGCATCAAGCCCTGCGTCTCCGCCAACGTCGGCGACCAGTTCGGCCGGAAGAACTGGTTCCGGGTCCAGACCGTCTATCAGGTCTTCTATTTCTCCATCAACTTCGGCTCCTTCTTCGCCACCCTGCTGATCCCCTGGATCCGCGGCGACGGCACGGAGCTCTGGCGCACCTCGCTGGCCTTCGGGATCCCCGGGATCCTCATGGCCATCGCGACCTTCTTCTTCTGGTTGGGCCGCCACGAGTTCGTCCACGTCCCGCCGCGCCCCGGCGGCAAGCTGGGGCTCATGGACACCGTCGCCGGCGCGGTGATGTTCATGGCCATCGGCCACCTCTTCGTCACGCCCGCCGAGTGGGGCTGGCTGGTGCGCATCGGCATGAGCGTGGGCTTCCTGGTCCTCGGCCTGATGCTCTTCTTCTCGCGGCAGCGCACCGCCCCCGACGACGGCTTCCTGGCCATCTTCCTCTACGACCTGAAAGTGAAGCTCGGCGGCTCCCGCGAGGCGCCCGTCGAGGGCCACGACGCGGAGGCCGCCGAGGACAGCCCGCTGCGGAAGCCGAGCCTCTGGGCGCGCTTCTGGGAGCCGGCCATCGAGCGCTACGGCATGGCCGCCACCGAGGGCCCCTACGCGGTCTTCAAGATCTGCACGATCTTCATCTTCATCCCCATCTTCTGGGCCATCTTCGACCAGCACGGCTCCACCTGGATCCTCCAGGCGCAGTCCATGGACACCCACATGTTCGGCGTGGAGGTCCGCCCCGAGCAGGTGGCCGCGGCCAACCCGCTGATGGTCATGGCGCTGATCCCGCTGATGAACCTGGTCTACAAGGGCAGCGCCAAGCTCGGCTTCGAGTGGACCCCGCTGCGCCGCATGGTCATCGGCATCGCCGTCGCCGGCGCCTCCTTCGCCGTGGCCGCCGTGGCCCAGCACCGCATCGACGCCCAGGGCGACGGCGTGGTGAGCATCTGGTGGCAGGTGCTGGCCTACCTGATCCTCACCACCAGCGAGGTGCTGGTCTCCATCACCGCGCTCGAGTTCGCCTACACCCAGGCGCCCAAGCGGATGAAGTCGGTGGTCATGGGTCTGTTCATGCTGACCATCACCCTCGGCAACCTCTTCGTCTCGCTGCTGACCGCCGCGAAGGACGGCATGGCCTCGCTGCTCGGCGGCGAGTTCGGCCAAGCCGAGTTCTTCTGGTTCTTCTGCTGGACCGCGGTCATCGTCTCGGTCCTGATGGCCGTCCGCGCCAAGTTCTACGTGCGCCGCGACTACACCCAGGACTGATCGCTCCCTCCGCTTCGACGACACCATGACCACCACCGCCGCTTCGCTCCCCGAACGCAAGCAGTTCCTCGGTCACCCCGTGGGGCTCTACATCCTCTTCTTCACCGAGCTGTGGGAGCGCTTCAGCTACTACGGCATGCGGGCCCTGCTGGTGCTCTACCTGGTCGCCGAGACCCAGGACGGCCCCAAGGGCGGGCTCGGCTGGAGCCAGGAGGACGCGCTCCAGCTCTACGGCTGGTACACGATGCTGGTCTACGTGGCGTCGATCCCCGGTGGCATCGTCGCCGACCGGCTCTTCGGACAGAAGCGGACGGTGATGATCGGCGGGCTCACGCTCTGCGCCGGCCACCTGGTGCTCGCCCTGCCCGGCCTGGCCAGCTTCTATGGCGGCCTGGGCCTGATCATCCTCGGCGTGGGCATGCTCAAGCCCAACATCTCCTCGATGGTGGGCGAGCTCTACCCGCCCGGCGACGAGCGCCGGGACAAGGGCTTCAGCATCTTCTACATGGGGATCAACATCGGCGCCGTGCTCGCCGGCTTCATCATCGGCACCGTCGGTGAGGTCTACGGCTGGCACTACGGCTTCGGTCTCGCCGGCTTCGGCATGCTCCTCGGCCAGGCGGTCTACATGTGGGGCCAGCGGCACCTGAAGCGCATCGGTGAGCTCTCCACCGGCGCCGAGGCCTCCCCCGAGCAGCTCGCCGCCGCGAGCCGGCCGCTCACCAAGGCCGAGCGCGACCGGGTCCTGGTCATCTTCCTGAGCTTCTTCCTGACCATCGTCTTCTGGGGTGCGTTCGAGCAGGCCGGCGGCCTGATGAACCTCTTCGCCTCCGATCACACCGACCTGACCATCGGCAGCTTCGAGGTCCCGGCGACGTGGTTCCAGTCCCTGAACCCCGCCTACATCATCCTGCTGGCGGTGCCGGTGGCGAGCTTCTGGATCGCCTGGGGCCGCCGGGGCCACGAGGAGTCCTCGCTCTTCAAGATGGCCATCGGGACCATGATCATGGGCTGGGGCTTCCTCTTCATGGTGGCCGCCTCCATGCAGGTCGACGGCGGCGAGAAGGCCTGGATGGGCTGGCTGATCCTGGCCTACCTCTTCCACACCATCGGCGAGCTCTGCGCGTCGCCGGTGGCGCTCTCCTTCGTGACCAAGCTGGCCCCGGTGAAGTACGCCGCGCTCATGATGGGCGCCTACTTCGCCGCCACCGGCTTCGGCAACAAGCTCGCCGGGCTCATCGGCGAAGCCGCCGTGGGCGACCTCGGGCCGACCACCGTCTTCATCGGCGTGGCCGGCTTCACCACCGTGGTCGGCATCGTGGTCATCGCCGCGCTCAAGCCGCTGAAGCGGCTCACCCACGGCGCCGAGGACCGCACGCCGAAGACGGTCCACGAGGCCGAGCAGACCGAGACCGAGCCCGCCGCGTTCTGACCGGGCGATGGGGGCGACGAACGAGAGCCGGCGCGAGACCGGCGTCGACGTCGCCCGCGCCCTCGCCTCGCTGCTGATGATCCAGGGCCACGCCTTCCACGGCTGGGCCTCACCCGCGGCGCGCGGCACCGGCGCCTACGGGTTCACACGCCTCCTGGGGACCTTCCCCCTGCCTGCCTTCCTGGTCCTCGCCGGGGCCGCCTTGGTCCTGCGCCTCCGCGCGGCGCGCGCTCGCCACGAGGACCCGGCGCGCGTCCGCGCGGCCCTGGTGCGCCGGGGCTTCGTGGTGCTCGGCTGGGGCTACCTGCTCTCGCTGGCCTACGCGCTCCTCGACGGCGGCCTGCGGCCCGAGGTGCTGCTGCGCGCCGACGTCCTCCACGTCATCGGCCTGAGCATCGCCCTCGCTGCGGCCCTCGGGGTCACGAGCCGCGCGCCGGGCGCGCCGGGCGCGCCGGGCAGGCTGGGCGCGCGGGGCAACGAGCCCCATGGCCGAGTGGACCCCCGCGCCTTCGCCCTCCGCGCCGCCGGCGTCGGGCTCCTCTTCGCCGTGCTCTGTCCGCCCCTGAGCGCCTGGAGCGCGAGCGTGACGGGCCCGCTGCGCTACCCCCTGGGCCTCCTCCTCGACGTCCCGGGGAGCGGCCTGATGCCGCTGATCCCCCTCTTCGGATGGCTCGCCCTCGGCGCCCTGGTCATGGCGGCCACCGGCGACCGACTCTCGCGACCCCTCGTGGCCGCCGCGCTCTTGCTCGGGGGCCTCGCCGTGAAAGTCGCGGCCGGCGCCCTGGTCGCGCCCCTCGCCGACGTCGGGCCCGGCCCGGGCCGCGCGTCCTGGGCCATCGTGCCCAACCTCGTCGAACTGGGCGGTGCCGGCGTCGCCGTGCTCGGCGCCGGCGGCCTCCTCGCCCCCCACCTCCGGGGCTGGCTCCGGCGGTGGACCCTGCGCATCGGCCGCGGCTCCCTCTTCCTCTACGCCGTCCACATCCCCTTCTGCTACGGCCGCCTGGGCGCGCCCTTCCGCCACCGCCTCACCATGGCCCAGGCCACCCTCGGCGTCGTGGCCCTCACCGCCGCCAGCATCGCCGCCCTCGCCCTCCGCACCCGCCTCCGCCGCGGAACCAACTTGCTCTAGGGACGCACTTGCCAACTCGAGCAGCGATGCTGGGCCCGACTTTCTTCGCGCGCTCGCCGGAATGTACTAGGCCCTCTCCGACGTCCGCCCCGGCCCGACGTCTCTCCCATGCGCCGCCTCGTCTTCATCCTCCTCGCCCTCCCCGTCGTCGCCTGCGACTGCGGTCGCGAGGGTGGCATCGGCGCCGCGCGCTCGGGCGACATCCCTCCGGCGCCCGAGCCCCCGCCGCGCAGCGAGCCCGCCCGGCCCCGCTTCCCCGGCTACCCGCTGGTGGACACGTCGCACCTCGGCCAGGCCCCCGCGCGCTACGCCCACGTGGTCCCGCGGCTCAGCCCGCCCACCGGCTTCCGCTTCCGGAACCTCATCTACGAAGCGAACAACATGACCCTCCGGGGTCCCCGCGGGGACGACGAGTTCTACGAGTCCACCGGCCACGAGATCGCCGAGCGCTGGCGCGAGGCCGCCGCGGGGGTGCGCAAGGTCTTCGTCCTCCGCGACGCGCTCTTCAGCCAGCAGGACCACCCCATCGACCACGACCCGGTGGCGGTGATGATGCCGCCCAGCTGGGTCTCCGTCGCGGTGGCCGAGGCCATGGGGGGCCGCACCATCGAGCCCGTCCAGGCGCCGCCCGTCGAGGACGACGACGCCTGGGAGGCCATCGACACCCCGCGGCAGCTCTTCGGCTCCTTCCCCTACAGCGACCGCCTCCACGAGGAGGCCACTCGGCCACGCACGGTCCTCGCGCCCGAGCGCCTGCGGGTGACCAACGCCCGCCGCACCGTGCGCTCCCTCGCCGCGGACGCCCAGGCGATGATCGACGCGGCCGCCGACGGGCCCGCCGCCGTGGCCGACGCCGGCGCCGAGCGCATCTCGCTGAGCGACCGCCTCTACTTCGGCGAGCGGCTCCGCCGCGAGAACATCATCCTCATCTCGGTGGAGAACCCCAACGGCCACGAGCTCGTGGAGGAGGCCAAGGGGCTCCGGGTCCACGGCCGCGATCTCCCCGACGAAGCCGTCCAGCTCGCGCTCCGGGCCATCTACCGCCGCCGCCTCGCCGACGGGGACCTGGCCGTCGAGCGCTACGACCTCGGACGCCGCGAGGAGCGCCAGCGCGCGATCGCCATGCTCGAGGCGGTGATCCCCAACGAGGGCGAGCGCGCGCCCGGCGAGAGCCGCCTCTGGCTCTGGGTCCACGGCGGCCTCGACGCCCGCGGGACCAGCGGCCGGGACGCGACGCCGTTCATCCAGGGCTTCCGCGCCGACGTCGCCGAGGCGAACGTCGACGTGGACCGGCTGGACTATCTCTCCAAGCCTCACGTGCGCATCGGCGGCTCCCACGTGGCCATGCAGCTCGACGCCATGGCTCGGCGTTACGGCAATCTGGACCTACCCCTCAGCCTGAACGTGGGCAGTCCCTTCTTGGGACGTCTCTTCGAGGAGCTGGAGGAGCGCCGCATCCGGCGCGAGGCCCGAGAGCGCGCCCAACAGGAGTAAGGACATCCCGAACGCACCCCTCGATTCGTTCCCATCGAGTGAGAGTTTTCCTTCTTACCCAGGTGCATGACGCATCACGTCGTGGCATCGTCGGGATCACTTCGAATATGAGCGACGGTTCCGCACACGATGAGGCGGCCAAGATCCGCGAGGCTCCGCGGATCCTCTTGGTCGAGGACGAAGACGACGCCGCCGAGATGCTCGGCGAGCTACTCCGCGGCAGCGGCTATCGGACCGCGCACGCCCGGGACATGGAGTCTGCCCGCGCACGTCTGCGCGACTTCTCTCCGCACGCCGTGCTCTGCGACGTGGTGCTCGACAAGAGCGACGGCCTGGCCCTCGCCGCCGAGATCCGATCGACGCGCCCGACCCTGCCCATCGTGGCCATGACCGGCTACGCCTCGGTCGAGCGCGCGGTGACCGCCCTTCGACTGGGTCTCACGGACTTCCTGGTGAAGCCGTTCGGGATCGCGGAGGTCGACCGCGCCCTGCGGCGCGTGCTGCGCATCGGCGCGGACCTCGAGGCCCTGGTCGGCGAGAGCGAGGCCATGGTGGAGCTCCGCAGCTCGGTGGCCCAGCTCGCGCCCAGCGAGACCACGGTCCTCATCGAAGGCGAGAGCGGCACCGGCAAGGAGCTGGTGGCGCAGACGATCCACCAGAACAGCCCCCGCGCCGACGGCCCCCTGGTCAGCGTGAACTGCGCGGCCATCGCGCCCACGCTCCTGGAGAGCGAGCTCTTCGGGCAC
>DCLA01000074.1 GCA_002320815.1 Myxococcales bacterium UBA1660
ACTACTCGGGCCCCCTATGCCGATGCACGCAGCGGGACGCGGTCAGCGCCCCGCTAGACCAGCTCGTGGGGCATGCGGTCGCGCGGGCTGTGGAAGTAGTGCAGCGGTGCGTAGTGGCGGAGGTTGGACACCCGCGCCGTGTAGAGCGAGGCGTAGTTCTCGACCTGGTGCCCAAAGGCGCTCACCTCCGGTCCCGCCTTGAAGAGCGAGCCCCAGTAGGGATGGAAGCGGTGGTCCACGCCGGCCTCGAGCTGGTCGTACTCGGCCTCGATTACCTTGAGCCGCTGCCTTAGCCGGTCCACGGCGCGCTTGTGCCGGACCCGCGAGGCCTCGTAGGCCGCCTCCAGGCCACCTTCGTTCTCCTTCTTCCGCTGGAGCCGCCGGGCTTCCGCCTGGTGGTCCCGGAGGTCGTCGAGGAGCTGGTCGCGGATCTCCAGGAGACCGTCGAGGCGGGCGATCGAGTGCTGGGACTCGGCGTTGGCGGCGAGCTCCACGTCCATCTCCTGCAGGATGAGCATGGTGCGCCAGGCCGTGGTCTTGGTGGCCTTGAGCACGTCGCCGTAGATGTGATCGCCCACGTAGAGGACCCGATCGGGGCTGGTGTCCAGCAGGGCCTGCAGGGTGGCGAAGGAGCCCGAGGCGTAGGTGCTCCCCCGGGTGACCTTGCCCTCCAGCGGGACCCAGCGCTCGGGCGGGTCGTCGAGGTTGGCGACCTTCATCACCGGGGTGTCGCCGGCGAAGAAGCTCGGCTTGCCCGCGGCGGTCACCACCAGCTCGAAGTAGTTGCGCCACGACCGGTAGCTGGTCGCGCCGGGCCCCTCGAGCAGATAGGTCATCATCCGCTCGGTGTAGGCCGGGTAGGAGTTGGTCAGGAGGAAGAGCCGCTTGCCGCTCGAACGCAGCGCGTGGAGCGTCTGGGCCAGCGCCGGGTCCCGGTACACGTAGCGCGGCAGGTCGGCCAGGATCGCATCCAGGATGCTCCCGTCCCGGTGCGAGAGGTCGATGCACTCCCGCACGTCGGCGAAGAGCTGGTCGGGGTCCACCGACTCGCCGGTGGCCTCCAGCGCCTCGATGGCCGCCGAGTAGACCGTGACCTCGGAGAGCGCGTACAGGCTGTCCACCCAGTGGTAGCGCGACGAGGCCGGGCGCAGGCGGCGCGTGTGATAGGCCTGCCGCCGCTCCTCCCGGGTCAGCTCCCGCATGCCGTGGTAGGCCCGCTTCACGTACTTGAAGCGGTCCATCTTGATCACGTTGCCGAGCTTCCGATCCACCAGGAGCCCGCGGATCGGGAAGTTCGTGCGGTACTTCATGCCGAGCAGGGTGTCGGGATACCCGCGCTCGCAGAGCTTATTGCAGGTCGCCTCGATGCTGAGGCGGTCCATCTCCTCCTGGTGGTAGATGGCCAGGGTGTAGTCCATGTCGAAACCCACCCAGTCGATCTGGTCCAGGCGAAGGCTGCGGTTCACGTAGACGCGGTCTTCGGGGCCGGGGAGGGTGGACGCGATCTGGGCCAGCTCGGGGAGCGGCAAGGGCAGCTGCACCGCTCAGGTGTACCACGAGCGCCCGCGTTTTCGCGGGGAAGCGTGCCCCCATCGGCGGAGATGTCGAAAAGTGACATTCTCTTCCTTGACAGGGGGCCCTTTATCGCGCAGATAGACGCCTCCCAACGGGGTCGTAGCTCAGCTGGGAGAGCGTCGCACTGGCAGTGCGAAGGTCAGGGGTTCGATCCCCCTCGACTCCACCAACATCGCCTCATCGAGGCACCCAAGAGCGCGGTTCTCACGAATCGCGCTTTTGCAATTTCGGCCCCGCCCGAGCAACCGACGCGCGCGGATCGCGAAGAGCCCGCCCATGCGTCGCTGGGGTCGGGTGGGGTGGATGGTCGGAGCCGTGGTGGTCGCGGCGATCGGTCCCCTCGGCTGCTCGGTCCGCGCCCGGACCATGCTGGTCCCCGCCGTGAAGGTCCGCGCCGTCGCCGGGCGCCATCGCGCCCTGGCGAGGCAGCGCTGGGCGGCTCGCTTCCAGGTCACCGCCGTCTTCCGGCCGCGGGCGGAACCCATGCCCCCCGACCCGGCGCCCCTCGACCTCGCGCCCCGGGATCTCCCGCGCCGGCTCGACTGCACCAGCCGGACGCTCTGCCGCTGGGAGCTCGACTCCCGTCGCCTCGTCGAAGACGCCCTCGCCTCCGGAGAAGACCGATGACCCCCGTGCTGCGCCGCTCCCTCTTGCTCGTGGGCCTCGCCCTGCCCGCGCTCCTCGCCGGGGCTTCCGCGGCCCAGGACGACCCGCAACCCCGGGAGCCCTCGCCCCGGGTCATCGCCCGCGCCCTGGCCCGCTACCGGCACGAACCGACCGTGGAGGTGCTCCTCCGGGCCATCGCCGACGACGAGGCCTTCGACCCGGAGCGGGCGCGCGCCCTGGCGCGCCGGGCGCGCCGCGGCGGCTGGCTCCCCACGCTCCAGGTCGGCGCCCGCCGGGGTCAGCAGCGGGACCTCTCGCAAGCGGGCGCCGACGACCCGCGGCTGAGCACCGACGACGACCTCACCCTGGACGCGACCCTCACCTTCCGGCTCGACCGCGCCGCCTACGGGCCCGACGAGGTCGCGCTCGCCCGCGAGGAGCGGACCCGGGAGCTGGAGCGCCAGGAGCGCTACCGGGTGGTGATCGCCGCGTACTACGAGCGGCGTCGGCTGCAGCTCGAGCGGGACCTGATGGGTCGCCACGACGTCCTCACGGCGGTGCGCATCCGCGAGCTGGCCGCGCTCCTCGACGCCTTCACCGGTGGCGCCTTCACCCGCGGCACCCGGCGGCGGGCCGAGGGACTTCGGCCTTGAGTCCCGGGCGCAGGACGCCGCATCATGGGCGAATGAGCGAGCATCGCGCCCACCCTCGATACGAGGTCGCCGTCCGCGGAGAGGTGGAGCATCAGGGCGACACCTTGGCCGCGGAGACCCAGAACCTCTCGACGGGCGGTGTGGCCCTCGCGTTGCGCCGCACGATCCCCGATGGCGCCGTGGTCTCGCTGCAGCTCTTCCTGACCCAGGACGGCTTCGAGGACCCCGACGAAGCGCCCCTGAGCACCAAGGCCGCCGTCCGCTGGTCCAAGGCGGAGGGCACGCGTCACGTCGTCGGGCTCCAGTTCGCGGCCCTCGACGACAAGCAGAAGGCGCTGCTCGAGCGCTTCCTGGCCGCCTCGGCCCAGTAGTCGCGGGGTAGGGCGCCTCAGAGCCCGAAAGGCGCACGGACGCGCGTCCGGGCGGCGGCGACCGTCGCGACCAGGAGGAGCACGGCCACCGCCGCCGCGGGGGCCATCTCGTTCCAGGTGGCGCGCGCGGGGGGCAAGGCGAGGCGCAGGTGCCCGAAGAGCAGGAGCGCGATCGACCCACCGGTGAGGGCGAGGGTGAGCAGCGCGGCGCGGCGGTCCGGCTGCCGGTCCGGGACGACCGCCAGGGAGCTGGCGAGGCCGAGCCCGACGAGGGCCAGGGCGGCCGGGAGGGAAGCCGGCGCGGCGGTGGCGGCGGCGAGCAGCGCGGTGAGCCCCACCGCGCGGGGCGCGCGCCGCCAGCGGGCCCCCTGGATCTTCAGGAGCGGTAGGGCGGCCACCACGAAGAGGGGCAAGAGGAGCGGGGCCCGGAGGAGCGGCCAGGTGGTCGGCGCCAGCGAGCCTTCTCCGACGAAGAGCGGCGCGGCCGCGACGAAGGCTGCCGCCGGCACATGGCGCCAGAGACCCCCGAGGGTCGGCGAGGCGACGGCGCCGGCCACGAGGACCGCGGCGACGCGCGCCGGGAGCCCCAGCGGCCAGAGGGCTAGGGTGACGACGACACCGAGGGCGGCCGCTCCGAGCGCCCGGGCGCTCGCCCGGCGGTCCCGGGTCCACTCCCGGCGCAGGGTGTGGAAGTGACGGCGGGTGTGGCGCAGCGGGGTGCCGAAGAGCGCGAGGAGGAGCCCGGCGATCACCCAGGGCAGGAGCGGCGCCTCGTGGCTGGTCTCGGCCGGGGTTCGCTCCAGGACCAGGGAGCGCTCGCCGCGGAGGCCCTCACGGCGGAAGCGGACCTCGAGGCTGGGCGCGTCGGGGTCGATGCGGCGATCCGCGGGGCCCTGCAGGACGACGCCGGCCAGGGCGGTGACCTGGTCGCCGGCCTGGAGACCCGCGCGGGCGGCGGCGCCGCTCACCGCGTCCAGCCGACCCAGGAGGAGCTCCGGCTCGTCGTCGTCTTCGTCCTCCTCGTCGAGGGGAGCGTCGAGATCCTCGGGGCGGTCGGCGGCGAAATGGAGCCCGAGCGCCGCGAGCTCGGCGACGGCCGGGTCGTCCCGGCGCGCCACGCCGGCGGTGGCCATCACGTCGATGCGGACGTCGTCGGCGGTCCCGAAGACGGTGGCTCCGTCGGGGCCCTCGAAGCGCAGGGTCGCGCGGCCCTCGAAGGTCCCGCGCTCGCCGAGCTCTTCCAGCCAGGCGTGCTCCAGGAGGGCCTCGGCGCGGCCGCTGGCGGTGGCCCGGACGACCAGACGCCGGTCCACCGCGAGGGGATCGGCCGCCGGCCGGTGCAGGGTGCCCTCGAGGTGGAGCTCGCCTTCACGTCCCATGGGCAGCCCGCTGGCCGCGACCGAGGCATGAGTCCCGGGGCTCCACACCGCGGGGCCCACCGAGTGAATGGTGATCAGCGGCGCTTCGACCGGCGGCGCGTCACAACCGAGCCACCCGAGCGCCGCCAGGCACAGCACGCCGAGGCGTCGGGCGGTGAGCGGGACCATCGCTCCGAACCTCCCGGAAACGACGCCCTGGGGTCAATTTTCCGGCGAGCCGAGCTCTCGGTAGGCGCCGGCGATGACCACCGGCGCGTGCGCGACGGAGACGAAGCGGCCGGCGCGCTGCAGACCGACGGCGGCGGTGACGCGCGCGCCCGCGTAGACCCGGACCAGCCACTCGCCGGAGCG
The DNA here is from genome assembly GCA_002320815.1 of Myxococcales bacterium UBA1660. Lineage (GTDB taxonomy): Bacteria > Myxococcota_A > Polyangia > Polyangiales > Houyiibacteriaceae > UBA1660. The sequence continues at coordinate 4,936 of DCLA01000074.1, forward strand.
CTTCACCGGACGCTCGCGCACCTCGCGCCGGACGGCGCCGTCGGCGTCGGCGCGGACCACCACCACGCGGGCTTCCAGGGCGCCGTCGTCGGCCAGGAGCTCGCCGGCTTCTCGGAGCGCCTCTTCGCTGACCGACCAGGCCACCAGGACGCTCTTCACGCCGACGGGGACCGCGACGACCTCGACCCCTTCGGCCTCGTCGTCGTCGCTCGTGGAGGGGCTCGCCGCCCGCCGCGCGCTGCGGCTCCGGCTCCCGGCCTCGAGACGGTCGATCGCTTCACGCAGGTCGTCGTCCTCGGGCTGCTCCCGGAGGAGCTTGCGGTAGATGGCCAGGGCGCGCCGGGTGTGGCCCTGGTCGGCCAGGAGCCGCGCCATGGTCCGCGTGGGGATCGGCTCGTCGAGGGCCGGCGCGGACTTGGTCGGCTCCTCTTCGGTCGCCTCCGATGGCTCGACGTCGGTGGGCTCGGTCGCCTCCGATGCTTCCGCCTCGGCGGGTTCGGCCGTCTCGGCCTCGGTGGGCTCGGTCGCGTCGACCTCGATGGGCTCGGCCGCTTCGGCCGCCTCGACGTCCGCGGGCTCGGATACCTCCGCGGGGGCCTCGGCCGCGCGCGCGGCATCGTCGTCGGCAGGCGTAGCGACCACGGTGGGGGCGGGCGCGGGCTCGGTGGTCGGGGCGGCTTCGGCGGTCGGAGCGGGCGCGGGCTCGGTGGCGGGCGCGGCTTCGGTGGTCGCGGGCGCGGGCTCGGTGGTCGGCGCGCTCGGTGCCGTGGAGTCCCCGCTCTCGTCGCGAGGCAGGGCGGGCGGGGCGCCGGTGATCGCCTTGGCGATACCGACCAGACTCCGGAACGCCCGCCGCGCGCGCCGGAGGGGGCTGGTGTGGTGGTCACGGATTCGCCGCTCCAGGGCGGCGCGCCCCAGACGCTCGGGCGCGATGACGCCGATCCGTCGGGCTTCGTCCTCGAGCTCCGCGCGGGACATGCTGGACGGGTTCACCACGGTCGGTCTCCTCCGCTCGCTTCCTTCATCGTCTCGGCCACCGCCCCGAGCCTAACCCGAGCCTCGTCGGCGTCGCGACCGATCTGCGCCACCAGGGCCTCGAAGCCGTCGAAGCGACGTTCCTCGCGGATCCGGGAGACGAAGGCGACCGGCAACTGCTGGCCGTAGAGGTCGCCCTCGAAGTCGAAGAGATGCACCTCGACCGAGCGCCCGGCCGCGAAGGTCGGGCGGACACCGATATTGGCCACGCCGGAGAGGCGCTGCCCCGCGACGGCGGCGAAGACGGCGTACACGCCGTCGGCGGGGATCGCGAGCTCCGGCGCGATGGCCAAGTTCGCGGTGGGGAAGCCGATGGTGCGACCGCGTTGGTCACCGAGGACCACCTCGCCCTCGAGGTCGTGGAAGCGGCCGAGGAGCGCGCGCGCGTCGTCGACGTCGCCGGCGGCGAGGGCGCGGCGGATGCGGGTGGAGGAGACCACCGCCCCGGCGTGGGTGACCGGGCCCACCTCGTGGACCTCGAAGCCGAGCTCGGCGCCCAGGGTCCGGAGGGTCTCCACGTCGCCCTCGCGCCCCTTGCCGAAGCGGAAGTCGGGGCCGACCACCACGCCGACGGCGTCATGGTCGCGGTGCAGGACGTCGGTGGCGAAGGCGCGCGCGCTCTGGCCCGCGAAGGCCCCATCGAAGGTGCGTACGTCGACGCGGTCCGCGCCGGCGGCGCGGAGCAGCGCGGTGCGCCGTTCGATGGTCGTCAACTGCGGCGCCACCGCGTCCGGTCGGAAGAAGGCGCTGGGGTGGGGGTCGAAGAACATCGCCGCGACCTCGGCGCCGCGGCCCTCCGCTTCCGTGTGGGCGCGCGACACCAGCGCCTGGTGTCCCAGGTGCACCCCGTCGAAGTTACCGACCGTGACCACCGCGGGCATCGCGGGCGAGTATGACGAAGGAGCCCCGCGCGTCAACGACGGGCGGGGCTCTTCCGGGGCCGGGGCCTCGGCTTCAGGGGATGCCGGGGCAGCAGAAGTCGGGGATCTCGAAGGGCACGCAGTTCGGCACGCCCCCCTCGACGGAGGTGATGCCCGCGCGGACCTGGGCGTCCGGGTGGGTCGGCGGAGCCGCCAGCGGGCAGAGCGGGATGCCGCAGAGGTGGGCGACCGGCTCGCAGCAGAGGTCCTGGAGGTCTTGCCGGGCGCTCTCCTTGCCGGCCTCGTCGAGGTCCGTGCGGCCCTCGAAGTACTCGCTGAAGACCCGGTAGTTCACCGCGCGGACCGTGCCGAAGGTGGGGCTCTCGTCGTCGTCGTCGAGGGCCATCGAACAATCGGCCCCGCCGTCGATCGACGCGCCATCGCTGTCGGTGACCGCGAAGGCCCCGCCCAGCCCCTGCTGGGCGAAGAGGATCTGGCCCGCCGGCGTGAGCGCGTCGGCGGTGCCGGTCACGTCGGGGATCTGCGAAGGGTCCCCGAGCGCGTTGGGGACGCCCCAGTTCTGGCTGGAGTAGGTCCCGCCCTCGAGGTCGTAGCCGGTCCCGGTGAAGCTCGCGTTGATGGCGCAGCGGTTGTCGCCGTTGCACCGCTCGAGCTGTCGCGCGGTCTCCGGCGGGATCTCCGGGTAGTCGAAGCAGCCATCCTCCGCGAGGAACTCGGGGATCGGAGTGCCGTCGGGGAACGAGTCCGGAGGCGTGCACATCGGCTCGGCCCCGGGGGCTCCGCCGATCTGGCGCGCCCCGGCGAGACCCTGCAAGGCGTTCACGCCGTAGAGGCCGGTGGGGACCTCCTGACATTCCACGGTGATCCGCTCGTAGATGCTCGTCGTGTTCCCCGAGGGGATGAAGGGGACCTGACAGCGAGCGTCCGCCGGGTTCAGCTGGACCGCCGAGATGGGCGGCACGCCGATGGCGATTTCGTCGTCGTAGACCCGCTTGCCCTGCAGGAGGAAGGCCACGTTGGACACGGTGGGAACCATGAGGACGTCGGGGATGCCGGCCTCGGTCTCGGCGGCCGAGCGGATCCGCTGCATGATCACGATGGGGGTGAGCCAGTTGACGCCGGCGGCACCCAGCGTCGGATGCAGATCCTGCGCACCGTCGCCATCCGCGTCGACCGGGCGGACGTACCAGGCGTGGGAGACCTCGTCGCCGTTGAGGTCGCCGATGCGGAAGCCCCGCGGGTCGTAGGAGCCGTCGGCCCGGGTCACCGGCATGCCCGCGGCGGCGAAGGCGGCCGCGAGCGCGTCGAAGGCGGCGCCGTCCTTCTCCGCATCGTAGAGGTGCAGAGTGGTTCCGGTGGCGTCGAGGATCGCGTTCTCGCGCGCGACGAGGTCGGTGGTGGTCGGCAGCGTCCCCGCGGAGTCGAGCCAGTCGTCGCTGGTGAGGTAGAAGACCGGCCGCTCGGTGTTCACCGGCGCGCCGAGCGCGACCGAGACACCGTTGATGACCTGGCCGTTCGGCCGCAGCTCCTCGCTCTCGAAGGCGATGCGCCGGTACGCGCGGAGGGTCGCCTGCGGGTCCACGAACGCGCCGCCACCGATGTCGCCGGCGGTGGGGATGTTGGTGACCGAGAAGAAGGGGTTGAAGTTGCCGTCGTAGTCGAAGAAGCCGCGGATCTGGTAGGCGCCGCCCAGCGGGAGCTCGGGCCAGGTGAACTCGGCGGTCCGGGTGATGAAGGCGAAGTCCTCCGGCGCGGGGTCGGCGGGGAGACAGTCGGCGGCCTCGAAGAAGGAGATGCCCGGGATGGTGAGGAGGTTGGCTGCGCTCGAGGCCGAGCCCGCCGGGGGCGGGGGATTGTCGAACTCGAAGAGGGTGAGGATCACGTTGCCCACCGGGACCACGCTGCCGTCCTCGTCGGTCTGGCAGATGGGCGGCGGGCCGCTGTAGAGCACGGTGCCCTGGACGACGCCGGTGGGCTCCGGGGCGGTCCCGCCCTCGTACTCGAAGTCGTCCACGGGCACGTCGCGGCAACCCGCGAGGGCGAGGAGCGAGAGGAGCAGGGCCAGGAGGCCGACCGCCGGCTTGGTGGGATGGGTGCTTCTCATGGTCTTCCGGTGCATGCGTTCGTGAGCGGGACGATCAGAAAGTGTAGGAGGCGGTGCCCATCACCCGCGCGTCGAGCTTCTGGCCGAAGGGGTGCTGACGCTGGCGGTTGTTGGTGATGTTGTAGCCGACCACGCCCAGGGAGAGCCGGTCCTCCAGGACCCGCATCCCGATGCGGCCGTTGAGCATGTGGTAGCCGTCGAGGTCGAACTCCTGGAAGCGCACGCCCTCGGCGGCGTCGAAGACCTGCTCCAGCCACACCTGGTCGCTGACCCAGTGGAAATCGAGGGCGACCTCGAGCCCGAAGGGAGCGCGGTACTGGATGCCGAAGTTGATCTTGTGGGTGCTGGTGCGCTCTTCGGTGTCCCGGAGCTCGCTCTGCTCCACGAAGGTGTGATTCGCCGCGTAGTTGGCCCAGATGTCGAGACCGGTGACCGGGTAGGTCCGCAGCTCGAACTCACCGCCGATGACGTCGAAGACGGTCGGGTCGTTGGTGAAGTTGATGGCCCCGAGGGGGTAGGTCGCCGTGCCCGGGTCGTAGCCGGCGATGGTGCCGGCGCCGCTGTCGGCGTTCCCGATCTGACCCAGCGTGAAGGGCCGGACCTGACCGAGGATGACCAGGTCGGTGACCCGGTTGTAGTAGGCCGACATCTGGACGTCGAAGTACTCGCTCATCTCGTTCCGGTAGCCGAGCTCCGCCGAGAGGATCCGCTCCGGGCTCAGCCGCGGGGTGTCCAGCAGATTGGCCGCGGGCTCGGACCCGAGCGCGACCACCTGGACGCCGCGGACCGGCGTCGGGTTGGCGAGCTGGACGTAGCTCTCCAGGAAGGTCTGGGTCCGGAAGGCGGTGCCGAAGGAGGCGCGGATGGCCTGGTCGTCCGAGGGCTTGATGACCACCGCGCCGCGCGGCGAGAAGACCGGCGCGTCGAGGAGCGGGTGGAAGTCCACGCGGGCCGAGAGCACCAGGTCCAGGGCGTCGACGATCCCCAGGGTGTCCTGGAAGAAGATCGCGCCGTGGTTCTCGAAGCGCTCCTGGTCGATGTAGTCCCAGGCGATCTGCTTCCGGCGGTAGCTCGCGCCGAAGTGCAGGTTGTGGTCGACCACGAAGTGGAACTCGCGGGCCAGCTCGCCCTCGACGTCGTAGGTGTTCCAGTCGAAGACGCTGTAGAGCGGGTCGATGCTCAGCGGTCGCGAGGGCAGCACGCCGATGGCGCTGATGTTGTTCCAGAAGAAGCGCAGCGAGCCCCAGCTCGTGCGCATGCCGGCCATGGCGTGGGAGGTCTCGCCCTCGGTCACGAAGTCCCGGAGGGGACCGGTGCCCTGGATGTTCAGCGTGTTGGTGTTGATGCCGCCCTGGGCGTAGAGCTCGACCTCGTTGCTGACCCGATAGGTCAGAGTGCCGTTGAGGTGCGCGGCGTCCCAGGCGATGTCGTTGTCCCGGACGAAGTAGCTGTCCACCCGGTCCGCGCCCACCTCGCGGGTGAAGCGGTCGGCCCGGTTGTAGCCGACGCCGAAGCGGTACCCGAGCCGGTCGACGCGGCCGGAGGTCGAGGCGTGCAGGTGGACCTGCCCGTGGGATCCGGCGCCCGCGCTCACGGTGGTGCGCGGCTCGCCCGGCGGCCGGGTGATGATGTTCACGATGCCGGCGAAGGCGTCCGCGCCGTAGAGGGCCGAGGCGGGACCGCGGATGACCTCGATGCGCTCGATGTCCTCCACGTTGAAGGGGAACGAGCCCCACAGGGTCGCGCCGAGCGGGTCGACGTAGGTCGAGCGCCCGTCGATGAGCACCAGGACCCGCGGCGAGAGCCGCTGGTTGAAGCCGCGGAAGCTCACCGCGGTCTGGGCCGGGGAGAGGCTCATCACGTCGGCGCCGGCGACGCGGCGGATCAGCTCGCCGATGTGCCGATGGCCGGTCATCCGGATGTCCTGGGGCGTGATGATCGCGGTGGAGTTCGGCGCGGTCAGCGGCGACTGGGCGTAGCGCGAGGCGGACACGACGGTCTCGTCGTAGAGGCCCTCGCTGCGCTCCTCGGAGCCCTCGCCGAGATCCAGGCTGGGGGCGTCCAGCGGCGCCGCCGGGGTGTCCGCCATGGGCGCCTCGGTGGGCGTCGCCGCCACGCCGTCGCGCGCGTCCCGGAGCTGCTGGGCCAGGTCGCGGAGCCGTTGAGCCCGCTCGCGCAGCGAGTCGCTCTGGGTCGCCTCGGCCAGGGTCGCGATCTGGGTCGCCGAGTCCTCCAGGGCGTCGATCTCTTCGTCCGTCGCCAGGGTGGTGACCGGCGCGCTCGGCGTCTCCGTCGTCTCGGTCGGGGTCTCCGCCGGCGCGGTGTCCTGGGCGGCGGCGATGCGCGCCTCGACGGCCTCGAGGAACCCCTGCACCTCTTCCTTGTCCGGCGGGTCCGACGCCAGATAGCGCTCGAAGTACTCGATCGACTCCTCGTAGCGACCGGCCTCGGCGTAGGCGCGGGCGATGTTGTAGAGCACGTTCGGGTGCGGGAGGGTGTCGTAGGCGAGCTCGAGCTCGGCGATGCCTTCGTCGACCTGACCCTCGGCGACCAGGGCCATGCCCCGCCGGAAGTGCCGGCGAGCCTCGGTCCGCACGTCGGCGAGCGCGGACGACGTGAACGCCAGCACGGCGAGGAGCGAGGCGAGGCGGCAGAGGGTCGTCTTCATCCGTCGGTAGCCCATCGTCAGAACCGGAAGGTGACCTCACCCATCAGGCGCGTCGTGATCGGCTGGCCCAGGGGGTGTTGGCGGTTGCGCTGGAAGGTGAGGTTGGTGCCGATGAGCCCGAGCTCGAGCCGGTCGTTCATCAGCCGCTGCCCGATGCGGGCGTTGAGCAGGACGTACGAGTCCAAGTCGAAGCGGGCGAACCCGACGCCCTGGACCGGGTCGGTGACCTGGATGGTCCAGACCTGCGGGCTCACCCAGTGGAAGTCCACGTTGAGGTCGAGCCCGATCGACGAGCGGAACTGGACGCCGGCGTTGACCTTGTGGGTCGAGGTGCGGTCGTCCTGGGCGCGGATGGGGTCGTTCGCCCGGAGCTGCGCCTCGTCGACCGCTTCGGTGCGGTGGATGGCGTAGTTCGCGTAGAGGTCGAGGCCGTCGATGGGGAAGACGCGCGCGCCGAGCTCGCCGCCGAACTGCTGGAAGTTGGTCGGCTCGTTGTTGAACTGGAGCTGCCCCAGGGGGTAGGCGCGCAGGTCCGGCTGGTAGCCGGCCAGCGGGTCTCCGTCGCGGGCGGTCGGGCCGTTCGGTCCGAAGTCCTGGAGCCGGAAGGTGTCGATCGAGGACAGGACGATCTGGTCGAAGACCAGGTTGTAGTAGGCGTTCACCTCGAGGGCGAAGTAGTCGGTGGCCTGGTTGGCGTAGCCGACCTCGGCGCTGAAGATGCGCTCGGGGTTCAGGTTCCGGTTGCCCGAACCGTAGGCGGTGACGCCCCGGAGCGAGACCCGGTTGGCGAACTGCAGGTAGGACTCGACGAAGGAGGGGCTGCGGAACGCCGTGCCGGCGGTCAGGCGGAGGGCCTGCCCCTCGAGGAAGCGCCACACGAGGGAGCCGCGCGGCGAGAACTGCAGGCCGTCGAGGAGCGGGTGCCGGTCGATGCGGAAGCTGAGGGTCGCGCGCAGGGTGCTCGTGAGCTGGAGCGCGTCCTGGAGGTAGCCGAAGAAGTGGTTCTCCGTGATCTTCGGGAGCTCCAGCCAGTCCCACTCGACCTGCTTGAAGCGGTGGCCCACGCCGACCGCGAAGTTGTGGTCCACGCCGAGGTGGAAGCGCCGGTTGTACGAGAGCTCGGTGTCAACGACGTCCGAGCGGTCCAGGTGACCGGTCGTCGGCAGGACCGCTGGCGGCTGGTCCCAGAGATCGACGGTGGTGGAGAAGCGGGTCCAGTAGGTCCGGAGCCCCAGCCCGAAGGGCGTGGTGAGGGTCACGTGGCTCTGGGCCAGCGTGACGTCCTCGGCGCCGATCTGTCGCTGGCGGCTGACGCCGTGGATGGTGCCGCGACCGCGGGCGGAGACCGCGGTGCCGAGCCGGGCGACGTAGCCTTCCCCGAGATCGATGCGGCCCTCGGCGGAGAAGAAGATGCGCTCCAGGCCGACGGCCGGGTCGTCGTAGTCTTCGTAGACCGAGGTGTCGACGCGCTCCCGGCCCACCACGTCGGCGTGGTTCAGGGTCCGCTCGTAGCCACCGGAGACCCGCAGGCCGAAGGCGTCGGTCCGCGCGGAGACCGAGGCGACGCCGCGCACGGTCTGGTAGCTGCCGCCTCGACCCGTGATGTACGACTCGCCCTGGCCGGGCCGCTTCAGGATGATGTTGACGATGCCGGAGAAGGCGTCGGCGCCGTAGAGGGCGGCGGCCGGACCGCGGATGACCTCGATCCGCTCGATGTCCTCCACGTTCCAGGGGATGTAGGAGGGGAAGGGCGTCGCCAGGAAGTCGAGCCGGATGGAGCGGCCGTCGACGAGGAAGAGCACCTTGTTCGCGTGGCGCTGGTTCAGACCGCGGATGCCCACGTCGATCTGCCCCGGCGTCAGCTGCATCACCTCCACGCCGGCCACGCGCCGGATGAGCTCGCTGACGTTGGTCAGACCCGATAGCCGGATGTCCTGCTGGGTGATGATGGTGGTCGAGTTCGGCGCGTCGAGGGGTGACTCGGCGAAGCGCGAGGCCGAGACGACCTCCTCCTCGAAGACCTCGGTGCGCTCGTCTCCGAGCGCGATCTCGCCGGCGGCGTCCGGTCGGAGCCCTTCGTGGGTCTCGTCGGTGTTCGTCGGCGTGGAGGGACCGGTCGCCTCGGTCGGGGTCGCCGGGTCCGCGCCTTGGCTGGCCATCGCGGCGGTGCGCTCGCGGAGACTCTGGGCGAGGGCGCGCAGGCGCGCTGCACGCTCGCGCAGGGCGTCGCTCTGGGTCGCCTCGGCCAGGGCCTCGATCTGCGTCGCCGACTCCTCGATGGCGGCGATCTCCTCGGACGAGAAGTCCACGGTGGCGCCTGCCGTGGGGGCCGCGACCTCGGGCGTCTCGGTCGCCACCGGCTCGGGCTGCTGGGCGGCGAGCCGCGCCTCGATGGCCTCGACGAAGCCCTGGACCTCCTCCCGGTCCGGCGGATCCGAAGCCAGATAGCGTTCGAAGTACTCCAGCGCCTCTTCGTAGCGGTCGGCCTCCGCGTAGGCGCGCCCGATGTTGTAGAGGACGTTCGGGTGCGGGAGCGTCTCGTAGGCCAGCTCCAGCTCCGCGATGCCCTCGTCGACCTGCCCCTCGGCGACGAGCTGCATGCCCCGCCGGAAGTGCCGGCGGGCTTCGGTGCGCACATCGGCGAGGGCGGGGACGGACCACGAGAGGACGAGCAGGGCGAGGAGCGGTCTGGCGAGTCGATGGGGGAGGGATCTCAACGGGGACCTCGATGCTCAGTAGGGTTCGGCCTTGTAGCCCATGAGGCTCACCGAGTTGTCGTCGTCGCCACCGCCCGTCTCCCGCGGCCGGTTGGGTCGGCGGACCCACGAGCGCTTGGTCGGGCGTATCGGCTCCAGCTCCACGGCGACCTCGAGCTGGTCGCCGTAGACGGTGCGCGTGACGGTGAAGTCGCGGTGACCCTCGAGCTGGAAGCGGAAGGTCACCTCGCGTCCCTCGGCGGCCTCCTCGCCGCTCCATTCCAGCTGGGCCGGGGTCGGGCCGAAGGTCCGCTCGCCGACCTGGACCATGGCGCCGGGGGGCTCGCTCCGGAGATCCACCCGAACGGTCCGGGGCTGCGGCTCGGCGGCCGTGGCTTCGGGCGTCGGCGTCGGCGCGGGGGGCGGCGCCACGGGGACCTCGGTGCCCCCGCTTCCATCGACCTCACGCTCCGCCTCGTCCGAGATGGCGAGGGCCGCGCCGATGGCCACCGCGAGACCCAGGGCGCCGACCACGGCGAGCGTGGCCTTCCTGCGCTTGGCGCGGTCGTCGAAGGGCGAGTCCGGCAGCGGCTCCTCCTGCGACACCGGCGGCGCGAAGGGATCGCTCGGCGCGCTGATCGGCGCGCTGCTGCTCTGACCGTCGATGGGGGCGCCGGTCACCACTGCGTAGGCTCCGGTCGACCCGCCGCTGATGGCGAACTCGCTGCTCAGCGTGGTCTCGCCGGACCGCGACACCGCGAGGCCGTTGGCGCTGGCCACCCGCTTCAGGGCGACCAGCATGGCGTCCATGCTCTCGAAGCGTTCGTCGGGGTTCTTCGCCATCGCCTTGGCGACGACCTCCTCGATGGCAGGCTCGATCCGCGCTTCGGGGGCGACCTCCGAGAGGCGCGGTGCCTCCTCGTGGACGTGCGCCATGAGGATGTTGACCGAGTTGGCCCGGTCGAAGGGCACCTGCCCCGCGAGCATCTCGTAGAGGATCACGCCGAGCGCGTAGACGTCGCAGCGCGCATCGACCCGGTCCCCGCGGATCTGCTCCGGGGACATGTACTTCGGCGAGCCCATGAAGAGGCCCGTTTGGGTCAGGTCCTCCCCGGTGCTGTCGAGGTCCTTCACCAAACCGAAGTCGAGCACCTTGACGAAGTCGCTCTCGTCGCCGTGCTTCACCAGGAAGATGTTGGCGGGCTTCAGATCCCGGTGGATGACACCGAGCCCATGGGCTTCGCGCAGACTCCGGCAGACCTGCCGGGCGATGTGGAGGGCGCGCTCCGGCTCGAGCCGCTTCTCCTCGCGGAGGGCTCGATGGAGCGTCTGCCCCTCGAGCAGCTCCATCGCGATGAAGTAGACGTCGTCGTCGGTGCGCCCGTAGTCGAAGATCGTGACCGTGTTCGGGTGCGTGAGCTTCGCGCAGATCGACGCCTCCAGATAGAAGCGCTTGTGGAACTCGGGGTCGTGGTCGCCCTGGTAGTTCGGGTTGAGGATCTTCAGCGCGATCTGCCGACCGAGCGGCGCCTGCTCGGCGCGGTACACCTTGCCCATGCCGCCGCGGGCGATCAGCGAGACCACCCGGAACCGGTCGCTGATCACTCGACCGATCAACGGATCGGGTCCTTTGGGCCGAGCCGGACCCCTCGGCGCCCCCTTGCTCTCGTCCACGGCTTCTCCGGTCACCCCGAGTCACCCAGATGGGTTGAACCAACCATCACCACCTGACCCCCACCGATCGGCTGGAGGTCCCCTACGCACTCCAGGTGCCAGGATAGGCGAAGTGGACCGCTCAGGTCGAGAACCTGTTGGAAGGTTTCGGCGCTGCGTCTCGCGTCGCCGGGGCGCGTGCAGGTGTGGTAGTCCCTGATCGTGCGTCGTCGCTCGCCGGATGAATCGCGCTCACGCATCTGGGGGAGCCTCCTGGTGCTCGCGCTTTGCGCCCCGGCGGTCCTCGGGTTTGGACAGGTGAGCGACCGACTCCCGCGCTTGCGTCATCTGACGGAACTCCAGGACGAGGCTCCCGGGACCCGCGCCGCGGCCGCGCGCGCGCTCCGATCGGCGGAGCCCACCGGTCGCCTCCTCCGGGCGCTCCGGGAGTCGCTGGAGACCACCAACGACCCCGCGGCCATCGGCGAGATCGCCGCCACGATCGCCTGGCATCGGGACCGCGGCGCGACGCCCACCCTCGTCGCGGTGCTGCGTTCCGCGCCGCCCCAGGCGGTCCCCGCCATCGCTCGGGCGCTCGCGGAGCTCGGCACCCCGGCGGGGCTCCGCGCTCTGGTCGAGGCCCTCGAGGTCCCGGAGCTCATGGACGGCGCCCGGGTGGGCCTGCTCCGCGCGGGACCCGCGGCCTTGCCCCACCTCCTCCGAGCGATCGCCGCCGCGCCGACCCTCGCCGCGATCGAGGTCGTGGGGGCCGTCGGCGACGCGAGCGCGGTCCCGGCGCTGGTCGACGCGGGGGGCCGGGGCGCGGCGCCCATCCGCATCGCCGTGGTGAAGGCCCTCGGCGCCATCGGCGATGGCCGCGCCGCCGGGTTCGTCCGGCGCCAGCTCGCGCTCCCCGAACCGCAGCTGGTCGACGCCGCCATCGAGGCCCTCGGGCGCCTGGGCCGACCGGTCGACGCGGTCGCCCTCGAGGCCCTCCTGGAGGACGCCGAGGCGCGGCGCGAGCGGGCGGTGCTGGCGGCCCTCCTGGCCCTCGATCCCGAGCGCGCCCGGGACGCGATCGTGGCTCGCGTCACCTCGTCGGACCCGGTGGTCGTCCGCCGAGCGACCGAGGTCGCCCTGGCCACCCCCCAACCGGAGCTCGCCGCCGTCTACCACGGGCTCCTGCGCAACGGCGTGGAGGCCGCGGCCGCCGCGAGCGTCCTGGCCGAACTGGAAGACGGCGCGGGATTGCCCGCGCTTCTCGCCGAAGTGGAGCGCCTCGACGAGGCCACCCCCTCCGCCCGGGAGGCCCTCGGCCGAGCCCTCGCCGTGCTCCTGCGGCGTTGGATCGACCGGATCCCGTCCGAAGCCGCCGAAGCCGGTCGTCGAGCCCTCGAGCAGGTGCTGGGGGAGGGCCGGGACTCCACCCGGGGGATCACCCTCCGAGCGCTGGCCGGCAGTGACGAGGCGGCCACGGCGGCCCGGGAGGGGCTCGCCGACCCCGACCCGCAGCGACGCATCGCGTCCGCGCAGGCCCTGCCCTGGAACCCCTCGCCGGCGGCGGCCGCGGCGCTCGAGGAGCGGCTCGCCGGCGAGACCGACCCCCTGGTGCTCCGCGCGCTGCTCTTCGCCGCCGGGGACCTCGGCGTGGCCCCGGCGGAGGCGACCCGGCTCGCGCTGCTCGGCCGCTCCGAGCTCGGCGCGGCCGCCATGGCGGTGCTGCGGGGTCCCCAACCCGACTCGATCCGGCGCGAGCTGCGGCGGACCCTCCGCCGGGGCGGCGGACCCGAGCGGGCGGCGGCCGCCCTCGCGCTGGCCGCCACCGACGACGGCGCCGCCTGGCGGGCCCTGGTGGAGCGCCTCGATCGGGATTCGGACCCTGCCGTCCGGCGGGCGAGCGGGGAGGCGCTGGCGCGGCTGGCGGTGCCCGGGGCCCGCGAGGCCCTCGGTCCCCGAGCGCGGATCGAGGCGGACTCGGTCGTGCGTCGGGCGCTGGAAGCCGCCGTCGCCGGCCAGCGGCGACCCCGGGTCCGGGGGCGCGGGGTGCTCCGGTTCGCCATCCGGGCGGCCGGATCCCCCCAAGGCGTGGGCGCGCGCATCGTGCTGCCCACCGGGGAGGTGCGCTGGGTCCGGACCCTCCCCACGGGGGAAGCCTTCGTTCTCGGGCAGCCCTCCGGGGTCGCCGACGTCCAGGTCGAGCTGGAAACCGATCCGGCGACCTCCGCCCCCTCCGGCCAAGGTATTCGGTTCTCCCATTGACTTCGCGGGACCCGAGCGGGCATTGTCGGCCGGTCGAACGCCCATGGGTACGGCCAGCACGGAGAGTACGGAGCGCACCTTCGAAGAGGTGGTCTCGCGGCTCGAGGATGTCGTCGAACGCCTCGAAGGCGGCGAGCTGCCTCTCGAGGAGTCGCTCGCGATCTTCGAGGAAGGCGTCAAGCTGTCCCGGGAAGGCGCCGAGCGCCTCGATGCCGCCGAGCGGCGCGTCGAGGAGCTCTTGCAAGGATCTGGTGCGGTCCGTACGAGGCCGTTGAGTGACGAGGAGCCCGAGACTCGATGACTGAAGTCCTGACCGTTCCCACCCATTTCGGCGACATCTCCGAGCTTTCAGCCGGGTTGGCGGACCGCGTGGACGAGGAGCGCCTGATTCTCTACGGCCCGACGGCCTACGAGGAGGGAGCCACCGTCGGCTTCGCCGTGCTGCTCATGGACGGCTCGCCCGCCCTCGAGGGCGTCGGCCGAGTCACCGCCGCCGTCGACGGCGGCGAGGAGCGCGCGCCCGAGACTCGCTACGACATCGTCTTCGACAGCCTCCAGCTCCAGGGGATGAGCGAGGTCGTCTACGAGCGCATCGTGCTGGCCCGGCAGAGCCTGGCCGGGGACGAGCCGGCGACCGGCGAGGTCTCCCTCGAAGGCCTCGAGGAGGCCGAGGCGGCCGACATCGCCGCCGAGCCCGACATCGACGCCGATTGGGACTCCGAGGCGACCGCGATCGCCGACGTGGCCCAGATGGCCGAGTCCATGGGTGACGCCCCGGACGCCATGGCCGCGTTCGACGAGCCCCCCGCCGAGGAGGCCGCGCCCGAGGAGCCCGCCGAGGCCGACGCGGGCCTGGTGGACGAGGTGAGCTTCGAGGCGCCTCCCGCCGAGGACGACTTCGCCGAGCCGGCGGCCGTGCAGGCCGTGGAGCCCCAGGAGGCTTTCGCCGGGGACGTGAGCTTCGAGGAGCCCGCCGCGGAGCCCGAGGCCGTGAGCTTCGAAGAGCCTCCTGCCGAGGAGGCCTTCGCCGGTGACGTGAGCTTCGACGAGCCGGCCGCCGACGTCGCCGATGTCGCCGCCGCCGACGAGGCCTTCGCGGGAGACGTGAGCTTCGAGGAGCCCGCCGCGGACGTCGACGACGCCTGGGCGGCCGACGACGCCGAGGACGACTTCGGCGCCAGCGTGGCGCCGGCCGGTCCGGTCGACAGCCTGGGGCCGCCCCCCGGCGATCCGCCCGTGGCCCCGGCCCCGTCGCTCCCCCCGGCTCCCGTCGGGTTCCAGATCCCGCCCTTCCAGGGCCAGCTCATGCGGCCGGTCCATCCGCCCACCTGGCAGCCCGAGGCCCAGGACGCCGAGCTCTCCGCCGAGCCCACCGGCTTCTTCGCCTACGCCGCGAACGATCTCCCGGTGCCGGGCAGCGCCCCGCGCCCCGACATGGATCCCTCCCTGCGGGTCCAGCCGGCGCCGCGCCCCGGGGACGAGGCGTCGCCCAACGACGGCGCCGCACCTCCGCAGATTCCCCTGCCCGACGACGCCGAGGTCGCGCCGGCCGTGGAGCCCGAGTCCTTCGCCATCGAAGAAGACGCCGGGGTCTTCGAGGACGTCGACGACGAGGCCTCCTTCGCCGACATGGGCGAGGTGGAGTCCGACGAGACCACCGGCGAGGTCGACCTCGGCGCCGCCGATGTCGAGCTGGCCGCCGCCGATGTCGAGCTGACCGCGGCTCCCGCCGAAGGCGACGAGAGCGACTTCGCCGACGTCTCCTTCGACGACGACGACGCGGTCGCTTTCGAAGAAGACGACCGCGTCTGAACCGGCGCGCCCCTTCGGGCGCGCGCGTCAGTCCCCGGTGTAGCCGAGGGCCCGGAGCTGAGCGGCCGTCTCGTCGTCGATGACGGTCCGCTCCGGCCGCGGTGCGCGCCGGCGTCGGCTCGGGGCGTCCGTTCGGGTCTCCGCCAGGCGCTCGCCGAGAAGCCCCCGGAGCCACGAGGTGATCAGCGGCTGGTCCGCGCTCACGTCGCGGGTCTCGCCGGGGTCGTTCCGCAGATCGTAGAGCGTGGCCGAGCGGCCGGGCCGCTCCACCAGCTTCCAGCGACCCACGTTCAGGGTGCGCCAGTGCTCCATGAAGGCGCTGACGGTCCCGCGCTCGGCGCCCACGGAGACGGCCCGGAGCTCGTTCAGGAACGAGTGCCCCGAGAGCTCCTCCGGCACCGGGAGCTCGAAGGCCTCCAGGATGGTCGGCAGCACGTCGACCAGACCCACCGCGCGATCGACCCGCCGGGGGGATCCGCCCGGCAGCTTCACGAAGAGGGGCACGTGGAGGAGCTCCTCGTAGACGCTGTGACCGTGGCCCACCGACCCGTGGTCGAAGAGCTCCTCGCCGTGGTCGGCGGTGACCACCACCATCGTCGAGTCGCTCAGGCCCCGCCGTTCCAGGCCCTGCAGGATCGAGCGGAAGTGGCGGTCGTGGTAGGTGATCTCCCCGTCGTAGAGGGCCTCCAGGTGCGCGCGGTCGCGCTCGCCGAGCCGGAGGTTCCCCTGCTTCACGTTCTCCAGGAGGGTGGCGTCCCGGGAGAAGTCGACCACCCCGCGGTACCCCGGGTCGCCGTAGAGCGCGAGGTCGGCGTCCGGCGGCCGGTAGGGCACGTGGGGATCGATGGTGTGGACGTAGAGGAAGAAGGGCTTCTCCTCGTTCCGCCGGTCGAGCCAGGCCAGCACGTCGCCGGCGACGTCTTCGGCCCGCGTGCGCCGGCCCTCCCGGATGTAGTTCCGGTAGCTGTCCCACCCCTGGCCGAACCCGAAGCGATCGGAGACGTAGCCGTTGGCGATGAACGACGCGGTCTCGAAGCCGTGCCCTCCGAGCATCTCCGGGAGGAGGTCGATCTGCCGCGGGACCACCGACTCGTGCTGGGTCGCCGTGTGCTCCCAGGGCATCAACCCGCTGAGGAGGGTGGCCACGCTGGGCTTGGTCCAGTTCTCCTGGGAGTGGGCGCTGGCGAAGGTGGTGGCGTCGCGGACGAAGTCGTCCAGTCCGGGCGTGCGCACCCGGGTGTCTTCCCGGTAGGGCCCGAGCTTGTCGGCCCGGAGGGTGTCCACCAGGACCAGGAGCAGATGGGTCGGCTTCGTCAGCTCCCGCGCCTCGGGCTCGGGCACCGTGATGGCCGCGGCGCCCACGACCGCGTCCTCCTCGGCGACCAGCTCGAGCTTCACCACGGCGTCGGCGGGCAGCGGCCGATGGATGGTCTCCTCGGCGCCCACCGCGTCGATCTCCTCGACCGCGGCGCCGTCCCGGTGGATGCGCAGGCGAACCCGGCCGGCGTCGACGGCGAACGCCGCCTCCGCGCCCTCGGCGACGGGCACGGTCCAGGCGACGGAGGTCCCCGCGGGGATTCGGAGGTTCCCGTCTTCGCCCCGGGTGGGCGCCCCCCCGAGCTCGGTGCCCTCGCCCAGGCGCAGCGCCGCGACCAGGGCCCCGAAGCGCTCGCCGGCGGTCGTCGCGCTGGTCGGCGCCCGGACCGAGAGGGCCATGTCCCCTTCGCCGCGGGCGTGCTCGCCGAGGTCGAAGGTCACGGTGGTCGGCGCCGCCGGGACCTCCTGGGTCTCGTCGAGCACCTCGCCATCGACCACCAGCCCCAGGCGCCCCGGCCGGGAGGAGCGCACGCGCAAGGTGAGCTTCGTCCCAGAGGTCGGGCGGGGCAGCAGGAAGCGCGCGTCCCGGGAGCGACCGGCGACCCCGGCGAGCCCGTCGATGGTGAGCGGCCGCGTGTGGGTCGCCCAGCCGCCCAGGGTCACGCGGGCGCCGCCGACTCCCGAGAGGTCGGCGACCAGGTCGCCGCCGCTCCGCAGCTCCGCGGACTCGAAGCTCGCGGCCAGGTCCGTGTGCAGGATCCGGCGGGGGGCCTCCGCGACCGGCGGCGCCGCCTCGGGCGCCTCGGCCGTCGCCGGGGCGGGCGCCGAAGCGGCTTCGGGCGGGGCGACGCTCCGCTCCGGAGCGCCGGCGCCACCGCACGCGCTCAGGGCAGCCAGGGTGGCGAAGAGAACGGGGGATCGCATGCTCCGAGTTCTATCCGCTCCACCTCCCGCGTCGACTTCTCCGCAGATCCGGGCGCGCGACCGCACGAAGGTCCCGCGCGGGGCCGACCTGATGTACAGTTCGTCCGCGCGCCCGGATCCTTTTTGAATCGATCGCCGCGCCCGACGTCCCTTTCCCCGCTCCGCCGATGCGTACTCTCCTCCACCGCTTCCCCGCCCTCGTCCTGGGCCTGCTGATCGCCCTGACCTTCGTCTCGACCGCGCTGGCCGACGCCTTGGTGGTCGTTCAGGTGCAGACCGGCGGCGGCGAGAACGTGGATGGGCAGGTGACCCTCCGGCCGCGAGGTGGGGGCGAGAGCTTCAGCTGCACCACCCGGCAGGGGCGCTGTCAGATTCCTCACGTCCCGGGCGGCCGCTACACGGTGGTCTTCCAGCCCTCCAGCGGGGAAGCCCCGGCGCCCAAGTCGGCGATGATCCCGCCCTCGGGCAACGTGACCCTGCACGTCTCCGCGAACTGACCTCGCCACCCCCCGTCGCACACGAGTTCGCTCGTGATCCCGTGGGGTTGTCCGACCAATCGGCCGCAGCCGCGTCCGCATGGGTGGTCGCAGCCGTTGCACGCTCGCCGGAAGATTCCGATTCCGCTGACGGACGCAGTCTTGCACCTGCCCCGCAGGAGACGGATTCACCCACGGAATGCCACACAATGGCACATCCGGACCCGTCCGCCGACGGGTAGGCGAAACGTTTACCTTTCTTCCGTCTCGATGTATGAAGCCCCCCGGCGAGCACCCCCCGACTGCCTCGCCAACCAGCAGGAGCACCCTTTGATGCGAGCCGCACTTCGATCCTTCGGCCTTGGCTGGGTCCTCGCGGCCGGCCTCGTGGCCGGCTTCGGCCTCCCCACCGCCGCTCAGGCCCAGTTCGACGACGAATTCGACGACGAGTTCGGCGAATCGGAACCCGAGCCCGCGGCCACTCCGGCCCCCGCGGCGGACGACGACCCCTTCGACGACGAGTTCGGCGGGGACGACGCCACCACGACCACGACCACCACCACGAACACAAACACGAAACACGAAACACGAAAC
>DCLA01000083.1:0-68349 GCA_002320815.1 Myxococcales bacterium UBA1660
TTGTTCGTGCAGGCGTAGTACGCCGCGTCACCGCAACCGCCGTTGTCCATCGCGCACTCGTCGATGTCGGAGCAAACGGCGACGCCCTCGTCGTCCCGACACTCGTAGTAGGTCGCATCGCCACAGCCGCCGTTGTCCACCATGCAGGGATCGCCGGGCACGCCCGCGTCTTGGCCTCCGGCATCGATGGGCCTCCCGCCATCCATGGCGGCGTCGGCATCTACGGTTCCGGCGTCAATCCCGCCGTCCATGGGGACGGCGGCGTCGGGCTCCGATTCGCCCGGGTCAGAGTCACACCCCGCGATACTCAGGAAAGCGAGCAGGATGACGGTGGGTGCGTACTTCATTTGACCTCATGGATACTAGCGCGGACCTCATGACTCATCGTCGGTCGATGCACCGACTCGGTGCTCGGTCGTACGTACGAGAACCGAGGAAATACCAGAGCATTTTCGAGCGTGAGGGGATGGCGGCGAATGGTGAACTGCGGCCACGTAGCGGCAGCGAAGGGTCATGAGGGGTCGCTATCGGTTCGTGCCATCGCCTCGAGCTGTAACCGCGCCAGCAGTGTACCTCCTGCGGCGTCGCCGCGGGCATGAAATGGCTCACTCTCCGATGGGACTCCAGCATCGGCGACCGGTGAAATCCTGACGACGACAGCGAGGCCCGAGCGAAGCACGGGCGCCGAGCGCAACGCCCCGGGATGGTTCGTCTGTCGACGCTGCAGGCTCGGTACCCCCCGTTTTCGTCACTCCGAACCACGGGGCGCCCCGCGCGCCCCGCCGATCGCGACGCGCTCAGCCGTAGGTCCGGCGCAGGCGGGCCGCCGTGGCCATCGGCACCGGCGCGCCGGTCTTCTCCAGGCCGCGCAGCAGCTTCTCTACCTGACGAGCGAGGCCGCGGTCTCGATGTTCCGCGAGCCAGGCGAGGAGGGTCTCCGCGCGCGCCATCGCCCAACGGTCTCTGTAGAAGTAGGCCCGCCAGAGCAGCGAGCGCGTCATCCGGGTGTTGGTCTCCTCGACCAGGCGACGCGCGTCGTCCAGGCGCCCCCGCGCGACCAGGAGCCGCGCCTCGGCGATGGCGATCTGCAGAGTGATGGGGTCCATGTCCTGCCGCCCCCAGACGGACCGGGCCCGCTCCAAGACCACGGCCGCGCGGTCGAGATCGCCGGCGCGGAGCTCCCGGGTCACGCCCCAGCGCGGCAGCACGCTCGCCTCGAGGAAGCGGTCGCCCCGTTCCCGGGCGTCCGCCACCGCGACGTTGAAGAGGGCCTCGGCGTCGTCCCAGCGCTCGAGCTGCTCCAACGCGTCGAGGGCGACGATCCGCCGGGTGTCCTGGTGCCAGGGCATCCCCGTGCAGGCCTCGCCCTGCAGGAGCACCCCGGCCCGTTCGGAGCGCGCCACCGCCGCCTCGAGCCGCCCCTCCATCCAGGCCACCCCGGCGCGCGAGAGCTCGACCTCCGCCTCGATCCGCGGATCGGCGTGTTCGGCGACGAGCGCATCGATGACCTCCAGGATGCGCTGCGTCCGCTTCGGGTCGTACCAGCCCCCCGCGGTCTGGACCGCGTGGATGCAGAGCGCCCGCGCGAGCCGGTGCGGATCCCCGCAGGCCAACGCCTCGCGGACGTGGTCCACCTGGAGATGCGCCGAGGGCAACGGGTCGGTCATGCTCAACCCCAGGGTCGCGGCGTGCAGACCGTCGACCCGCGCGTCGAGGTGGGGGCGCCGCACGAGCCGGTCCACCACCGACGGCTCCAAGCGGCGGGTCGGCCCGAGGGCCTGGGCCGAGACCACCCGCGCGATCGAGAGCACCTTGTTGGTGGGGAAGTCCACCCCGACCCGCGCGAGCACGTCCCGCATCCGGGCGATCCCGCGGTCGATCGCGCCCCCGTAGAGGAGCTGTTCGGCCGCGCGGCGCTCGTGCTCGGGCGCGCGCTGCGGCTCGAGGCGCGCCAGCCGCTGGTGCGCCTCGGCCGCTTCGTGGCTGCGACCCGCTCCGACGAGGGCCTCGGCGCGGGCTCGCTCGACCGCGGCGCGCTGCTCGCTCGGCACCCCACACTCCAGCGCGAGCGCGTAGAGGTCGGCCGCGCGGGCGAAGGCCAGCGCGTCCGCCGCTTCCCGGGCCCCCTCGAGGGCGCGGGGTCGCGCCTCGTCCACGCGCCCAGCCTCGAAGAGATGCCGCGCCACCACGTCGGCCCCCCCGCCATGCCGCTCCAGCGCGTGACCCAGGGCGAGGTGGAGCTGCCGCCGCTCGTCCTCGGGGATGGTCTCCAGGACGGCCTCGCGGACCCAGGAGTGGTAGGGCTCGACCGTCTCCATCGCGCGTTCGAGGCGCGCGGTGGCCAAGCGGCGAGTGCGGAGCTCGTGGAGCTCGGCGAGGTACTCGCCCTCGCTCAGCGCGCACGCGTCGATGAGCGCGCTCGGACCCAGCGGCCCGCGACCGAGCGCGACCGCGTGGAGCATGCGTCGGCCGGCGGGTCGCAGCTCGTTCTCGCGATGTTCGATCAGCCGCGCTCGCCATCCCTTGGCGTGCTCCGGCACCTCGTCCAGCTCCGCGAGGTCCGCGATCTCCCGCGCGAGGTAGGGGTTCCCCTCGGCGGCGCTGACGACCTCGGCGCGCACCTGGATCGACTCGCCGAGCTCGGCCCGGAGCAGGTCCCCCACCGCGCCCGCGCTCAGGGGCCCGAGGGCGAAACGCTCCGGCGCCCCCACCTGCGCGCGCTCCAGCGCCGCCGGTCCGGCGGCGCCCCGCTGATCGGAGCGCAGGGTGGCCATCAAGCGGACCCGATGCCCCTGGAGGCTCGCCAGGACCGCGCCGAGGTCGGCGCCGCTGCCAGCGTCCGCCCACTGGAGATCGTCGACGAAGAGGACGATGGACTGGAGCTCCGCCACGCGCGCCAGCACCCGTCCCAACGACTCGAGGGCCGCCCGTCGACGCGCCGCCCGGCTCCGCTCGTCGGGCTCCTGGCGCCCGCGAGGAAGCAGCGAACGGAGGGCGGGCACCAGCGCGCCGAGCGCCGGATCGACATCCTCGAGGATGACCCGGAGCTCGCTGCGGTGGAGCTCCTCGAGGTAGGTCACGAGCCCGTCGACCAGCTCGTCGAGGGCCCGGCCGGCCAGGGCGTCGCCGGGATGGCAGCGGGCCTCCAGCACCAGCCTCCCCTCGCGGCGGAGTCGCCGCGCCAAGCGCCCCGCGAGGGTGGACTTGCCGATGCCCGACGGGCCCTCGATCCACACCCCCCGAGCGCCGGAGCCGTCGAGCAACTCGCGAAGACGCTGGAGCTCGGGCTCGCGCCCCACGAAGACCTTGGGTTCCCGGGTGCGCCCAGGTCGCTCCACCCCGAAGACCTCCAGGATGAGCCCGCTCGAGGGTCGGGCCTCCGGGTCCCGGCGCATCATCGCCGCGCACAGGGCCCCCAGCTCCCCGGAGGGGTCGCGCTCGCCGGCCGCGGCGTGGTCGCGCGGATCGGGCCCGTCGCCCAGGGTGCGGGCCGCGATGATCTCGCTGAGGTTGTCTCCGTCGAAGGCGGGGATCCCCACCAGGGCCTCGTAGAGGATGGCCCCGAAGCTGTACCAGTCCGCCGTCGGCCCAGCGTGTTCCCCGGCCCAGAGCTCGGGCGCAGAGTACGCCACGGTCCCGTGGGAGCGGGGCACCGGCCCGGCGTCGGGGTCCGTGGGGCGCACCATCCCGAAGTCGCCCACCAGGACCCGACCGTCCTCGGCGAGGAAGGCGTTGGACGGCTTCAGGTCACCGTGGATCAGCCCGGCGCGATGGAGGGCATCGGTCGCAGCCGCCAGCTGCCCGAAGATGGACCGCAGATCACCCGTCGCGCCGGCCCCGAGCCAGTCGTCGAGGGAGCGCCCGCGGACCAGCTCCATGGTGAAAAAGCACGCCTCGTCTTCGCCGTGCAGCTCGTAGAGCGACACCAGGTTCGGGTGCCCCAGGTGAGCCATGGCGCGGAACTCGCGCTTGAAGAGACGGAGGCTGGCGGGGTCGGTCGCCACCAGGTGTTTCAGGGCGACCTCGGCGCCGTAGCGCTGGTCGCGGGCCTGATAGACCACACCGAACGCCCCAGCACCTAGCCGCTTTTGGAGGTGAAAGCGATCGCCCAAACGGGGTAGGCGCTCCATCATCCCGCTCACTCACCCTCTCTTATCACGAACGTCGATCGACCGGCGTTCGCAATGGGGGTGAATGCATACATTTCCGGAGAGCGTCCGACAGTATCGCCGCGATGAGGGGCTGCAGAGCGTAGCACTCGCGGGCGACGAGATCCCGAGTGACTTGCGGGGGGCTGTCTTCATCGTGGGACCCGCAGGAGCAGAGGGTCGCCCGTCCGGTTCGGACACCCCCTTTCTCAACGGGGACGGTTGCCTCTATCGAATGACCTTCGACGAAGACGGCGCCCATCTGGACTGGCGGATGCTCCAGCCTCCTTGCTGGTGGGCCGAGAAGCTCACCCGCGACGACCCGCGCCTGGCGCAGCCTTTCGAGGACCGGGGGATCGCGCGGATCTCCAGCGAAGCGGTGGGCGGGCGCAACATGCTCAACACGGCGCTCCAGGCCATCCGCTTCGGCGCGGCTCCGGAGCGGCTGCTGGTCACCTACGAGAGCGGTCGTCCCTACGAGGTGTGTCCCTCGACGCTCCGCCTGGTCACGCCCGTGGGCGAGCGGGACAAGTGGCTCCCCACGCTCTTCCCGGACGCGCCCTTCGCGATGATCAGCGCGACCTCGCACCCCGCCTGGGACCCCACTCGCGAGCGGGTCTACGCCATGAACTTCGTCCGCGGGTGGCACATCTACGCCAAGCGGCTGGCGCGAGCGTTCTCCACCGGCTGGCGCCCCCAGCGCGGGTTCCTCCGAGCGGTCTCCGAGATCCGCCGGAACGCGACCGAGACCGCAGCGGAGACGCTCACGGCCCTGGTCACCGGGCCCGCCATCGCGCGGGCCGCCATCTCCCGCTTCCGCCGCCTCGCCGGTGGGTCGCTACCCGAGACCGACGCTCGACTGGTCATCTGGGACGGCGCGAACGAGCCCAAGACGATCCCCGTCCACGACGCCAAGGGGAAGCCCCTCGAATTCGTGGAGAGCGCTCACCAGATGGTCGTGACCGACCAGCACCTCCTGGTGATCGACGCCGCGTTCAAGTTCGAGATGGACCTGGTGCTCCCGGATCTCAGCCGGAAGCTCCCGGCGTGGACCCTCCGCTTCATCCGTCAGCGCTTGTCCCGGCGGCAACCGTCGACGACTCGACTGCACATCATCCCCCTGGCCGCGATCGACGCGGCAGAGCAGACCGGGGATGCGGTCCGAGCCTCCACCGTCGAGCTGAACGCCTCGGTGGTCCACTGCTTCGCCGACCGCGACGATCGGGGCGGCACGAAGCTCGTCCTGCACGTCATCGACAACGCCGGCGCCGACAGCTCCGAGTTCCTCCTGGCCAACGACCTCTGGGAACTCCGGGGCGGCTCGCTTCCCCCCGAGACCCTGGGGATGATGCCTACCGGGACCGACCTGGACCGTCTGGCCCGCTTCGAGATCGACCTCGAGGAGGGGCGGCCCGGGAGGTGCCGGAAGACCCACGAGCTATGCGATCCCGACGGCACCTGGACCATCGCGCTGGCCTCGGGTCCCGGCATCGCGACGAGCGACGCCCGGGACCGCGTCGGCGACCTCTTCTTCTACACCCACGGGCTGATGCCCACCGCGCTGTCCGAGCTGGTGTGGGACCTCTACCGCGGCTCCAATCGGCGGATCATGGATTTGCGCGAGGTGCGTCGGCGCTTGGAGCAGGGCGGCACCTCCGCGACCCTCGGCCACTATCACGGCGACGGCAGCCTCACGATCGGCCACACGCTCCCCAAGGGGTGGCTGCTGCTCTCGCCCCAGTGGGTCCCGTCGACCACCGAGGGCCACCCGGGCTATGTGGTGGCGGCGGTGTTCGGGCCCCGGGCCGACGACAAGGAAGTCTGGATCTTCCACGCCGGCACGCTGGGTGAACCCGTCGCGAAGCTCCGGGCTCGGCAGGGAGTGCTCCCGTGGGGCTACATCGTGCACTCCACCTTCATGCGGGAAGTGCACGAGGCGCCAGGCGACTACGCGATCTCCCCGCGCGAGGACCTGGCCCCCTGGGCGGGTACGCCGCTGGTGGACGCGGTCATCGAAGCCATGGAAGACGAGACGCCGCTGGCGGCCGCGGCCGAGTGAGGTTCAGGCGCGCTCGATCTGATGATCGCGGATCAGGTTGTACACGTGGGTCCGCGTGAGCTGGAGCCGCCGGGCCGCCTCGGACACGTTCCAATCGCACTCCTCGAGGATGGCCACCAGATGCCGGCGCTGGAAGCGGCGGGTCGCCTCGTTCCACGCGTCGATGGCCGGCGCCGACGGGCGCCCGCCGAAGAGGTCCTCGACGCCGATCTCGCGGGAGCCGCGGAGGTGGGCGTCGAGGCTCGCCGACTCCAGCCGATTGCCGAGCTCGCGCACGTTGCCTCGCCACTCGTGAGCCAGGAGCGCGCGCTTCGCGCCCGCGCTCAGCCGCTTCAGCTCGAGGCCATTGCGGTCGGCGGTCCGGCGTAGCAGAGCGGCGGCGAGGGGCAGCAGGTCGTCCTGGCGCTCGGCCAGCGAGGGCACGCGGACCTGCAGCACGTCGAGACGATAGTAGAGGTCTTCGCGGAACCGCTTCTCCGCGACGGCTTCGGCGAGGTCCTGGTTGGTCGCGGCCACCACCCGCACGTCGGCTTCGTGGAGCTTCGGGTCCCCGAGCCGGTGGTACGTTCGCGACTGGAGGAGCTGGAGCAGCTTCGCTTGCGCGCCCAACGCCAGCTCACCGATCTCGTCGAGGAAGAGGGTGCCCCCTTCCGCCGCGGCCACCTTGCCGGTCACGCCACCGCGATGGGCCGTCGAGTGGCCCCCGGCGTCGGCGCCGAAGAGCTCGTTCTCCACCAGGTTCTCGGGGATCGCCGCGCAGTTCAGCGCGACGAAGGGCCCGTTCGCGCGCGGCCCCGCCCGATGGATGCACTCGGCCAGGAGCGTCTTCCCGGTCCCCGTCGGCCCGGTGAGCAAGAGCTGCACGTCGAGGGCGGCGGCGAACCGGCACCGGTTGACCACATCGGCCATCGCCTGACTCGTGAAGAGGACGGGCGCGAAGGCCCCTTCGCCCCGACTGGGCGGCGCCGCCGTGAGCAGCTCGTCGATGTGGGGACCGAGAGCCCGGGTGAAGTAGGCGAGGTAGCTCCGCACGGCCGGGGTGTGCCGCGCCAGGGCGCCCCCCTGGAGGTAGACCACCCCGTGCTCTTCCCCCAGCGGCGCGCACACGACGGCCTCGATCCCGTTGCGCTGCACGCTGTCCAGCTCCCCGAAGCGGGGATCGGCCACCGCCGACGCCGTCACCACGATCTCCCCCGACGCCAGCGCCTCGGCGATGATGCCGGTGGACACCGTGCTCCGGATCGCGTCCAGGCGAACGTCGTCGACTCCGCTCGACGCCCCCCACCGGCGCTCACCGTCGCGGAACTCCAGATAGGCTTCCCGCGCGTCCGTGACCTCGAGGAGTGCTGCGAGCGCGAGCTGGAGCAGCCGCTCGGGCTCCCGGACTTCCGCGAGGTCGAGCAACTGCCGATAGAACGCGGCGTCGATCCCCTCGGTGCGCTCGAACCTCACCTGTTCCCCCCTGCCATTCACTCGTTGCAACTCGTAGGTGTTCACAAATATTAACACGCAAATCGGCCCCAGCTGACAACTTTTGTTGTCACCCACCTGAGGATCGCCCTTCGACCCACCTGGCACGCCCCTTGTTGAGGAGCGCCCCCGGAGGGCAGGAGTATGGAAACTTCGCAGGGTGTCGGAATGCAGCTCGTGGACGAGGCTGGTGTGGTCCAATGGGCGCGAGGTGAGAACTGGTCCATCCCCGCCGACGTCTGGACGCGGCTTCGGCGCGAGCTCGACCGCAAGGACACGTGCACCCTCCCGTTCGGCAAGGAGCACGTGGTGGACGCCTGGCTCCTCACCCCCCCCGAGGGGCTGACGGGCCATCGGACGCTCTTGCGACTCCGCGCGCGGCCGGCGTGGATGGAGACCTGCGAGCTGACCGAGCGGCAGATGGAGATCGCCGAGTTGGTCACCGGCGGCGCCACCATCCGCGAGGTCGCCGGCCACCTGGGCCTCAGCACGCACACCGTGCGGACCCACGTGCGGAACATCTACCGCGTCCTGGGGGTGGGCAACCGTCTCGAGCTCGCCCGCTCCCTCTCGTTCCTCCGCGCCTGACCTGCCCTCAGGCGCCGAGGTGCTCGATCAGGATCTTGGTCCCCAGCCCGATGAGCACCAGCCCCCCCACGACGTCCAACCGGCTGCCCAGCATCGCGCCGAAGCGTCGCCCCGCGTAGAGCCCCGCCACGCTGAGCGCCGCGGTGGTGATCCCGATGGTCAAGAGCGTCAGCACGATGGGGGCGTGGAGCATCGGGAGCGTCACCCCGACGGCGAGCGCGTCGATGCTCGTGGCCACCGCGAGCACCAGCATCAGCCGGAGCCCGAAGGGGTCGGCCTCCTCCTCCTCGTCGTCCTCGTCTTCGTCGCCGCTCCAAGCCTCCCGGAGCATGTTCGCCCCGATGAGCCCCAACAGCCCGAACGCGATCCAGTGATCCCAGCGCTCCACCACCGACCCGAGCTGCGCCCCGACGATCCAGCCCACGAGCGGCATCAGGGCCTGGGACCCGCCGAAGAAGAGGGCCACCATCGCGACGTGCCGGAGGCGGATCCGCGGAACGGCGAGCCCGCGCGTCGCGCTCACGGCGGTCGCGTCCATGGCCAGCCCGATGGAGAGAACGAGGATCGACGCAAACGACATCGGCGAGCATCCTAGGGCCCGCCCCTCCGATCCGCGAGCCGACGCCCCCATGCCCGTCATCTTTCGTACCCGCGACTCCCTGCACGTCCACCCGCTCACGGCATCGGTCCACCCGCTCACGTCGGTCGACCCCAAGGAGCACCTCTTTCGGAAGCTCGGCCACGGCTTCCACGGGACCGCGCCCTTCACCCTCGACCTGGACGCCTCGGACCGCCTCTTCTGGGAGAGACGAGGCGTCGACGCGCTTACCCCGGAGACCATCGCGCCGCTGACCAAATACCGCTTCCCCCTCCACGAGCTCCGGCGGCTCATCGTGCGGCCCCACTTCCCCGGCTTCGCCATCGAAGTGCGCGGGCCGGGGGGGTTCTCGGAGAGCTACGCGTTCGAGGAGCCGTCCTTGCCGGAGCTCGTCGCCGGCCCCCCCACCGACGAAGTTCGCGCCTACGAGCGCAGCGTCGCGGACCTCTGGACGGAGTGGCACCGGGAACGTTGGGGCCGCACCGACTCCGAACGCGGTTGGCTCGATCTCCCCGCCGTGGCCTGGGACCCCGCCGAGTGGCCCGCCCGCCACGCCGACGCGGTGGGCTATCGCGAGGCCGCGGGCGGCATCCGCATCCTCGCCGAGCGCGACGCCGGCAGCACCTGGGAGCGATTCGCCCGCGCGCTCCTCCCCGGCGGCCGGCGCTCGCCCGAGCGCGTGGCCATCACCCGCGAAGGGATCTTCGCCGACTTCCGCGGCAGGGTCTTCTGGCTCCCCCGCGGTCTGCCCCACTGGGAGTCGGCCGACATGCACGTCTTCGGGCGCCACGCCGGCTTCGTCCTCGAGGAGCGCGGCGCCCCCTGCCCGGTGACCCGCCTGCTCCGCGGCGAGTGACGGCGGAGCGGGGGCTTCCCAGTCCGACTGCCCGCCGCCCGCTGCCCGACTGCCCGCTGTCGGGCTGGCCCCTGCCCGACTGCCCCCAGACCGGCCGCGCCTACTCCGGCCGCACCGGGTGGGCCCGCAGGTCCGGGGTCCGGCGCCGGCCGATGATGCGCCCCTCGAGGACCTCCACCTCCACCGGCGGCGTGAGCTCGTAGGCGTAGCCCCGGCTCCGGATGCGGAAGGTGACCGGACCGTTGGCGGTGCGCAGCTCCCGCGAGTGGCGCACCAGGAGCGAGCCTCGACGCACGTGGCGCCGGTGGGCCAGGAGGAACCCCGCCGTGCGGACCGCCAGGTGGTTGTGCAGGCGATGGCACCCGTGGCTCGAGCCGGTGAGGATGGAGCGGTAGGCCACCGACCCGTGGGTGCGCACGCCCTCGTCGACGAACACCGGGTCGCCGGCGCCCATCGGGTTCTCCTCGCGGCGGTGGTGGATCATCATCGCCAAGCCGTAGGCGCTCCGGTACCCGGGGCCGAAGAGGGTCGTGTTGGGCACCACCCGATCGCGGCCGACGTGGCGCACCAGGTCGTTGACCGGGGTGTTGCCCGGCGGGATCCAGGCGGGCGCGGCCACCACGTCGCGCCAGACCCGCGGCCCGACCGGCGACTCCTTGTACTTGAGCGCGACGCCCCCGCGGACGGTCTCGCGCATCCAGCCGCCGATGGTCGTGGGCCACTGCACCAAGGCCACCTCGTCGTTGCCCTGACCGGCGATGAGGGTGACGATCGGATGGCGCTCCACCTCCGCGCGCGCGCCGCGCACCTCCCGGGGGAGCTCGTAGTCCACGTCGCCCCGGTCCACCTCGACCCGCAGCGGCACGTGGGCCGAGTGGTAGGCGGGCACCGCCGGCAGCGCGACGGCCACCTGCTCCGGGAGCCCCTCGGCGGCGAAGGTCGTGAAGGCCTCCGGTGAGGTCCACCCCAGGGCCTCGGCCGCCGCTTCGGTCGCCGGGGAGATCCAGTCCGGCGCGCCGTTGGGGCGCGCCTCGTGGCCCGCGGTGTCCCGCAGCTCCGGCGCGTCCACCACGCGGCCCAGGATGGTGCCCCAGGCGTGCGCCGCGGACCCGTCCTCGATCACCCCGGTGGCGTCGACCACGCGCTCCCGCAGGGCGCGCAGCACGGCGCGGAAGTCGCGCTCGCGGCTGTCCAGGCGCATGGCCGCCAGGGTCGTCGCTTCCAGGGACCCGGCCGCGTAGAGCATCGCCCGCCGCTGCCACTGGGCGAGCGCGTCGCTGGTGGACTCGTCCAACACGCCGTCGACCGCGGCGGCGGGGAGGAGCCCATCGCAGCGCAGGTGCGCCTGGACCGCGCGCATCGTCTCCACCCGCCGGCGGTCCTTCACGAACTGCGCGAAGACCCGGTCTCGCTCGGTCACGCCCTCGAGCGCGTCCAAGGTGCCCAGCCCCAGCCGCTCGCGCTCGGCCTCGAAGCGCGGCAGCTCCCGGTCGTAGGCGCGCACCCGCTGGCGCTCCGCGGCGACGTCGACGGTGGTGTACTTGATGTCGTAGGGCAGCTCGTGGAGCTGGGCCGGGTCGATGGCCCCGTGGCACTCGTGGACCTCGTCGTTCCCCAGGCGAGCGGCCAGGACCCGGAAGGTGGGGAAGATCCCGAAGACCTCCAGGAAGCGCTCGGGCTCCACGTCCTCGGGGAGCTGGTCCAGCCGCTCGTCGGCCAGGGCCACGTAGGTGCCGCGGTAGGGCGGGGTCCCCAGCTCGCCGAGCTCCGGGGCCGGTGTGAAGATCCGCGGCGCGAAGTCGTCGCGCAGGTCGATGGTGGTGAGCGCCTCGGGAGCTTCGGCGACGGCCTCCTCGGGGACCTCGCGCACCACCTCGCCCGCCTCGTAGACGGGCACCACCGGCACCTCGGGCTCGGGTTCGGGCGGCGGCGGCGGGCGCTCCTCCGAACCGCAGGCGAACACCAGCACCATCAGAGCGACCCCGCGCGTCATGGCTCATCGTCGCCGTGAACCCCGGGGACCGCAACGGCGCGTATGCTCTCGCCCTCGCGTGAACCTCGCCATCGCCCTCGTCACCGCCGTCACGGCGGTCCTGCTCTTCTCCCCCCGGGTCCACGGCTCCCCCACCTGGCGGGCGACCGTCACCCCGTTGGCGTCGATCATCGGCAGCGGCTTCCTGATCATCGGGCCCATCCTGATCGGCCGCTGGGGCGACCTCGCGCCGGTAGCGATGCTCGCCCTCTGCGCCTTCGCCTTCGCGCTCGGCGCAGCCATCCGCTCCAACATCGTGCACGTCGAGGCGGCCCAGGCGGCGGAGACGCTCCCGCGCGGCGCGGCGCTCCTGGAGCGGGCCTCGGATTGGGCGCTGGGCTTCGCCTACGTGATCAGCGTCACCTACTACTTGAACCTCTTCGGCGCGTTCCTGGTGGAGGAGATCGGCGGCGTCGACGAGACGCTCCCGCGGATCGCCTGCACCGCGACCCTGACCTTCATCGGGCTCTTCGGCTTCGCCCGCGGGCTGGCGGCCCTGGAGAAGCTGGAGGTGGGCGCGGTGGGGGTGAAGCTGGCCATCATCGCCGGGCTCCTCGCGGGCATGGCGCTGCACGCGGTGAACGAAGCCCGAGCGGGGACCCTCCCCTCGACGCCGGCGGACCCCGGCTCGGCATGGGAGCAGCTCGCGGTGCTCGCCGGGCTCATCGTGACGGTGCAGGGCTTCGAGACCTCCCGCTACCTCGGCAGTCAGTACGACGCGGCGACCCGGGTGCGGACCATGCGGCACGCGCAGCTCCTGTCCGGGGGGATCTACCTCGTCTACACCTTCCTGGTCGGGGTGGCGATGCCGGTGGACTCCGTCGAAGGTCACGGCGAGACGGCGATCATCGAGATGAGCCGCGCCGTGGCCCCAATCCTACCCGGGCTCCTGGTGGTGGCCGCGCTCGCCTCCCAGTTCAGCGCGGCGGTGGCGGACACCAACGGCGGCGGCGGGCTCTTCGAGGAGCTCTCCGGCGGGCGCCTCCGCGCGAAGTGGGCCTTCCTCCTCATGGCCGGCGCCGGCGTCGCGCTCACCTGGGCCGCCGACGTCTTCCAGATCATCGCCCTCGCCTCCCGCGCGTTCGCCGCCTACTACGCGCTCCAGTGCGCGGTCGCCGCTCGCGTCGCCGGCCGCCGCCGGCCGCTGCCCGCGCTGGCCTTCGCGGTCCTGGCCCTCGCCTGCCTCGGCGCCGCCGTCTTCGGGATCCCCGCCGAGTAGCGCCGGGAGCTCAGAGGCCGGGGAAGCCCTGGCCGCCCAGCTCGATGCCCTGGACGTAATAGATGCCGCCGGAGCTCACCATGGTCACCCGCACCCCGACGGGTCCCTGGGGGGTGGCGAGCATCCCGCCGAACGAGTGCACGCCGTTGTTCAGGTTGAACTGGGTGAAGGTCACCGCGGTGTGCTGGGTCAGCGGCGGCATCGTCGCCAGATCCGCTTCGAAGGCCGCCTGGTCGTGGCCGGCGCGGTACGCCGGGCTCATGCGCGCATAGGCCGTGGCGTGATCACCGGTGCGCAGCTCGAGTAGGAAGGCCTCGGCGTCGTCACTGCCGCTGGTGACGCTCTTGCACATCATGAAGATGCCCCCGAAGCAGAGCCCCAGGAGCAAGAAGGCCACCGCGCACCCGATGCCCAGGATCTTCGGCCAGTTGGGGCCGCTCTTGGGCTCGGGGGTCGCGTCGGAGGGGGCGGGAAACGCGTGGGGCGCCTGCATGGGTTGGCACCCTAGCGGAGAATCCCGCGCCGTTGGGCTTCGAGTGTCAGGGCGTGAAGACCTCGCGGCTGACCGCGCCCTCGGCGACCTGCTCCGGCGAGAAGCGCAGGGGCACCGTCTCGTTGGCCAGCCAGTTCCGCGCGCGGTCGTCGAAGTGCGCGGACTCCGGGTCCCCGCTCTGACCGCCCGGCAGCGTGTTGTAGCCCT
The DNA here is from genome assembly GCA_002320815.1 of Myxococcales bacterium UBA1660. Classification (GTDB taxonomy): domain Bacteria; phylum Myxococcota_A; class Polyangia; order Polyangiales; family Houyiibacteriaceae; genus UBA1660. The sequence continues at coordinate 13,671 of DCLA01000083.1, forward strand.
CCACGCCATCCGGCCCGAGGGCGACCACGGTGCGCATCACCGGACCGTTGCGGTGCGTGAAGCGGGTCCCGCTGAAGCCGGGGTTGGCGGCGTCGACGTCGTACTGATCGCCCGGCCGCGGGAACCACTGGAGCGCCGCCCGGGGGTCGTCCTCGGTGAGGCCGTCGGCCAGGGGGAGTCGCTCGGTGGTGATGTTGAAGTCGCGGAAGACCGTGGCCACGAGCGGGTCGTCCCCGACGAAGTCGCCCAGGAGCGACTCGAAGCGGACCTGGTGGCGGAGGCCCCAAAGCCAGGCGCTCATGTCGTCGGTGCCGAAGCCGCCGTTCTGCCCGTCCTCGTCGGTCGGGCCCGAGAGGAAGGCCAGGGTCTCCGCCAGCGCGCGCACGCCGATCTCCTGGCTGCTCTCCACCACGTCCGTGGTGCGGATGTCGTCGAAGAAGACCGACTCGCCCGTCACCGGGTCGTGGGAGGGCAGCGCCGCGTCGCCGCGGTGCTCGTAGAGCTGCATGAACGAGCGGAGCTCCCAGTTGCCGCCGGGGTTCACCGAGCCGTCGATGCCCTCGTCGCTCCAGACGCCCTGGAGCATGCGGGGCATCCACGCGGCGAAGATCATGGTGGCCACCGATTGGCGGCGCGTGTCCTCGGTGCTCGTGGAGCAGAAGGTGTCGACCCCCGAGGGCGTCGGGTAGTCGTCCGCGCGCCAGGCCTCCATGCGGGTCGCGACCTCGTCGAAGGCGGCCTGGTTCGCGGTGTAGAGGGCGGCCATGCGCTCCTCCGGGGACCCCGCGGTCGGGCTGCCCGACGCCGCCGTCCGCGCGGCCTCGATGACCTCGAGGAGCAGCGGCACCAGGTCCTCGCCGATGTTGCTGTGGTGATCACCCTGAATCGACTGCATGGCGGCGATGTCCGCGCCCCCGGCGTCGATGGCGCTCTCCAGGCGACCGGCGATCCGCGAGGCGCGGTAGCCGACGTCCCAGGGGCCTCCGATGTAGTAGGGGTCGTTCCAGGGATCGTCGTCGAGGGTGATCGCCCCCGGGTCGTTGTTGGCGTTGACCACGTACTGCCGCGCGGGGTTCACCGCCTGCGGCCACTGGTCGAAGGGCACCGCGCACGCCGTGTCGGCGCCGGCGGCGGCGGCTTCCTCGTCGACGCGCCCCTCGGCGTCGAGCGGGATGTGCCACGCCGGGTAGGTGGTGCCGTCGATGAGGAGCGAGGGGTCCGCGCCCTCCACGAAGCGCCCGCTGGCGTCCCGCGGCAGGTAGGTGCGGCAGGGCATCGCGTGGTAGCCGGTGTAGAGCACGTTGCCCTCCCGGTCGGCCGCCGAGAAGTTCAGCCCGAACCCGATGACGTGGCGCATCGCCTGCCGGAAATCCTCGACGGTGTCCGAGCGCTCGAAGCCCATCACCGCGCGGAGCAGGTTCCCGCCGTCCAGCGGCACGTAGTAGAAGCTCATCGCCGAGACGACGCCGTCGTCGTCCTGATCCCCGGGGACGATCCAGTCGCCCATCATGTTGACCAGGGTCTCCCCGGGCGCGAGCACCTCGTCCTCGGTGGCCACGCGGCCTTCGATCGAGGTGATCAGGCGGCCGTCGAAGGTCGTCCAGCGGGGCAGGTCCAAGGTGCGCCCCACGCTCTCGAGCACCGCGATGTCGGCGACCTCGTAGGTCTCGTCGACCCGGGTCAGTGGCCGCTCCTCGCCGCCGAAGACGGAGGCCACCGGCGCGCCGTCCTCGTCGAGGACGATCTGCTCCGAGTACCAGTCGGTCACGTCGGTGACGAAGTTGGTGCCGCCCCAGGCCACCCGACCGTTGGTGCCGGTGGCGATGCCCGGCGCGCCGATGAGCGAGACACCGGTCACCGTCGTCGGCTCGGCGTCGCCCATCAGCGCGGTGTCCAAGCCGTACTCCCACATGAGCGAGGGGATCGAGAGCTGCAGGTGTCCGTCGCCGGAGAGGAGCGCGCGGCCGTCGCCGGTCGCCGAGCCCATCACCGCCCACACGTTCGAGCCCCAGCCCTCGAGGTCGGCCGGGTGCAAGCGCGCGTGATGCTCGCCGAGGCGCGCGATGAGCCGGTCGAGGGCGCTCCCCTCGACGCGCATCTGGGGCCGGTGGGGCTCACCGCCCGCGCCCGGCAGGATGATCGGCCGGCGCGTGGTGACCGCGCCGTCCACGCCCCACCCGTTCGCCGACGCGGTCGGTCGGATCGGCGCCCAGCGATCGACGATGTCCATCAGCCCGGCCATGCGCAGCTCGCGCTGCGGCGCGTCGGGGAAGTGCTCGTCGATCCGCGCCAGCGCGCGGGCCCGGCTGGGGCCCTTGGTCTCGAAGCCGGTCTGGAAGGTCATGGTGGCGGCCAGGGCCATCACGTCCCGGCGCGTCCACTCCCGCATGAGCTGATGCGGTGCGCTGGCGCCCAGGAGCGGGGCCACGATGATGTACTCCCGCGGCGCCACCGCCTGGCGCGCCCGGACGGCCGCCACGTAGGCGTTGATGCCCTCGGCGAAGGCGTCGACCTGCGCGGCCTCTTCGGCCGTGAGCGAGTCGGTGTAGACCTGCGTGAGCTGGTCCGCACCGGTCATCCGGTTCTCCAGATCGCTCGCCAACCCCACGTCGCCGAGGAGCGCGCTGACCAGGCCCTGGGAGAGCCGGGAGACCATGTCGAGCTGGAAGTAGCGGTCCTTGGCGATGACGAAGCCCAGGACCCGCCGCGCGTCCAGATCGTTCTCCGCGTACACGTGGGGCACCGACTGTTCGGTGCGGACCACGTGGGCCGCCGCGCTCAGCCCGGGGATCGCGAACTGCCCGTCGAGGGGCACCGCCTCGAAGAGCTCGGGCGGGTCCGGCGGCGGCTCGGCCGCGTCCATGCCCATATCGGATCCCATGTCCGGGTCGGGCGAAGGTCCATCGTCGTCGCCGCAGGCGAACACGAACGTGAGAGCACACGCGGCCATCAGCCGCCAATCCAAGCGAACACCCATGGGGCGCAGCATAGCCGGTCCCCCCGTCGGGTCCCGTCCACGACCTCTCACGACGTGCGGGGGTGGGACCTTCGTACCGGCGGGTCGACCCCGACCGCCGCGGTGCCATTTCATGGGGGGAAACTTTGGGGAAAACGACCATTCCGCCCCCGTAACGGGGGCTTGGCCCCTTCGCCGATGAGCCCAAACCTGAACAACGCATGATGTCGTGTCCCCATTGCGGATCTCCGATGCGCCCCCTCTTCATCACCGTCGCCTGTGACCGCTGCGACGGCCCGAGCGAGCGTGACTGGTGCGGTTATGTGGTCTGGCGGAAGCGGCCCTCCGGGAGCCAGGAGTACGTCTTCCGGACCCGCGCCGACGCCGACCGCTGGAAGCGGGCCAACGGGCTCGAGGACTTCGACGTGCGGATGGTCTACACCGACGCCTCGATCAACTGGCGCGAGAGCCAGGGCACGCTCCAGGACATCGTCTTCGCCGACCGGCTCTTCGAGATCTACCACGACGTCCGCTACCGACCGGCCGTCAACCGCGCGCACCTCGCCGCCTGAGCGCGACCGCCTCGCCCGATCGGGGTGCCCCGGAAGTCACGCCGCGGGCGCGAGGACGACTGGGTTCCGGTCGCCCCTCCCGGGCGCTTCGTGAGACAACCCCCCGTCGTGCCCGATCCCGCTTCGCTCCAGCCCTGGCTGCTGATCGTCCTCTACGTCGCGACCATCGCCCTGGTGTGGCGACGCAGCGTCTTCTACCGCCGCTTCGTCATGATCCTCATGGGGATCCTCTGTCTGATCTGGTGGGGCCTGAGCGCCCAGCTCCCCCCCGTCGTCGGGTGGGTCTTCGTGGCGCTGCAGGTCCTCACCGCGTCGCACTTCGTCCGCCTGGTCCACGCGCGGCTCCGGAGCGTTCCCTACCGCGCGCTCCTGACGATCCCGGCCCATTGGTTCGCGGCGTCGACGGTCCTCGCCCTGCCCTTCGCCGTCGCCGCGGCCCTGGGGTACCCCACGCCGCTCTTCGTCGTCGCCTATCTCATCGGTGGCTTCGGCGTGTACCAGTCGCTGAGCGCGACCCCCGAGGTCATCGACCTGGACCTCGACCGGCGCGACCGCGGCCCCTTGGCGCCCTTGGTCATCGAGCCCGCGCGCGACCCGGACCTCCACGGCCGCCGCTTCGCGCCCGAGCCCGAGCGCCTGCGGGTGGTTCAGATCACCGATCCCCACCTGGGCCCCTTCATGTCCCCGGCCCAGCTCGCGGCCATCTGCCAGCGCGCGGTGGACACCGACCCGGACCTGGTGCTCATCACCGGCGATCTCCTGACCATGGAGAGTCATGGCGCGGTGAAGGCCATCGCCGCCGCCTTCGCGCCGCTGAAGCAGCTCGAGGGCCGCGTCTTCGCCTGCCACGGCAACCACGACCACGAGGATCCGGCCTCCGTCCGCGAGGGCCTCGAGCGCGCCGGCGTGCGCCTCCTGGTCGACGAGTGGGCCCGGGTCGAGACCCGCGTGGGTCCGGTCGACGTGATCGGCTCCGACTACCACTGGACCCACCGCGACGAGAAGACCGCCGCCCTCTTCACGAATCGACCGGACGACGGGACCCCGCGCATCCTCCTGCTGCACAATCCGGGACACATCGGCCACGTCCCCGAGGGGGCCGTCGATCTGGTCCTCGCCGGCCACACCCACGGGGGCCACGTGGGGCTCCTCTCGCTGGGCTCGGCGTGGACCGTCGTGCGCGGGTTCACCTCGATCCCCGACCACGGCCTCTGGGCCCGCGGCGCCGAGCGCCTCTACGTGCACCGGGGCACCGGTCACTACGGCTTCCCGATCCGCCTGGGCGTGCCCCGGGAGGAGTCGGTGCTCCAGGTCCGCTTCCTGGATCGCTGACCGACGGCGGCGCGGCCGTCAGCTCTTGCGGTAGTGGATCCGGAAGACGACGTCGCCGGGCAGGTGGTGGCTCTCGATCTTCACGGTGAGCGTGAGCCGCTGACCGTCCTCGCTGAGGGCCAGGGTGTGCGTCACGGTGGCGTCGTCGGTGGTCATCGTCTGGACCAGGCGGCCGCGCTGGAAGCGCTGCCGCGCGTTCAAGGGGTCGCCCCAGGGATCATCGATGCGGTGGCGGCTGCCGTCGGCGGCGAAGTCGAGGTCGTACTCCCCCACCTGCGCCCGGAAGTCGCTCCCCGTGCCCGAGACCACGACCCGGCGGTGGATCGGCGTGCCCGCCTCGAGCCGCCGGCGCGCGATGGGCCGGGAGATGAAGTTCATGTCGTCGGTGGCCGACTCCACCGCGGCGTCCCGGGCGCGCTCGGCGGGGCCGGCGTCGGAGACCACCCAGGTCCCGGCGAAGCGCTCCTCCGGCGAGGGCGAGTCCTGGGCGACGGCCACGGCCGGCAGGAGGACGAAGGCGGCGAGGAGGCTGGGGCGGATCATCGTGCGCATCGGACGGGGGAGGCCCGCGCGGTGTTCAATCGCCGACCCCCGGCCACTCTACCCAATGGCCTCCCGGCCGTCACGATCGCGCGCCGCCCGGGCTGCTGGGGTGGAGTTCGGCAGCCGGGCGCTCACGCGGCCGCGCGGAGCTCGAGCCGTTCCCGCGCCTCCTGGATCGCCCGGCGGACCGCCGCGTCCCACAGGGTCGGCCCCGCGAGGCCGAAGCGCTCGTAGCGGTCGTGGTCCAGGAGCGCTTGGGGCGCCGACTCCTCGAGCTCGCGCAGGATCCGCTCGGTGCGCACCGGCTCGGCCGCCCGCGCCGCGAGCGCGCGGAACATCTCCCAGCCGTGCTCGGCGTGGCGCGCCTCGTCGACGGCGATGGTTCGCAGGACCTCGCGGACCCCCGGGTCCAGCGCCGGCGCCGCGACCAGCGCCGCCGCCGCGTGCGCCGAGGCGGCCTCGAGGACACAGGACTCGCGGAGGCACTCCTCGGCCAAGGTGCGGAAGGTGGGCGCGCGATCCGGCGGTAGGATGGCCGCGGGGAACGGCGCCGCGCCGCGACGGCGCCCGTCGATCGAGTGGGCCACCTCGTAGCAGACCCGCGCGTGGGCGATCTCGTCGAGGCCGTCCCGATGGGCCCACTCCACGAGCAGGCTCTCCGCGCCGACCGCGAGGAGCTGCTGCGCCAGTGAAGCGAAGGCGGCGATGGACGCCGCCTCGGTCGCGGCCATCGCCCGCCACCCCGCGGCGACCGCGCTCCGGTCGGCGGCGGGCACCGTGAGGGACTCCCGGGGCGCGTCTCGCCACTGGTCTCCGGCCACGTCCTCGGGGAGCTGCGGGAGACCGCGGCGCCGAAACGCGCGGCCGCGCTGGAAGGGGATCATCGCGATCCCGGCGGCGAACCCGCCGATGGCCGAGAGGATGGGCACGGCGAAGCCCAGGATGGCCGCCGCCTTCGCGCGCCCGCTCGGCCGGAGCCGCCCCGAACGAATCCCCAGAACGCCCCCGTAGAACGCGAACACACAGCTCAGCGCCCACACCCCGAGCGAGGCCCAGACGGCCTCTTCCGATCGACCGGCCTCCACCGCCGCCAGGCACCCGCCACAGGTCAGGATGGGGAAGAGCGCCAGCCCCAGACCCCACGCCGCCATCTTACGGGCGCGGCGATGGTCGGGGGGCTCGTCGATGTAGGGTTCGTTCGCCATGGGCTCAGGGTAGACGGGGTAGCGCGCCCGCGACATTCCCGGCGGGAAACGCGTAGGCTGCGGCGCATGAGCAAACCGAGCACCGGCCTCCTCGTGGCCATCGCCGCCGGCGGCGGCTGCCTGGTGCTCCTCCTGGCGCTTCTCGGAGTGGGCCTCTTCATGGGGTATCGGGACATCTCCGCGCGGGCGACTCCGGCGCCGCCGGTCCTGCCGGCTCCCGCCGCCGCCCCCGGGTACCTGCGCTACGAACACGCCGGCCGTTGCCCGAACAATCCCGAGCTGGTCCTCGAACGCTTCGTCGTCGAATACCCGGCCGACCACCGCCCCCTGGCCTGCTGGACCCAGACCCCGCGGCCCTGGTCCTACGTGACCTTCGTCGAGGAGACCCCCGAAGGCTCCGAACAGGTGACCATCGCCTGGTCTCGCGGCGCGGTGACCCCGGATCTGCTGGCCCAGGCCGCCGACGACCTCGCCCGGCAGCTCGGCGCCGGCCCCACCACCGAGGTCGACCGCACCCCCTTCGTCGCGCGGGGCGGCGCCTTGGTCCGCCGGGACGGGACCTTCACCGTCCCCGCGACCATCGGGCCCTTCCTCCCCGGCACCTACCTCTTCCGCCAGGTCGAGGTCCCCGGCCCGGTCGCCGGCGTCAACGTCACCACCATCGTGCCCGTCCGCGAATCCCTGGAGGCCACCCGGACCCGCAGCGAGCCGCTCATGCGACACCTGGTGGAGACGTTGGCTTTCGCCCAACCTGCGGCCCCATGAAGGACGAAGCCCGCGCCCGGCCACGGCTCGCCGGCACGCACGTGGTCATCCTGGGCTGGGCCGGCAGCCGCCCCCGGCAGCTCGCCGCGGTGGGCCGCCACTACCGGCGCGACGGCGCGCAGGTGATCACCCACTGCGCGCGGACCACCCTGGCCATGGGTCTCCCCGACGGTTGGTCGAAGGAAGGCCGCGCGGTGGCCGACGCCATCGCCGCCGCCGCGCCCGAGCGCCTGATCGTCCACGCCTTCAGCAACGCTGGCTTCTGGACCTACGCCGGCACCCTGGAGGCCCTCGCCCCGGCGCTCCGCGATCGCATCGCGGCGGTCGTGGTGGACTCGGCTCCCTGCTCACCGGAGCACGTCGAGGCCTTCCACTACGCCTACTACTCGACCAAGGCGATGGTCCCGGTCGTGCTCGGCGCCCTGGGCCGACCGCCGGCGGAGACCCACCCGATCCTGAGCCCGGCGGTCTGGGCCTTCATGCGCGGCTACTACCACCTCAGCGGTCGACAGATCGCCTGGACCGAACGGAGCACCGGCGCTGTGATCGCCACCGGCGACTGGGACCATCTGCTGCTCTACTCCGCGGCCGACCAGCTGATCCCGCCGCACTACGTGGAGTCCTTCGCGCACCGACTCCGCGACGCCGGCCGCGGCGTGGAGGCCGTCCGCTGGGAAGACAGCGCCCACGTGCGCCACATGCTCACCCACCGCGCCGCCTACTTCGGCGCCATCGCCCGCTTCCTCCGCGCCCGCGGTTTCGACGCGTAGCCGGGTCCTTCCGAGCGCAGCCCTACTCCGGGCGCCGCACCACGAGATCGAGCATCAGGGGGAGCCGCGCCGTTGGGAGCACGCGTGGCCTCGGTCCGCTCGTCCCCCATGGGCGGCGAGCGTACCCGAGGCTGGTCACACCGTCAGCGCACGCGAGCGCGCGACCGGCCCCGGCCGCGACCACGTCCCCGGTTTCGACCGCGGCCACGACCCCGGCCGTTGCCGCGGGCGCGGGTGCGGGTGCGGCGACCACGGCGACGCCGGCGCCCCCGCCCGGGGTGCGCGTGGGCCACGCAGCCGACGCCGAAGAGGCCCATCAGCATCATCATCAGCAGGCCGAAGAAGCCTCGGCGGGTCGTGTTCTCGAGGGGCGATTCGTTCATATCGGGCCGGGACGGCGAAGAGAGCGGCATTATTTCATCCAGGGGGTGAGTTCACGGCTCCACTGGAGCCACACCCGAGGATAGCGAAGGGGCCTCGCCTTGGGAACGCCCCGTGCCGGGCGCCCCCACCCTGGGGCTTTCGGTCCGGGGGAGAATCCCCATCGCCGTCGCCCGCGCTCAGCCGTGGACGGGGGGAAGACGGTCGCGCCAGGGCGCGGCCTCTTCCAGCTCGTAAGCGAGCTCCAGCAAGGTCCTCTCGCCACCCCGGGGCGCCGCGAAGTGCATCCCGATGGGCCACCCCTCGGGGTGCACCTGCAGGTGTACGCTCATCGCTGGGACCATCGCCGGGTTGTGCACCGCCGTGTACCCCGCGAGCCGCTCCATCCCCGCCATCAGCTCCGCCGGGTCCCGCTCCGGGTGCAACGTCCCGAGCTCCCAGAGATCGATGGGCAGGGTCGGACAGAGCACCGCGTTCCAGTCGGCCAAGTAGGTCGCCATCGCCTCGCCGATGCGCGCGACCGCGGCCAGCGCCTGCTCCAGCGCGGCCGGTCCCCGGCTGCGGAAGCGCTCCCGGACGAAGAGGGTGAAGGGCTCGAGCTCCTCTTCCCCAGGCTCCCGGCCCAGCATCGGCGCGACCATCGCGCTCATCTGCTCCACGCCGAAGCCCGCCAAGGTGAAGAAGGCGTCGCCCACTTCGTGTCCATCGATGGGCGGCGGCGGGACGACCGACACGTCGTGCCCCAGCTCCGCGCAGAGCGCGCGCGTGGCCGCCAGGGCGGCGCGGTTGGCTTCGGTCGGCGCCGCACCGGTGAGGGTCGTCTCGTAGACCCCGATCCGCAGCCGCCGGCTCGACGGCCCCGCCACGAAGCCCACCGGCGGCCCCGCGGGTCCCTCGTCGCGCTCGGTCAGCGCCAGGAGTCGCGCGCTGTCCCGCACGCTCCAGCTCACGAAGTGCTCCACCAAGAGCCCGTCCATGTCGCTCGGGCCCGCCGCGCGCATCCGGCGCCCCCCGGGCTTGAAGCCGAAGACCCCGTTCATCGCCGCCGGCCCCCGGATCGACCCGCCCCCATCGCTCGCGTGGGCGAAGGGCACCATCCGCGCGGCCACCGCCGCCGCCGAACCGCCGGACGACCCGCCCGCCGAACGCGCGAGATCCCAGGGGTTGTGGGTCGGCCCTTCGAGCAGCGACTCGGTGCTCCCCAGGAGCCCGAGTTCGGACGTCGTGGTCTTCCCCAGGACGACGAGCCCCGCGGCCTCCAGCGCGTCGACGTAGGGCGTCCGGTCCCGGGCGACGTTCGCCCCGAAGAGGCGGCACCCCATCGCGTGACGCTGGCCGGGCACGCCGAGCAGATCCTTGGCCAGGGTGGGCACTCCCCCGAAGGCGCCGCTCGGAGTCTGCCGAGCCCGGTCCCGGGCCTGCTCGAACGCCGTACTCGCCAACGCGTGCACCCGGGGCTCGACCGCCTCGATACGGTCGATGGCCGCGTCGACCAGCTCGAGGGCGCTCACCTCCCCCGCGCGCACCAGGGCCGCCTGCGCGGTCCCATCCAGTCTCCCGATCTCGTCATGATCCATGGCTCACCCATTCCTGCAGCCCGCGGAGGCCGCCCAGCTGGTAACTCCAGAAGGCCGCGAAGGCCTCGCGAATCGCGTCCTCGGTCTCGTTCTCCCGGAGGATCGAGACCAGGGTCTGCGCGGTGTTCTCGAACACCCGCTCCAGGGTCCGCCGGATCACCGCCGGCAGCCGCCGGCTCCCCGCCCGCTCGCGCAGCGCGGCGGTCGAGGGCTTCATCAGCGCCTGGACGAAGCGGTCGCGGTAGCCCTCCCATCGCGTGCCCTCGGCCCCCGCGAGGAGCACCACCACCACCTCTCGGTGCGCCACCCAGAACGCCAGGAGCGCCTCGCCATCGCGCTGCGCCGCGGGGTCCAGACGGGTCAGGTCCTCGGTGCGGACGAGGGACCCCACCCGCCGCCGCAGGAGCCCCAGGTGGTCCTCGGCGATCGCCTCGGTGACGACCACGTCGAAGAGGACGTCCTTGCTCTCGAAGTAGCGGTAGAGGTTCCCCGTCGAGACCCCGGCTTCCCGGGCGATGGCCGCCATGGTGGCCCCCCGGTACCCCGCCCGGGCGAAGACCCGCGCGCCCGCCGCTTCCATCCGCTCCTTCACCTCGACCTTGAGCTGCTGCGCCATACCGAGACTAATAATGAACGAGTTGTTCACGATTGTCCAACGGAGAACGGCGACACTCGCGACGAAGCGGCGTACGCTCCCGCCATGCAGACCCTCGTCACCGCCGAAGAGGCCCTGGGAAACCGCGGACTCGTCCGCTTCATCGACGCGCGCCGCGACGCGGAGGCCTACGCGACGGCCCACGTGGCCGGCGCCGTCCATGCCGATCTGGAGACCGATCTGTCCGCGGTGGACGACCCCGCCGCGGGCGGACGGCATCCGCTGCCCACCCCGGCCGCGTGGGCAGCTACCCTCGGCGCCTGGGGCATCACGCCGGAGACTCAGGTCTACGTCTACGACGACACCGGCGGCGCCGTCGCCGCGGCCCGTACGTGGTGGATGCTCCACGCCGCCGGTCACCGGCGCGCCGCGGTCGTCGACGGCGGCTGGGCCGCGCTCTGCGACGCGGGCGCGCCGCTCTCCAACGACGCCCCCGAGCCCGCGGACACCGCGCCCGGCCCCTTCGCCGAGTGGCAGCTCCCCACCGTGGACTTCGCCGAGGTCGCCGATCGCCGCGAACGGGCGGACTCTCGATTGATCGACGTCCGCGCCGCCAAGCGCTGGCGCGGGGACACCGAGCCCCTCGACCCCGTCGCGGGCCACATCCCCGGCAGCGTGAACCTCCCGCTCACCGAGAACCTGGGCCCCGACGGTCACTTCCTCCCCGCCGCCGAGCTCCGCGCGACGTACCTCGAGGCCCTGGGCGGCGTACCGCCGGAGCGAGCGATCCTCCAGTGCGGCTCCGGCGTCACCGCCTGCCATGGGCTCCTGGCGATGGCCCACGCCGGCCTCCCCGGCGCGGCGCTCTACGTGGGCTCGTGGAGCGAGTGGTGCCGCCGAGTCCCCTGATGGCGATGGGGTGAGCACCCGCTGCCGCCCGGGCTCGGACCCGTGGTAGATCGCCAGCGGCCATGCCCACGATCACCCAGCTCGAGTACGTCCTCGCGGTTCACAAGACCGGTCACTTCGGGCGGGCCGCGCGGGATCTGGGGATCTCCCAGCCCACCCTGAGCAGCCAGATCCAGAAGGTCGAGCAGGAGCTGGGGCTGACCCTCTTCGATCGGCAGGCGAAGCCGATCGCCCTCACCAGCCAGGCCCGGCCGCTGATCGAGCCCATGCGCGCGGTGGTCGTCGCCCACGAGCGGCTCCTCGCCGCGGCCAGCGGGACCAGCGAGGACATCGCCGGGCCCTTCTCCCTCGGGGTGATCCCCACCCTCGCGCCCTACGTACTCCCCTGGTTCCTGGGCGAGTTCGCCGAGCGCCATCCGGAGGTGGAGCTCTCGGTCTTCGAGCGCCCCACCGACGAGATCCTCACCGAGATCGGCGCGAGCCGGATGGACGCCGCCATCCTGGCAACGCCCCTCGACGAGCCCTCGATCCACGAGGAGCTCCTCTTCTACGACCCCTTCTATCTCTACGCCCACGCCGACGAGCCGTTGCTCGAGCAGGACGCGATCACCGTCGACGACATCGACTCGCGGAAGCTCTGGCTCCTGGAGGACGGCCACTGCTTCCGGGCCCAGGTGATCAACCTCTGCGGCCTCCATCAGCGGCAGCAGCTCGGCTCGGTGCGCTTCGCCGGCGGCAGCTTCGAGACCCTCCGCTACCTCATCGACGCCTCGGAGGGCTACACCCTGGTCCCCGAGACCTTCGCCCGGACCCTCTCGCGGAAGGTGCGCAAGCGGTCGATCCGGCCCTTCGACGAGCGCATCCCCACCCGCGAGGTGAGCATCGTCTCACACCGCCTGAGCTGGAAGTCGGAGATCCGTAACGCGATCGCCGAGGTGGTCATCGAACGCATGCCCCACTGTTTTCAGCGGGAGCTGGCCGAGGAAGAGGTCATGCCCATCCGGGTCGGGCCCCAGCCCGGCCGACCATAGGCACGCCCTATTACGGCATTGCCACCATCTATTTTACCTAACGCCATCCCGGCGCCAGAGTTCGACCTACACCACAGCCACGCGCGCCGACGACCGGCGCGGAAATTGGAGAACGCAGAACCATGCAGACGCTCATCAACTCCCAGCTCCCCGAGTTCAAGGCCCAGGCCTACCACGGCGGCGACTTCAAGGAAGTCACCCACGCGGACCTCGAGGGCAAGTGGTCCATCTTCTTCTTCTACCCCGCCGACTTCACCTTCGTGTGCCCCACGGAGCTCGGTGACCTCGCCGACAAGTACGCCGAGCTGAAGGAGATGGGCGTGGAGGTCTACTCGGTCAGCACCGACACCCACTTCACCCACAAGGCCTGGCACGACACCTCCGACACCATCAAGAAGATCGAGTACCCGATGCTCGCCGACCCGACCGGGCACCTCGCCCGCGCCTTCGGCGTCTACATCGAGGAAGAGGGCCTCGCCTACCGCGGCACCTTCCTGATCAGCCCCGAGGGCCAGATCAAGCTCGCCGAGGTCCAGGACAACGGCATCGGCCGCAACGCCGAGGAGCTGGTCCGCAAGGTCCAGGCCGCCCAGTACATCGCCAAGAACCCCGACCAGGTCTGCCCCGCCAAGTGGAAGCCCGGCGCCGAGACCCTGAAGCCCGGTCTCGACCTCGTCGGCAAGATCTGACCCGACGCGCGAGCGGGGCGCATCGGCGCCCCGCTCTTCGCGACCTCTCTCCCCACTCTTCCCCTCCCTCCCCAACCCCGCCCGCTCCCGAAGAGGAAACCCATGATCGATGCCCCGATGAAGGCTCAGCTCCAGGAGGTCTTCGGCCGCCTCGAGCACCCCATCCACCTCGTCTACCGGCCCGGTGACCACGCCAAGCAGCACGAGCTCGTCGAGCTCCTCGAGGCCGTCGCCGAGACCTCGCCGAACGTGATCGCCCGCGAAGCGGGAGATCCCTCGCCGGTGCCCCACTTCCACGTGGAGACCGAGGCGGGACCGAACGGCATCGTCTTCACCGGCATCCCCGGCGGTCACGAGTTCACCTCGCTGATCCTCGCGGTCCTCAACTCCGACGGGAAGGGCAAGCTCCCCGACGCGACCCTGGTCCAGCGCATCCAGCGCCTGAAGGGTCCGATCCGCCTGCGCACCTTCGTCTCGCTCTCCTGCGAGAACTGCCCGGACGTCGTCCAGGCCCTCAACCTGATGGCCACCCTCCACCCCGCCTTCGAGGCGGAGATGGTCGACGGCGAGTTCGCGCCCGACGACATCGAGCGGCTGCGCATCCAGGGCGTCCCCAGCGTCGTCGACGGCGACGAGCTGGTCCACTCCGGCAAGACCAGCCTCGGTGAGCTCCTCGGGAAGCTCGAGGCCCGCTTCGGCTCCGACGAAGCGAACGTCGAGCCCATCGACCTCGGCCAGTTCGACATCGCCGTCATCGGCGGTGGCCCGGCCGGCGCGTCGAGCGCCATCTACGCGGCCCGCAAAGGACTGCGCACCGTCCTGATCACCGACCGCCTCGGCGGTCAGCTCCAGGAGACCAAGGGCATCGAGAACATGATCTCGGTGACCTACACCGAAGGCCCCCAGCTCAGCGCCGACCTGCTGAAGCACATCGAGGCCTACGAGATCCGGCTCCTCGAGCACCGGCGGGTCACCGCCGTGAAGCCCGACGAGGGCGACGGCCCCCTCGGCGTCACCCTGGACAGCGGCGAGACCCTGAGCACCGAGCGGCTGATCATCGCCACCGGCGCCAAGTGGCGCGAGCTCGGCATCGACGGCGAGAAGGAGTACCTCGGCCGCGGCGTGGCCTTCTGCCCGCACTGCGATGGGCCCTACTACAAGGGCAAGGACATCGCGGTCATCGGCGGCGGCAACAGCGGCGTCGAGGCGGCCATCGACCTCAGCGGCATCGTGAAGTCGGTCACCGTGGTGGAGTTCATGCCCACCCTCAAGGCCGACGAGGTCCTGCAGAAGAAGCTGCGTTCGCTCCCCAACGCGAACGTGGTGACCAACGCCAAGACCACCCGCGTCCTCGGCGACGGCGGCAAGGTGACCGCGCTGGAGTACGAGAACCGGGAGACCGGCGACGTGACCCAGCTCGACCTCGACGGTGTCTTCGTCCAGATCGGGCTGGTGCCCAACAGCGGCTTCCTGGACGGCCTGGTGGAGACCAACCGCTTCGGCGAGATCCTCGTCGACGCCAAGGGCCGCACCAACGTCCCGCGCATCTACGCCGCCGGCGACGTCACCACCACGCCCTACAAGCAGATCGTGGTCGCCCTCGGCGAGGGCGCGAAGGCCGGCCTGGCCGCCTTCGAAGACCAGATGGTCGCCTGAATCGCCTGAACGCGACCCACCACGCTCACGGCCGGTCCCCCTCGGGATCGGCCGTTCGCGTTTTCGGTGGGCGCCCCCAGAGCACGTACCCGGTCCCGAAGACCACCGCGTTCGCCGCGGCCATCCACCCGAGCACGCTCAGCGGCCCCATCCACGCCGTCCCGACGAATGCGAGCGCCAAGGCGGCGGTCGCCGCGGCGATCCGTCGGTCGACGGTGAAGGTCAGGGCTCCGGAGATCGCGGTCCAGATGAGCAGGTTCTGGTGCGTGAGCTGCAGGGGCGAAGGGCTCCCTTGGAGCAGCCCGACGATCCGCGAGAGCGAGACGACGACCACGCCCAGGGCCACCGAGAGCACCACGCGCCGGGTGACCGCCGACTCTCGGATTCCGTCGCGGTTCCGCCAAGCGAGGCCACCCACGAGGAGGAGGAAGGCGCCGCTGCTCACGAGAGGGAGCCACGCCGGGAGCCCCTCCGGTCCACGCCACCACAAGAGGAACTGACCGACGACCGGACCGACGATCCACATCACGCCCAACACCGCGACCACCCCGAAACGGAGGGAACGCCCGAGCGCCGGGTCCAGGGCACGGTCCAGCTCCTCCAACCGGCGCCGCTCGGTCTCCGCAGCCCGCCAGGCGGCCTCGACCCGAGTCGCCAGCTCTTCGGGGGGCTCCTGCATGTCGCGGAGCCGGCCCCGGGCGGCGACCACCTCACCGCGCTCGAGCTCTCGCTCCGCCACGAGCCCGAGGGCCCGGTCGTAGCCCGCCCGCGCCGCCGGCTGCTCCGGCCACAGCTCCAGCGCATGGCGGAAGCCGAAGCGACACTCGCCGAAGAGATCGTAGACACGCTCGTCCCCGCCCTCGGCCATCTGGGCGGCCATCTCCTCCAGTCGCTCCTCCGCCTGGGCGAGGACCCGGGCGGCGTCCCGGTGCCGCAGGAAGTCTTCTACCGCGCGCCGCAGGGTCCCTGCGCTCGCGAAACGCCGGCCCGGGTCGGGGTTCATGGCTCGGCGGACCAGCGCCGCCGCTTCGCGGGACACGTGCTCCGGGAAGACCGGCGCCGACGCCAGGGACGCGTGGACGACCTGCAGGAGGGTGTCCTTCTCGTGTGGGGGTCGCCCGGCGACGATCTCGTAGAGGGTCGCACCGAGCAGATAGACATCGGTCCACGTGCCCAGCTCCGGTCCGCGATCGTCGAACATCTCCGGCGCCATGTAGAAGGGCGTGCCCGCGACCCCCACGGCGTCGCCGAGCTGAGCTCTCCCCTGGTCGTCCAGGGGAACGGCGATCCCCCAGTCGGCGAGGTAGACCTCACCGTGCTCGCCCACGAGGACGTTCTCCGGCTTGATGTCCCGATGCAGGACTCCGCGCCGGTGGGCGTGCTCCACCGCGGCGCACACCTGGACGAAGACTCGCAGGTTCCACTCGAGTAGGTCCTCGGCGCCGAAGCGTTCGCGGACCGTCTCCGGGTCGCGCATCAGGGCGGCCCAGTCGACGCCCGCCACCTGCTTCAACGCCACGTAGGGGACCCCCTCGTCGTCGAGCTGGAGGTCGTAGACCGGGACCACGTTGGGGTGCTCGAGCCGCCCGGTCACCAGCGCCTCGCGGACCAACGCCAGGGCTTCCCGGCGGCCCCGACCGTGCAGGGTCTTCACCGCGACCCGCCGGCCGAGGGAACGTTGCAGCGCGGAACGCACCATCCCGGTGCCCCCCTCGCCCAAGGGCGAGCCCAGAACGAACGGACTCTCGGCGGTGCCGCGGCCGAGCTCCGCCCAGAGCGCTTCGGCCTCCGCGACGAAACCCTGCTCCCCCGACCCGGGCGTGCTGGCGATCGTGGTCGCCAGGTCGCTGCCCTCGTGGGCGCGCACCCGCTCCATCGTCCGCGCCAGCCGTCCGCTGGCGGAGTCGTCGGCCCCAGCCATCCCTCCTCGCGGATAGCACGAAGTGGTTGGCCCGAGGAGCCCCGCGGCGCCATGGTCTCCCATGCTCCACGAGCCGCTCCCCCTCGACGCGACCGCCGCCGCCAAGGCCGAGCGCTACGCCACCGTGCTCCAGTCCATCGAGGGCCTGCTCGACGGCGAGGACGATTGGGTCGCGGCGATGGCCACCGTGAGCTGCGAGCTCCACCACGGCTTCGCCGCCTACGACTGGACCGGCTTCTACCGCGCGGTGAGCGCGGACCTCCTGGTCATCGGTCCCTACCAGGGCGGCCACGGGTGCCTACGCATCCCCTTCGCCAAGGGCGTCTGCGGCGCCGCCGCGCGCACCCGGGAGACCCAGCTCGTCCCCGATGTCCACGCCTTCCCGGGGCACATCGCGTGCTCGTCGACCACGCTGAGCGAGATCGTGGTCCCGGTACTCCGGCCGGATGGCTCCGTGCTCGCGGTCCTCGACGTGGACTCCAACGCGCCGGACGCCTTCGACACCGTGGACCAACGGCACCTCGAGCGGCTCTGCGGGGAGCTCGGCGCCCGCTTCGGTTGAGCGAGCTTCAGGCCCCCAGCGCGCGCAGGCGCTCGGCGACCGCTTCGGGATCCGAAGTCCGCGCCACCAGCCCTTTGCTCTTCGCGCGCTCGCCCCGGACGATGGCGATCGCGGTCTTCGGCACCCCCAGCGCCTTGGCCAGGAAAGTCACCAGCGCCGCGTTGGCGGCGCCGTCCACGGGTGGGGCCGTCAGCGCGATCTTCAGCGCGCCGTCGTGCTCGCCCAGGCAACGAACCCGGCTCGCGCGGGGCGCGACCCGCACCCGGAACGTCACTTCGTCCGGTCCGATGTCGATCGCCAGCGCCACGGCAGGGCTCTACCACGGCCTTGCACCTCGCGCGCCGCGATTGACCGGCTCGTCCGCGAACGGCTACGCAGGGGGCGTGAAGACGCTGACGATGGTCGGGTGTGCCGGGCTCCTTGTCGTGGGGGCGTGCGGCGAGGGGCCCACGGGCTCCGTGGAAGACAACTTCGGGCAGGAGGAGACCCTGGGCACCGAAGGGTGCGACAACCTCAACCCCGGTTGCCTCTACCCCTTCCCCTCCCGGGCCTACGTGGGGGAGGACGGGCTGGAGCTGCCCGAGCGCCTCACCCGCTCGGCGACCGGGTCCTTCCGGTCGGAGTACCTGAACGAGCACCCGGCCTTCGGGGCGGCTTCGCCCATCATCTTCCAGCTCCCGGGGGCGGAGATCCCCGGCCCCGGCCCCTTCGACTCGGCCGCCAGCCTCGAGCCGGACTCGCCCACCCTGGTGATCGACGCGACTACCGGCGAGCGGATCCCCCACTGGGTCGAGAGCGACTTCCTCGCGCCACGCATGGACCCGCAGCTCATGGTGATCCGACCGGCGATCCCCCTGCCCCGGGGCACCGAGATCGTCGTGGGCATCCGCAACGTGGACGCGGAGACCCCGCCGGCCTTCGCCGCCCTCCGTGACCAGACGGCCAGCGAGTACATCGGGGTCCACGCGCGGCGGGCGCAGTTCGAGGAGGTGGTCTTCCCCACCCTCGACGCCGCGGGCGCCCCGCGCGACTCCCTGCTCCTCGCTTGGTCCTTCCCGGTGGCCAGCGAGGAAGCCGCCACCGCGCCGGCCGTCGCCGTCCGCGACGCCATCTTCGCCGCGCTCCCCGCCGACGGGCCCGAGTTCCGCGTCGACTCCCTGGTGGAGTGCGACGGCGTGGAGGACCCCGACGATTGCGACTCGGCCATCCGCGTGATCCTCGACGGCACCATCATGGTGCCCAGCGTGATGCTCCCGGCCGACGATCTCGGCGTGCGGCGGATCCGCACCGACGCGAGCGGCGCGCCCGTCGTGGAAGGCGTCGAGGAGTGGCCCTTCCGGATGCAGATCCCCCACGCGGCCTTCACCAGCGCCGAGCCGCTGCCGGTGCTGCAGTACGGCCACGGGTTCCTGGGCGGCCAGCGCGAGGCCAACAACGGCTGGCTCCGGGACATGGCCGACCGCCTCGGCTTCGTGATCCTGGCCACCAGCATGCAGGGCATGGAGAGTTCGATCTCCGACGTGTGGGTCGACGTGCTCCTGGCCGAAGGGGGTCGCTTCCCCCTGCTCTACGAGCTGGCGATGCAGGGCGTCTGCAACCAGCTCGTCCAGCAGCGCATGATGAAGACCTCGATGACCCTCAGCGAGGAGCCCTTGCTCCACCGCGAGGATGGCCAGCTCGCCTGGGACCCGGAGACCATCTGGTACTACGGGAACAGCCAGGGCGGCTCCGTCGGGACGGTGGTCATGGGTCTGTCCCTCGACGTCCAGCGCGGAGTCCTCGGCGTCCCCGGCAGCGGCTACCCCTTCCTGCTGCATCGGAGCGCCGACTTCACGCCCTTCGTCACCCTCCTGAGGACGGCGTACCCCGAGCCCGACTCCATCGCGGTCTTCCTGGCCGCCTTGGGCACCGGCTGGGACGTCTTCGACCCGCTGACCTTCAGCCCGCACCTGACCACCGATCCCCTCCCGGGGACCCCCGAGCATCAGGTGCTCTTCCATGTGGCCAAGGAGGACCACGAGGTCCTCAACGAGGCCAGCTTCATCTCCGCGCGCGCCGCCGACGCGGTGCTCATGACCCCCGCCGTGCGTCCGGTGTTCGGGCTGGAGACCGCGACCTACCCGGCCTCGCCCGCGGCGGCGGTGGTCGAGGTGGACTTCATGGTCCCGGACGACCCCACGCCTCTCGATCCGCCCGACCCCATCGAGGAGCTCCCCGACGAGGGCAACACCCACGGGTGGCTCCGGAAGTGGGAACCGGCCCAGGACCAGATGGTTCACTTCCTCCAAACGGGTGAGATGATCGACGTCTGCGGCGGGGAAGCCTGCGTGGCCGACGGACGCCCCGATTGAACCTTTTTGCCCCGGCGAACCTTGCGTCGGGGCCCGTTCTTTCGGAAGCTCCGACCCATGGACGGGGGGAGTTCGGAGACACCCATCGTAGCCATCGGGGCTTCGGCGGGCGGCCTGGAGTCGTTGGTGGGGTTCTTCTCGGCGGTCCCCCCGGACCCCGGGATGGCGTTCGTCGTCCTGCAGCACCTCTCGCCCCACTTCGGGTCGATGATGGACCAGCTCCTGGCGCGCCGGACCGAGCTGCCGATCTCGATCGCCGAGACCGGCCTCGTGGTGGCGCCCAATCGGATCTACCTGCTCCCGCCGGGCAAGATGATGGTCATGGTCGACGACCAGCTCGTCCTGAACGACAAAGACCCCGACGAGCTGCTCCATCCCATCGACCGCTTCATGGGCTCCCTCGCGCGCTCCAAAGGCCAGCTCGCCGCCGGAGTGATCCTCTCGGGCACCGGTTCCGACGGGTCCCGGGGGATCGTGGACATCAAGCAGAACCAGGGCATCGTCCTCGCCGAGACCGAGGAGACCGCGAAGTTCTACGGGATGCCTCGGGCCGCGGTGGACACCGGCGTCGTCGACGGGGTCTACGCGCCGGGGGAGATGCCCCGGGCGCTGATGGCGCTCTTCCGCGGCGAGGACCCCACCCCCGGTACGCCCGACGACATCTCGGTGGAGGGGCTGCTCAAGGCGCTCCGTCGGCGCCACCGGATCGACTTCCGGCTCTACAAGCCCTCGACCCTGGAGCGCCGCATGGCGCGCCGCGCCCAGCTCCAGCAGCTGCCCCTCGACGAGTACATCGAACGGACCCTCGACGATCCGGTCGAGCTCGACGCCCTGCGCGACGATTTCATGATCCGGGTCTCGCGCTTCTTCCGCGACGACACCCCCTTCCAGCGGCTTCGCGAACAACTCGAACCCATCGTCGCCGGCCTGGGGGAGCGCGAGCCCCTCCGCATCTGGTGCGCTGGCTGCGCCGCCGGCCAGGAGCCCTACTCGCTGGCCATGCTGGTCATCGAGACCTTCGAAGCCTTGAAGAGGCCGGTCGAGGCCAAGATCTTCGCCACCGACCTCGACCGCCGCGCGGTGGAGCTCGCCGCGCGGGGGATCTTCTCCACCGACGAGGTGGCCGACCTCTCGCCCAAACGGCTCAAGCGATTCTTCGAGGCCCACGAGAACGGCTACCAGGTGCGACCGTCGATTCGCGAGCTGGTCGTCTTCTCCCCCCACGACGTCCTCCACGACGCTCCCTTCACCAACCTGCACGCGGTCTCCTGTCGGAACCTGCTCATCTACCTGCGGCCGTCCGCGCAGGCGAAGGCGCTCTCGTTCTTCCACTTCGGGCTGCGCTCCGAGGGTCTCCTCCTCCTCGGCACCAGCGAGACCACCGAGCCCCTCGCCGATGGCTTCTCGCCCATCGACGAGAGCAATCGGCTCTACCGGCGTAAAGCCCACAAGCTGCTCGCGCCCGGGCTGTTGGAGACCGTCCGGCGGCACGAGCGCGGCGGCGCGGGCGCCGGCGAGGGCCGGCAGTCACTCCGCGATCAGAACCACGTCCTCGGCGCGCTCTGCGAACGGTTCGTCCCCAGCTCCGTGCTCATCGATCAGGACCGCCGGGTCTTGCAGACCTTCGCCGGCGCCGAGCGCTACCTCTCGGTGAAGGCCGGCCGCATGGACACGGACCTCCTCTCGATGCTGGACGCCGAGACCAAGTCCAGCCTCGCCGGCGCCCTCCGCGCGGTGCAGCGCGAGGGAGAGCCCCTCGTGGTGCGAGCCGTGCGAGTCGGTTCCCCCGAAGCGCCCCAGCAGGTCTCCCTGCGCGTCGAACGCCTGACCCTGCCGCAGAACGACCGGCCGCGGATCCTGGTGTCCTTCATCCCCGAGGACCTCGACGAGGGCGACGACGCGCAGGCGGTCGACGAAGCCAGCGCTTTCAGTGAGCGCGAGTTCGCGATCCTCCAGGACGAGCTCGACCGCGCCCGTCAGCACCTCTCCCTGACCGTGCAGGAGCTGGAGGCGAGCAACGAAGAACTCCAGGCGACCAACGAGGAGCTCATCGCCTCCAACGAGGAGCTGCAGTCGACCAACGAAGAGCTCAGCTCGGTCAACGAGGAGCTCTACTCGGTCAACACCGAGTACCAGAGCAGCATCGCGCAGCTCCGGGAGGCCAACGAGGACATCAAGCAGCTCATCGCGAACACCGGCATCGCGACCCTCTTCCTCGATCTCGACCTACGGATCCGGCGCTACACCAAGCACCTGAGCACCATCCTGGAGCTCGAGGAGGGCGACCTCGGTCGCCGGGTGCAGACCTTCCAGCACCGGCTCCGCTGGCGGGGCCTCTACCGCGCCATCGAGCGGGTGCGGGACGAGGGCGAACCGCTGGTCCGCGAAGCGTTGCACGAGGACGGGCGCCAGTTCTTCGTGCGCATCCACGCCTACGAGCCGACGGACGGAGCCGCCGGCGGCGTGGTCATCACCCTCACCGACGTCTCGGCCCTGGCCGAAGCCCGCGAGGCCATCCGCGACCGCGAGAAGCGCCTGGAGCGCATCGCCAACGCGGTGCCCATCCTGATCGCCTACGTCGACCGCGACGAGCGGTACCAGTTCGTCAACGACGCCTACATCGACCAGTGGAAGATGCCGCGGGAAGCCATCCTCGGGCGGCGGGTCGAAGAGCTCCTGGAGCCGGCGGACTACGCCGTGGCCAAGCCGCACATCGCGCGGGCCCTCGGTGGCGAGCGCTCGGACTTCGACATCAACGTCTCCACCGCCGTCGGCGAGCGTCGCTCCCTGGTGGCCTACGTGCCGCATCGCGACCTGGACGGTGACGTCATGGGCTTCTACGTCGCGGTCACCGACATCACCGAGCGACACCGGACCCAGGTCGCGCTGGAGAGCGCGCGGGTCGCGGCGAACCAGGCCTCCCGCGCCAAGAGCGAGTTCCTGGCCAACATGAGCCACGAGATCCGCACGCCGCTCACCGCGATCCTGGGCTACGCGGACCTCATCGCCCAGGAAGAGCTCTCCACCACCGGTCAGAAGCACCTGGACACGGTGCGCCGCAACGGCAACCACCTGCTCTCGGTCATCAACGACGTCCTCGATCTCTCGCGGATCGAGGACGGCACCGATGCGCCGAGTTGGTGGAGATCGACCCCGCCGAGATCTTCTGGGAGGTGTACGACACCTGCCGACTCCGCGCCGAGGAGAAGGGTCTCGAGCTCCGGGTGGAGCTCCCGCCCAAGCTCCCCGACGTGGTGGTCTGTGACCCGCGGCGCCTCCGGCAGATCGCGTTCAACCTGATGGCCAACGCCTTGAAGTTCACCGACCGGGGGCGGGTCACCTTGGGTCTCCGGATCGTCGACGACGAGACCCTGGTCCTCGAGGTGGAGGACACCGGCGTCGGATTCCCCCAGTCCAAGGCCAATCGGCTCTTCGAGCCCTTCCAGCAGCTGGACGGTTCCGGCGCCCGGGTCTTCGAGGGCTCCGGTCTGGGCCTGGCCATCTCCCACCGGCTCACCCGCTCCCTCGGCGGGGTCATCGAAGCCCGGGGACGGCCCGGCGAGGGCGCTCGCTTCACCGTACGGATCCCCACCAAGGTCCCGGCCCATGCCACGCCGACCGACACCGCGCGCGGGGAGCGGCGCGCCGCGGGCGAGACCCCGGAGGCGGTCACGCTCTCGGGCCGGATCCTCGTCGTGGACGACAACGACGACGTCCGGATGTTGATCGCGGAGTACGTGCGCGCCGCGGGCGGCGAGGTGGTGCAGGCCGCCTCCGGCCCCGCCGCGCTGGAGATCCTCGGATCCGACGAAGAGGTCGACGTGATCCTCATGGACGTCCAGATGCCCCACATGGATGGCCTGGAAACGGTGAAGATCCTCCGGGGCCGGGGCGTGAACACCCCGGTCATCGCCGTCACCGCGCGCGCCCTGGAGTCCGATCGGGCCGAGTGCATCGCCGCCGGCTGCACCGACTACGTCCCCAAACCCGTCGACATCCCGCTCCTGCTCCAGCGCATCGCCCACCTGCTCCAGGGCGCGCCGTCGGTCCTGATCGTCGACGACAACGACGACATCGC
This sequence comes from Myxococcales bacterium UBA1660, assembly GCA_002320815.1. Classification (GTDB taxonomy): domain Bacteria; phylum Myxococcota_A; class Polyangia; order Polyangiales; family Houyiibacteriaceae; genus UBA1660. Next base: position 37,564 of record DCLA01000083.1, read on the forward strand.
GTCGTTGACCGCGTTGAACCTGGAGCAGTCGGGCTTCACGTGCGCCACCGCATCCAACGGGGAGCGAGCGCTCGCCCGGGCCGCGGAGATGAAGCCGGAGATCGTCATCGCGGATCTCTCGCTCGGGCGCGGCATCGATGGCTTCGAGCTCGCCGCCAAGCTTCGGGCCCTCGACTCGCGCTTGATGCTGATCGCCCTGAGCGGAGCCAGTCAGAAACGGGAGCAGGCGCTGGAGGCCGGCTTCGATCACTTCCTGACCAAGCCCGCCGACTTCACCGAGCTCATCACCCTGATGACCCGGTGAGCGGCGGCGCTCGCCGGGGCGTCAATCGCCGAGCTCGACGAGGTGCTCGGGGTAGCTGGCGATCGCCTGGGTCGGGTCGTAGCCCTCGCAGGCCGTGCCCCCGTTGTCGCCGATGATGTAGGTCTCGGCGGGGTCGACGCCGGCCCGGGCGTACGCGCAGACGTCGGTGGAGGCGTTGCCGTAGGCGTGTTCGATCCCGAAGGAGCGGTCCTGCAGCGTGTTCATGGTCCGCTCCTTGTAGTCGTCGACGTAGGCGGGGACGACCTCGACCACGTCCTGCACCAGGAAGAGGGGGCCGGCGGGGAAGGCGCGATCGGCGAGCCACTCGCGGGTGAAGCCGTCGTAGAGGTAGGGGCGCCCGGTGATGTAGACCGGCTGGAAGCCGCGGTCGGCGTACCACCAGGCGACCTCGTCGGCCGCCTCGTACATCGCGGCCTCGGGATCGATGGTCGCGTCCAGGAGCGCGAGCCACTGGGCCTGGGTGAGAGGCGACCCCGCGAGGTTCAGCACCTCGTCGGAGGTGGTGCCCACGTGGTGGTAGACGACGCCGCCGACCAGCTCGAGGTCGCTGGTGGTCAGGGTCCCGTCGATGTCGAAGACGACCAGCGCCTGCCCTTCGGGCAGCACGTGGATCATGCCGTGGGCCTGGGACCCGTCCCCGAGCACCCGCGCGGTGACCGGGTACGCGCCGACCTCGAGGTCGAAGGTCCCGGGGATGCGCACGCGGCCGTCGTCGTCGGTGTTCCCGGTCCCCACGAGGGTCCAGTCGTCGCACTCGTCGCCGAGGCGGATCCACGCCTCGACGGCCTCGTCTTCGAGGTCTGCGCTGGTCGGTCCGTAGGAGAGCTTCGCCCGCACCGCCCAGTCGGCGCCGGGCGTGATCACGTCGTCCTGGACCGAGTGCACCGGCCCACCCAGGTGCACGATGGCTTCGGAGCGGGTGTGCTCCCAGCCCGCCGGCTCGGGGAGGTCGGCGCAGGTGGCCAGCTCGGCCTCGAGGGTCTCCTCCGACTCGAAGGGCTCGGGATCGACGGTCTCGGTGGTGCAGGCCGCGAGGCCCAGGAGGAGGACGAGAGACGAAGAGCGATGCATGGGGAGGTCCTTTGCAATGAAGCGGCCACACGATTTCGTCAACGATCTCGGGGCGACATCGGCCCACCCCGTGAACCCGGGGTCGCGTCCGTGGTAGACCCGACGACGCTCCCACCGGGGGCGCCGACTCCATGAAGACCCGCCTCGACGAGACTCCCTACGTCGGCCGCCGCGCCGACGGTTCCCTGCACCTGGCCGAATCGCTCGGGCCGGTCCTGGACATCCACTGTCACCTGGCCCTGACCTACGTGCCCACCGGCCAGGTCGACCTCGAGGCGGAGGCGGTCGGCGATCTCTACCTCGACTTCGAGAAGCCCCTCGATCTCGAGCCCTACCTGAACACCCAGTTCGACCGCCGCGAGATGGCCGCCATGCGCATGGACCTCTCGCTCCAGTCGGTCCTGCCGAGGGGCGGCAAGCGGGTCACCCACACGGGCCCGGCGCTGGTGCGGTCCATGAACGAGATCGGCGTCACCCGCTCGGTGATCCTGGCCATCGACCTGCCCTTCTCCAGCCGGAACACCGACGGCTACGTGACCGTGGCCGGCAACCACGACGAGCTCATCGCCGCCGCCGCGATCCACCCCTTCGCGCCGAACGCGGAGCGTGACCTGCGCGAAGCCGTCCGGCGGGGCGCCCGGGCCTTCAAGATGCACCCGGCGGTCCAGCAGATGCTGCCGGATCACCCGCGCGCCATGCGCCTCTACGAGGTGTGCGGCGAGCTGGGGATCCCGGTGATCTGGCACTGCGGCCCGGTGGGGATCGTCGGGCAGCGCACCGACGAGCGCTGCTACCTGAAGCACTACTGGGCACCGGTGCACCACCTGCCCGGTACGACCTTCGTGCTCGGCCACAGCGGCGCGCTCCAGTACGAGCAGGCCTGCCACCTGCCCAACGAGTACGAGAACGTCTACGTCGAGCTCTCCTCCCAGGGGCTCGAGGGGATGCGGCACATCCTGAACACCGTGCCCCGCGACCGGATCATCAACGGCAGCGACTGGCCCTTCTACCACCAGGCCATCAGCGTCACGAAGATCGCCTACGCGACCGAGCGCGACGAGGACCTGCGGCACCGGATCCTCTGGGCCAACGCGGCGACCCTCTTCGGCCTCGCCGACGCCGAAGCCTGAGGCCCGGCGCCGGCGTCGCCCGGCGGGCTCAGCCCATCGTGATGCCGCGCTCTTCCATGATGCGGCGGTTGATGGCGTCGGCCTTCTGGGACGCGGGCCGAGCGTTCAAGCGCTCGACGTAGGCCATGTATTCGGGGCGCTTCTCCAGCATGTCGAACTGGGTCATGAAGCGCACCGTGCCGCCGAAGATGATGTCGGCCATCGTGAACTGCTCGCCGAGGAGCCAGGGTCCATCGCCGATGGCGCCGCTGATGGTGTCGAGCATCTCTTCGTAGGTGCCCCAGCCCGCGGAACCCGCGCGATACTCCCACTTGGCCGCGTGGGCCATGCACCCCGGCTCGATCACCGAGGGCGCGTAGAAAGACCAGCGGAGGTAGGTGGCGCGCTCGGGCGCGTCGAGAGCGGGCGCGAGCCGGCCCGCCGCGTAGCGGTCCGCGAGGTAGATCCCGATGGCCGCGGACTCGGTGACCACGACCCCGTCGTCGACCAGGGTGGGCAGCTTGCCCATGGCATTCAGCTTCTTCAGCGGCTCCTGCTTCTGCTCGCCCGCCTTCATGTCGACGAACTGGAGCTCGTAGGCCTGACCGACCTCCTCGAGCATGAAGAGGGTCCCCGCGGCGCGCGAGAAGGGGTGGTGATGGAGGGTGATGCTCATGCCGGGATCCATACTCCGCCCCCGTGACATTCCGGAAGCGGGGCGGATCGAAAATCGAATCCGGAGAAGAAATTGGAAAAAGGGAGCAACCGGAACGTTCTTTGCTCGAAGACCCGCCCATGCTCCCCTCCGACGAAGCCTCTCTCTTCCTGCTGACCCCCGACGGGGAGCTGACCTCCACATCTCGTGGGGACGCCCTGGGACCTTTCGATACGAGAACGGTCGCCCGGCGAGTGCGAAGCGAGCTCGGCACTCGACCCCGGTGTGGCTTCACCCTCACCCACCTGGGCCTCCAGGTCACGGCCTGGCACATGGTGGCCCAAGGCAAAGGCATGGACTCGGTGCTGGTAGCGGTCGCCCGCGTGCCCGGGTGGCAGCGAGAGACCGACCTGACCAGCCGCCAACTGGAGATCGCCCAGCACGCGGCGCTGGGAGCGACGGTGGGGGAGATCGGCGTGGAGCTCCGGATCTCGCCGCACACGGTGCGGACCCATCTGCGGGACATCTACCGACGGCTGGGGATCTCCAGTCGGGTCGAGCTGGCCAATCTCGTCCACGGGCAGGCGGCGTTGGCCATCGGTTGATGGGCGCGTCTGGCGCCGGGGCGGGGGGCCCGGGCGCTGGAACCTGAGCGGCGAGGGGGCTAGCGTGCCCCGCGCATGACCAAGACCCTACGTTGGCTCACGATCTTCGCCGTCGCGTGCGGCGGTTCCTCCACGCCCGTCGAGAACGGTGGCAGCGACCGAGAGGTCGCCCGCACCGGACCCCCGGCCGAGATCGCCCCCTGGGGCTTCGCGATGGCCGACATGGACCGAAGCGTGGATCCCGGCGACAACTTCTACGAGTACGCCAACGGGACCTGGCTGCAGAACTTCGAGATCCCCTCCGACTTCTCGAACTACGGCGCCTTCACCGTGCTCTTCGAAGAGGCCGAGGAGGCGGTGAAGACCATCGTCGAAGAGGCCCGGCAGACGGAAGCCGAAGAGGGCTCCCACGCCCAGCGCATCGGCGACTACTACGGCGCTTACCTGGACACCGATCACATCGAGGAGCTCGGGCTCGCCGCGGCCCAGCCGGACCTCGACGCGCTCGGGGCCCTGAGCAGCCACGACGAGGTGGCCCGCGCGATGGCCAACCCGGAGCTGGGCATGGCCGCGCCGGTGGGCTTCTGGGTCGACCTCGACGCCAAGAACACCGAACGCTACATCGTGCAGCTCACCCAGTCGGGGCTCGGGCTTCCCGACCGCGACTACTACCTGGAGGAGCAGTTCGCCGACGAGCGCACCGCCTACCAGGCCTACGCGAAGCAGATGCTGGAGCTCGCCGGCATCGAGGACGCCGAGGGTAAGGCCGCGGCCATCTTCGCTCTGGAGACCGCCATCGCCGAGGCGCACTGGCCGCGGGCCAAGCGCCGCGACCGGGACCTCACCTACAACCTGGTCGAGCAGAGCACCCTCACCGAGCTGGCGCCCGGGTTCCCCTGGGGCGTGTACGCCGAGCAGGCGGGCTTCGCCGGCGAGGCCGACCTCAACGTCCGCGAGAAGGACGCCATCCAGAAGCTCGCCGCGCTCTTCCGCGAGACCCCGGTGGCGACCTGGCAGGCCTACCTGCAGCTCCACTACCTGAGCGGCTACGCCGACGTGCTCCCCAAGGCCTTCGACGAGGCCCACTTCGCCTTCTACGGGCAGACCCTCAGCGGCACCCCGGAGCAGCGCGCCCGCTGGAAGCGGGGCGTGGCCGCGACCAACGACGCCCTGGGCGAGGCCGTCGGCCGCCTCTACGTCGAGCGGCACTTCCCCGCCGAGGCCAAGACCCAGATGGAGGCCCTCGTCGAGAACGTGAAGCGCGCCTTCCGCGAGCGGCTCGAGACCTTGGACTGGATGAGCGACGAGACCAAGGCCCAGGCCCGCGCCAAGCTCGACGCCTTCCGCGCCAAGATCGCCTACCCGGACGTCTGGGAGGAGTACGAGGGCCTGGTGGTCCGCAGCGACGACGCCCTGGGCAACGCCAAGCGCGTGGCCGGCTGGAAGCACCACGACGAGGTCGAGAAGCTCGGCGGCCCGGTGGACCGCAACGAGTGGTTCATGACCCCGCAGACGGTCAACGCCTACTACAGCCCGCTGCGCAACGAGATCGTCTTCCCGGCCGCCATCCTGCAGCCGCCCTTCTTCGATCCCAACGCCGACCCGGCGGTGAACTACGGCGGCATCGGCGCGGTCATCGGGCACGAGATCGGCCACGGCTTCGACGACCAGGGGCGCAAGTCCGACGGTCAGGGCCTGCTCCGCGACTGGTGGACCGCCGACGACAAGACCCGCTTCGAGTCCCGCGCGACCCGGCTCGGCAGCCAGTACGGCGGCTACGAGCCCATCGCCGGCATGCCGCTGAACCCGGAGCTCACCATGGGCGAGAACATCGGTGACCTCGGTGGCCTGACCCTGGCCTACCACGCCTACCACCTGGCCCTCGGCGACGAGGAGGCCCCGGTGCTGAACGGCTTCAGCGGCGACCAGCGCTTCTTCCTCGCGTGGGCTCAGGTGTGGAAGCGGAAGTACCGCGAGGCCGAGCTCCGGCAACGGATCGTCACCGATCCCCACAGCCCCTCGGAGTTCCGCACCAACGGCATCGTCCGAAACATGGACGCCTGGTACGACGCCTTCGGCGTCGAGCCCGACGACGCCCTCTACCTCGCCCCCGGCGACCGCGTCGCCATCTGGTAGCCCCCGACGACGATGACGGCGATCGGGGACGATCGTCGTCATTGTCGTCATTTCGCCTCAGAGCACGCCGCGCCGCTCCTGATCGCGCTCGATCGAACGGAAGAGCGCGCCGAAGTTCCCCTCGCCGAAGCTCTGGTGGTTCTTCCGCTGGATCATCTCGAAGAAGATCGGCCCGATGACGTTCTTCGTGAAGATCTGGAGCAGGTAGCCCTCCTCGTCCCCATCGACGAGGACCTTGGCGTCGGCGATCGCCTGGTGGTCCTCGGTGACGTCGGGGACCCGGTCGAAGACCGTCGCGTAGTACTCGTCGTCGATGTCCAGGGTGGCCACCCCAGCGGCTTCGAGGCCCGCCAGGCCGCCGAGGAGGTCCCGGGAGGTCAGCGCGATGTGCTGGATCCCCGGGCCGCGGTACTCGCGGAGGTACTCCTCGATCTGCGACTTCTCCTCGCTGCCCTCGTTGATGGGGATGCAGAAGCTCCCGCAGGGTGAGCGGAGCGCGTAGCTCTGGAGGCCGGTCTTCTCGCCCCGGATGTCGAAGTGGCGGACCTCGGTGAAGCCGAAGACCTCTTTGTAGAAGTCGGACCACCGCTCCATGGTCCCCTTCTCGACGTTGTTGGTCAGGTGGTCGATGACCTCGAAGCCGCGCCCCGGGACCTCCACCGGCTCGTCGAGGGCCACGAATTGGTCGAGCCAACCCCGCCCGCCGTCGGGGACCAGGTGGATGAGCGAATCACCGATGCCCCAGAGGGCCGGGAAGCCGTAGGGCGTCTCCTCGTCGTAGGCCCGCGCCCCTCGCGCGACCGCGGCGTCGCGACCCGCTTCGGGGTCGGCCACCGACCAGCCCATCGAGGCGATGCTGGGCCCGTGCTCGCCGGCGAAACGGCCAGCGAAGGTCTCCGGGTCCCGGTTCACCAGGAAGTGGATCTGGTTCTGCCGGTAGTGGACCACGTCGCGCACGCGGTGCCGGCCCACCCGGGAGAACCCCATGGCCAGGAAGAGCCGGTGCAGGTCGTCGAGCCCTGCGGCGGTGGGGGCCGCGTATTCGACGAAGGCGATGCCGCTGAGGCCGGTCGGGTTGCTGCTCATCTCGAAGTCTCCTCGTTCGGGGCGCGGGTGGGCTAGATTGTGGGCCGCGGTGACCACGCGCGCCGAGGAACTCAATCTGCCCAACATGTTCGTTGAGCGAAATCGGAACTTTTCGAGCGAAGTCGTTCGAAATATCTGACACTGTCCCCGTGGCGCCGACCCTCGACCAGCTACGCACCCTGGAGGCCATCGACCGACTGGGGAGCTTCGCGGCCGCCGGAAAGGAGCTCCATCGGACCACCTCGGCGGTGAGCTACGCGGTGCAGAAGCTCGAGGAGTCCCTCGGCCTCCCGCTCTTCGACCGCAGCGGCCACCGCGCGCGGCTCACCGAAGCGGGGCGATTGATGACCGACGCCGGACGCCGAGTCCTCGCCGAAGCGCGCTCCCTCGAGGACCTCGCGCGCCAGCTCCGGGGCGAGTGGGAGCCCGAGCTGCGCATCGTCGTCGATGGCATCTTCCCATTGCGCCCCGTGCTCCGCGCCGCCCGGAGCCTCACCGAGGCCCGCGCGCCCACCCGCGTCCAGCTCCGGGTGGAGTTCCTCGGCGGCGTCCGAGAGCGCTTCGAGAACGCGCCCGCGGACCTGATGCTCACCCTCGAGTTCGCCGGCGACCCCGACCACGAGGCGCGGGCCCTCGATCCCATCGAGATGATCCTGGTCACCCGCCCCGAGCACCCGCTTCAGGCCCTCGCGCGCGTCGACCGCGCCGATCTCACCGCCCACGTCGAGCTCACCGTCCGCGACTCTTCACGACGTCGCCCGCCCCGCGGCCCCCTGGACATGGGCAGCACCCAGCGCTTCCGGCTCAGCGACTTCCACTCCAAGCGCGAGGCCCTCGTCGAGGGCGTCGGCTACGGCTGGATGCCCGAGCACCTCGTCGCCGACGACCTCCGCGCCGGTCGCCTCCGGGAGCTCCCCTTGATCGAAGGCAGCCGCCACGTCTTCACCCCCCACCTCGTCCACCGCCGCTCCGCCCCCCTCGGCCCCGCCGGCCGCCTCTTCGTCAGGAACCAACTTGCCTTGGGGACGCACTTGCCAACTTGCGCATCCGGACGCCCTAACGCGCCGTGACGCGCCCTTTGGTATGCAAGAAGCGCAAGTTGGCAAGTGCGTCCCTCAGGAACCGCGCGCCGTGACGCGCCCTTTGGCGTGCAAGAAGCGCAAGTTGGCAAGTGCGTCCCTCCGGAACCAACTTGCCTTGGGGACGCACTTGCCAACTTGCGCAGCGGCCACCCACGCGCATCCGCACCCCACGCGCATCCGCACCCCCGGCGCCGCACCCCCAACCCCACCATTGTGTCCGCGCCCGCGCCCGGTATCCTCCGGGCGCCATGGCCGACACCATCTTCTCCAAGATCCTCCGAGGCGAGATCCCCTGTCACAAGGTGTACGAGGACGACCTCGTGCTCGCCTTCCTCGACATCGGTCCCCTGAGCGAGGGCCACACCCTGGTCATCCCCAAGGCGGAGAAGGCGACCCTGGCCGAGCTCGACGACGAGAGCGCCGCCGCCATCGGGCGCGTCTTGCCGCGCCTCTGCCGCGCGCTGGTCGAGGTCACCGGCGTGAAGGAGTACAACGTGCTCCAGAACAACGGCGCCGGCGCGCACCAGGCCGTCTTCCACGTGCACTTCCACATCATCCCCAAGCCCGATCGCGACCAGGGCCTGGGCATCAAGTGGCCCGCTCGCTCCCTCGACGGCGACGAGGGCAAGGCCCTGGCCGAGAAGGTCCGCGCCGCCCTCGGCGACTGATCTTCCCTCCGTACCTCGACCGAGGGATCCACCCCCACCACAACTAGACACCCAGTGCCAGTCGTGCGAGCTTGCGCCGCATGAACGACGCAATCATCAAGCACTGGGTCGGACGCCTCTTCTTGGCGGCCGCGCTCACCACGTCCGTCGCGTGCGGGGACGACGACGGCGACGATACCACGACCGACCGCGATCTCGGCACCACCGAGCGCGATCTCGGCACCACCGAGGACGGCGGCACCACCACCGAGGACGACGGCGGCACGACCACCGAAGAAGATGGCGGCGGCACGACCACCGGCGAGTGGGCCCTGACCAACCACCCCTGTGTCGGCAACCGCACCGACACCCTCTGGCGCGACGTCGACGGGACCCTCTACGTCGGCTGTGGGACCACCACGGGCGGCGACCAGGGCCTCTACGTGAGCAGCGACGAGGGCGCAACCTGGGCCGCGCCGACCACCAACCCGGGCGACGTCCTCGACACCTGGCGCGTCGACGACATCTCGCGCAGCGGGGACCTCCTCTACGTCGCCGGCATCGACACGGCGGGCTCGTTCCGCGTGCTGAGCGCCGACACCTCCGCGGCCACCTGGGAGCTCGCCGAGGTCTACTCCGCGGGCGGCACCGTAGACTCCTCCTTCACCGTCGGCACCTTCCGCCGCGACGCGAGCGGTCGGGCCATCGCCGAATCCCTCACCGGCGTCGACATGCAGATGCGCGCGGACGACGACGCCGAATGGATGGCGCTCAACGCCTTCAACGGTGGCGCCCGCCTGCAGGTCCTCGACATGGAGGTCCACGACGGCGTCTTCTACGGCGCGGGTTCGCGCATCGTCGAGCCGCCGCACCTCTTCATCGAGAACACCGACGCGGCGAGCTTCACCTTCGAGACCATCGACCTGGCCACCGGCCTCGGCGCGTACCACGGCGAGATGTGGGCCATCGACGTGGACGCCTCCGGCGTGGTCATTGGCGGCGTCGATCAGGACGCGGACGTGGGCTTCGTCTACACCACCGACCTCGACGGCGGGAACATCCAGGGCACCAGCATGAACGACTTCTTCGACGGTGACGCGACCTGGGTCCACGGCGTCTGCCGCAACGGCAACACCCTCGCCGTGGCCGGCTCGTTCTCCATCCGCGAGGACGGCTTCGTGCTCCTCTCCACCGACAACGGCGCGACCTGGGACGACGTCACGCCCGACACCGGCAACCCCGCTTCGCCCTACCCGAGCGCCAGCGAGTGCGTGCTCACCGGCACCCACCTCTACGTGGCGGGCAAGGACGGCTCCTTCGCCGTCCGCGCTCTCTGATCCGACCCGAGCTCCCGAACGCGCGGCCGGTCCTCCGGTCGCGCGTTCGCAATTGGGGCCTCACTCCGAGAAGCGTCTCCAGAGGTAGTCGATGAGGTCGAAGCGTCCGTCGAACCCCACGAGCGCGTGCGCCGCCTCGGGGACCCGGCAGGTCTCGATGGGCGCGCCCGAGCATTCGTAGGCGACACAGGGCTCGGGCGACACGGGGCTCCCCGCCGTCGCGCACCCGCGGGCCGCGCCGATCTCCTCGAGGCCCACGAGGTCCGCATAGGGGTGATCCCCATCGCGGACCGGGGGCCACCAGTTGAGCCCGTTCACGCATTGGGGGAACGCGGCGCACTCGGCGAGGTACTCCAGGTCGCCCTCGGTCTTCTGGGCCTCCGAGCAGCAACCGCCCCAGGGCACGTTGCCGTCTTCGACGCCGTGGACGTGGAAGATCCCCGCGTCGGGATCCGGGCTCGCGCAGCTCTCGTCGGTGGGAGTCCCCGAGATCGGCCCGATGCCGGCGAAGACCCCCGGCCGGTCACAGAGCAGGCTGTAGACGAACATCGCGCCGTTGGAGTGCCCGGTGGCGAAGCGCCGCGCGGGGTCGATGGTCAGACCGTGCTCGGTGCTCAGCCGCTCGAGGACGGCGTCGGTGTAGGCGTGGTCGTCCACGCCCGAGAAGGCGCCGGGCTTCTGCACGTTCCAGACGAAACGCCCCTCCAAGGTCGAGCAGTCGTCGAGAGCGTCTCGGCAACCCTGCATGAAGACCGTGACGAACCCTTCTTCGGCACCCAGTCGATGCCAGGGCATCACCGAGGCCCAGCTCCGCGCGTTGCCGCCGCCGCCGTGGAACCCGAGCACCACCGGGAGCGGCCCTGCGGGCAGCGGGTCGGGCACGCAGAGCGTGTACGTCCGCGCGCGGTCGTCCACGGCGAAGGCGTGGGTGGTGCAGTGGGACGTCGGAGCCCCGGCGTCCTCATCGACGCCGCCATCCGAGCCCGCGTCGGAGCCGGCCGCGTCGACCGCCATGTCGGACCCGGCGTCGTCCATCTCGCCATCGCCCGAGCCACCGTCGCCGTCATCGGCGCACCCGGCGAGCGCGCCGAGCAGGAGCAGCGAACCGACCCAGCGCCTCATTGGATCACCGAGGGGCGCCGCTCGTCGCCCGCGTAGAGCACCGACGGAAGCATGCCGCCCGAGAGTGCCACGACGCCCAACCGCTCCACCAGCGCGGTCGCGGTCAGCTGGCTCCGTCCTTCGCGACCGCCGCCCCCGACCGGAAGCCGTGCACCCCGCCATCCAACGCGCGACCAGACATTGACCAAAACGACTAAATTGGTCATCAAGTCAAAGTGACCCGCGCCGACCGCCTGCTCCGTGCCGCCAGCGACCTCTTCGTGCGCCTCGGCTACGAGAAGACGACGGTCAGCGACCTCACCCGGGCGGCCGGGGTCTCCAAGGGCGCCTTCTACCTGGCGTTCCCCAGCAAGGACGGGCTCTTCGAGGCCCTCCTGCTCCGGGAGATGCGCGACTACCTCGCCGCCGCCCGGGAGGCGCTCGCCGTCCACCCGCGCGCGGGCTCCATCGGCGCGCTCTACGAGGTGGCCCTCCGCGGTCTCGAGGCCTCGCCGGTGATGGCGGTGCTCCTGCGGCGCGACCGCGACGTCTTCGGGCGCTACCTGAGGCAGCCGGACAACTTCTTCCGCAAGTTCGGCGCCGGGCACCAGAGCCGCGGCGAGGTCCTGGCGCAGCTCCAGGCCGTGGGGGTCGTCCGCCCCGATGTCGACGTCGACGTCGCCGCCCACGTGATGAACCTGATCTCCGTCGGCTGGGTCACCGTCGACGAGGTGCTCGACACCCCGGCGCCGCCGGCCGAGGAGGTCATCGCGGGCCTGGCCGCGATGATGGAGCGAGCCCTCGGGCCCACCCAGCCCGTCGACCTCGCGCCCGCGCGCGCGCTGGTCGACCGCATGTACGCCGAAGGCATCGCCGGCTTGAACGCGATGCTCGCCCAAGCCGAGGGGGGCCCATGATCGAGGTCGAAGGACTGCGCTACACCTACGCCGGCGCGACGGATCCCACCCTGCGAGGTCTCGATTTCGCCATCGAGGAGGGCGAGATCTTCGGCTTCCTCGGGCCCTCCGGTTCGGGCAAGTCGACGACCCAGAAGGTGCTCATCGGGCTCCTCCCCGAGTACGCGGGCAGCGTGCGCGCGCTGGGCCGCGAGCTGCGCACCTGGGGCGCCGAGCTCTACGAGCACATCGGCGTGAGCTTCGAGCTCCCCAACCACTACACCCGACTGACCGCGCGCGAGAACCTCGAGCACTTCGCCTCGCTCTACCGCGGGCCCTGTCTGGACCCCCGCGAGGTGCTCCGGTGGGTGGACCTCGAGGCCCACGCGGACAAGCGGGTCAGCGACTTCAGCAAGGGCATGAAGAACCGCCTGAACATGGCGCGCGCCCTCCTCCACCGGCCCAAGGTCCTCTTCCTCGACGAGCCCACCAGCGGCCTGGACCCGGTGACCGCCCGCGCCATCCGCGCCCTGATCCAACGGGTCCGCGACGACGGCGCCACCGTCTTCCTGACCACCCACGACATGGTCACCGCCGACGAGGTCTGCGATCGGGTGGCCTTCATCACCGCCGGCGCGCTGCGCGAAGTGGGCGCCCCCGCGGACCTCCGCAAGGCCCACGGGCGCCGCACGGTGCGCGTCGAGGTCCGCGCCAGCGGCGGACTGCGCACCGAGGAGTTTCCCCTCGACGGCCTCGCCGATGACGCCGCGTTCCAGCGGCTGCTCCGCGAGCACCCCGTGGAGACCATCCACAGCCAGGAGACGACCCTGGAGAGCGTCTTCGCCACCGTCACCGGCGAGCCCCTCGGGGCGGCGGCCGCGTGAGGCTCGCCGCCGCCATGCGCCTCGACGCGCGGGTCCAGGCGCGCAACCAGCTCCTGCCCATCTCGGTGGTGGTCGCCGCCCTGGGCTCCGGCATGCTCGCTTGGCTCTCCACTCCAGAGCGCCTGGCGCGCACGGTGCCCCTGGGCGTCCTGGCCTTCGTGGGCGGGTCCACGCTGCTCTACGTGATGGCGATGATCGTGCTCGAGCGCGCCGACGGCACCCTCGCCGCGCTGATCGTCTCCCCCCTGCGCCCGGCGGAGTACCTGGGCTCCAAGGTCGTCACGCTGACCACCCTCGCCTCGATCGAGGCGGCCATCCTCGTCGGCGGCACCTACGGGCTCCTCGCCGCCCAGGGCGAGAGCGCTCCGCTCCCCCGGCTCGCCCTCTTGGCCCTCGGCGTCGTGGTCCTCGGCGTGCTGCACGTCCTCCTGGGCGTGGTGATCGTCGTTCCGCATCGGCGCCTCATGGACGTGCTGGTCCCGATGAGCCTGGTCGCCCTGGTGCTCCAGGCCCCCGCGGTCTGGTTCGTCGGCGCGGTCGATGCCCCCTGGCTCCTGGCCATCCCCAGCGCCCCACCCACCATGCTGGTGCGCGGCGCCTTCGTCCCCCTCGCGCCCTGGGAGTGGGCCTACGGCCTCGGCGGCAGCGCCTTCGTGATCGCGGTCGCGGTGCCCTGGGCGCTGAGGCGCTTTCGGCGACACGTGGTGGAGGCCGGCGGATGAACGCGCACACCGTCGGCCGGCTCCTACGCAACGACGTGCGCCTGGTCTTTCGGGACCCGCTGCTCGGCCTTCTCTCGCTGATCACCCTCGCGCTGGCCCTCGGCTGCCGCTTCGCGCTCCCGGCCCTCGACGCCGGTCTGGCGGCCAATGGGCTGATGGACGGCAGCGACGGAGGGCTGCGCTTCCGCGACACCTACCCACTCTGGGTCGCCTTCATCGGCACCTGGCAGGCGGCGCTCATGCCCGGCGTCATCTTCGCCTTCCTACTCCTCGACGAGAAGGAGGACGGCACCCTCATGGCCATGCGCGTCACCCCGGTGCCCTTCCGCGGCTATCTCCTCTATCGGGTCGCGCTCCCCTACCTGCTCGGGCTGGCCCTGGAGCTCGCGCTGCCCCCGCTCATCGGCTTCGCGCCGGCCCCGCCGGCCTGGCGTTTGTCCATCGCCCTCGTGGGCGCGCTGGCCGCGCCCGCGGCGACCCTGGTCTTCGCCGGCTTCGCCCACGACAAGGTCCAGGGGCTGGCGCTCACCAAGTTCGCGGGCATCGCCGGGCTCACCATCCTCGCCGGCTACTTCCTCGAAGGCCCCTGGCAATGGGTCCCGGGGGTCTTCCCGCCCTACCTGGTGGCCAAGGCCCACTGGCTCGCCCGGGACGGCGCCGACCCGCTCCTCGTCGGCGGCGTCCTCGCCGGGGCCGCCCTGCTCCAGATCGCGCTGATCGCGCTGCTCCTGCGCCGCTTCCGCACCTGACTTGCCTCACCGCCGCGGCGGCGCAACGCTCCCCGCTCCTTGGAGCCCTCCCGCTCGATCCCGCGCCGCCTCTTCAGCCTCTCCTGGCCGGTCATCGGGCTGAACGTGCTGAACGTGCTCTCCCTCGCGGTGGACACCGCGATGTGCGGGCGTCTGCCCAACGCGCCCCAGGCCCTCGAGGCGCTGGGCTTCTCCACCCAGGTGGTCTTCCTCCTGATGGTCGCGATGATGGGGCTCACCGTGGGCACCGTGGCCTTCGTGAGCCGCGCCCACGGCGCCGACGACGAAGCCCGGGTCAACCACCTGCTCCACCAGTCGACCCAGCTGACGGTGCTGGTCGCGCTCGGCGTCGCCGTCGTCGGCAACCTCTTCGCCGACGACATCCTGCGGCTCCTGGGCGCCTCCGAGGCGGTGGTCGGCCTCGGCCTCGACTACCTGCGGCCGCTCCTGACCTTCACCGTCTTCTACTACCTGAACCTCCTCTACGCGGCGGCCCTCCGCTCGGTGGGGAACACCCGGCTCCCCTTCCTCGTCGCGCTCTTCGCCAATGGGCTGAACGTCGTCTTCAATTACGGCCTCATCCTGGGCAACCTCGGGCTACCCGCGCTGGGCGTTCAGGGCGCGGCGCTGGGCACGGTCGCCTCCCAGGCCATCGGCGCCACGCTGTTGATCCTGGCCATCCGTCGCGGCGCCGTCCCCGGCGTCGGCCTCCCGCTCCGGCCCCGGAGCGTCGACGGCGCCCTGGCCAAGGAGCTCTTCCGGGTCGGTTGGCCCGCCGCCCTGGACATGGTGATCCTCAACGCTGGCTTCCTGAGCATCGTGGGCATGTTGGGGCGGCTCGACGGGACCGCCGTCGCCGCCCACGGCGTCGGTCTACGGATCCAGGCCCTCGCCTTCGTGCCCGGCCTCAGCGTCGCCCAGGCCACCGGTGCCATGGTGGGCAACGCCCTCGGCGCCCACGATCCCGGCGAGGCCCGCCAGGTGGTCAAGGCCGCGGTGGGCCTGTGCACCGCCATCATGACCGCCGTCGCCATCGTGCTCCTGGCCGGCGCCGCGCCCATCGTGGCCATCTTCGACATCCCCTTGGACACGCCGCTGGCGAACCTCTCGATCGAGTGGATGCGCATCCTCGGCGCGGGCATGCCCATCGTCGGCGTCCACATCGCGCTCATCGGCATGCTCCGGGGCGCGGGCGCCACCGGGACCAGCCTGCGCATCAACATCGTGGGCACCGCGCTCCAGGTCCCGCTGAGCTGGCTCCTCGGTTTCCCACTGGGGCTCGGTCCCTTCGGCGTCTGGGTCGCCTTCCCCTTGAGCTTCGTGATCAAGATGCTCCTGGGCATCGCCGCCTACCGCAAGGGCGACTGGGTCCACCTCGGCGAGACCGCCTGAGCCGCCCGGTTCCCGACCGTACCGACGCAGAGGGACCCCGCCGGGGCGCGGCGCGACGCTCTCGCCGTGGGCAGGAGGCATTGTCGCCCCACCCCGTGACGCGGCCGCGGAGTCGCCCCAGGAGGAGCGCTTCCCCCCACGTAGGAGCGACCGATGAGCCAGACCCCGACCGAGAAGAAGCTGAGCGAGCTCTACGAGCTGATCGACGGCATGCAGATCGCCATGCTCACCACCCGGCGCCCCGACGGCATGTTGGTCACCCGACCCATGGCGACCCAGAAGCAGGAGTCCGACGCCGACCTGTGGTTCGTCACCAACATCGAGACCCACAAGATCGAGGAGCTCCAGGCGAACCCGCAGGTGAGCGTCGCCTACTACGACGGGAAGACCAGCGAGTGGGTCTCGGTCAGCGGCCGGGCCACCGTCACCCAGGACCGCGCGCGCATCCACGAGCTCTACGCGCCCGACTGGAAGGCGTGGTTCGAGGACGAGGGCGGCGCCAAGGACGGCGGCCCCGACGACCCGCGCCTCGCGCTGATCCTCGTGGAGGCGCAGACCGCTCACTACATGAAGGCGAAGCACTCGCGCCCCGTGACGCTCTTCGAGATCGCCAAGGGCATCCTGACCGGCACCCAGCCGGACATCGGTCGCGAAGAGCGACTCGACCGCGCCGAGCTCCGCTGAAGCGCGCTAGCGGTAGGGCCCGTCGGGGTCCCCGACCGCCTCCGTACCGTGCTCCGTCCCCACCGGGACGGGGCCGAGTACTTAGGTGGACGCGCACCCACGGCAGCGCCTCGGGCCCTCCTACTCGAGCACGTCCGCGGGGACTCCCATGATGGCCGCCGCCGCGCGGATGCCGCTGACGCAGGCCCCCTCCATGCACGGGATGTCGATGCCGTTCTTCGTCCAATCCCCCGCCAGCCGGAGGTTGCTGTGCGGCTCCCCTTCCGGCTCCGGCCGGTCGGCGAGCCCCCCGGGCGAGGCCAGCACATAGCGCGCGGACCGGTCGATGTTCCCGGTGACGTACTGGTCGGCGAAGGGATCCGCCGGAGTCCAGGGCGCGTGGAGCCGGTCGAGGTCGAGTTTGCCGGTTCCCCCATCCACACCGCCGGGCAGCACGCGCGGCAGCTCGTCCTCGGTGAACGTCTTGGCTTCCGCGAGCGCAGCCGCTCGTGCCGCTGCCCGCGCCGCCGGGTCCTCGGAGTCGGTCGACCAACCACCGCCGAAGGGACCGCTGCAGTAGAGCAAGGTCTGGGGTCCGCTCAGGGGCCAGGTCTCCACCCCGAGCAGCCGGGTGTTCTCCTGCATCGAGTTCAGGGGCTGCCGGAACCCACCGAGCACCGAGGCGTTCCAGTTCCAACCCAGGGTGTGTCGATGGTCGTCGTACCAGGTCTGCAGGTGCAGCGTGGCCACGGTGGGGATCGAGCCCACCCGGGCCAGGGCAGAGCTCGCCGGCGCCGCCGTGAAGACCCGCGCCGTGACGGGGGCCGGGAGCGCGCAGACCACCCAGTCGAAGTCGGTCCCGACGTTCAGGACGACGTCCGGCCCCACCTGCGCCGTGGAGGTGTCGTGGTTCGGATCCTCGACCAACGCGGGCGACGCCGGATCGAGCTGGGCCGGGTCGGGGTGCTGCCGAAAGCAGGGTACGGTGCCGACCCGCTCCATGGGGTCGTAGGCCTCCGGCCCCGCGAGCACCGTGGCCTGGCGAGCGTACGAGACCGAGTCCACGGACCCGCCGGTCATCCCGGCGCTCTTCACCTTGGCGAAGAACTCGATGCGCACTCCCCGCGCCCGGAGCACTTCGTACATGGGCGCGAAGACCGCTTCTCCCATCCCGGTGGTCATCTCGAAGAAGACCGCTCGCTGGTAATCGCTCACCAGCTTCAGTAGCCCCCGCGCCGCGATGGTCGCGCTGAGCTTGGGCGCGCTCTGGTCGGGTCCCTCGTAGGCGAAGACGCCGTCGTAGGGGACCTGCATGATCGCCGAGTTGGCGATGTCGAACCCGGGGACGACCTTGTGGCTCTCCATCCAATCGCGGAAGTCGAGGTGGTCGAGGTCCTCCCAGTCCTTGCCGCCGAGGACGATGTCGTCGGCGATGCCCTTGGCCAGGGTAGCGACGAAGACCGCGATCTCCTTGACCACCTGGTTCCCCCACGGGAGGAGCGCGTTGGCGACCAGGCCCGCGAAGCCACCCCCGAGGACCGACTGGGCCAGCATCTGGAGCCACTGGACTTGCTGCCACAGCGTCTTGGGGCCCGCGCCGTAGCCATTGGGCGTGCGCGGGAAGCGAACCGGGTAGGCCTCGTCGCCGTCGTGGAAGACCACCACGTCCTGCGGCTGGAAGGCCTCGGCAAAACTCGAGGGGTCGACGTGATCCGGCTGCGCCGCCTCGGCGTAGACCCCCCGGAACATGCGCAGGAAGTTGTGATAGAAGCCGAAGATCACGTGCAGACCGTGCTCTTCGATGCGGTCGCCCTTGGCGCGGTTCCGCCAGCTCGCGCCCTTGCCGCCCAATAGGTGGCCCTGCGCCAGGATCCGCACGTCGTACTTCTGCCGCCGCTCTTCGGTCGCGGTAAGCTCGTAGGCGGTCGAGAGCGCGCCCAGGCCACCGCCAAGGATCAAGACCTTCTCCTTGGGCGGCGGCGCCGGGGGCGTCTCCGGCCGCTCGAGCCAGACGTCGCCGTTGCGGAAGCCGAAGTCCATCTCGAAGCTCGCCGCGAGCACCGGCGTCACGTCCTCGGCCAGGCCCAGCACGTCACGGATCGGCTCGCTGGCCAGGGTCTCGAAGTGGACGGTGACCTTGCTCGCGTCCCCCACGCGGACGTTGGTGACGTTGTCGACCGGCGCCTGCACGTGGGTGACCGCCCGGTAGAGGACCTTCGGTGGGATCCCTCCAGGCGAGACGTCCGCGACCTGCTTCAGCTGCACCAGGTCCTGACCGAAGAGGTGCGCCGGGAGGGGCCCGAAGAACCCATCCACGGCGTCCAGCAGGGTGTCCGCGAGCTCGGCGATCGGGCTCTGAGCCGTGGCGCTGATCGAGAAGAGGGGCTCGTCTTTCCAGGCGCTGCCGTCGAAGTTCTCGGCGGCCAGGCACCGGGCGCCGATCGGTGTGGTGCCGCCCCAGAAGTCGCCGTCGCTCGGCACCGTCAGGGTCGCCGGCTTCTTCGGGAGCCCGTAGAGCTCCCGGCCCGCCACCACGGCCAGCCCCTCCGACGGATAGATGAAGGGCACGTGCAGGCCGTGGAAAGGCAGCCCCTCGCGGGTCCCCTGCACGGGCACGAAGAACGTGGCCTCCTGGTAGGCGAAGTGCCCGAGGTTCGGGTCCGCCGCGCTCGCCTCGGCGGTGTCGGTGATCGCCAGCAGCACGTGCGAACCCAAGCGCGACACCTCGACCGTCGGCGCGGCCCATCCGAAGGTCCGGGCCAGGAGGGCATCCAGCTTGGCGGGGTCCGCGGGGAGCAGGAAGAGAAAGGTCCGGGTCCCCTTCAACGAGAAGGGCGGATCCTGCAGGAGGGGAAAGCGTTCGCGAATCCGTTCGGGGCGAGTCATGCCTATCGATTCCAGGTGACGTCGAGGTGGCCGTTGAGGTCGTCCTCGAGATGCAGCTCCACCCGGGGCCGGTGCCCGTGGTGGATCACGATGCCCTCGAGGGTTCCGAGCGGGTAGCAATCCAGCCACCCGTAGAAGTCGCGGTAGGACACCCGGACACCGCCCTCGATGTCCTGGGCGTCGAAGGTCCCGCCCTCCAGCGTCATCCGGTAGAGGTCCGGCATCCGCTTCAGCGTGTCCGCGCAGTCGCCCACGAAGCTCAGAGCGACCTTGGCGACCCGGGACTTGGCGAACTCGGCGAAGTCGTCGCGCGCCAGCCGGCGCATCGCCTCGCGGGTCTCCTGATGCCGATAGCGGGTGGATGCCGCCAGATGCGCGATCCGCGAGTAGTCGATCTGCGGGTAGTTCTTGAACGCGACGTAGCGCCCCCCGCGCGGGAACGCGCGGAGGTCCATCTGCTCCACCTCGGCCCGCGGCGCGATGGCCATCAGCCGAGAGAAGAACATCCCCTTGATCGTGTGCGACGCGGGGAAGCGCGCGAAGCGCACATCGGCGCTGGTGCCGTGACCGCGGAGCGGCCGACCTTCCTCGACCACCTCGTGTGTACCCCTCACTGCGGGGGCCACCCTAGCGAATCGAGGTCCGCCTCGTCTACGTCCCGACCTCGGGACACTGGCCCCTCGAGGCGCGTCGGGCTCCGGCGCCTGCTACACCCTGGCCCATGTGTCGTGTGCTCGCCTACGTCGGGGCTCCTCGCTCGCTCGCCGAGCTCCTGGTGGAGCCCGCCCACTCGCTCGAGGTCCAGAGCTACGCGCCGAAGGAGATGGAGGAGGCCCTCCTCAACGCCGACGGCTTCGGGGTCGCCTGGTACACGGCGGGCCGCGAGGAGCCCGCGCGCTATCGGACCATCCTGCCCATGTGGGCCGACCAGAACGTGCGCGACTTCGCCGGCCACGTCCGCAGCGGGCACGTGCTGGCCGCGGTGCGCAGCGCCACCCCGGGCATCGGCCACGGCCTGGCCAACACCCAGCCCTTCGTCCACGGACCGCTCACCTTCCTGCACAACGGGTTCATCCGCGACTTCCGGCGGGGCGCGGCTCGGCGGCTCCGAGAGGGGCTCGGCGACGCCGCGTACCACGCCCTCGGCGGCAACTCGGACTCGGAGCATCTCTTCGGGGTCTTCCTCGACGACTGGTTGGAGCACGGCGATCTCGTCCGCGGGCTCCAGGAGACCCTCCGGCGCGCCGACGCGGCGCGAGACGGGGCCCGCGCGCTCCTCTCCCTCGTGGTCTCCGATGGGACCACGGTGGCGGCGGTCACCCAGGCCTTCGACGGCACCGCGCCGACCCTCTATCGCCGCAACGCCAGCGAGGGGACGCTGATCGCCTCCGAGCCCACCTCGCCCAGCGAGGGCTGGACGCGGCTCGAGCCCGGCGTGGTCACCACCGTAACGATGCCGCCCGCGTCGCCATCCGATTCCCCGTGAGCTCCGACCCCCTGGCCGCGCTGCGCGGCGCCCGCGCCCGAACCCTCGCCGCCTTCGGCGACCTGCCCGACGACATCCTCGCGACCTGGCCGGACCCCGAGTTCTCGCCCCTCTGCTGGCACCTGGGTCACATCGCGTTCACCGAGGCCCACTGGCTACTCCGGCACGTCGGCGGTGACGGGTCCCTCTCGGTCCCCTACGCCGACCGCTTCGCTCAGGACGGCCGCGACAAGAGCGAGCGCAACGTCGGCTACGATCGCGGCGAGCTCTTCGGGTACCTCGAGGAGGTCCGAAGCGCGGTCGCCGCGCGCTACGCCGACCTCGATGGCGCCCACCCGCTGATGGCGGCCCACTACCTCGCCGGCTTCCTGGCCGACCACGAGAACCAGCACCGGGAGACGATGGCCTACGTCCTCGGCTGCGTGCGCGACGCCCAGGCGCCCGCCGAGCTGCCCCCCGCGCCGCTCCTCCAAGACGAGGGACCGCCTCCGCGGGTCGAGGTCACCGGCGGCAATGTCGTGGTCGGCACCGACGCGCCGAGCGCCTACGACAACGAGCGGCCGGCCCACGCGATCGGCGTCGCTCCCTTCGCCCTCGACGGTCACCCGGTGACCGCGGCGGCCTGGCAGCGCTTCGTGCGCGCCGGCGGATATGCCCGCGAGGAGCTCTGGACTCCGGCCGGCTGGGCCTGGCGCGAGGCCCAGGGGATCACGCTGCCCAAGGGGTGGCGCCCCGCCGGCGACTCCCACACCCGAGTGCGCCTCGACGGCACCTTCGCCCTGGACGGGCGCGAGCCGGTGTGCGGCATCAGCGCCCACGAGGCCGACGCCTACGCCCGCTTCGCCGGCGCGCGCCTGCCCACCGAGCACGAGCTCGAGGCCGCCGCGCGCGAGGCTCGCCCGCGGATAGTCGGGCTCGGCACCACCGGGCCCGCTCCGGTCGTTCGCGCCGACGACCATCCCACCGACCTCCTGGGCAACGTGTGGGAGTGGACCGCCAGCGCCTTCGTGCCCTACCCGGGGTTCCGCCCGCATCCCTACCGCGGCTACTCCGAGCCCTACTTCGATGGGCGGCACCGGGTTCTGCGCGGCGGCTCCTTCGCTACCGACCCGGCCATCGCACGGCCCACCTTCCGCAACTGGTACGTGCCCGAGACGCGGCAGATCTTCGCCGGCCTACGCCTGGCCCACGACCTCGAGAACGTCGGTCAGAACGCGTCACCCTGACGGCTTGGCGCGGCCAAGTTGCCCCGCGTTGACTGCAAGGTCGGTCGCCCTAGAGGCGTGCTCCCAACCCGGAGGACCCCTCAATGAGCAAGACGATCGAGACCGGCAACGGCGGTGAACCGCAGCACCAGGCCGCGAGCCTCGAAGAAGCCCTGACGACCGACCAGGGCGTCCCCATCAGCGACAACCAGAACTCGCTCAAGGCGGGCAGCCGCGGGCCCGTGCTCCTCGAGGACTTCATCCTCCGCGAGAAGATCACCCACTTCGACCACGAGCGGATCCCCGAGCGCGCGGTCCACGCGCGGGGCTACGGCGCCCATGGCTACTTCCAGCCCTACGAGGCCGCCAAGAAGCTCAGCAAGGCCGCCTTCCTCCAGGACCCCGAGGAGAAGACGCCGGTCTTCGTCCGCTTCTCCACCGTCGCCGGCAACAAGGGGTCGGCGGACCTCGCGCGCGACGTTCGGGGCTTCGCGGTGAAGTTCTATACGCAGCACGGGAACTTCGACCTCGTCGGCAACAACATCCCGGTCTTCTTCATCCAGGACGCGATCAAGTTCCCCGACCTGATCCACTCGGTGAAGCCCGAGCGCGACCGCGGCTTCCCCCAGGCCCAGTCGGCCCACGACACCTTCTGGGACTTCGTGGGCCTCACCCCCGAGAGCCTGCACATGGCGCTCTGGGCGATGAGCGACCGCGCGATCCCCCGCTCCTTCCGCATGATGGAGGGCTTCGGCGTGCACACCTTCCGGCTCATCGACGCCGAGGGGAAGAGCACGTACGTGAAGTTCCACTGGCGGCCCAAGCTGGGCACCCAGTCGGTGATGTGGGACGAGGCGCTCAAGATCAACGGCGCCGATCCCGACTTCCACCGCAAGGACCTCTGGAACGCCATCGAGGCCGGCGACTACCCCGAGTGGGAGCTCGCCGTGCAGGCCTTCGACGACGAGCAGGCCGATGCCTTCGACTTCGACATCCTCGACGCGGGCAAGTTGATCCCGGAGACCCTGATCCCGCTGACGCCCATCGGGAAGATGGTCCTCGACCGCAACGTCGAGGAGTTCTTCGCCGAGACCGAGCAGGTCGCCTTCTGCCCCTCGCACATGGTGCCCGGCATCGACTTCACCAACGACCCGCTGCTCCAGGGACGGCTCTTCTCCTACCTGGACACGCAGCTCAGCCGTCTGGGCACGCCCAACTTCGCGCAGATCCCGATCAATCAGCCGAAGTGCCCGGTCCACAACTTCCACCGCGGCGGCCACATGCAGATGCACGTGCCCAAGAAGGGCCGCATCTCCTACGAGCCCAACTCGCTGCCCGGCGGCACCAAGGCCGCGCATCCCCAGGGCTTCGCGAGCTTCGCGGAGCAGATGACCGAGGACAAGCGCCGGATCCGCGCCGAGAGCTTCGCCGACCACTACACCCAGGCCCGGCTCTTCTGGAAGAGCCAGACCGAGCCCGAGCAGCGGCACATCATCAACGCCTTCGCGTTCGAGCTGGGCAACTGCGAGATGCCCCACGTCCGCACCCGGATGCTCGGCCACCTGAAGATCATCGACGACGCGCTCCACGACGGCGTCGCCTCGGCGCTGGGCATGGAAGGCCAGGCCGACGACATCACCCCGGCGGTGAAGCCGAAGGATCCCGAGCCGGATCCGGCGCTGAGCATCCTGGCGAAGCTCCCGGAGACCCTGAAGGGACGCAAGGTCGCGGTGCTCGTCGCCGAAGGGACCGACTCGGGCCTCGTCGACGCCGTGAAGAAGATGGGCAAGGCCGAGGGCGCGATGATCGCGGTCGTCGCCCCGAAGATCGGCGGCGCCAAGGGCACCGGCGGCACCATCGAGGCCGACCGGGCCCTCGCCGCCAGCCCCTCGGTCGTCTTCGACGCGGTGATCATCGCCGTGACCGGCGACGGCGCGAAGAAGCTGGCCGAGGAAGCCGACGCCAAGGACTTCCTCAACGACGCCTGGCGCCACTGCAAGGTCATCGGCCACGTCCCGGGCGCCAAGCCGCTCTTCGACGCGGTCGGCCGGTCGATGGACGCCGACGAGGGCACCGTCTCGGTCGACGGCGGGATCGACGACTTCGTCGCGGTGGCCAAGAAGCACCGCATCTGGGACCGCGAGCCCAAGGTGACCTCCCCCGGCTGAGCCCGGACGCCCCAAGAACGACGAAGCGCGGCCCTCGGGCCGCGCTTCGTCGTTTCAGGGGGACAGCGGTGGGTGACGGGATCGTGTCGGGATGCCACGCCTCGTTACGGTGATCACGGAACGATCCTGACCACTGGCGGGTGGGTTCGGGCTCGAGAGCGACCGGATTTCCCGAGAAACCTCGCTACGCAGAGCTAGCACGGGGCTTGCATCAGCCGGCTCCGATGACCCGCCGCGCCGTTCCCGGTCCCCCCTTCACTCACGTCCTCGCCCAGCCCGAGAGCGACGAGGACGTCTTCTACGCGCCCGCAGCGGAAGCGGCGAGCACCCGGCGGGCCGCGCAGGAGCAGCACGCGCGACTCGCCCACCGGCTGACGGCCCTGGGCGCCCGGCCCCTCTCGGTCCCCTTCCTCCCGGGGTGTCCCGAGAGCGTCTTCGTCAACGACGTCGCCGTGCTCCGTCGCGCGGGCAAGACGTATCGCGCGCTGATGGGCCGGCCCCATCACCAGCAGCGCCTCCCGGAGGTCCGGCCGCGCGCGCGGGTGCTCGAGGCCCACGGCTTCCGGCTCCACCACGCCCAACATCACCTCGAGGGCGGCGACGTCCTCTGGACCGGCCTGCGGACCCTCCTCGGTCACGGCTTCCGTTCGGACCGCCGCGCGGCCGGCGAGCTCGAGCGGTTCACCGGTCGGCCCACGCTCGGTCTCCAGCTCGTGGACCCGGCTTTCTACCACCTGGACACCGCCCTGGCCTACCTGACCGGCGGAGAGCTCCTGGTCGCCGAGGGCGCCCTGGCCCACCCCGACCTCGTCCGCCTCCACGACCTCCCCGAGGTGACCGCCGTGGTCCAGGTGCCCCGCCGCTTCGCCATGCGTTTCGGGCTCAACCTGCTGCAGGTCGGCCGCCACGTGCTCCTCGCCGAGGGGTGCGAGTGGGTCGCCGAGCGCCTCGCCCTCTGGGGCTACCAGCCGGAGCTGCTGCAGCTGGACGAGTTCCACCTCGCCGGCGGCAGCGTCGCTTGCCTCGCGGCGCCGATCCTCGACGACGGCTACGTGCCGCCGACGGTCGAACCCCGGCCCACTGCAGGGCGGCGCATCACCGCGGATCTGAACGACAACTTCGTGGCCGCCTGAACGGGCCGCCCTCGCCGGTCAGCGCCCGCGCCGGTCAGCGCGCGTGGAGCATGAACACGAGGTATTGCCCCCAGGGCGCCCCCGGCGCCTGATGGAAGATGGCGGCGGCCTGCACGTAGAGCGGCCCCGGTTGGAGCAGCTCCTCCGGGACCTGCAGCGTGTCCAGTCGGCCGCCGGTTCGGAGCGTCAGCCCGCCCACGGCGTGGTTCCATTCCCGAGCCGCCCGGGCCATGGCGGCCTCGAGCGCCCGACCGGGGTCCTTGCCCTCGCGCACCCGCTCGAGCTCGCGCACGAGCGCGCTCGGGTCACGCACCTCGGTGGGAGGCTCGAGCCCCCGGGCGACCCGGACCTCCGTGATCCGGTCCAACAGGGCGGTCGCCGTCGCGGCCGTGGCCGGCGCGCCGGCCGGCGGCGCGTCTTCGTAGCTCGTCACGATGGCCCCGATCCCACCGGCCTCCACCACCGACGCGATCGCGAGGTAGCGCGCTTCGGGGTCCATGAAGACCGCCCGCATCGAGGGGCGGTCCATCGCGATGCCCAGCCACTCGGCGACATCGGTCGTGCCCATCGCCGACGCCGTCAGCCGGGCGTCGCGGATGGCTCCCGGGACCTCCCAGCCCGCGAGCATGGTGAGCGCGATCTGGTCTCGGAGCTCGTCCGACGCGCCGCTCCAGAAGTAGTGTCGCGCCGCGGGCTCGAGCGCCCGGGTCTCGGCCTCGGCGTGCACCAGCGGACCCAGTCCGAACTCGCGTCGAAGCTCCGCCACCCGCGCCAAGACGAGCCGCTGGAGCTCGCCGGGGTTCGTGGCGCGAGCCGTCGGCCCCACGGCAGTCGGCCGGTGGCGACGAGCGGCGTCCGCGCCGCGGCGCGCCAGCAGGGTGGCGACCCCTTGGGCGAGGAATCGTCCCTCCCGGAGCAGGCCGACGTCGATGCCCGCGACCTCGTCGGCGGGATCCATCGCGCACCGGAAGGCGACCTCGGGCAGCGCGACGTTCCGGGCGGCTTCGCACTCGCGCACGCCGTGGTCCCCGACGTTGATCAGAGCCTCCACGTGCCGGGCATCCTCGACGAGGAGCCGACCGCGGATCACGACGGCCCCGCTTCCGTCCGGCTCGGGTCGGACCTCCCGGAGCACCAGCTCGGGCTGCTCCACGACCAGAGCGAGCGCGCCCCGGCCGCCCGCTCGCGCGAAGTGCAGACCGATCAACGCATCGCCCACGCCGACCAGCGCCCCTTCGACCCAGCGCCGAGCCGGTCCCTCGTGGGCCGCCCAGACGTCGGCGTCGGAGACCGACTCCGGATCGCTCGTTTCGTGGATCAGCGTCGTGATGCGGGTGGACACGGCCCCGCAGCGAGCGGCGACGAAGCGCTCCCGGCCCATCGGCGGCCGCTGCCCGGTCGCCGCGACGTAGCGGGCGAGCTCGCGGGCGTGGCAGCCGGCACCAGCCGACGCGACGACCCCCGGCAGGCGACCGGCGACCGAGTTGACCAAGAGACCCGCCGGAGTCGTGAGCTCGTGTCCCGCCAGCGCCGGAGCAGCCGGCAAGTCGTCCGAGACTTCCCAGGCCGCGCCCTCGGGCGCCGCCGGGAACAGGGCCCGCGGGGGCGCGCTCTCCGCCAGCTCCGCCTGGAGCGCGTCCGCATCGGGGAAGTCGAAGATCGACGTCGCGGGGGCGGATCCGCCGTCCTGGGGGCCACCGCAGGCCGCAATGCAGGCCGCGATCAGGGGAATTCCTCGCCACATGGGCGCCTGAGTACCACCGAACCACAATTCCCGAACCATCTTTACGGCCTCGGGTGACTCCCGATGACACTGGGTGTACTTTCGAGAGGTGGCTCAACCGCTCTTCCATCTGGCCTTCCCGGTCGTGGACCTCGACACGACTCGCGCTTTCTACGTGGGGGTCCTCGGCTGCCGGGAGGGGCGGAGCGCCGACGATTGGGTGGACTTCGAGTTCTTCGGACACCAGATCAGCGCCCATCGCTCGCCTCCCGATCAGGGAGGGATCGGCTCGAATTCGGTGGATGGCGACCTGGTCCCGGTCCGGCACTTCGGCGCCATCCTGGAGTGGAACGAGTGGGAAGCCCTCGCCGAGCGCCTCGAGATCGCGGGCGTGTCCTTCGTCATCCGACCCCGGATCCGCTTCGAGGGTCAGGTCGGCGAACAGGGCACGTTCTTCGTCCGGGACCCGAGCGGCAACGTGATCGAGATGAAGAGCTTTCGCGAGCCAGCGAACGTCTTTGCGCGTTGAACGCGCTCAGGGCCCGCGGACGATGAGCTGATAGTTCCCGGTCTCTCCGGACTGGAAGCTCGTCACGATCACGGTCCAGGTCCCGGGTTCGGTGATCGCCAGATCCAACCCGGCGTTGGTGGAGCTGCCGCTCCCGGCCATGTCGTCGTTGTCGTGTTGCTGACCGCTGGGAGACTTCACGACCAGGTAGCTGTCGAAGTCGCTCGAGAGCGCCTCGATGTGCACGGTCCCCGACTGCCATTGGTAGGTGAAGTGATCGGCGAACTCGCCGCTCTGCAGGGTTCGATCGCCAGCGGCGAGCTGGCCCGTGACCACCGCCTCGGCCCCGTTGCCCCCACGCATCAAGGGCGCGTCGGTCACCGCGTTGGGCATCACCTGCACGGTCGCGCTCGCCACGATGGTCCCATCGAGCTTCAGCTCGAGGGTACGCGGCCCCGAGGAGATGCGGACCTGCTGTCCACCGACCACGAGCCCCTGGGACTGACCATCCACGATGAGCTCCGCGCCCCCTTGGATGTCGGTGCTGATGGTGACCGTGCCCACGCCGCCGGTCGGCGCCGCGGGCTGGGGCGCGGCCGCTACTGGCGGCGCCTCGTCGCTGCCAGCGAGGAGCACCGCGGCGGCGACACCGCCGCCGATCAGGACGACGGCGAGCACGCCCAGACCGATGAAGAGCCCGGTCTTGCTCCCGCCGGCGGGCGGGGCAGCCTGGGGTCCCATTCCCGGGGCCGAACCCGGCGCCCCGTAGCCCGCCGGGGCGTGGCCGGGCGCGGTTCCGTAGCCGCCACCCGAGGTCGCATACCCCGGCCCCGGCGCCGGCGTCGGCGCCGCCCCACCGTAGGAGGGCGCGGGGGTCGGGGTCGGAGTCGGCCCCCCGAAGGAAGGAGCGGCCGTCACGGGTGTCGGCCCACCGAAGCCGCCGCCCGTATCGTAGGTAGGGTTCGTGCCGAAGCCCTGGTTCCCGGCGCCCATCTGCCCCTGCCCCCGCGAACCCGGGGTGGAGAGCGCCAGCGCGCCATCCTGCGCGGTGCGACCTCCGCGCGCCTCTCGGAGCAGACGCTGGAGCTCCGCCGCGTCCGCCGGACGGTGGCTGGGCTCCTTGGCGAGACACCGGTCGACGAGCTGAGCGATCCGCGGGTCCAGGTCCATGACCTGGGATCCGATCGGCGGATGGGGCTGGGTGCAGGCGTGCACGACGATCGCGCTGGCCGTCTCCCCATCGAAGGGCGGATGCCCACAGAGAGCCTCGTAGAGCATCACGCCCAAGGCCCAGACGTCCGCGGTCGCGAGGACGCCCCGGGCGCTCATCGCCTGCTCGGGCGCCATGTAGTGGGGAGTCCCCATGGCGATCCCGGTGTGGGTGACGTTGTCCTTGCTGGTGTCCAGATCGCGAGCGATGCCGAAGTCGAGGATCTTCACCGCGACCGAGCCATCGGGCTGGCGCGCCAGGAAGACGTTGTCCGGCTTCAGGTCCCGGTGGACGATCCCCCGCGCGTGCGCGGCAGCCATCGGGTCCAGCACCCGGTCCATGAAGTCGAGGATGTCGTCTCGGCTATGGCCACCCCGGGCCAGCCAGTCCGTCATCGTGTCGCCCTGGAGCATCTCCATGGCGACGAAGAGCGAGCCGTCGTTGGGGTCCACCCCGCTGTCGAAGCAGTCGACGATGCCGGGGTGGGCGATCTCGGCGGCGGCGCTCACCTCCCGGAAGAAGCGCTGCTTCGAGGCCTCGTTCTTGCCGATGTGGGGGAAGAGGACCTTCAGCGCGACGGTCTTCTTCGTCATGTGGTGCTTGGCCTCGAAGACCGCACCCATGCCCCCTTCGGCGATCTTCCGGACGATCTCATAGCGCCCGCCGACCAGCTGCGTCATCCCGGAGAGCCTACCATCGAATCCCGCAGGAGCGCCGACGACCTGCTCGGGGGCGATCCGGCTCGAACTCCGGCGGGCCGGTCACCCGTGCGTGGGCAAGCGACTCCGGCGCAGGGATCCGCTTCGCCGCGGCATCGGGGTCGACCGAGCGCTCAGCTCCGCAGCCGTCGGACGGCGCCGCTCACCCGCGCGGGGGTCTCCTGGGAATGGTAGAGCACGTAGGCTTCCGCGGAGATGCCCACCTCGGCCAGGCGCCGGACCTCCCCCCGCTCGAGAGGTCCTTCGACGGATGGCTCCGGGAGGAACGCGAGGCAGTTCCCGCGGGAAGTCGCCTCGATCATCAGGGGCAAATCGTTCGTCTCGGCGTAGACCCGCGGCGAGAGACCCCGACCCACCATCCAGGTGTCGAGCTCCATCCTCCGCTGCGACCCCGCCAGGTAAGCGTAGACGGGCGTGACCGCCAGGGCTTCCTCCAGAGACCCTTCCGCGAAATCCGCGTTGGGTCCGACCACCGCGAGGATCGGCCGCGTGGCCAGCCGCTCGCAGTGGATCCCCGGCTCGGCTTGGGGCGGAAGCGGCTCGCTGGTGAGGGCCAAGTCCACCTCCCACGAGGCCAGGCTGTGGATCACCCGGTCGTGCTCCCCCACGTGGAGCCGAACGGTGACGTCCTCGTCGTCGAGCAGCGGCATCAGGTAGCCCGCGGAGAAGGACCGGCTGACCGAGCTGGACACGGCGACCCGCAGGAGCTCGCGCGGCTCGGTCCCCGGTGCCCCGAGAAAGCGCTGCTCGATGCGCTCTCCGGCCGCGAACATGGTCTCGGTCTCCCGAAGCAGCGCGCGCCCGGACTCGTTGAGCTGGAGCCGCCCGCCGCGCCGGTCGAAGAGCTCGGTGCCCAGGACCGACTCGAGCGTACGCACCTGCTCACTGATCGTGGGCTGGGTCACGTGCAGCCGGTCGGCGGCGGCCCGAAGGGATCCCTCGCGCGCGACCACGTGGAAGTAGTGCAGGTGATTGAAGTTGAGCTGGCTCGCCACGGAGCCCTTCTGGAGCCCGACCCGCCCGAACGCCAGGCCCGAATTCGGCGCCTCCGAACCGAGAGGCGGCCCACGGACGCGAAGGTCAGGCCGATCTTCGCCTGGACGTGGAGCTGCCGCGGGCCCGGGAGAAGCCGCTCGAGGAACCCATCGACGGAAAAAGAGAAGCCCTGGAATCTTGCGATTCCAGGGCTTCATAGCTCCGGCGGCGACCTACTCTCCCACAGGATTTCCCCTGCAGTACCATCGGCTCTGAAGGGCTTGACTTCCGAGTTCGGGATGGGATCGGGTAT